>DASXFF010000119.1:0-48942 GCA_036489735.1 Occallatibacter sp. | reverse complement strand
TACGCCATCATGTACAGCGAACTGCTTGAAGTGAAAGCCGCGGTCTACGCAGGCGTTCTGGTGCGCCAGGGCGCAATCGGCAAGGTGATCCAAACCATCAATATTGCACCGCATCAGATTTTTCAGCATGGAGGCACCGCGGGCGGAGGTTCGGGACGGCCCGACTGGTTCTGGAATCCCGAACAGTACGGCGGGATTCTGTGCGACATCGGCTCGCATCAGGTGGATCAGTTTCTCTTCTATACGGGATCGACCGAGGCCCAGGTGGTTGAATCGCAGATTGCCAACGTGCGCCATCCCGAGCATCCGCGCTTCCAGGACTTTGGCGACATGGTGCTGCGCGGCAACAAGGGCTTTGGCTACGTTCGTCTCGACTGGTTCACACCCGATGGCGTGGGAACGTGGGGCGACGGGCGTCTCTTCATTCTCGGCACCGACGGCTACATCGAAATCCGCAAATATACAAACATCGGTGTGAGCCACCAGGGCAACAATCTCTACCTCGTCGACGGCAAACAGGCGCGGTACATTGACTGCAACGCCATGCCTCTGCCATTTGGCCCCCAGTTTGTGGCCGACATTGTGAACCGCACCCACACGGCGCAAAATCCCGATGAATGCCTGCTAGCGGCCGAACTGGTGCTCAAGGCGCAAATGAATGCGAAGTTCGTGACCATCGAGAGCTGAGCCCAGGCCGCATTCGTTTCGCGGCGGCATTCGCATCGCGGCGGCGGGAATCGCGTGGGCCGGGCTTCACGCCTTCATCTGCCCGTGTATTCCTGGAACAGGTCGGGGAACTCCTTGCGGAGCGTCTCGATTTTGGGCCGGTCGCAGACTTGAATATACGGATTGTCGGGATGATGCAGAGCGTAGTCCTGGTGGTACGACTCGGCGTCGTAAAAGCCTTTCAGCGGAACCACCTGCGTCACAATTGGTTTTTTGAACGCCTTAGCCGCGTCGAGCTGAGCGATATATTCGGAGGCAATCTTCCTCTGCTCTTCGCTGCTGTAGAAAATCGCCGAACGGTATGACGTTCCGACATCCGGCCCCTGCCGATTCAATTGCGTCGGGTCATGGACCGAGAAAAAGATCTGCAGAAGTTTTCCATATGTGATCTTCGAGGGATCGAAGACGACTTTTACAGATTCGGCGTGGCCGGTGGTTTCCGTTGTCACCTGCGCATAGGTAGCCGTGTCCGCAGAGCCGCCTGAGTAGCCAGCGGTTGTCGCCACCACGCCTTTCACTCGCTCGAATACAGCCTGCGTTCCCCAAAAGCATCCGCCGGCAAAGACGGCCGTCTCTTTGCCAGGGTGCTGCGCAAGAGGCGCATCGTCAGTGGGTGCCGGTATACCGCCCCTGGTCTGCGCTCCACTCCAACGGCTTAGGCCAATGGCTCCGACCATTACGCACAAGCCCGCGCAAGCCATTGCGAGGTAAAAAGAATTGGAACGAAGCATCGGACCTCCGAAAATTCAATTCGCATCCATTGAGACGCACCAAGCGGCCTTGTGGTTACAAATGATTGCCGCTACAAATCATGGCGTCGGCCACAACCTTTGCTTTTGTGCCGTATCCAACGCGGCTCGGAATGCACTGGCTTTTCGAGCATACGGGCAGTCTTGGTATTCGAGCATCCCTCTCGACCAGTACAATTCAAGCGAATCGTAGCTGAAATTTGGAGTCTCTGGGAATGCCTGCGAAGACGATGACGGTTGCCGGCATCATGAGTGGCACGTCGGCTGATGGGATCGACGTGGCTCTGGTCCGGATTGTGCAGCTGAAGGAGCGACTGAAGCTGACTCTTCTGGCTCATGAGAACTTTGCATTCCCCGCCGCTCTGCGACGTGCTGTGCTCGCCGCAATGAACGCGGCATTGACTTCGACGGCGGAGCTGGCGCGCCTCAACTGGCGCCTGGGGCTTGCCTATGCCGAGGCGGTAAAGGCAACGCTCAAACGGCACAGGTTCCAGATCGACCTGGTTGGCTGTCACGGGCAGACCCTCTATCATCAGCCGCGAGCGGAAGCCTATGCAGGCCGGCGTTTCGCATGCACATGGCAATTGGGTGAAGCGGCGGCGATCGCCGCGGCGGCCGGAGTGCCGGTAGTTTCAAACTTTCGCCCCGCGGACATGCTGGCCGGCGGCCAGGGCGCGCCGCTGGTTCCGCTGCTGGATTACGCGCTCTTTGCGGACTCGAAACGCGGCAGGGTGCTGCAGAACATTGGCGGCATCGCCAACCTCACTGCAATCCCACCGCGGAGCGGGGCAGATGAAGCGATCGCCTTCGATACCGGCCCTGGGAACATGGTTATCGACGCGCTGGCGCAGAAGCTTTTCGGCCGGCGATTCGATCCCAACGGTAAGTTCGCAGCGCGAGGCAAGGTGCTTGAGCCGGTACTCAGCAAGGCGCTCAGCAATCCCTACTTCAACCTGAAGCCGCCGCGCACAGCAGGCCGCGAGCAGTTTGGGCGCGAATACGCAGCGAGTTTTCTTGCCGATTGCAAGAGGAACAGTAAACGGCCCGAGGATGCGCTGGCAACGGCGACGGCGCTCACGGCAGAAACAATCGCGCGAAGCTACAAGAAGTTTGTTCGTCCTCAAATGCGAACTGCCGGCGTCGATTTCATCGTTTCCGGCGGCGGAGCCAGCAACAGGACGCTCATGGCCATGCTCGCCGCGAAACTCGAGCCTATGGGATGCAAGCTGTCAGCAAGCGGAGACTTCGGCGTGCCCGTCGAGGCCAAGGAGGCGATGGCATTCGCACTTCTCGCCTGGCACACCTGGCATCGCTTACCGGGCAACGTACCCAAAGCCACCGGTGCAAAGCGGCCTGTCGTTCTTGGGCAAGTGACCTACCCGTAGCTTGAATGTGGAAGAGATTCTCTTGTGCGCCAGTGCGACTGCCTAAGGCAATGCTGGCGGTGTGTGCAGTCAGGTGCGAACCGCTCTCTGGCTGTCTTTCCCTGCTAACGGGGAATTCTTCGGGGAAATCGTCAGTTTTCAGAAGGCCTTTGGGGAGCTCAACCAGCTGTAAGCCTCGATATTCGATGTATTTGGCCGACTGAGAGGAGCATCTGCGCAAGAAAAGAACAGCGAATTTTTTCGGGATATCAGGGAATTTATATTCCCTGTTACGGGATCGAACAGTGAATGCGGCCAATGCTTCTGTGCCTTTGCCGGGAAAAATAAGTCGCGGCCGGAGCCAGTTTTGTGAGGACCGTGATTTCAAATTGTTGGACGCGGGGTTGGGCGGCGCCGGCAATGCCTTGAGCCAATCGAATAGAAACCGCCGCCCGGCGCCGAAGAGTTTGGCGGCGAGATCGCGCACTTCGAGGACGCCGCCTGAAAGAATGGAGTGAGGGACGTCGGGCGCCAGCGCGTCATTGCGCGCGGCGGGGACTTCGACGCCCTGCTCATGGAGTCCCAGCGGTGGGCTGCTGGGTCGGGCAAGCACCTCACCTCTGCAATACGGACCAGAATCAGGCCGCGCTCGGTGTCGATCTCGGCCTGGCGCCGGCGTCCTCTGAAATGCCGTAGGGCGCCCGTTTCGCCGACCGTCTCTGCGCACTGCTCGGCGATGCGCCACCGATCGTGCAGGAGCGGGACTGGTGGTGTAACAAGCATGGGCGCCTTCTCGGACGCTGACTTTGAGTAACTTTCGGTTTCCCGACTTCTCGTCAAAGTAAATATAGATGGGCGTTTGGCAGTCGCGATGACGCAGCGCCGAAAAGCCGATTTCTCGTGTCGTGAAGTTTCACCCCGCGGCGCAGCGATCAAGCCGAGCCGCGGGACAGTCTGGCGCCTACTTAGAACTGGTACTTCGCCGCCAGTTGCAATTGACGCATGGCGCCCGTTGCGGTTCCGGTGGGAGTACCGGTAATACGTCCGAAGGTTGACGAAGTGTAAGTCAACGTGGGCTCGTTCCAGTTGGGGTGGTTGAGGGCATTGAAGGCTTCGAAGCGGATAGACAGCAAATGCTTTTCGCTGTAGGGCATCGCGAAGTCTTTGTGCAAGGACGCATCGAAGTCGGTCAATCCCGGCGAAATGAAGCTCCCACGTTGCACCGTCCCGAAGAATCCCGGCGCCGCTTCAGCATAGGCACCCTTGTTCACCCAGTCGTTGAGGGTCCTTGCGCTGCCTTTAAGGTAGGGACTCTGGCCGGTCGGGTTGGGACGGTCGAAGTTACCGAATGCAGAAGCGATACTGGCGTTGTCAATGCCGAGCAGCGGAGTGCCCACGACGCCGGTCTGGTGGGTGAAGATGCCGCCCACTTGCCAACCGCCGATGAACTCGCCTAGAAGTTTGTTCGTCTTCAAGAGCTGCCCAGGCCCGATCGGCAAAACGTAAAGCACGGAGCCTGCCAAGCGATTCTTCACATCGAAGGCGGAGCGGCCATATTCGCATTGGATACACTCGCTGTCCTGAGGATATAGGTTGTCGTTCCCCTGATTGCGGACTCCACTGGTATCGTCAAGAGATTTGCCCCACGTGTATGAAGCTAATACGTTGAGGCCGTTGCTGAAACGCTTTGTGGCTTTGGCGCTGAATGCGTTGTAGTTGCCCGACCCCATGTCGTGCACATACTGGATTCCACCCATGTTGGCGAACGGAGTACGCGAAGCGACTGAACTTGAGGCGCCGGTGCCGATGTACCCGTATGGTGTGGCCTGATTTGCATTCAGGAACCCGTAAAGATGCCGGTCGACTCCACCGAGATACCCCAGCTCGAATGACCAATTCTGTCCCACCTGCTGCTGGATGTTGAGCATGTACTGTTCGGTGTAGGTGGTCTTATGAGTGACGGCGTTCGAGAACGCGGTGGTGGGTCCGAGATTGGAGATGGCACCTCCTCCGGCCCCCGGGGAAGCGTTCGCCCAAGTCAGATTGGAGTTCCCGAAGGTTCCGGTCGTGGAGTCGGTATTCGTCACCGTCACGCGTCCGGCAATATTGCGCGCCATGTCGAAATACGCGTTGCCGATATCCTGGCTGAAGAAAATGCCATAGCCGGTGCGAATGACCAGCTTAGCGGTCGGGGAGAACGAGATACCGAAGCGCGGCGCCAAATTGGTGAACTTGGAATCAAGGAGCGGGCCGTTAGGAAATATGCCATTGCTGCAAACGGGCGGCGGTCCGAGAGTCGTTGTCCATCGGATTGCAAGGCCCTGATACACATTTGCAGGGGTGCAATTCCCTTGGCGCACATAGAAGGGCCACTGACTCTGCGAATATGTGGTACTGATGTCACCTCTCTTGGGCATCTGCTGAATGTCCACGTTGAAGTTGTTGCCAAAGGTATCGTTCCATGGTGGAGTCAGCTCGTACCGGAGGCCGGCTGAGATGGTGAGGTTGGGGAGAACCTTGTAGTTGTCCTCTCCATAAAAGGCCCACACGTTGCGCACGTAGTTCGCGTCGGCCACCGCTACGGCCACTGTTGACTGATAAAGATCGCCGAGCAAAAAGTCGGCAAGGGCATCCCCTCCGGAAAGCGTAATGCTCCCAGGCGCGCCGGAATCGAGAGCGGTGGCAAGAGGTTCGGAGCTGAATTGCCCACGCGAGAACTGATTGCCTAGCTGGTTGAACGTCTGCCGGTTGTACTCGAAGCCAAATCGCAGATCGTGCTTGCCCTTGACCCAGGAAACATTGTCGACAATTTGCCACGTGGGGTCAGTTACAACGTAGGGTCCATCTCCGCCGAGATCGCCGAAGCTGGTCCAGATGTTCTTTGTTGTGCCCGTCGGCCCACTGTTAAACGACATTGCCGGGATACCCCATGTGGATGGATCACCGCCACCGAGGCCCGGGATCTTGATCGAGTCGACCACGTCATTTGTGTAAACCGACAGCAGGCCGAGCGAGTTGAAGAAGTGTGTGTAGCCAAACCGCGCCTCATTCACCACGTGGGGCGTGAGCGTCCAGGTATTGGAACCCATGTACTGGTAGTAGTTGGTGACGATCTTACTTCCCGCTCCCAACAATCCTGTTGTGATAATGTTTTCGGTCCCGGAGCTGTAGCGGAAAGCAAACTGCGAGCGTTGCGATTGAATGTAGTCTCCACGCACGGTCAAGCTTTGGCGGTTCTGCGGCGACATTGTGGTGTATGAATAATTTGCGTTGGCTGCGCCGCTGGCGTTATAGGTCGGCAGCGTCGCGCTCGTCCCGAGATACGCCAGCAAGGCGGTGGATTGGGGGGCAATGCGGTTGGCGCAGATGACGTTCGCCTGTCCGTTGCACATGAACTGCGTTTTGCCCAGGCCGTTGGCGTCTCCGGTTGCCGGGTCGTAGATCGTGATTGGGCTGCCAGTTGGGCCCGTGTAGCCCTGAAAGTTTCCCCCGGCCATTGCGGCGGTGGGTACGACGGCACTCCCCTGGCCGGTGGAACGAGTCTTCCGCCACTCGTCGTCGACCATGAAGAAGAACCTGTCTCGTCCGTTATAGATCTTTGGAATCCAGATGGGGCCGTCGGCTTCAAATCCGTAATCATTCCATTTGTAAGGGAATACCTTGAGAGGCGCGGCGTTATACGGGAAGTAATAGGGATTTGCGTCGGCGGTATTGTTGCGGATGAAATCGTACATCGAGCCGTGAAAGGCATTGGTGCCGCTCTTGCTGACCACGTTTACCTGCGACGCCTCGTGCCCGAACTCCGCCGGATACACGCCTGTCTGCACCTTGAATTCCTGAATGCCGTCAAGAGAGGGCAGCCCGACATATGTAACGAAATCCGGATCGGTGTTGTTCACTCCGTCAAGGGTGTAGTAGTCAAACATGATGCGTTGACCACCTACCGAAATCGCCTGGCTGGCGCGGTCGCCGCCCAGGCGCGAGCCTGCCTGGCCCGAGGCCGGTGACAACGTATTGGCGTTGGACGATAGCGCTACGAGCGACAGATAGTTTCTACCGTTCAGCGGGAGTTCGTTGACGGCTTCATTTTCGACCACGGTTCCAACCGTCGAATTTTCGACCTGAAGCAACGCGCCCGCTGCCTCGACGGTCACCGATTGCGTCACCGTGCCAATGGCCAGCGTGAAGTCCTGACGCATCGACTGCTGCACATCGACCTGGAAACCGCTGCTGACGGTAGTCTTAAAACCCTGGCACTTCACCTGAATCTTGTAAAGGCCGGGCGGTACGTCGGGGAAGGAGTAATCGCCTGTTCCGGTCGTAACGGTGCTGCGGGAGGTGCCCTCGGACACGTTGGTGAGCGTGATGGCAGCATTGGGAATCACGGCGCCAGTTGCATCCGAAATATGTCCTGAAATAGTTCCAGAGGTCTGCGCCGAGAGGCAGGCAGACGACATGATCACGAACAGCACCGCAAACAAAATGCGAGTCAACAAAGCGAGCGGACCTCGCGGGAATACGTTTACTCTGCCGGCGCGACAAGACGCCGATGTGCCAATTCTTTCTGAATGGATTGCGACAAGGTATGGCGCAACGCATACGCCTCGGGATGCGCGATAGACGCTATTCTTCGTCATGATTGCCTCTGCCTCCGCTGCTAAAGCAGCCTCTTCCAATTCGATTCGACAACTCGGCCCATTTCCTGATTCCTGGGAATGAAGCGCTCTGGGGTCTTTTCACTGGTTCAATGGAATGGTTGAAATCCAGAGCGCCGTACCTGCGAGCTCCTCTCACGCAGTTTCGACGCCCGAAAGAGCCGTGACGCACTTTTTGCCTGGGGGCAACCTCCGTGAAAAGTAAGCCACCTTTCCGGAGCTTGTTTCTGCAATCCGGCCTCGTTCATGCCAGTCGGTAAACGTATACCCATTTGTTTATAGCCTTGAATATTGGGGAACGATTATCGAACCATCTTCCCAGAGGTCACGCAGGCTATAAAGAAGCTTAAGGAACTGTCAAGGACATTTTTTCGAGGCTCATGTCCGGTATGCACATGCTGGATTCAGGCATCCAATCGCCCGAATCGAGCATCGCCATTGGCGATACGAACAGGCTTCGCGATCTTGGATGGGTTGCTGTAGGGTGGCAGCCCTGCGATAAGTCCTCAGACAACATCGAATTCATAGAGGCTGATGCTCACGGGGGGCGCCTGCAAGGTTTCCGGGATTCGATCCTGCGCCGTTGTGACGATTGTGACAGCGGGTTCCTTGCCGACTTCATTGGTCGAGCCCGCACTGGGAGGAGCGATCTGAAACAGATAGCCCCGGTCGCGCAGTTTAACGCCTCCGATTTTCAAAGCAAGGCTGTGGCTCTCTTCCGTCGGATTGACAGCGGAAATGAGGAACTTCTTGCGATCGCCCGAGAACGCAGCCAAGACATCCAGAGGATACGTAGCGCTTCCTGTAGGCTTCGTCCCGCGATCGACAAATGCCGTGCCAGGCACCAACTGCTGCGGCGAATCGCCATCCGCGGGAACTGGCAGAGCGTTGAGAAAGTGGGTCTGCAGCAGCTTCATCACCGTTGCCTCGGCCGTAAGCCCGACCGCCTCACCGGTGTGGTCGGTCAAAAGGCGCAGCCCACCGGTCGCGCAACTCGCGCCGATCATATCGGAGTGTCGAAACATCTCGTGCAGGCAGAGCGCATACGAAAGCGGCATCAACATTCCGGATTGCTGCGCGAAGCCGCCGTTAGCGCCGGACGCGGAGCGCAGTCGATTGCCCCATTCGTCAAAGATGAACTTGATGTTCTTCTCTTTCAACCAAGGCATTTTTTCAACATATTTGTCCCACGCCTCAAATGCCCCGCCGATGCGGTTGGCCAGTCTTCGGGCGCGGAAATGCAGCGGATCCTGGACATCCACAAACAGCTGCTTCTCCGAACTGAAGGCGAGGTCAGGATACGCGTAGGTGTGCTCGGAGAGAAAGTCGATGTTGCCGGCGCACTTTTCGAGCAGCCAGCCGTCCCAGTCAAAGATGCTGCCAAATTCATAGGGCAATGTTTCAGTGATCGGGGGCTCCCAGATGCTCGGAAAAAAGTTGTTTTTCTTTTCCGCGCCGCCGACCGACTTCTCGCAGACGCTGGCACCGGAGACAACCACCTTAATGGTGGGGTCCACCTTCTTCATGGCACCGACGATGTAGTTATGCTTAACCCAATACTGGTCGAGCGACATGTGGCCGAACTGCCAAGGACCGTACATTTCGTTGCCAATCGTCCAGAGACGAATATTGAAGGGCTCAGGATGGCCGTTGTCCCCGCGCATTTTGCCCATGCGCGTTGCCGCTGAACCGTTGCAGTACTCCACCTGCTCGGCCGCGTCACGTGCTGAACCGAATCCGCTGTCTACCGCCAGATCCGGCTCGGCTCCCACCAGCGTGCAGAGTGCAACCAACTCGTGAAGGCCGACATCGTTTGATTCCACTCTGTCAGACCACATCGGTTGCAGCCGCGGCGGGCGCTTGTCTCGGTCGCCAACACCATCACGCCAGTCATAGGCGGAGACAAAATTGCCGCCGGGCCACTTGAACATCTTGAATCCAGCGTCCTTGTAAAGCCGAACCATACCGGCGCGGAATCCCTGCACATTATCGGCACGCATCAGCGAAACGGTTCCGACGTGAAACGAGCCGCTGCCGATTCCCAGCACTTCCAGGCGCGCATCGTCGGTGTCGATCGCCGGAGTAAACTTTAGGGGGAATTTCCTGTAGTCGCGCGATAGAGGTGAAATGACGACGGTGTGACTATCGCTCGCTCCCGTTCCCCAGACGAGACGGACTATGACCTTGGTGCCCGGATCGCCCGCAAGATAGATGCGCCCTTCGTAGATCTTCCCGCCTGCGACGCGCAGCTTGGATTGCTGAATGCCACGGGGCTCGGGTCCGTCGAGCCTGATACGCGGACTGTGTTGGCCGACAAACGGATTCTCGGTGTCCATTTCGACTGTTCCATTCGGCCCGACCGGTTTGAATGGCTCGCCTGAAAACCTGCGGAAATACGAATTCGCTGGCGTTGCGGCGACAGCGCTTGAAATGGGGTTGGCGAACTTTCTGTCCGTCAGCATCTCCGCCCAGACTTGCGTTGTCGCAGGTTCCATGTAACCGCCGAAAATAAGCGGGCTAATAGGACTGCCGATCTTTGAGGCATCGATCGCGACCTTCAAATCGCTTGCCGGCGCGGCAAAAGCGGTCATTCCGTTCTGCAACGAAGCGGCGCCCGCAACTGAGGCGGCAAGGAACTCGCGTCGGTTCATGAGCATATCAATTCTCCTTGTTTCCACTTTGAAAAGAACGTTCCGTCGGACCGAGATCGAACAAAATCGTCCTCGAAATCAGATCTTTTGCGCGAAGAAATCACATGGCAGCCGATCTTGCCGGCTCCGGAATCGAGCGAGGATCAAGCGGCAAAACGAGCTTCGCGCCTGGATCGGCTAAAGGGCCCGGAACTCGGGTATCTCCGGTCAGGTTGCCGAGCATATCCCTGTCAAGATGATCGAAAACACCTACCTTTGGGAACGGCTGACCGTTACTTATCGTCAGCTCCAGGCGATCAGGATCAAAGTCGATCTGCATGTCAGCTGAGCTCCCGTTTTTGTCCCAACCGTGCGCTTCGCGCCAGCTCGGCAGGTCGACCCATTGCTTTGAGTCTCCTGTAAGAAATCCCAGAAACCCGTTCGGCATCGAGACATAAAGGTTGCCGTCAGCCTCGTTGTTCTGGTTCAAGAACACGATGGCGGACTTACCGCAACTGGCAAAGATGTTGTTATAGATGTTGTTCTGCTGGCCCGTTCCGCTTCGCGCGCGATCCGGGCGAGTGATAGCAAAAACACCGGAATTGTTGCACCTGCCTATCAGGTTCTGCGCGATGGTCAGATGGTCACTGGCGTTGATGAACACACCCGAACCTGCGCATCCTCTCTGGCCGGGCGTGCCCGGCTCGGCGTTTCGAACATTCCAAATGACGTTGTTGTCGATCTGATTCTGTTCAAGGTTCATTTCCATGTGTACGGCGGCACTGACGGTGAGGACGTCGGCGAAAATGTTGCAGCAGACGCGGCAATTGACGTTGCCGCTGTCGAGCCAGATCCCGTTGGCGTGGCGGATGTGCCGGAGTACATTCCGGCGAAAGAGCAGGTTGCGGCTGAAGTGGAACTTAGCTCCGGCTGCCTCCCACCCGCGTTCGACATCGGCCCAACCGCACCACTCAATCAGATTGTCCTCGACCAGCGTGCTGGTGGTCCCCATGCCGCCGATTGCTTCGACGCCGCAATAGCGGAAGGTATTGCGACGGAGAATCTGCGAAGCGCCGGCGTGTTGCGCGATCCCGCTATTTCCATCCCGGCCGATGTCCAGGCCCACACCGTTCGCCCACTCAATGGAGTTGTCTTCGAGAATCCAGTGATCGCCGCCGGAAAGTGAGACCATGCCATACTGCGGAAACGGATAAGCATTGCCGGCATGCTGGAAAGTGATTCCCTTAATCCGGATGAAGCTTATCCCGCTTTGCGCGGGGATGAAGACGTGCTGCCGAGTGGTCACTTCGATGAGGTGGTCGGCGGGCGTCCCCGATTCCAAGCGGACGTGAATCGCGGTCCCCGAATCCTCCACCCAGAATCGGGCATCAGGTGAGCCCCCGACCTCTTGCATGATCGGTCCGCCCCGACGGCGCGGTGGCAGCCCGTTTTGTGGAGTGGCGGGAATCGCATAATCCGGGGTCGGTTGCAGATGCGGGAGTGCCAATTCGCGCAGCTGCTCCATCGGCTCAAGGGGCTTGCCATCGACGAATACTAATCCGCGGCGGCGGAGAAACGGACCCATGTCGACCGTTCTGGGATCCAGCCATTGCCACTGGCCCATAATGCTCGCCAGGGCAAAGGGCTGATAGGCATCGGGGAACAGCGCGCCTAAGAGTTCGTGACGCCATCCAGTGACTTCGCTTGAACTCTCGCTGGCCGGGCCTCCAAAGCCACGAAACCCGATCGGAATGGACTCTTGCTGCCAACCCTCCTTCAGGATTTCAGAGCCTTTGATAAAGACTCTTGCGCCCGGCGCGGCCTCGTAGCTGATCATTTGCGCCGGACTCGTGCCGCCGCGAAGCGGACGGACGCACTCACGGTAAGTGCCCGAAGCGATGACAACGCGCTCTCCGGGTTGGAGAACCTGCGCCGCCTTGTTGATTGTCAGGAACGGCCGTGTTCTAGTGCCTGGTCCGTTGTCTTCGGCCTTTGCAGATTGATTGTCTACATAGTAGGTCTTCGAGAATTTCAGGGGCTGTTCCCAGGAGACAAACTCGGTTCCATCGGGCATGCGCGAATCGGTCGACGCAGATGTGCGATCGAGTTGGGCACCGGCAATTGCGACATCTCTTTGACTCTGGCCCAAGCCGTGTCTGCCGAGACTCGCCATCGCTCCAACCCCCGCCGCATACTGCAGGAAGCGCCGGCGGTCAATGGATTGGCAGGAGACTCCTTCCTTCGGCGCAAAGGGGTGCGAAATGAATTGCGGTTTCATAACCATCTCAATACCTACCTTCCAGGTTCCCCTGTGACGAGGGAACGCGCCGCAAGGTTAAACAGGCCAAGCTGCACAGGGATGGCGCTCCGAGAGAATTGTCGCCCGTCCGCCCGATCATTGGACGGGCATTGAGCCAATCACCGCCCATCCGGAAGTTGCACCTTTTTTGGTAACGTCCGTTTGGTGACGACTCAGGAGCCACGAGCTGAATCGCCCTACCGCCACATGGCGGAGATGTGTTCTTCCAATCCACAAATCTGGCGCATCGGCGACGCTTGCGCTGTATGACGACTGCAGTCCACCTGCGCCGGATACCTTTTCTGCAGTCCAACTGCGCCGGATACCTTTTCTGCGGTGCGTTCAATTTGCAGGTGCATCCTGTGCGCCTCTGATTCGCAGATGATCGAAATATTGCTCCCCGTATCAATAATGTAGCTTCCGCCAACGCCGTTCACCGTTACCGGGAGAAACAAGTTATTGCCCGTGGTCTCGCTGCGCTCGGCGGATGAATGGCTCTCTGCAACGGCTTGGTCTGGATACTGAGCAAGCGTCGCAAACAGAGAATGCGCGGATTTGGCATCGTCCGCATCCGGCTGCTCGGCCAGTATTTGTTCCAGTTGTGCATTGGCTTTGCGATATTGCCCCATACGGAAATACATCCACGTTAGAGCTTCATGCGCGCGATACGAAGTGCTGGTCCGCGGCTTTTGTTGGATAACCAATTTCAGCTCGCG
Organism: Occallatibacter sp.; assembly: GCA_036489735.1. Lineage (GTDB taxonomy): Bacteria > Acidobacteriota > Terriglobia > Terriglobales > Acidobacteriaceae > Telmatobacter. The sequence goes on along the minus strand of DASXFF010000119.1, from coordinate 35,803 downwards.
CTCGGGGCTGACTCGCCTACCGGAACTGGCATCGACAATCCCCGTGCAAAGCACCGATGAGCCATCCTTAGCCGAGAGCTCTGGCAATCGAAAAGGATCATTTGATTCACATGAATATGGTTTGCTTTGAGCCAGGAGAGGCATGATGGCGCGCGCCATCAGACATGACACAAACAAAAAAGTCCTGATATGCGCAGTAGTGATCACAGTCGCAGATTCTACACCGAAGGCTTGTTCCCAGTCCTTTCGCGCCTTGGCAAACACATTGACTATCACGTGCAACAGTTCGGCGTCTTGCCATTACCCGCGCAGGCGATTTACCACTGATTGAATCCATTCCACCTGTTTGGCAAAATCTAGTGAAACTTGGTTGCTATTCCGCCCGCAACGCTTTCATGGGGTCCACTCCTGCGGCCCGTCGCGCGGGTAGATAGGCTGCTGCCAATCCGGTCATGAAGAGAAGCATCGCCGCTGCGCCGAGCGTCCAGCCATCGTACGCGCTCACGCCGTATAGAAATCCGCGCACCAGTCGCCCTGAGGCCAGGGCGAGGCCAGAGCCCAGCGCCACACCGACAATAAGCATAGCTCCAGCCTGGCGCATGACCAGCCAAAGCAGATTTCCTCGCGACGCCCCCAGCGCGACGCGCACGCCAAGTTCCCGTATCCGCAGGGTCACGACGTAGGCCAGCAATCCATAAAGGCCAGTGATACACAGCAGCAGGGCCGAGCCGCCGAAGAACTCTAGCAGGTAGGCTGCCAGCCGCTGGCTGCCAAAAGAGTCTTCTACGATTTGATCCATGGTGGTGATGGTTGCGCCCTGGAACTCGGGGCTTGCTTGACGCAAGACGGTCTTCAGTTCTGGGATCATCTCGGCAGTCGGCCGGTCAGTTCGTACAGCCAGATCCATGGCGATGCCTTCCAGCGGGGAATAGAAACCGCTCTCCGGAGTGATCTGAGGGATCGTGAACTCGACTTCCGGAACGGCCGGATCCGTCACGGCCTTCTGCCGTTCATCGTCGAGCACACCAATCACAAGCGCTGGCGCGTTTTTGTTCAGCCTCAACAGCTTCGTTCCCAGGATGGCTGCGGGGTCATGCTTATCGGGCGAATACTCGCGCGCGAAGGCCTGGTTCACGACGATCACCGGCTCTGAGGTCAGAGTGTCTTCCGGCCCGAAGAACCGACCTGCCGCCATGTGGAAGCCGAAGACCTTCTGGATATCGGGGCTTACGGCTTTCATAACGGCAACGATCTTGCGGCCGTTCATGCTCAGCTCGAGATGAATGACGAAGGTCTTGCCAAGCGGCACTTGGCTCATGAGGCCCGCCCTCGCAACGCCATTCAGATGCTGGGCCCGCTCGAGCAGCGGCTTGTAGAGCGTAGCGGTCATGTTTTGATCGGAAAAGCGATAGGTGGGGATGTTGAGGTTGGCAACTAGAATGTGATCGGTGCGAAAGCCCAGCGGGACATGGCGTAGCGCGTAGACGGAGCGCAACAATAGCCCGCAAACTGCCACGAGCGTCAGCGACAGAGCGATCTCCACAGCCACCAGCGCGCCGCGCATGAGGTGGTGCCGCCGCCCGATGCCAGAGTGCAAGCCACCTTGCTTCAATGCAGGCTCGATAGGGGCGCGCACCGCCAGGAAGGCTGGCCACGCGGTCGAAAGCAAAGCAGAAACCACCGTCATGACTACTAGAGCGATGAGTATCCATAGGTCTGGGCTCGCCGGGGCCGGGACTGGCAGAGTCTGTTTCAGTTCGTGCGCAAGCAACCGCACCGAGCCTAAAGTGAGGCCTATGCCCAGCGTCGCGGCTGCGGAACTCTGCATCAGTCCCTCAACCATCATCTGCTGCATCACCCGCCAGCGGCTCGCGCCGAGCGCTCCGCGCATGGCGATTTCGCGCTGACGCGCGGTACTGCGCGCCAGCATGAGATTGGTCGCGTTCACCACGGCGATGAGCCACAGCACGCCAGAAGCAGCGAGCAACGCAAGTAAAGCGCGGCGGGCATCGTTCTTCACGAGTGTCGCGGCATAAGGCTCGACGCGGACCATGCTGTGGTCCTTTCGCAGAGTAGCGTCGGCATATTCGGCTGCCACGCGCTTCTGGATAAGGACCATCTCCGCGTTGGAGCTTGCCAGGGTCACCCCTGGGTGAAGGCGTGCCAGGACGTTGTATTGCATGGCCTTGAACCCCCGGCCACCCTTGTCGTCGCTATCCAATTGAATGGGCAACCACACCTGAGGTGCCGCACCGGAGCCCACCGGATAACGGAAGCCGGGCGGCATGATGCCCGCAACGGTGTAGCTATCATTGTTGATTTTGATGATCTTGCCGAGGATTCCCCGGTCACCGCCGAAGACCTCTTTCCAGATCACGTTGCTCAACACAATCGTGCCGGTGTTGCTTTCCGGCGCATGCGGATCAAAGTCACGGCCCATGGATGGCCGGATGCCGAGCATTTGGAAGAGGCCGCTGCTGACTCTCTCAGCATCCACCTGCAAGGCCGTCGCATTATCGTTCAGGTAATTCCGCCCATTCAATCGTGCCGCGAACTCGATCTGATCGAAGGACCGGCTTTGTGCGCGCCACTCCGCGATGTCCAACCAAGGCACCAGCCATGAATAGTCAGACCCGTCCGTCTCTTCAAGCGCCACCAGCTTGCCGGCCTCGCGATACGGTGTGGGACGCAGGAGCACATGATCCACAACGGTAAACATTGTCGCGGCGGCGCCAATGCCGAGTGCCAGCGTGGCGATCACGGTTGCCGCATATCCTGGAGAGCGCCGCATCTGGCGTAAGGCATATTTCGCGTCGGCCCATAAGGATTCGAGCCAACTCCATTGCCAGACCTCGCGGCTACGTTCCTCTACCAAGGCGACGTTGCCAAACTCTCTCCGAGCGGTTTGTTCGGCTGTCGTGCGCTTCATTCCTGATTCCATCAGTTCATCGACCCTTTCTTCCAGGTGCTCGCGGATCGAGGTGGAGATGTCTTCGTAGCGGCGTGAGCGAGTGAACAGCTGACGAATCCAGCGTGTCATATTCTCAACCTTCTTTGTGGATCGTTCTTGCTTTTGGGCATTTACTCTTTGGCGGTCGCTAACACGCGGGTAATGCCAGCGAACATCTGTTCGAAACTGCATATCTCCTGCTTCAGATGCTTTCGGCCAGTTCTGGTCAGGCGATAGATTCGGGTGGGGCGGCCCTTTGTGGAAAGTCCGGCTTCTGACGCCAGCCAGCCCTCCTTGAGCATGCGCTGCAAGGCCGGGTAGAGAGAGCCTTCTTCAATCTGCAGCAGGCTGTCGGAGACCTGCTGGATATGCTTGACCAGGGCATACCCGTGCATGGGTTTGAAAGACAGCGACTGGAGAATCATCATCTCCAAAGCTCCAGGGAAAAGATCGCGGTGTCGGGGATCTTTCGTCATGGCTGCATTATATGCTTAAAATAGCTATTTTAGAAATAGTATTAAGACAAATCAACCCGGCATCGCGAGTACTTCACTTATTTGACGACGTCATGCCAATGCGCTTTTCCAGAACTCCCGCCCCTGGAAATGCGCATTGGCGATTGGGCGCTCATTCAAGGAGAACATTGGACTGAAGCCCGTTTCAGGGTACCGATCGCGATCAATGCCGGTTGGCTTTTGGCCGGTTGACGTGGTGGCGCCAAAGTCCCCAACTGCGAGAGACGGCGTGGCTGGTTTGAGATAGCAAGACCGGCCATCCGTCGTGAACTATATAATTCCGACTGTCAATCAATCGTAACCCTCTCATTGAGCTATGCGCGCGACCTGAAAATTGGGAGTAGAGCAGCTTTCGCCATGCCAAAATGGCAGGAAGCCATCGTCGAATCGAATCGGATTGGACGGCAAGCAAGCGACAAAGAGCGGCCGGACGACTGTGTGCACTCGCCTACAATCTAGGCCAAACAAGCTTAAGCGGGCCTCCCGCCGTATGAAAGGAACTTCAGTGATGCAGTCGCGAACTAGGGTACAATTCGGCGCGATAGGCGCTATTTTCGTTGCCGGCGTCTTGCTGTCGACGGCGATAACGCGCACTGCACAATGCTTGGTTACGACGACATCGGCCGCGAATGTGGGCTTGAACCCGAGCCAATTCCAGGGCGTGAATTGGGCCCGCCTGTCCGACCCGGGCTCACCGTCTGACAACTTTCACAATGGTCCCCTCATTCTGCAAGGTTTGAGATCTCCGGACTTTTCCGGCGCTCACTACGCGAGCATCCGGGCCCAGGCGGACGCCATACTCGCCGGATTCCAAAGCAGTCTCGGTGCTAACACGATCAGGATTCCGGTCAACCCTGAAACCGTACTCTCACCCTGGTGGAACTCCTACCGGGGCATCATCGACGCCGCAACCGCTAGGGGAATGAACGTCGACCTGTCCTATTGGGCAGAGGACGAGGTGGGCAAAGGCAACGTCGTCTCGAACTTGGCTCTGTGGAACCAGATGTGGACCACAATCATCGGCGATTACCACGCTAACCGTAGGGTGTACTTTAACCCTTTCCAGGAGCCAATAGGCTACGGAGGCCTCTCGTGGTTAAACGTCGCTGCCAATTGGCTGCAAATCCACAATAAGGTACCTCGGAACCGGGTCCTTATGCCTGGAATCAGCTACCAGACGGATGTCACCCCGTTATGCAAAGACCACCGCTTCGACGGTACCTATCTGGCCTTGCACGTCTATGCATTTCCGTCCTCGCCAAAGTCCTATGGTCAGTGGGTCAAGGAGATCAAATCCGGTATCGGTTCTTGCGCATCGCGTACGGTCGTAGAGGAGTTCGGTGGGCCAATGGACACGGATGTCAACTACGACGACCCGAATCCGGCTCATTCGCCGAAGCTCCCCGGCATTGATTACAAGAACGGGAATTACAGCACTGTCGCAAACCTCCCATACATGCGCGCGATTACGGACGCCATCCATGACAACAATCTCGGCGCAATCGAATGGGACGCACTCGGCGGCCGCAACTACGACGGCGGCCATGAACCGTTCAGCCTCCTGCAGCTCAACCCGAAAACCGCCAACGGCCTGCCCTTGTGGATCCCCAACGCTTCCGGTGTGGACCGTCTCAGATACGCTTGGCACATGACAACAGTTCGGCGGGTGCCCCCTCCCGATGATGTTTCCAAACCCCGCCGAGGATGACCAACTTCATCGCCGCAATCCTCACATTAAGCCTCAGACCTCCCGCAGATCAAATCAAGAGCGAAAAGTCGGCCAGGCTTCAGCAATGGATCTCGTTCGAGCGTCAAGTGTTGACATCAGGCCAATGCGCGTTTCCAGATCGTCCTCGCTGGAAGCGCGCATTGGCGATTGGGCGTCAATCGAACTCTTTCCAGCTGCATTTTCGAGTAGTCAGCCAGGGGAACTATCGAACAACCGAGTCCTGACCCTCCAGCCCGCAGCGCACTGAACTTTGCTTCGTTTGATCGTTACATAGCGGTTTCCCTCCCGCAGCGGATATGGACTTTTGAATTTCACGCGGGCCGTCACCGCCCCTTCCTGTCAGTTGAGTTGACCGGAAAAGGGACGCCGAAAATCGTGGTTGGAGAATCTGTCCGCTCGTCGACTCAACAAATCGCGCGGGGAAAAACGCTCCGAGACCTTTCAGAGTTAAATACTCGCGAGTTCGCCCGGAAAGCGCGTGCGGCGCGAAGAATCTAGATAAGTCATTGATTATATTGACTCTATGGCGGAGAGAGGGGGATTCGTTAAAGCAGAAATCGTTAAATTATTGCAGATGTGCGGTTTACAGCAAGATGTGCATTGTCAATGAGTTTCGCAGAACGGTATCAGTAGCCTACGCAGCGCTAGAAACTCCAACTGACTCCTGTTTCGCAAAAAACAGTATCACTAGTATCAGTGTCAAAAGCCCATGCAAATAGCGGAGAGAGCACCTGGAAAGAATGGCACGAAAGTGCTTAACACTTCATGGGACATGCGGACCTGGATAGCACTAGCCGTTATCTCAGACCGGCGGGGAGTAGAGAAACGCAATCGGCTATCACGGACATTTTCGCATCAGCGTTGCGCGGAAATGGCGAACCAAGCTGGTAATCATCACACTGATTTCCCACAGTGGACGGCTGTACGATGGTTGAATCCAAAAACGGGATAGGAGAGAACGGAGAACACGATGATCTATCGGTGCTGGACGGTGAATTGTAAGAATAGCGAATGCGCCGTGTGCCTCACATTGGATGTGATTGGACCGGATGAGAAATTTAGACGTGCGCTTTTACCACCGATAGTGCCCTTGACTCTGACCTGTTGTGATTGCAAAAAGTCCAACTCTTACTCGGCCTCAGACGTTGTGGAGAAAAACATCGAAAACCCGTCTCTACCGAATCCGTGCATTGCGTTCCTTGATGCAATCGCAAAGGCCGCATGGCCCGATTCAGACACAGCCGGATTCAGTGACGCGGACGGGACTGAAGTCGCCGGTGTTTTCTGGCACAGGGGAGGCTACATACTTAACAACGATGGGCGCAAGCGGGACATAGAACCGGACGCGCCCGGCTGGTACTACTGGTTTGAAGGGCCTGACCATTTCAGGTACTTGCACGGCCCATGCAACACGAAGTCTGAGGCGGAATTCTATTTAGAGGTCAATGCCCTCTAGCCTTGATTTTCTGGAAGAACATTTTTGCCGCTGAAACCGCGACCGGCACTTTTCCCAGTGTAGAAGCAAATCGAACGTGAGGCTGATAGCAGCCCTCAGCAAGCGGGAAATACTCCTCAGATTCTTTTCGGAATTGTCGCGTATATTCCCGAACAAAACCGTCAATAAAAGAATCGATAGCGGGTGTTTCGAGCTGAGTTCAATGAGCCTGTAGAGCACCGTTCCCGTCATGATTCTCAGCGTATGCCGGATGTCGGATGCACGGTGTTAAAGGTGAGGAATCTGCCTGAGAAGAGAAGTTTGGAAGACGTGAAACACGGTTGACGCTACGACCGGTTTTCCTACTTCGCTGCTTTCCGGAAGGCGGCCCATCTTTTCCGCTGGGCGTCTGAAATCCTCTTTCGGGCGGTTGCGCTCATTTTGTGTTTAGGTTTGGCGCTCACGGTACGCACGGCTGTACCGGCCAGCAATTCGCGGGCCTTAGTGAGAGTCGCAATTTCGGAATCAATAGAGGCGAGAACGTTGTTTAAGGTCATGGCCGATAGTGTAGCGCAATCGCTCTATCAATTTCGTTCTGTTTTTTCCGCAATCCATTTTGGGAGCGGGCGTTTATATTCGGGAGCATCTTTTCGAATCGGCCTGTGTGCCTGTTGCATTGGCGTGAGTTGATAAACATAGATGTAGACCGTGGGGAAATCTGGATCGCGGCCCCAAAAGAATGCTAGATCGGCAGTGAACGCAGCGCCGCATTCAATCATTCTGCATATCTTCTTGGCTCCCGTGGCATCCAAATACCCTAGATCGTTTTCAAGATCATCGGCACTGTAAACGAGTATTGCATTCCGATCAACTGGGTTCTCCGGTTCGGGTACAAGCACTAGCTTGCTGCCCCTGGAGAGCTTACGCACAAGATCAAGCCGATTGAGACCGTGCTTATTTGGATGGCTGAAACCGACTAGCATCCGTTGTGATCGATGGATGCAATCAATCGGCCTCCTGAGCGCGTCTGTCCATTTCTTAGCAGGCATGATATTTGCGGAGATTGTACCGCATCTATCTGATAACTTGCCCCTAGGATTCGCTAGGACGCGGCGCTGGCCTGCCGGTTAAACGATCCCATAGATGCTAAACGCCGATGTGGTTGCCCAGTCCGCTGGCTAACTAGCAAAACCACTGTTCGATGCTGTGCTCGGTAGCGCGGGAAACAAAAACAACATCACACTAGCGCCTGTGCTTGCCCCTGTGGCACTCCATGTTACAGAAAAACCATTGAATGAGCTTTGAATTGCCACGGGGGTATCTGCCAGCGTCCCGTATCCACCAGCCGAAAGACTAACAGTCTGACGGTTGGTTCCAGGCGAAACAGACAACGGGTTCGTATTGGTCAACTGAGAACCAAACAATATCGCCGTTCCGGATTGGTCTGTGTACGGAGAAACGTTGTTACTCAGAACCGAAGTTGCTCCGGACTGAGATGCAAACCCCGCAAACGCCAACCCTTTTACGCCGGACCACTCTTCCAGAAAAAAAACTGCCTCATTTGCAGCCGGGCACCCTGAGTACGAAACCGTACAGGTTCCACTAGAGTTTGCCACAGCCGCATACACAACGTTCCTAGTGGGTCCGGGACCGCTTGTAAGTGGGGCAAGGTTGATCCACGTATTAGAAAGACTGTCAGTGGGCGCATTCATGACAAAGTTGAAGCCCGTATACATAATCAACAACAAATTTCCGACAGTGACATTGGAAGTGAAAGCTACCGTACCGCTCGCGCCAGTATTGGCAGCGCCCTTGCTTTGAACTAATAGCATTGCACTGTCCCTGTCCAGTTTGACGTGCCGGTCGTAATATCAAGCTCCCATTTGTCGCTTTGGGAAACTGAGATCGTACCGGAAGTCAAACTAAATGTTGAAACGGTTCCGCCCGAAGTACCTGCCGTCACTGTGGCACTCGAACCGCTCAAAACACTGGTACCGTTTTTCTTGAGATTGAAGACTAGATTTGTCCCGCTGTCTGAGGTAAGCGTCGTAAAGTAGCAGTTGCTCACAGTACCGGCAACTGGCGCCAACACATACGGGGCTGCCGGAGAAGCCGCTGCACCGGTGGCAATACTAAACGTCACACTCGGTTTTCCGCTACTACTTGTTGCCGAGATCACACCGGCGCTAACCGTGATCGTGCTTCCATCCGGCTTGACCGCTCCCAAGGCGCTTGTGGTAGCTACGGGAAGATCGGCAGGAACCAACGCGCGAAAACCTGGGGTCGCTGCTGATCCTGAAGATGGACCTGCGAAAACTTCGTTTGCGGTTTCATTATTGTCGGTAATCGCCAGCGTACCAGATGACGTTATAGGCGAACCTGAAACGGACTGGCGAGCTGGCACAGTCAACGCAACGCTCGTTACAGTGCCCGAGCTGCTGCTACCCGTACCGCCGATGAGTTGGTATTCGGTTCCGTCATAAACCAGAAACACAATTTGTCCGGCTGTCAGTTCACCGCCGGTGAGCGCGGTCGTACCATCCTTTGTGATGGCTGTAGCCGATCCGCCGTTGACGGCGATGGTCGATGCGCCCGTATTCGTTGCCGCTACCAGTACGACTACGAGACTTCCAGCAACGATTGTCGGAGACGGACTGAGAGACACGATAAGAGCGTTAGCCGCGCCCGAGTCGGCAGCGTACACGTACGTTTGCTGCTGAATGGCCGTTGCGACGGACGATGCTACCGGCGTGACGTTATCCCAGGCCGATCCTGTGTCGTAGAAGATTTGCTGCGTGTCAGTTGTGAAGTAAAGCCGTCCAACAATACTGGGCGATGGTCTGCTCGCCATCAAACCCTCAACAATTGCTTGCGCTAATGTGGCCATTTTTCGCTTCGAACTCCCTTGACAACGATTACGAACGGCGGCGCGTTTACGGGCGCTGCAAAGATGAGATTCCCCTCGTGATCGGTCAGTAACTCATCATGAGTGTTCGCGGTCTCTGGTTTCTCGTTACGCGTTTCTTCGTGTGTGCTCATTTTTTGTCTCTATTGCAGCGCGTGCCGTGCGACTTCGTAGCCGCCATACCCTGCCCCAGCAGCTCCAGCAGCAGCCGCACTGCCCACCGCAACTTTACGGATGGTTTTCTGATTGTTTGCAATGTCGGCAGTGCGTGCCCTTGCTGATTCGACTTGCCTAAGCAATTCATCGGATCGGTTTGGTCCGATGGCCTGGGAGAGCCGTCCGCTATCTCGCAATGAGTGAATCTTCGGAGACAGTTTGTTGGGCGAAACGACTTCGCCGTTGGCAGCGCTCGCGGCTTTGGTTCCGTTTTTCAAATTGTCAGGCAGACCGGACGTTGACTGTCTGATCTTCGATGACAAATCTTGAATTGCCGATCCTTGACGCCAGAAATTGTCAGCTTGCTGAAAATCGCGCGGATCGATTCCCTTTCCGATTGCGGTTTGCCGAGCGGCTGCCTTCGCATCTTCCAAGTCGTTTACGCGTTCGATCAATCGACCTGTGTAATCGTGATCGATGCCCGTATCGTTGCGGAGTGCATTACGCACGTTTGATAGCTGCTCATCGAACGTTTGGAAACGGGTACCGCCTAGCGCATTGTCAATGCTCTTGTATAGGGCCGAACCCTTGGATTTGAGAGCGTGGCCCAAATGCTCGGCAATATCGCGCACCGCCGTTCCGTCTGGAATCGTGATGCCGTTTTCCGCGCCCACATCGGAAAGAATCTTTCGCAGCGAGTTTTGCAATTCCGGTTGTACAACTCTTTCAGCGCCGCGCACTGCATCAGAAATGACACCGGCAACGTGAGGGATGGATTTTACAGCGTCGAATGCCTCTGGAAGAACCGCATTGCCTACACCGGCTGCAATGCCCGCACCCGCCGTGACTGATAGGTTCCCACCGGACTTTAGACCGCCCTGAGCCGATCCGACAGCAGCGCCGCGCACGGCTCTAAGTCCAGCTTGAACGATCCGCGAAAGTACAGGCGATTCCTCTGTCGTTTTGATGATCTTCGACACCTTGCCGAGTCGTTCACTCAGTGACAGTCCCTTCAGAGCCTCATCGCCCAAAAGAAATTCCCCAAGGTCTTCTAATCCACTGCCGATATTCTCGCCAGTTCCCTCGGGAGTCAGGTTTTGTTTTTCTTTGTCGAGATCAGCGGGCGGCCCAAAACCAAAATCAGAATTGGTAAGAACTGCCGGAAGATGTTTGCGTGCAAATTCATCAGTGCCGGAAAGCGTGCTCATAACGCTTTTGGCGGCTCCAGTCGCAGCCGGAAACACCTTATGAGCAACGGCCCCGGCAACGTCACCCAAAGCCGGATCGGCGTGTGCCCCGGCCTGTGACAGAGCTTGGGCCGCCGGATTCGTTGGTTGAGTTTGTGAGTCTGATCCGACGGGAACAGACGTTGCAGACGTGAGCGGGTCGTCAAACGTGACGCCCGCCGGAACCGGGACAGTTGTGGGCTGTTTCAACGGAGCATCGAATGTGATGGGTTGTGCCATTACTGACTACCTGCTAACGAAACGTACTTTCCATTGAGCCGATAACCGACAACGTTCCCTTGACCATCGCGGCCAATCTGAGCGCCCGCCGGAATTTGAACCTGCTTTCCGCTGGACGGATTCGGACTCATCGGCGTTGCGGACTTTTGTTTGTAGTCGCCAACGGTTGTGAGCCTATCCTCATCCGCGTAGCGGCTCGCAATGTCATTGATCGAAGACAGAGCGCCCGCGAACTGATCCGGGTTCATTCCCGGTTTTATTAAAGTGGACATTTTGTCAAGAATTTGTGAGCTAAAACGGCTCGTATGCATTTTTGTCGCTGCGGTCTGGATAAAACTCACATCGTCAAGAAACTTTTGCGCCTGTGCATCGCCATATCCCAGTTTTGCGAGACCCTGTTTCGAGCGACCCGCGAGTGGACCGGCAAGGTTCGGGTTTTGCTGTAGTTGTTTCTGTAAATCGGCGCTGATACTTAAAACTTGGCGGGCAGTATCGGCGGTCATCCGTTCCTGGCTTGTGGGTTTGTACGTCGAAATCAAATCCTGCGGAATTACTTGACCGCTCGAATTGACAAGCATTGAATCCGGCGCGTTGCTGAGTGAGAGTTGTTCGCCTGAAATGGGATTTCGTCCGAAGCGATACATTGCCTGAATATCGCTGCCATCAGCGATGGCGCGTGCGCGTGCATCATCGGCGGCTTTCCGTGAACCCTGTTCGTTCGAGAGAGTGATGAAGTTTTTGGCCGCCTGTACCTGATCCTGCGTAAACCGCTTTGGAGCGGCGATAACCGCATTTGCCTTATCCGCTGTGTCAATCACCGCGTAATCAGCGACGGCTTTTTTGTTGGCTGCGATTTGATCGTGAGCGGCTTCTAACACTGGCCATCCGCCTAATAGATTGGCAATCGAGGAGACATACTTTGAGTCTGTGTTCGGCTCCATCTGGCCTGTCTTTTCATTGCGCTTATCAGTGCCCATCGCTTGCAAAGCTAAATAAGGGTCCGACGCGGCGGCTGCATTGTGGCTGATATAGGTCTGGAGACGCTGCATTGCCGTATCTGCCCCCGGTTGCGACCAGTCAACTTTCGCAGGGACTTTATCCGCGAAAGGCGTCCCGTCCAAAACGTCACGGAGATTACTCAACTGGTATTCAGTTAGCGTGTGCGCGGCGAGTTGTTCACCTGCGAGGGCCTTTAGACGTAACGGAACCATCACACCGTCTGTGATTTTTGTCCCGGCTGGGTATCCTTTGACCCCATGCTGGGCGAACATATCCCATTCGGATTGCGTCAAAGGAACTTTCGTGTCACCGCTTTTCAAAATGAGATGCGTTGTCTCCCAGTATTTCGATCCATCAGGGGCCGTGACTTCGATGCGGCCCGCGATTGGTCCTACGTGATCCGTAACCGATAACTGATTTTTTGCAATCGCGTCCGTCAGCTCTTGCTGTGTCATCGGAATCCCGCCGTTTTCAACAAAGGGCTGATCCGGGTCAAGTAAGCCAGCGGCTCGGTTCTGCTCAACAATCTTGTCGATGGCATCTGCGCCGAATTGCTCCGCTTGGGCGGCGTTCAACCTAGCCCTCATATTTGTTTCAAAAATCGTCGCCTTGCGTACGAGCGCAGTTGATCGGTTATTCGCATCCTGCTGGGCCTGAGCTGCCGCCTGCTGTTGGGCTTGCTGTTGCTGTTGTGAAACCTGATCGAAGCCAGCAGCCGCCGCGCGTCCGGTTGCACCGGGTCCACGCTGGGCGAGACCGGCCATCGATCCTGAAAGCGCCTCTGCCACGATTGCCATCGCAACATCGCCGCGCGAAAGTGGAACGGGCGTGCGTGTGGTCGTACCGTCATCGTTAATGCTTGTCTTATAGCGCGGCCCACCGGCTAACGTCTGGGCGATAGTGTGTAGAAGCGATGCGCGTTGCACGCTCGGATGATTCTGCAAATTCGCATCGTTCGCATTGCTAACCGTTCCCGTGGGCTGGGATGGCGCGGGATTCTGCGGGCCGCTTTGCGGTTGTGCGGGCGTAGCGGAGACAGTGGGAGTTGCTGTTACAGCGGCCTGGGGCGATTGCTGCTGTGGGGGAGTTGAGGCGTCAGGCGTATTCGGTGCGGTTGCCGATGGCTGCGCGGGTTGCATCTGTGAGGGATCAGTGGGCATGTGTTTTTTTGTTCCTAAAATTTGCTCCCGCCCGCTGTTCCGGAGAGGCGAGCGAGCGGGAGTTATAGGTGTGTGGGTCCAGCCTCACACCTATTTCTAGATTTTTCCGGTCAATGATTTTTCGATCACTGCGAGCGTTTCATCCGAAATTCGCAAAGCCGTACGTGCCTGGGTCAGTAATGCCAGAGCGTCTGTTAGCGAAAAGGTGCCGGTATTGGCCGCTACGTTGGCCTTTTCATGGTCATCAGAAGCGACGTATCCGGTCGAACGCGGGGCGTCGGTATCAGGCTCTTTGTGCGGTTCGCTGTAGCGTTCCATCTGCTCATCGAATGTGGAACTCATGCGGGTAACCTTGTGCCTGGGCCGAATCGTGGAATTGAATTGTTAAGCTCGGCCTTATAGATGCGAAACACACGGCGATATTCATCTGCGCTCATGCGGTCAACTTCTCGCTTCGTGTACATCCGGGTATTTCCTGTTTCCGGGTCGAAGCCTTCAAAGATTTCCGGCTCGGTTGGTTTAACTGCTTCAGGTTCCTGCTCTGGGATCGGCTCAGGTTCGGGCCGCTCATCGGGAAACAGGTAGAACTCAGTCAAACGTCTCGCAGCGCGTTCGAACATCTCCGCATCGACAATGAAAACATCGTTTCGCACGAAATACTCGATAAGCGCGTCACGGTTCGCTTGTGAGTTGTAAAACCACGGAGCGCGAGCGACGAACGTCTGAAAGGATTCGCCATTAAATTTCTTCGTCGCTTCGACACTCTTGTGAGCGCCGATAAGTGAGGCCGAAATATAAATTTCGTCATCCTTCGAATGGAGGATTTTATTCGTCACTTCTCGTGCGAGCGCACTGGACGATTCCCTGAGCTTCGATTGCATTTCGCGGATCGGCGCTTCGACGCGCTCTTTCTCTGCCTCTTCCATCGCTCTCAGTTCGGGGCCTAGCCAATACTGCGGTTTTCTTTTGCTCATCGGTTTTGCTCCGTTGCGTCGAGATAGTGCCGCATCGAATCCGGATCGGCATCATGCCATAGATCATGCACCGGCGCGGTTTGTTTCCCATGCGTCAATGCGCGGGCCGCGTCTTCTTGGGCGCGTCGGCAGGTTGCATTTCTACACGTGAGGTACGACATTTTTTGATGATCCGCAACCCATTTTGAATTGCACCGAGTGCACCGAACGAAATAACGGGGTCCGCTGGACGGCCTACGGGGTGCCATTCGCTCAACAAAAATTCCGTTTGCGTTCGTTGTGCCGGTGTAGTCTACCAACCCGGACATGCTTCGTACTGTGGTCATGCTGCTCTCCGCCCTGGCCGCCCATGCCTGATCTTTCGCAGTGCAATCATCGGGTCAAGTTTTCGCTCGCTCAGGATCGGGGCCAGTAATCCGATCAACCGCGATTCCTGGGCGCGAATTGTTGAGTCATCGATGAGGATTTGTATCCATGCCGCGATCAGCTCTTTCCTGTCCGGTTGATCTTCCACGGCATCTATCAGGGCGTTGCGAACATCGATCACGTAATGAGCGCTCTCAGGAGTCCAACGAATCGAACGCTTCCCCGGCGTATCATCCGGATTCTGCGAAACGACCGGCTCCAGAAATCTAAACCTCACATACGCTCTGGCAACCTTTCGAACCAATCGAAGCTGCCATCGAATCAGCCGCTCTGAAGGCGGCTTTTGTTTTTCTGTCATTCACTTCCGGTGATTTGTAAACTGCTGCCCGATTCGCGCGTATCTCGTACGCCGATACGCTGGCCGGTCAACCGGCTCTGATGGAATTCATGCTGGGCAGAATCCTTTGGAGCAATCGCACACCCGCTGGGCGTTCGCCTCTAATCGAGCGTGCAATAGACTCCTGTTTATTAGAAGGCTGGGAAACTTATGCAGCGAGCATTTCGTCTTTTTTTTCTTCGCCGTCAGGTTCGGGCGCTATCTCGCAGCCGGATTCATGCACATCCGGCAAGTGCCTCTCTATCAGCGCATAGCGGTTTGCAATCTGCGAGCGGTATGCCCGTATCCTCGATTTGGCGAGCGCGAATAAAACCGTGCTGGTCTTTGCTCGTTTTGGTTTCATCATCCCATCGATTTTTCGAGGATTTTCCAGCAAATGTTCGTAGAGATCAGCCTCGTTGTCGCTCGGCTCTACGGCCAAATCGCCACCTGGAGCCACGTACAACCCGCGCATAACTGCTGCATATATGAGTCCGTGGGATTTCTGAAATAGCTCAGTTAGGAACCGATGCCGGATTGTCTCGCGCCTAATCCACGCTGAAGCCCAGCAAACGAACCCATCCCCGGCGGGCCGTCGATAGCGATGCAAATTGGCTGCGAGAGCGCTCATGATTTGCTCAGCTCCGAACGTGGTTAGTTCCGGCCATTCCTCAAAGGCTACGGATTGGAGTTGTCCGAAATGGACAGTGAAGGCTTCGCGCACGCCCTCTTTAACTTCACTTTGCATCACCGCCTCTTGCTGGATTTGCAACAATGCGCGGTAGGTCTGCGAATGTGGTCGAATCGTTCACTGCGCCAGACCGGATTAGAGTCTGGGCGTGTTTTAGAATCGGATCATTTTCGTTCACAGCATCGAAACACTTTTCCCAAAAGGTTTCAGGTCTTTCGATCAATTCATGGGTTAGTACGATGATTCGTTCGCCTGATTCTGGGGTTCCGTCATACAGGCCCGCGATTGCGGCGAATGCTTTCAATGCGTCTTCGACTTGCATTTTTCGTTACCTCCAATTGTTTCGTACTTCTACAGCGCCGCTTCCGCGAGCTTGCGGAGTATCAAAGATGTGACGCCCATCGCGCTCATTCTTCATAATGCTTGTCACGTAGCGGCCAAGCTGTTCGCTGGTCCAAAGTGATCCCGCTGCCCTTAGCCTGTAGGCTTTTCGAGCGGCTCGGTTGAGCGCGTACGCTGCAATGTTTTCGGAACACATCGCGGCCCACGTTAGAAACTGCGTTTTGCTTGGGGCCTCATCATCGGGAAGTAGGCCCTTCCAAAGCTCGGTGAGCGCATCTGCGGCTCTGAGCTGCTGATTACTGTCCATTGCTCGGTTCTACCTCCTGCGTGGTTGGAATGATTTGCGCCTTCGATTGTTTTTGATACGAGTCCGCGATTTGGTGCCAAACGATCAGAGCGTGATAAAGGCTCATCGCAGTGCGCTTCTTGAACTTCGGATTGTTAAGGCCGTGACCGAGTACCCTGGCGGCCAGCTCCAGATCAGCACTGCAAAGCGTAAGAATCCGTTGCGCTGATGGAAACTGACGTGTGTGCCAATTCTTTGGGAATTTCTTGCGGCCCATTTTTCCGAGAGCCGTCATATAACGCCAAGTCAACTTCTTCGCATCCTGAGTGATCTTCGCTCGAACGGGTTGAGCGGCGGGCAGCATGTCGATATTTATGCTTATCGCCTTTGTGCGGCCATTACCCCGGCTCCCAACGCTTACCCAGCCAAGACTTCGCAGGCGTTCAAGGGAGCGCCCTATAACCCGGCGGTCACCGCTAAGACGGGCCGCAATCGTCTGAGCAGAGTCAAGAATTTCGTGATCGTGAGTTCGGCGGAGAATTAGATAAGAGATAACGGCTAGGTCAACCGGCGTGAGGCGGGAAGGCTTGTCTTCAGAGAAGAGCAACCTTTGGAGTACATCTATCGTGACGTGATTGGTAATGAGTGGCGCAGTTTGCATTTTCCTCGTTGCTGCCAGTGAGGGCGTATTTGGCACGAAACGGACCGAAAATCCACCTATACCAAAATGGTACAGGTGACCCGGTAAAGACTATCCGCTTCGCTTCACATTTGCTGTCTCACCATTCTTTGAGTTGCAATCGCACTAACTCAAGAACTCGGTCTATCTGTAGAGCCGTCTTGCAGACCTTAAATTGGACAGTACAGCCCTTCAAAAGAATGGCTCTCATACTACATGTATTGTGGTTCACAATGGTACAGGTTCTCACCTATACCAAAATGGTACTAGTGGACTTGTAGCAATGAGCTGTACGAAGTGGGCCGTTCCTTTTAGTGGCCGCCCGCGCCATTGGCTCCCAAGTGGGGATGCTCTACTCGCTGGCTGCCCGGAACAGAGAGCCTGTCGGCTGCGATCTGTTCTCGACTACAAATCCATTATCGCACAAATCTCCAATAAATACAAGGAGTTTCGCGCAACGTGTGAGTGTCCACATTACGGCGATAGTTTGACATATTGACAAACATTTCTCAGAACCTCAGAGAATTGCGAGTAATTTCCTGCCGACTTGCCTTGCTATCTTCGTAACTCAGAACGATACGGTTATTGCGAATAATAAGTATCGCCTCTAAGTGCTAGATTATACGAGCGAATCAAAAGTAACCTTGTGTCAGTTGCGAGTTTCGTAGAGCCTGTCTAGGTATTTGGAACTAAATTGAACAACGGAGATAACTTACTTTATGCTGCCTTGCACAGTGACACTCTCAAAGAAATCAGCCCGCCGGATTCAGAGGTACCTTAACGCTGTAGATATTTCCATCGATGAGGCGGTGAGCGATGCCGTTATCGAGTGGATGAACTCTGCCGGGGATGTCACCGTCGAAATCTTGCAAAGACGGCGGGCGAAGCGCAGCGCCGGTCCGCAACTCGTTTCCGCATAGACCGTATTTCGTACGCGGGCCAGCAATCCGGGCGCTGGCCCTTTTCACTTCCGGCGTTGATCCAAGCCTCTACTCAGCCTTCCCTTCGCCACCCCCTCAGCAGCAGCCGCAAGTGACATTCCCTGTTCGAACAGTTCAATTCCGAAGCCTGGCTGTGGACAGATCGCACCTGCAACTGCGCTAAAGTCCGCATCGGGGATTGCGGGATATGCCTCTCCTTTGAGTGCGGCGATGTGTCTCAACGCCGCCCGGCGCTCTTCGACCGGCTTGCTCTCATCCTGGACTTGCGGCACAAGTTCAAGAATCGTTTCGATGGTTTCACTGCTCAACATTGTCGTCTGATCCTCCCTTTGACCGCTCTAAGAACTCACGCGCTGCCCTCTGTGCGTCTTCCGGTGTTTGTTGCTGTTCCGGTGGCTCTCCTGACGGTTCCGGCTCTGCTGGGACCGTCTGGTGTCCCTTGCGCCTGGCCTCCTTGCGTTCTTCGTTGACATCATGACGGCGGTAGACTTCTAGCAGTGTCTCCGCTGCTCTGAATCGTCTTTGAGGCGGTTGTTTCTTATCTGCGATTAGTTCTTTCAGCATGGCGACGATCTCTAGATAGCGCCGTCTGTTTAATCTTGCTGGCATAAATTTCCCTTTCACCTTTAATAGAGCGCGGCCCAAAATCGCCGGTTATGTGGTCATAGCTGTGTACACGTACCAGGGCCTTATGTGGCACAATGTCTCTCCTGTTAGTTAGAAGGCTGGCCGGGGACTGACCCCCTATTCGAACCGATCCGATTCGATCCGACTTTGGCCGCGCCGCCTCGCTGGCTGGCCGACCGGGGTGGGCGGTCCCCCGGCCCCCGCCATGCGCGGGACTCCAGTTAAGACCCCCTTTGCCTAGGGACGTTTGCGGATCGTCGCACGCCCCGGCGCGGATCGCGCACAGAGCGCCTAAGCGAATCGAGCTGGACGAACGCTGCGAGTCGTGGGCGCAACGCTGCATTTTCATGGATGGTGACCATCCGGCCAACTCAAATGCTTAACGAAGAATCAATAAGTTACAGAATTCTACAGAATGTTGTTGACACATAATACGCATTATGCGTATAGTAGTCTCATTATGAATGCATACGCATACCTGAGAGTCAGTGGAATGGGGCAAGTTGACGGCGATGGGTTCACGCGCCAGTGCGAGGCCATCAACCGGTACGCATCTGCCCACGGCATAACGATTGTGCAGACGTTCCGGGAAGAGGGCGTATCCGGTACGAAGGAGCTTGATAACCGTCCGGCGCTGCAAGAGCTGCTACTGGCAATTGAGAGCGGTGACGTGCGCATGGTGATGATTGAGGCCCTAAACCGGCTTGCGCGTGACCTGATGGTGCAAGAGACGATCCTAAGCGACCTGAGAAAGCGCGGGATTACAGTCATTTCCGTCGCAGAGCCGGACCTTTGCAGCGATGATCCTAGCCGCAAACTCATGCGCCAAATTTTCGGCGCGATTGCTGAGTACGACAAAGCAATGATCGTCCTAAAGCTACGGGGCGCACGGCAGCGTATGAAGGCCCGCACAGGCCGCTGCGAGGGTTCCAAGCCGTTCGGGGCTGCTGATGGTCAAAAGAAAACTATCGAGCGGATTATGACGCTCAGGGGCGCGGGAATGGCCGTTGATACGATTGCTGAGACATTGAACTGTGAGGGACTGAAATCAAAGACGGGCGGGCGTTGGTACGGCAGCTCAGTGCGCAACGTAATCTTGAGAGAACAGAGGGCCGCATGACCAAACTGAAAGTCAAACGCGGCAAGCCGGTCAATTTGTACTTGCGGGATGCGGACCTTAACAAGGTGCGTGAACTAACGGCGTTTGTCGCGGGTCAGGGTGACCGCACCAGCGATAGCTTGATCGTGCGAGCGGCAATCCACGCGGCTAGCCCTGGCCGTGGATTCATGGATGTGTACCGGGAAGTGGCCGCCGCTGATCTTAGGTTCAAGCGCGAATAGGCTGTACTCACTGCGTATCGAATACGGCCCCGGCTACGGCTGGGGCTTTTTCATGCCTGGAATAGATGTGTTACACATCGTAACAGATGGATTGATGGGCGCTTGTGGCCAGTTGTGCTGATCTGGGCGCTGTGATCCGCAAAGTCTCGAAATTCGGGCGCGTGATCGGCCTTGGGCGTAGCCGGTTCGGGCTATCACTTGATTGAACGGGAGTACGCGATACGGTCGGTAGAGGGGGGCTGAGGCTCTACCCCGTGTAAATTAGTAGTTATGCCTGGAGCGTCGATATGTCCATCCCTCCGCCACCGCCACCGCCACCGCGTACTCCGATCCAAGAAAGTGCCAAGGAATTGGCTGACACCGTCCGGTCATTGCTCGATCACGAATCGGAAGCAATCCATCAGAGAATGGGATGGCTTGGCACTTTTCAAGGATTGCTGCTGGCCGCCACAGGCTTGATGTGGGACAAAGGCGACAAAAAGCCAGTCTACTTATTGTGCTTTCTCGGATTCGCCGTCTCGCTCACAATGTGGGCAGGGCTATTTGCAGCATCAATTGCAACTGATTCGATCAAACATTGGTGGGAAGAAAATGCTCCGAAGGACTATTGGGGACCCGGCGTCATTTCGTTCTATCCGCCCACGGGTAGAAGGTGGGCACGAGTTCTTGCCCCTTGGTTCGCGATTCCTGTTTTGTTTGTCGCGAGCTGGGTTGGAATAGGGATTCTCAATTTGTGGCGGAGAATTCCTCCTCCATCTCAACCGCCTCCAATAGTGTGCAAACAAGAATGTGCCTGCCCATTGCCGCCCCCCGTAAAAGCCGGAAATTCCCCTGATGCTCATACCAAACAATAGTCCGAAACTAGGTAGAATCGCTCCGCGCTCCAGCATACGATATACGAGAGAGGTCTGGGCTGTGAACTGCGCGGCGTCTAAAGTTGCCGATGTGACGGGCGTATCTGATACGGCCTGCCTCGCCGCGCCCGATTAGAAAATGGAGCTATGGCCGCCCTTCGCCCACCGTCTGCAACAAGTCAGCTAATCGACGAAGCGAGTTACCGACACTAAGAAACCGCCGACCAATCCAACCGGGTCTGCGCGGATCATTAAGGGCGTATTCAATTCTTCTGTGCTTTTCGAATTGTGATTGGAGATGAAGAGCCACGAAATAGGGTTCGGTCGCTTGCTTGGTGCGGGTGTGAGCGTGATAAAGGTTTTCTGTCAAATCATCCTCGCCTAATACAGGATTGTTTCCGGGCATTGGCGATGGAACAATCGCCATTGGCAGCTTCTTATTTTCGGTGAGCAACTTCGCCTGAATACAGGCCCAGCCGTTGAAGATCATATTCGAAGAGCCGAGCTTTTTTGCCGCTTCTTCTGCCCGTGGATTTAGATACTTGAGGACTAACCGCTCGGAATTGCTTTGCCCCAAGCGATCCAATGAAACCTCGCCACGGGAATCCTCGAAGTTCCGCAAGTCAAATGACGGTATTGGTCTCTGATCGGTTGCCCCAGCTAGCGTTGACCGTGCGAAGAGCCGTCTCCCCAATGATTCCTGAGGTCTAACATCTTCATTAGGGTTTGGCTTCCAACGTCCCATCCTGATTAGCAGCCCTCAGCCTATCTGTCACCGTCTGCATGTAGGATCGTAATTCATCCGCACCCTGTTTGGAGGGGGTGAGTTTGTCCGCGATAACCTCATTTCCGGGCGCTGCAAAAACATAGACAAACTCTGGCGAGATTAGACAAGTCATTTTACCGCGAGGCGCCGAGAACTCAGCAACGAGGTCTCCGGCGTTGGAGGAATAAATGTATGGCTCTCCAGGGAGCGCGGTTGATGTGTCTCTGAAAAACTCTAGAGCTGCAAGTCCGACCTGTGGACGGAGCCAAGCAACATCTTGAGTTGGAGGGAAACCTTCGGCGGGTATGGATGCCTTGATTCTCTGCTCGACGATTCCCAACCACTGGGCGTCGGAGGATAAGGCAATCGGGAAGATGGAAATCTCCGCCACGACTGACATATCTGTTTGACGGTTTGACGGAGGAATAGAAATAGGGAAAAGGGCACCGCTCGACAAAGTGCCAATGGACACGGATGTCGGTGTGAATGGATTCATTATTTTTCCTCAAGCGCTGCGATTGTCTCGTGTTTCAACAGGACAAAGAACTCTCGTTTTTCTGCCTCATGGGCGTTGTCGATCCACTTTATCGCAATGGAAGAATCTGTCGTTTCGAACGGTTCCGGGGTAAACACATCGATGTCAGCCATAACAGTCGTTTCCGCAGATAGCGAACCTGTCACAAACGTCGGAGTGGCCACTTTTACGAGACAATTCGTATCATCGGAGATTTTCATTTTGACATTAATGTTGATTCCGTCTGAGACAGTCTGTTGGCCGATTTGAACGGCGATGTCAAGGTCGGAAACGCCGCGTATTCCGTGAAACTCCTGCGTAAGGGCGTTCAAGTAGCGAAACCCCAGCCGCTTTATTACGGGAGCCTCCACCTTACTGAAAAGGGCATTTACGACCGTCGCAACTTCACTTCCGAATGCGGCCCAGCCGTTATACGGCTTCCTCAAATGATAGGAAATTACCCTAGGGCCAATTCGAAGGGAACGCTGGTCCTTCTGAAGTTCGAAGATGGGTTGATATCGAAGATTTGGATCAACATCTCGAAGGGGTTCGGGCAAACTATACGCTGGCAGACGCGATTCAGTAAACCCCTTCCATGCGTCCATTTCGGCGAGCCGCACGAGGAGGAATTCCGGCCTGGTTGTCGTTTCGAATCGCAATTCGACGATTGACTCGATGATCGCGTCATACTTCAGTTTCTTCGGTATATAGCTTCCTCGCCTTGACACGCCCTCACCTGCGACCCGAATCGTCAACTCAACAATAGCATCATCCCCGACATAACTTTCCTAGGAAATTCTTAGGAAAACGTGGCATCTACCCGCGCGGTGACGGAATGGCCCTGTGCGGGTCGGAGGTATCGTAGCGTACTCTCCATATCCGTATGCCCAAGCCATTGCTGGACGGTTCGCAGGTCTACGCCCGCCTGGAGATGCCAAGTGGCGAACGTCGCACGGAATTTGTGAAGCCAAAAACCGTCAGGGTCCAGCTTTGCACCCTTAGCGCGGGCCTTCAATAGGTCTAGGAAATCATTCTTGGGTTTGCATCCGCTAGTAGGGAATAGAAGCGGGCAGCCTGGCGCGGCCTTCGCCTTCGCTTTTTCTAGCGCCGCGATGAGCTTCGATGGGATCGGGATTTCCCGGCTCTTGTAATTCTTCGGTGTGAAACCATATTGCGGCTTTGCGGAGACCGTGACCGTGTTGCGAGTAAAGTTCACGTCTGACCAAAACGTATGCATGACTTCCTGCTCGCGCATCCCACTCATAACGAAGAATTCAAAATACAGCCGCTCTTGAGGGCTACAGACAGCAAACAGTTTTTCCAGATCGGGTTTTTCGTACACGGCGGGCGTGTCTTCCACGTACCGGGGCCAGTCATTCTTTTTGACGCCCGCACTGATTCCTTGAGCTTTCAGGAAGCTCATCACATTCGAGAATTTATTCCAGCATGATCGGGGCGTTTGTTTCTTTTCATCTCTCAGGTATGCGTGGAATCGGAGCATGTCCGAGCGTTCGATCTCCTCTAGGTAGAGCTTTGAGCAGGATTCTCCAAAATAGCGAAGGGCAACCGTATAGGCTGCCAGCGTCTTTTTCTTTTTGGTCAGTTGTATCTCTTTGAGATAATCAGCGATTGCGCCTTGCAAGCTCCGCCCGGTTGTCTCCTCTACCGCTGGCGCGATTGCTACTCCCTGGGCGATTGCATTCAGTTCCGCTTGCTTTCTCTGTTTACGGGCGAACGCGTTGGCTGCGTCCTGGCCCACGGAGAGTCGCTTGCGCTTCGATCCTTCGTACCAGTCAAGGTAGTAAGCGCCGCCAGTGTGACGCTCTTCGTGCCCGTCTACTGAAACGACATCCGGCCTCACTCTGCCATTCCGGGCGAACACAACGGGGTAGTAGCGCAGACCGGCCCCCGTCTGGACGCGTTTGGTCAGGTTCACTTCTCGATTCATTCGAAAAGTCTACCAAAACGGTATCAGGATCGGTATCACTATATCTTAAGTTGTTTATTTTCAATTGCTGGCGGAGAGAGGGGGATTCGAACCCCCGGTACAGCTTTTGACCGTACAACGGTTTAGCAAACCGCCGCCTTCAGCCACTCGGCCATCTCTCCGGCCCTCATTGGATTATACCGAAACCCGCACATCTTCATTCGCAGGTCGCCATAGCTGGCCGGATTTAGACCGCCAGCTTTTTCTTTGGTTCGTGATGCTTCGCCTTGCTCAACTCAAACTGCTTGATCGTATGCATCACACGGTCGCGTGCGAAAGCGGCGTCTCGCCATCCCCTCATCTCCACGCGCTTGCCTTCCAAATCCTTGTAAATCGAAAAAAAGTGCGTAATCTCTTTCAGCATGTGCGGATAAATATCGGTGTAATTCCAGATATTCGCAAAACGCGGATTGTTCTTCCCCACCGCCAGAACCTTCTCGTCCAGGATTCCCTGATCCAGCATCTCCAGTAGACCGATCGGGCGCACCTCCTGCACGCACCCTGGAAAACTCGGCCCCGGCACCAGCACCAACACGTCCAGCGGGTCCCCGTCGTCGCTCAGCGTCGAGGGGATGAAGCCATAGTCGCCCGGATAGTGCACCGGCGAGTGCAGGTTCCGGTCCAGCTTGAACACGTGCAATTGCTTGTCGTACTCAAACTTCTGCGTCCCGTCCAAAGGAATCTCGATTACCACGCGAAAAACCTCCGGCGCCCGATCGCCTACGGGCAGTTCCAGATAATTCACCATTGCGTTCGACCTCTCTTTGGGAAAAATGCGAATGAAGATTCTTTCCTGGTCGTGAAAAATTGAGAACTGTGGCCCACCACAAACCAGGGTTTACAGCTAAAGGCCAGGAGCTAATGGCTGCTCCTCTATAATCATGGATCATGAAGGCGCATGTCTATATCACGCTGAAGACCTCGGTCCTCGATCCTCAGGGGCAGACCATCCACAACGCTCTCCGCAAGATCGGTTTTGCTGAGATTACGGCCGTGCGCCAAGGCAAGTATTTCGCGCTTTCGCTCGCTGACGGCCTCCAAGCCGACGCCGCCCGCGCTGAAGTGGAGCGCATCGCCCGCGAGGTTCTCACCAACCCCGTCATCGAGGAATACACCTACAAGATCGAGGAGTAATAGCGTTTCTCATCGCCCGTCTGCCTAATTGCCGCTCAAAATAACGCCAGCGGCTTACACAGACTGAAGCCGAAACATTTCGAGTACCTCCGCGCGCCTATTCGCGGCCCGCCGACTGGTGAAATGTTGTCACCACTTGAACGGCAAGTGTCTTGTCGCCAGGATTTGAGCCGATGCTATAGCGCTCGTATTCATATCCGACTTTTACCAACTGGAATCGGTCGGGACGAAAGCTAACGGCAGTTTCGATGGTTTGCGATCGACCCGTCGCACTGGTGGTCGTGAAGTTGTAACGCGCTGCTACAAACCAGCGCGGACTCAGGACCTGCTTGAGTTCCGCGTAGCCGGCCGACTCACGGAAATTTGGGATCACGGTGTACGCCATAACGAACTTCTGAAGCTCGACCTGTGCATTGGAATAGCCTCGAGCCCAATTTGCATCCAGACCCAACGCATGCGCGGGCAATTTGCTCGGATCCTCTTCGCCCGGATAGAAATATCGATTCGTTCGATCGAGGTAAGGACCGCGATAGCCTGAGACTCCCACGCGGAAACCCTGGCGAATGGTATAACCCGCTCCACCCGCCCAGTTTCCGTACTGGTCCTTCGCGAAGATGCTTCGCGGATTCGCAGGCGACGAGTTGGCGAATTGCAAGCGCGCGTCCCATTTCCCCCTTGCGGCGTCAATCTGGCCACCGGCAACCCCGAGAACGGAAACCGGCGAATAGTAATACCCGTAACCGCTGGGAAGATCGATCAATGGATTCGCGGTGTCGTCGTAACGCAGCACGAAGGCGCCGAATGCCGTCGACAGTTCGCCGACTCGAATCAGCATCGATCCCTTAGCCGACACGCGCGAATAATCGAGATTCGCCTGCAACACCACGCCTTTTGCGCCATATCCAAGGGTCGAGAATTCCTCGTAATAATAGGGACGCGTGGTGAACTGAAGAGCGGAGGTAGCAAACCAGTTATCGTTGAACTTCAATGTCGGATACAGGACTGAGCGGAAACCCGCTATCACGGGCGAGCCTGATCGTGGGGCAGGCATCAATTCGTTTGAAACCACCGACTGGCCGGTCAGCGTTGCGCGAAGATCGAACCCCGAGGACGCCTCCTGGGCTCGCGTGGCACGCAGACAGAGCAATGGGCACATGAGCCCCACACAGAGCGCGCCAAGTGTGGCCCGCCTCATCCCGTCACCGCCATGTCAGGCTGTTGCGCCATGTCGAATGACTTGGATTCAGTCGATTGCTTCGTGAAAAATTCGCGCGGCAATTTGACGAATGCGTCCACTATGTGAGGGTCGAACTGGGTGCCGGCATTTTCGATGAGGATGGAAATTGCCTTTTCGTGAGTCATCTTTCGCCGGTACGAGCGATCGGTTGTCATGGCATCGTATGCGTCAGAGATATGAATGATGCGCGCGTCAATCGGAGTTTCTTTGCCCGATTGTGCTTGGGGATATCCGGTGCCGTCCCAATTCTCGTGATGCAGCTCGACGGCCCCGAGATATGGGGCGAAGCCTTGCACTCCTTCCAGAATTCGCCGGCCGATGACCGGATGCTGCTTCACGATTGAGAACTCTTCATCGGTAAGCCGACCCGGCTTTTGCAGCAGGGCGTCGGCGATTCCAATCTTTCCAATGTCGTGAAGGAGAGCGCCGATTCGGATTCTCTCTACATCTTCGGGCTCCAATTGCAGCGCCGATGCGGTTGCGCAGGAAAGATTGCTTACACGGCGACTGTGGCCCGCTGTATAGGGATCGCGAGCGTCAAGCGCGCTCGCCAGCGAACCGACAAACTCCAGATAGGCTGCTTCAAGATTTTCACCGGCTACGCGCACTGAAACTGCGGCTTTGTTATAGATCTCGACCAGCTCCTGAATCTCCAAAATGGACGACCGCTCAACCTTCAGCTCAGGCAGCGTTCCGGTGCGGACGGCATTTTGAAGATGCGACACAACCACAGCGATCGGCTTGACGATGGAGCCAGACGACCCCATGCTGCAGACGAATGCGACCAGAACGCAACCAAGAGTCAACGTCAAAAACAATTTGTGCAGCCGGGATTGAATGGGTGCAGTGGCCTCGTCAACATTCTCAAAGCTGAGCAGCGAATATCCGCCGCTATACGATTCCATCGGAAGCGAAATCCAATTCGTGCCACGAATCCTGAGATCGCACTCCGCCTGTTGCCTGCAACCATCCAGGGCGCGCCCAAGTTCCGCGTTAGACACGCCGGGGATATTCGATTGAATCACTTTTCCGTCGTGTACCAGCGTCACCAGCGTGGTAAGGTCCGAAAAATCGAAAAATTCGCCGACCGAAAGAACTCCGATGTTTTCTTCGTCCTGGTCCACTGGAACTGAGGCAACTTGAAACGTGCGCCCGCCAAGAAGCCTGAAGCCTGCGGCATTGCGGTCGACAAGCGACAAATCCAGGGGCGTGAGTTGTCCGCGCCCGTTGGACTCCGTTTCGTTCAGGCGCACGACGCCGGCCAATGGTAAGCCGTCAGGCGCGGATACCAACATGAAATCGAATCCCATACGCTCGCCCAGTTCGCGCAATTGATCTTCAACGGTCCTTTGCGCATTTGCGCTACCGGCGTTTGCCCTCAGCAATTGGATTCCGGCCTTGAGAGCGCTGTTCTCGCCTGCTACCCTCAAAAACCGGCTGTTTTGCAGGTCTCCCTTCTCCTGGATGCTGGCGATTGCCATCTGGCTTTCGCGCAGTGAATTATGCAGTCCCTCTCTCACGGTCGACTGCACGAATCGCTGAATCATCCAGAAGCTGCTCGCCAACAGAATCGCAAATGGAATGAAGCAGAGCAGAAATGCTCGAGTACGAAATCGCGTTTTCACTCGGTACTCCCGCCGGCGCTTGGCTCAAGCTTTGTTTGCGCATCCTGTTTCGGTTCCACGTCCACGGGAATGAGAAAATCCGCCACGCCATCATGCCCACTCTCGATCACCATGGTCTTGCGAAAAAAGCCGGCGGACTTGTGCCACGCAACAACCGTGTACTGACCGGGCGGAACGTTGGGAATGCGAAACCGTCCGTCCGAGTCGGGCCGAGCGAACCAACGATTCGGCGTCACCACGACCGTCGCAGCCATGTTTGGATGCAAATGGCAATAGATCTCGACGATGCCGGGCTTGGCAAAAACGACTTTCCGCGTTTCGCCCTGATCGAAACTGCCCAGGTCAAAGGCCTTGGCCTTCGAAAGCGAATAAATGTTGTGGAAGATCGGGTCCATGTTCGGAAATGAAACCGTTGATCCGGCGGGGACCACGACCAGGTCTGGCGTGAACCGGCGGTCCCGTTGCGCGATCTGAACTGGCGGACCGCTCACGGGATTGTCATCCGGAGATTGAGGCCCTTCCAGGTAAATCACCACGCGCGACATCTCGTAAGCGATCGGGTCTTTGTTCGAATCCTCGCTTAGCTTCACGGTCGGGCCACGCTGGTACATCGAGACTGGAGCAGTCACGCTGGGCCTGGTCAAGCGCTTCTTGATCAGGATCGTACCTGTGATGTCCTGTGCTGCCGCGCCGGCAGCGAAAGCGAGAGTTGCGGAGAGAACCAGCATTCTTGTGGATCGCATAAGCCAAGTGCCTCAAATCAATTGAATTCGATTGCGGGATCCAAACCCCACACCGTGGGTAGAGGAGGCCCAAAGGGCCAATTCAGCGGCCAGTTTATTTACGGTTGGCAGCAACTGGAAATACGACTATAAGGTGAACCTGTAGCTCCACAACTAGGCCACACAATTCCAATCTCGTTGATAGGATTGTGGTTGTACCCCGAAACGTGGCGGGACCCCAGAGCCGCCGAGACAAGCAAATGACAAATGCCAGATTTTATCTAAAGGTTGCCTGCGGCTGTAAAAAATTCCGGTAAAGTTTACATTCCTGAAACACAAATTACACGCTTTCCCCTCCCGAGAATCGTCCACGTTTCGCACATCTGCCCATTTTGCACAACCTAACATGGCCCAAGTCAGCAACATAAGAATTTCGATTGATGAGCCGTCACAATGGCAAAGAGATTGCTCCACATCGGAGGAGAAGTCCTCCCCAATTTTTCACATGGTCTGATTGCAGGCGCAATCCTGATGCGCCGACCCAGGGGGTTAAATGGTAGACCCGCAGTTTGTGAATCTGAAGCTTGCGGTCGCGTCACCGTCGTTGCTCGCGTCCTCGCTCCCCCTGATACGGACTTCATCAACCGCTCCACAAAGTCTGCCCGAAATGCCACAGGCTGAGTGGGCCGCCGAAGCAATCGTCAACGTCAGGCATGTTGTCGCCGGCATCAGCTGCGCACTTCTCGTTGAAGCAGCAGTTGCGCTGGCCATCTTCGCGACTTGGAATCTCTGGCATATTCGCTAGCAGATTGGCCTTGGCGCTTTTCGCCGGCGATTGCGCCTATTCAGTGAGACTGGGCACTGCGCTCGCAGCGGGCAACTGAAAAACCTGAATCGCACCCGCATTGAGATTAGCGACCCGTTGCCTAATTTTCGATCGGGCAACTTCCCAACTCCGCCGAGAAGCTGCGTGTCCGCGCTCAATGGTGCCAACGGCTTTCTCACCCTTTTGGGGCAAGATGGTTTGGGCACAAGTCGCATAGAATGAAACCATGTGCGGGATCGTTGGCTACGTTGGCAAGAAAAAAGTGGTTCCTGTGATTGTCGAGGGGCTCAGGCGCCTCGAATATAGGGGTTATGACTCCGCGGGCATCGCCGTCGGCAGTCCCGGCAATAAAAGACTGGACGTGTCGCGGGCTGCGGGCAAGTTGGCAAACTTAGAAGAAGTTTTGCGCGAGCATCCGCTGGACGGCACCTTCGGCATCGGCCACACACGCTGGGCCACGCACGGCCGCCCCACCGAAGAGAACGCGCACCCGCACCGCGACTGCAGCGGCCGCATTGTCGTGGTCCACAATGGCATTGTTGAAAACTATCTCGAGTTGAAACGTGAGCTTATTGCGCAGGGGCACAAATTTGTCACCGAAACCGACACCGAGATCATTGCGCACTTAATCGAACAGGTGCAGAAAGACGCTGAAGCTGCAGGGAAGCCGATTCCACTCGAAACAGCGGTTCGTTCCGCAGTCAAGCGTCTGACGGGTGCTTTCGCCCTCGGCGTGCTTTCGGCGGCCGAGCCGGACAAAATCATCGCCGCGCGGCTTGGGCCGCCGGTCATCGTCGGCGTTGGCGAGGGCGAATCGTTTGTTGCCAGTGACGTTCCCGGAATCCTTCACCACACGCGCGACGTCTACTTCCTGGCCGATGGGGACTTGGCAATCCTGACGTCGAAGGGCGTCAAGCTCACGGACTTCGATGGCAAGCCGCTTAAGCGCGAGCTTACGCATATTCAGTGGGACCCGATACAAGCTGAAAAGGGTGGCTACAAGCACTTCATGCTCAAGGAAATCTGGGAGCAGCCGCGCGCCGTCACCGATACTACACTGGGCCGTGTCTCGCTCGATTCGGGCAAAGTGTTCCTGGGTGAAATGGACATCGCCGATGAAGAACTCGGGCGCGCGGCGAGCATCAGCATCGCCGCCTGCGGCACCAGTTGGCATGCAGGGCTCACTGGAAAATACATGATCGAACGGCTCGCCAGGCTTCCGGTGGATGTGGACTACGCCAGCGAGTACCGCTACCGCGATCCCATTGCGGGGCGGCACACACTGGGCCTCCTCATTACGCAATCGGGCGAAACCGCCGACACGCTGGCGGCGCAACGCGAGATGAGGGCCCTCGGTTCAAAGACTGTCGCCATTTGCAACGTGGTCGGCGCAATGGTGGCCCGCGAGGCACATGGCGCTATCTATACCCACGCCGGGCCGGAGATTGGCGTCGCGTCGACCAAAGCATTCACAAGCCAACTGACAGCGCTGTTCCTGCTGGCCATGAAGCTGGGCCAATTGCGCGGGCATCTTGGCAAGGAGCAGTCGGTGGCGCTCATTGAAGAGCTGAGCCGCATTCCAGTCAAGATTGAAGCAGTGTTGCGCGGCCGGTCGGCACAGTGCGAGGCGCTGGCAAAGGAGTTCTCTACGGTGCGCGACTTTCTGTACCTGGGCCGCGGAATTCATTTTCCGATCGCGCTCGAGGGCGCGCTGAAGCTGAAGGAAATTTCTTACATCCACGCCGAGGGTTATCCGGCCGGCGAAATGAAACACGGACCGAATGCACTGATCGACGAAACATTGCCGGTGGTCGTGCTGGCCACGCGCGATGAGGGAGATCCGGCATCGAAACTTCGGTATGAGAAGACGCTTTCGAATATCCAGGAAGTTACGGCGCGTAGCGGGCGCGTGATCGCGGTTGCGACCGAAGGCGATAAGACGATTGGGGACCTGGTGGAACACGTGATCGCGATTCCGCCTGCGCCTGAGCTGCTGTCGCCATTGATTGAGATCGTGCCGCTGCAGCTGCTGGCCTATTACATTGCCGTCCGTCGCGGATGCGACGTCGACCAGCCGCGAAATCTGGCGAAGAGCGTGACGGTGGAGTAAGGATTGGGGCGAAAGCAGCCTAAGCAAGAGCGCCGTTTTCGAGCCGGCGGGATATCCTGTTTTCTATGCCGGGCTCGTTAAACAAGGTCCAGCTGACCACGCCATGACTCGCTTTTCGCAATACACTCTGCTTCTCGCTGCGACGATCGCCCTTTGCCCCTTCGCTTCCCATGCCGCTCAGGCGCCGCTGCATTCGCCCTGGGACGCGCAACCCATCGCGCTCACCCACGCCGCGTACACCTGCCCCGACCCTCCGCCGTTTTCAAAGTCGATAGACGCGGACAGTTACTACTCTGACGCGCATCACTCCATCGTCGACCCAAAAGCTCTGGAGGCCGAACGCAACGCCACTGAAGCACCCACACACCTTGGCGAGTGGGCGACGCAGGCCGCGGATGCTTACCGCACGCACGGCAGCTCCGCAGCTGCCGCATGTGTTTACGCATTGCTTGATGCCGCCGCCCGTGCCCATGCATGGGCCGGCTCCATGCCTACACCTCAGGGATCCTATGAGCAGAAGTGGCTGCTTGCTTCCGTTTCGGTCGCCTATCTCAAGGTGCGCCTAAGTGGCGCGGGCTCACCCGATCAGGAAAAAGAGATCCGCAGATGGCTCGACACAGTGGCAACAAGCGCCATCGATTATGTCGAGCGCAAAGAAAGCAATCCCGAAAGCGATGCCTGGAACAATCACCGCTACTGGGCAGGCCTTGCGGTCTGCGCCGCCGGCATCGCCACGGGCGATCGCAGTGACTACGAGTGGGGCATTGCTTCCTACAAGGCTGGCGTCGACCGGATCCAGCCCGACGGCGCATTGCCGCGTGAAATGGCCCGTGCCGGCCGCGCGCTTCATTACCACATCTACGCGCTAGCGCCGCTAGTGATGATCGCCGAACTCGCCGAAGCCAACGGCCTCGATCTCTACAGTTACAAAAATGGCGCGATTCATCGCCTCGTGCGCGTGTGCATCTCGGGTCTCGAGGACCCAGGGATTTTTGGGAAGGCGACCGGAGTGCTTCAGGAAGACGCTGACGTCACTTCCGGCGCTTACATCGGCTGGGCCGTACCCTATGTCAAGCGTTTTCCCGATGCACAGCTTTCTGCCTGGATCGCCCACGCTCATGAAACTAGCTTCTGGCAGTGGGGCGGTCTTCCGCCCGGCGCAGGTTCGTAAGCAGGCCGCGAATCCGTCCGCGCTATTTCGACGACAACTGCTTTTGAGCGAACGCGAGAAAATATGGCCAGTTGGGTGCGGGCGTGTGTCCAAATTCATGTTGGCGAAAAGCGATGCGCCCCGAGTCAATGAGAGTTCCCATCGGAGGGAAGGTCTCTGTGCCCAGGCCTTCGTAGCCGAAGAACTTCCAGGCCGGGCTCGCCGCTACCGCAGCCATGAACATTCCCTGCGCATCCTGCCATGCGTCGCCGGGCGCATATTCAGGCGCGGTAATGAGCGCACCACCACCGATGAATACGGGCCGTGGTGCAATGAGCGCGATAAACTCATGGCTATCGACTGGCAGTTCGTTGGCCGAGTGGCCGACCGCATCGAAGCGCAGAAAATTGCCCGCGAACCAGTGGAACTCCTCGGCGCCGCAAAGGTTGCCGAGGGACTCGCCGTAATTGCGCCGGAAGAGATCGGCTCCGCCCGCACCGGACGACGAGATGTATCCGATGGCAAAACGCGGATCGTCGACCATGGCCACAAGTGCGGCTTTGCCTCCGCGAGAGTGGCCCATGATGCCGACCTTCGCGCCGTCGACATCGGGATCAGCTTGCAAATAATCGAGGATGCGGCTATCGGCCCACGCCCACGCGCGCAGCACGCCCCAATCATTTAGCTCGCGCGGCTGGCCATGGTTCACGAGCCCGATAATTCCTTGGTCGAGGCCTGCGCCGTTGTCAGCCTGCACCGCGCTTGAGTTGCGCGCCACGAATCCCCAGCCGGCTCCGAGCAACAGTTGCGCGGGGTCAGGAGGATTGTCGGGCATCGCAAGCCGGTGCACGATCTGCCCCGGCGCTGCGGGCCGCGGCGTAAAGCGAAACGGGTGGAGCGACGCGCCGCCGATGATCGCAGGCACTTTCTTACCTCGCATGCTCGCCGGAGTGACGACGTCCGCCCCGATTGTGACCGAGATCGCCGGATACTCCGAATTGTCGACTCGGCCGACGATATGCTTCACGATTGCCGGTACGCCCGAAACCGTCGTCGGCTGCACACTGGCGACGGTCCATGTGACGGCGGGAATGTGCGCCGGGTATTTGCCGTAAACATCCTCGTCGAATGCCGCCTTAATTTCATTGCGGCGCTCTGCCCACTGCTCCGGTGTTTTGACCTTTTTGCCGTTGTTCATTACCAGAAGCGGCGGCAGATTGGGATATGGGTTGGCTTTCGACTCATCGTAGTTGGCGTTGCCCGGTTTGCCGATATCGTAGGCAGTTACTCCAGGCTTCATTTCTGTAATACCGAGCAGCTTGAGCTCTCGATCCCGCTCCGCTTCCGATGCAGTGTTGATTGCGGCGCGCTCCTCGGGAGTGGGGAAATGGAATTCCGGCGCCGGGGCTTGAGCAGGCGCTAAGGCTGGCGCGCTGGTTGGCGTCTGAGCAATGGCTGTGGGCTTGATTGCGGCAGCGAAAAACACAAGAAGCGCAGTTGCGAGGAGAAGATGCGAGCGCCGGATCATCGGATTCCTTTCTTGAGGTGGAAGAAAGCGAGTAGGAATTGGGGAAATGACAGGTCGACGGATCCGACTCGTGTAAGGCGGCGACGGCAAGGGAGCTTTTTGGGTCAGGCGCGGCCCGCGAACTCGCGCGTCTCTGTGTACACTTTCACTTTCTCGCCTTCCTGAATGTAAAGCGGAGCCTTGATCTCGAGGCCGGTCTCAAGGCGAGCGAGCTTGGTTACATTGCCGCTGGTGTCGCCGCGTGCGCCAGGTTCGGTGTAGGTCACGGTCAGTTCCACTTTCTCTGGGAGCTGCAAGCCGATCGGGTTTCCGTTGAATTTATGCAACTGCATCACGGCGCCTTCCACCAGGAATTCCAACGCATCTCCCATCATCTGCGGAGACAGTGTGTGCGTCTCAAAGCTCTCCTGGTCAAGAAAGTAGGAGCCATCGGGATCGCTGTAGAGATAGGAAGCCTCAACTGTCTCGAGATCGGGCTCCTTGAAGCGGTCACCGGCTTTGAATGTCTTATCGAAGACCGCTCGTGTCAGCAAATTGCGCATCTTTAGCCGGACCAGTGTTTGCCCGCCGCGCGCAGTGGGCGTTGAAACTTCTGCGTCCATGCAGTAATAGGGAGTGTTCTCAAACTCGAAATACATCTTGCGCTTTACAGTGATGGCTTCAATCAATGCGGCCATAAGTTCCTCAGAAAAGATGGTTGCAGGCTGTAAGTCAGCGTGATGATTCCGCTCCGGCCCTCTTCATTATAGGGTCGCGAAGGCTACGGGCGACCACGGATCAGCTTGGAAGAATATACGCGCACCGCAAGAACGAGATGGCGCCCGGCGGGAGTGGGAGAAGTGAGATTGATCTCCAAACGCAAAAAGCCCATCCCTTTCGGGACGGGCTTTTTTGAATAATTGCCGGCGATCACCTAATCTCCCACACGGTTGCCCGTGCAGTACCATCGGCCCAGCGAGGCTTAACTTCCGTGTTCGGGATGGGAACGGGTGATCCCTCGCAGTATGGTCACCGACAAATTGAGGCGTCTTGCGGGCGTCTGAACCCACAGCCGAAATCCTGAGCGCGTTTGCGCGAAGGATCTGCGGTTCGCCTTTAATGCTGGATGGCGCTTGGCAGGTTGGTTTTCCTACAGCTGGCCGCAACGTCTGCAACTCCCGGATTGTTCCGCCGGGATCTCAGCAGGAATGCGGCACGCAAACTGGCGCCAACAAAATCAAAACGAAAATAGATTGGGGTTACAAGGCTTGTTCGAAGAGCATCCGCGAATGT
The DNA here is from genome assembly GCA_036489735.1 of Occallatibacter sp. Classification (GTDB taxonomy): domain Bacteria; phylum Acidobacteriota; class Terriglobia; order Terriglobales; family Acidobacteriaceae; genus Telmatobacter. Next base: position 140 of record DASXFF010000119.1, on the reverse strand, counting down.
TACTGCGCGGAGTTAATTCTATGGTAAAGCCAAACGGGCGATTAGTACTGGTAAGCTACGCGCATCACTGCGCTTCCACCTCCAGCCTATCAACCAGGTCGTCTTCCTGGGCCCTTCAGGGAGATCTCATCTTGGGGCGT
>DASXFF010000093.1:0-14402 GCA_036489735.1 Occallatibacter sp. | reverse complement strand
GAGTTGCCGGCGGGCGTGGAGATGGTGATGCCGGGCGACAACGTGGAGTTGAACATCGAGCTGATCACGCCGGTGGCCATGGAGAAGGGTCTGCGGTTCGCGATTCGCGAGGGCGGTAGGACCGTGGGCGCGGGCGCGATCAGCGAGATTATCAAGTAAGGAAAGAGATAAGAGACAAGAGAGAAGAGAATGCGCGGACGACAGACGCAAGAATCGACTGATCTCTGTTCTCTGATCGCTACGAAGGGACAAAGCAATGCGGGAAATCATTACGATGGAATGCACCGAGTGCAAAGAGAGGAACTATTCGACGACGAAGAACAAGAAGACCGTAACGGGCCGGCTTGAGTTGAAGAAGTTCTGCAAGAGGTGCCGGAAGCACCAGGTGCACAAGGAATCTAAATAAGGGAGCTACTAGGCGCTAGCTCCTAGCTCCGGCATCGGGAAGCTGAGAATTCAGCTTCTCCACCGCTCGGATAGAAGCTAGAGGCTAGAAGCTGATAGCTGGTTTTACAGGGGCGTAAGCTCAACGGCTAAACTGTCGGTCTCCAAAACCGAACTTGGGGGTTCGAATCCCTCCGCCCCTGCCAGAGATACAGGGAAAAGGGAACAGGGAATAGATAAACCTGAACCCTGGAACAGGAAGCACAGTATGGCGACGAAGACGGCGATGGAAAAAGGCGAGGACCGGTCAAAGAAGCGGCAAGAGCCGGGTGCGCTGCAGGAGTTTGGAGGCGGCGCGCTGAGCAAGTGGACAGAATTCACGACTTTTCTGCGCGACGTACGCGCGGAGATGCGCAAGGTGGTGTGGCCTGGATGGAAGGAAGTGAGAGTGACGACTGGAGTGGTGATCGTCACGACTTTCCTGTTTGCGTTTTACTTCTTTGTCGTAGACGGCATCTTTAAGGTTGCGGTGTATGGGCTGCTAAACAGGCTCGGTGGTGGATTGCAGTAGCCAGGCGGCACGGAATCGAGAGTGGAATGAAGGAAGACTTAGAGCAATCCGCAGAGATAGAGTCCGCAGAGACGGGTTCGGCGGAGGCGCAGGTAGAGGCGGCGGCGCCTGAAACGACGGAAGCTGACGCGGCTGAGGCAACAGAAACGAAGGCACCAAAAGCAAAGGCCAGCGCCGCAGAGCCGGCGACTGAAGCCGCGGGAGAACCGCAGGTGGCGGCCGCGCCGGAGCCGGTCAAGAACGAGAATTTCCGGTGGTACATTTTGCATGCTTATTCGGGGTTTGAGCGCAAGGTGCGCGAATCGATCGAGAGCCGCGTGCAGGCCTTTGGATTGAAGGAGCGAGTGGGGCGCGTGATGATTCCCACCGAGCCGGTGACAGAGATTGTCAACGGCAAAAAGCGCACGGTGGAGCGGGTGTTTTTGCCCGGCTACGTGCTGGTGGAGATGGAACTGGACAATGAATTGTGGCATGTGCTGAAGGACACTCCGAAAGTGACGGGGTTCCTGGGCACCGGCGACAAACCTGTGGCACTGAGCGAGGAAGAAGTGAGCTCGATTCTCTTCCGCTCGGAGACGACGAAAGACAAGCCGCGGATGAAGATCAAGTTTGAGAAGAGCGAACAGGTGCGCATCACGGATGGGCCGTTCGCCAACTTCAACGGCGTAGTGGACGAAGTGAACGAGGATCGCGAGACACTGAAGGTGATGGTGACGATCTTCGGGCGGTCGACGCCGGTCGAACTGGAGTTCGGCAAAGTGGAAAAGATTGAGTAGTTGCAGCTTCTAGCTATTAGCTTCCAGCTTCTAGCCGAACCGGTCACCTGGCGACCGGCGGTTGAAAGTAAACGCTCAAGCAGCAACACCAAAATAGAATGAAGGGAATCGTCCAGCTAGAGGTTGGAACGGGGAATATCGACGGATCGGGGCAGTAAAGAGTGCAGGGGCTAAAGCCCCACTGATTTTTTAAGGCTTTTGCAGCACGACTTAAGTCGTGCCCTGATACAAGACCGCCGATGGGATCTGTTCGAACAGCCGGGCTTCTGGCTGGATCGCGAAGGAACTAACATGGCACCTCCGAAGAAGATTACCGGCTACGTGAAGTTGCAAATCGAAGCCGGAAAAGCGACGCCCGCGCCACCGGTCGGCCCCGCGCTGGGCCAGGCGCAGGTCAACATCATGGAGTTCTGCAAGCAGTTCAACGCCAAGACGCAGAACAAGGAGATGGCCGGGCTGATTATTCCGGTTGTCATCACGGTTTACGGCGACCGCACCTTCAGCTTCATCACCAAGACGCCACCGGCGGCGGTGCTGTTGAAGAAGGCGGCGGGGATCGAAAAGGGATCGGGCACACCCAACAAGGAAAAGAAGGGCAAGGTGACCGAGAAGCAGGTGCGCGAGATCGCCACGCAGAAGATGCCGGATTTGAATGCGGCGTCAGTCGAGTCCGCCATCAAGAGCATCAAGGGAACAGCGCGCTCGATGGGGATTGAAGTGGTTGGATAAATACGGCGAGTTTGCGAGTCAGCAAGTTAGCGAGTGCATGGGAACGGCAGACAGCATTTTCAGGCGCAGTTGATTTGGAAGAAACTGCAAAAGGTCCTCCGCGGTGCGGAGGGCCTTTTTTTTGTGCACAATGAATTTCGCGATCCGCGATTTCCGCGCAATGGCGAAGTAGTCTTGATTTCCGTCGCCCAACATGGTATCAAGGCTGCAATCAGCTTCGCAGATTTCTGAGTTGCTATCTTCATCAGTGCCTGCCCACCGAAAGGAGCCCTTGGCCTTGCGCGCTTCATGGGCTGTCGTTTTTCTGTATTTCTCGATGTTCTTCATTTTCGGTTGCGGCGGCGGCCAAGCCAACTCCGGCACCACCACCCCGCCTCCTCCACCCCCGCCCCAGCAGGCGATGGTGCAAGGCCGGGTGCTTAGCGGCCAGGACCCGGTTGTTGGCGCCAAAGTTTATTTCTACGCCGCCGGCACGACAGGTTACGGAAGCGCATCCACATCGCTGATTAACAGCCCAGGATATGCCACGACCGATTCAGGCGGGAATTTTACGATCGCTGCGACGGCTTACGATTGCCCAGCTTCAAACGCTCAGATGTATCTATACGCAACGGGAGGCAATCCCGGTTTGGGCGTCAATTCGGCGCTGGGATTACTTGCCGGATTAGGATCGTGCGGTTCGCTCTCGTCGTCAATTACGGTGACCATCAATGAGGTTTCCACCATCGCGACCGCGTATGCAATTGCGGGGTTTGCAGTGGATGCGACACACGTGTCGAGCTCGGGCAGTGCATTGGCGCAGAAAGGAATTGCGAATGCGTTCTCAGCGATTTCTAACTTGGAGCAGGTGACGACTGCGGGCGGGATTACATCGTACATGGGTATTGCAAACGCAACGACCCCGGCAGGGAACGGAACTGTGCCACAGGCCGAAATCAATACCCTGGCCAACATTCTGGCGGCGTGCACGAATTCGACAGGAGGGGTGACGGGGCCGGCGAATGCGACGCCTTGCTACACACTGTTTACAAATGCGGAGTCGGGCGGAGCGACGGGGACGCAGCCGACGGAGACGGCGACGGCGGCGATCAATATTGCGCATAATCCAAGGGCGACGACGTTGATGAGCCTACAGAGCGCGAGTTCACCCTTCCAGCCGGTGAGTGGCAGCCTTCACGATCTGACTATTTCCATCAATTACTCGGGCGGTGCACTTGACTTGCCATACGCGCTAGCTATCGACGGCGCGGGCAATGTATGGGTAACGAATTATTCCGGCAACAATCTGAGCAAATTCAGCGCGATTGGCGCTCCGCTGTCGGGATCGTCGGGTTTTAGCGGTGGCGGGCTACTATTTGCGAACGCCATTGCGATTGATAGCTCCGGCAACGCGTGGGTGCCGAGTTCGGCCTCTGGCCAAGTTGCCAGAATCACCAAATTCAGCCCTTCCGGCGCAGTGCTCTCGGGGAGTTCAGGCTATACAGGCAGCGATATACTCGCGCCCAGCTCGATTGCATTCGACCCGTCCGGCGATGCGTGGGTGGCGAATTACAGCTTTCTCAATAACATTAGCGAGTTCAACTCTGCTGGTGCGCCGATATCGGGTGCGATGGGATATCCAGGCGCAGGCAACGAGCCGATCGCGGTCGCGATTGACACATCGGGCGACGCGTGGGTTGCCAACGGATATTCGGCTTCGGGAATCACCGAATTCAGCTCGAGTGGGACAGTGCTCTCCTGCACTGGGTCCTGTCCCGTGACGACTGAGGGCGCCTCGGGTATTGCCATTGACGCTGCCGGAAACGTATGGGTGTCGAACATGGGATTCAATTCTGTAAGCGAAGTGAGTTCAGCCGGGGTAGGGATCAGCCCACCCCTGGGTTATCAGAATGCGGAGGTCGTCAATCCGCGCGGCATCGCCATCGATGGCGCCGGAATCGTGTGGGTGGTAAATCAAGGCCCGGTTTACCTTAACTTCGGCGGTAATCCGGGCGGAAGCCTTAGCGAATACACTCCGAACGGCACGCCGATCACGATATTTGGGGGATACATTGGCGGCGGACAGACGGGATTGTTCGATGGCATGGCAATCGACGGATCCGGAAACATCTGGGTTTCGAACAATTCGGGATATGTGACGGAATATGTTGGTGCGGCGGCGCCGGTGGTAACGCCGACTGTCGGCAACCTGCTTCCGCCATATGGGCAACACGCTGTGAACGAGCCATAGTATAGGGAGATTCTTTGTGGGGAGAAATACAGAAGGCCCTCCGCGGTGCGGAGGGCCTTTTGCTTTTTGAAGTGCGCTTAAGGAGACGAGTCTATGCAGCTTTTTGTTTGGCTTCGGGGGTCAGCCAGCGGCTGCAATACTGTGTGAGCTGAGCGACCGAACCTTCGTTTCCGCGGAAGCCAACATACGCATCGGGCCGGATGAGCGTGATGGAGGCTCTCGCGCCCAGAATCTCCTCAAACGGTTTCGCGGCCTCGCCTTCCGGGGAAGTGATGAAGGTTACGTCAATTAGATCCTGCCATGGTTCGAGAGAGCGGAAAATCTGGCCCTTCAGGTCTTCCCAGTTGACCGCGGGGCGAGAAGCCCGAGATTCCGGCGGGTCGACAGCGGTGAAATTCGTAAGCAGCAAAGTGAACTTTGAGGGATCGAGCAGGGAAAACAGGGGCCGCACTTCGCTTTCGGGGCTTCGATTTTTTGAGACCAAGACCCGAAGATCCGGGACACGGTCGCCGGCGATAAGAGATCCCTCGGCGAAATGATCCTCGGAGATTGGGCTATTCCTGTAGTTGAGTGCAATTTGGCTGATGCGAGCAGTCGCGACGTCCTGTACAAAATCGGCGTTCGCGATCCAGGGAGCGAGATGGACGAAAAGAGTTCTGACCATCGAATGTCCGCCGCCGACCATGTCCGTCAGGGCTTCAGTTCGCGAAATGATTGAGCGCATCACCGGTATGCGGTCCTGTTCATAGGTGTCGAGCAGATTCTCAGGGGCCCGGCCAGCAAGCACGAGAGCCATCTTCCAGCCGAGGTTGATGGCGTCCTGAATTCCGGTATTCATGCCTTGCGCGCCCGCCGGACTGTGAATATGAGCAGCATCGCCGGCGAGGAACACGTGCCCAACTCGGAGCTGCTGCACCATGCGGCTATTGATATGGAACCATGAGCTCCAGGTGAGCTGGCGCAGACGCGCGGGAATGTGCGCACGCTGGTCGTAGACCGTTTGCAGTTCTTCGAGGGTTGGGGGAGTCGATGCGGATTCGCTGGCCGGATAGCTGGCGACGAGCCGGAATTCGCTGCCTCCCATGGGGAAGAGCCCGAGGAAGCCCTGTTCCGAAGAAAAGATATGGAAGTCGGAGTTGGGCAGATCGCCGTCGACATGAACGTCACCGAGCGCGAAGCTCTCGTCGAGGGTCTTACCTTTGAATTCCAGTCCGAGACTTTCGCGCACAACGCTGTGGGCGCCTTCGGCTCCAATTAAGTAGGGCGCGTCGACCTTTTCAAGTGACCCATCGGTGTGCTCGAGAGTGGCGGTGATGCCGGAGGAGTGCTGGCCGAAGGCAAGCATCTTCACGCCCCATTCGATCGCAGCGCCCTCGGCTTCGAGGGCTTCGCGCAGAATGCGCTCCGTTTCCGATTGGGCGAGAACGAGCAGGTAGTTATACGGGCTGTGAATCTTTGTAAAATCCACGCGAATGAGGCGCTTGCCTTGGCCGTAAATGTCGCCGCCGACTGCGCGGTGACCCAGGCGGATGAACTCGCCGGCCAGACCGCGCAGTTCCATTTCCTCAAGCGTGCGGGCCTGGATTGCGAGAGCCCTGGAAGTCGTTGCGGGACCTTCCATTTCATCGACAATTCTGACGGGAAGGCCGAAACGCTTCAGCTCGAGAGCGGCAGCAAGTCCTGTGGGTCCACCGCCAGCGATGAGAACTGCTGGATTCATATTGTTCGGCATGGGGTCTCCTCCAACGCGACGCGATTGCCTGATTCCTCTTGGCCGGAGTTTTGGCCATACGAGAAGTTAGATGTGCGAATAAGGGGAAGAATCTATTGGCAGATGTCGGAATTCTTAGAGTTTATTGCAAAATCATGGTTCAACGGAGGGGGTGGCCGCGAAGGTTTGGAAGCCTGCCGGCTGCATTCCCATGATTTCGATTTCGAGGCCGCCAAAATCGGGATGGTCGTTTTCGCGGATGCGGTAGGCAAGATCGATGATGCTGCCCTGTGCGAGGCCGAGCTCGAAGGCGCGCTCGGCGAGGTTCCAGCCGACGGCGCGAATGGAGCTGATCGGGGCCGCGGAAACGGGCAGGCGGCTGGACTCACCTGCGGGCGTTGCGGCGGAAGCCTGCGTGAGCTGAAGCGAGAGATGCTTGGCCTTCATGATGCGCGGCTGGGCGATGATACGCGCGGAGTGGGCTAGATAAATAGGCTCGGGATTGCCGTGGCCGAGCGGCTCGAGTTTGCGCAACCAGCCAGCGAGAACGGGCGTAATACGATCGAGCGGCAACTCGGCGTGAATTTTGAGAATGCGTTCTGGTTCACGCTTGGCGAGGCATAAGTTAGCGTATTCACAAATGCGGTGCTTGAGCTCGGGAAGATTTTCCGCGGGCAGTGCGAAACCGACGGCGAACGCATGCCCGCCGAAGCGTGTGAAGAGATCGGCGCAGGACTCGATGGCGGCAAGAAGAGGAAAGCCGTCGACGGAGCGGCCGGAGCCGTAGGCGATTCCATCTTCGATGCTGACGACGATGGTCGGCTTGGCGGTGCGCTCGACGACGCGGGAGGCGAGAATGCCGATCACTCCGCGATGCCACCCGTCGCCCTCGACGAGGAGGAGGCGGTCGGCCGAGAATTCATCGGAGGCGAGGCGGGCTTCGATCACGACGAGCGCGGCGACCTCGACGTCGCGACGTTCGCGGTTGAGGCGATCGAGCTTCGCGGCGAGGTCTGTGGCGCGGCGGGAATCGCGTGTGGTGAAAAGCTCGATGACGTCGGAGGCAACATCCATGCGGCCGGCAGCGTTGATGCGCGGGGCGAGGCGAAAGGCGATGTCGAAGGCGGTGAGCGGCTTGCTGGCGGGGTCAAGCGCAGCAACGGCAAAGAGAGCGCGAAGGCCGGCACCGATGGGGTGGCGAAGCTCACGCAAACCCAGGGCGGCGATGGTGCGATTTTCGCCGTGGAGGGGAACAGCGTCTGCAATGGTGGCGATGGCCGCCATTTTGAGAAAGCTGGGTAGGGTTTTCTCGCGCAGGCGAGCTGGATCGCGGCCGACTCGATCGGACTTTTCGAGACAGGACTTCTCGAGCAGCGCCTGGGCGAGCTTGAGGGCGATGGCTGCTCCGCAAAGACTTTTTTCTGGATAGGTGCAACCTGGTTGATTTGGATTGAGAATGGCGAGGGCGGCCGGGAGCCGATCATGAGCTTCGGGGAGATGGTGATCGGTGATGATGAGGTCGAGACCGAGACGGCGCGCGGTTTCAGCTTCGGCAAAGGCGCGCATCCCGGTGTCGACGGTGACGACAACGCGGACGCCGTCGGCGTGTGCCGATTCGAGGACGCTCGATCGCATCCCGTAGCCGTCGCGGAGGCGATGCGGGACGTGAAAGCGGACTTGACCGCCGAGCATTTCGATGGCGGTTTTGAGCAGGACGACGGCGACGGTTCCGTCCACGTCGTAGTCGCCGTAGAGGAGGATGGGCTCACCGGCGGCGATGGCGCCCTCGAGCCTGTTGACGGCCGCCGACATTCCCAGCATTAGAAACGGATCGTGGAGGTGCGCGGGCTCTGGGTTGAGGAAGGCGAACGCCTCGGCGGCAGTGTTAATGCCGCGCGCGACGAGAAGTTCGGCGAGGACGAGAGGCAGACGCGCTTCGCGGGCGAGGACAGCGGATTGAGCGAATTGATCAGGAGAGGGCCTAGCGAGGACCCAGCGCTGAGGCGGCAGAGTGCGAGTTGAATCTGTGCGGGGAGGCGTTCCTTTGGCGCCGGCGTTTGGGGTCCCGGTGGCGCCGGCTACGACGTTGGCGGGAATGGACACAGGGACTTACTCATCCTCGTCGTCGTGGGAGTGAGCGTCGTCGATGACGATATCGTGGAAGCTCTCAATATTTTCAAGCAGGGATTGGTAGCGCTCGTACCACTCAGTAGTGGTTTCGTGGAGGAAGACGATGCCGCCGTAGATGAAGCCGAGCTGAATGTAGCCAAGCATGCCGGAGTATTTGCGGAGCCACTTGGCTTCGACCATCTCCGCGGCTTCCTCATCGGGGAAGTTCATCTCGCCGGCTTCTTCGATCAGGGCGTCGAGTTCTTCGCGATCCAGCGTCATTTCGCTGAAGGTGACGAAAGGAGCGCCCACGTGCTTGGCCATCTCCACAAAGTCTTTCCATGCGTCTGGATTGCCGCGGCCCTCCCAGAGCACGGATGGGATGTCGTCGGTGACGTAACCAGGGAGGCGATGGAGACCGTGACCCTCAATAAAGGCCACCATGTCGTCTTTCAGCGAGAGGAGGTTGTCGGCACTCATGGTCAAACACCCATTTTCGCAGATGCAGGCGGGAGGGGATCAGGAAAACTTTTTTGACGGAAGCGGGAAGGTTGGAGGGGTGAATGTTTATCCCCCGGTCCTCGAGTGCAAGGGACCGGGGGCACCCACGCAGAAACGAAGATTCGGGTGCGAGAAGTTTATTCCCCGGTCCCCGAGTGCAAGGGACCGGGAGCACCCACGCCGAAACAAAGATTCGGATGGGAGAAGGACGGCCCGGAGTTGTTACTCTTGAATGGATTGAGGAGGATTCCGCTTGCCCAAGTTTGAACGTCATGTTTTTGTTTGCCATAATGTCCGCCCCGCCGGCGCGCCGCGACCCTCGTGCACTACGGATGGAAAAAGCGAGCTGCATACGCGGCTCAGCCAACTGAGCAAAGATGCGGGCCTGGCAGGAAGAGTGAGGATCAACAAATCACTTTGCCTGGACCAATGCGAGCACGGGCCGACGGTGGTGGTGTATCCGGAGGCGGTGTGGTACGGGAACGTGCGACCGGAAGATGCGGAGGAGATTGTTACGGAACACCTGGTGGGCGGACGGCCAGTCGAGAGGTTGCGTATCGCCGATACGTGCCTGAATACGAAGGACTGCCCGCATAGAAGCTGAACGGCGCATCGACTGTGGCGCGCGTAAAGGAGAGTGGGAATGATTTCTCGAAGGCAGGCGCTGGCGATGGGGGCTGGGCTGATTGTCAGCGCGGAAATTGCGCCGGCTCTGCAATCTCATGCCGAAAGAAAGCAAGCAACATTTGTTCTTGTTCATGGCGCCTGGCACGGCGGATGGTGCTGGCGGCGCGTCGGGGACCGCTTGACGGCCAGGGGGCACTACGTCGTCGCTCCAACTTTGTCGGGAGTGGGAGAGCGCTCACATTTACCCCCCGAAATGATCACACTTTCCACGCAGATTGACGATGTAGTGGGCGAAATCAAATGGAAGGATCTGGAAGGGATTGTGCTGGTCGGTCATTCGTACGGCGGGATGGTCATTACCGGAGTTGCCGAACAGCTCCGCGACCGGATCTCGGCAATTGTTTATCTCGACGCATTCATGCCCGAGAACGGGCAGTCACTATTTGAGATCAACCGCACTTCAGCCCCGCCGTTAAAGGCAATTCCGCCCCATCCCGCGTCGTACTTTCACGTGAACGCAAAGGACAGCGCCTGGGTCGATAGCAAATTAACACCACACCCGACTGGTTGCTTTACCGAAAAACTTAGAGTCACGGGGGCCTACCAAAGCATCTCCAAGAAACTCTACATCCGCGCGCCCCTGTTCAAAGTTGCTGCGTTTAACGATGCTTTGGAGCGTTGCCGCGCAAACAGCTCATGGGAGACTGAAACCGTGACATGCGGCCACGACGTGATGATCGATCAGCCGGAAGTACTGACAAAATTCATCGAGAGGCTTGCTTGAAGAACTTTCAACGGGAACGGCGATGAAGCGCAGAGAATTCATCAAGCTGGCGGGAGTAGCTTCGGCGGCGACAGTGGCTCGCGGCGCAATGGCGCAGGCGGGCCGTGGCTATGCGATCGTCGTGGATGCGAAGGATCCTGTTGCCGGAGCGCCGCCGGTGCAGTGGGCGGCAGAGCAGTTGCGAGCCGCGCTGGCGGCGAAGGGCGCGCTGTGCAGAATTGTTTCCTCGGGTGAGCGTACACGCGGAACCGGGTTCTATGTCGTGGTGAACTCCGTGAGGCTGACGCCAGCGGCGAACGCGCCACATCTTCCACCTGGCCCGGAGGCATTCAGTTTGGCACCGGGACGGTTCGCCGGAATGCCCGCCGTCATTGTGGCGGGCAACGATGTGTTGGGAATCGTTTACGGCTTGTTGGAGATGGCAGAGCGGGTGCGGTTTGGCGCAGACGCGAGAACGGCGTTGCACCTGGCACAGCCGATTCTGGAAAAGCCGGCGAATGAAGTGCGCAGCGTAGGCCGCTATTTTTGCAGTGAAATCGAAGACAAGCCGTGGCTTTACGACCGGGAGTTCTGGCTGGGCTACCTGGATTTGCTTGTCGCCTGCCGATTCAACCGATTCTGCCTCGCGTTTGGGCTCGAGTACGACTTTCCAAAGGGCGTGACCAGCGATTACCTACACTTTCCATATCCATATATGGTGAACGTTCCAGGGTACGATGTGCGCGTGATGCAACTGGCGTCGCCGGACGGAACCGTTTTGTCGGCTCCGGTCGAGCTGAGCGACGGCGAACGGAAGATGAACCTGGACGCGCTCAAATTTATAGCGGGGCAGACCGCACTAAGGGGACTGCATTTCCAGTTGGGGATCTGGACGCATGCTTACGCGTGGACCGACAGTCCACATGCGTATCACCGGATTGATGGGCTGACCAGGGAGACTCATGCGGCGTATTGTCGCGACGCGTTGGCAATCGTGTTAAAACAGTGCCCGGAAATTGCAGGGCTGACGCTGCGCGTACACGGCGAGAGCGGGATTCCGGAGGGCAGCTACGATTTCTGGAAGACATTGTTTGCTGCGATCGAGGGATGCGGGCGCAAGGTCGAGATCGATATGCACGCCAAGGGCGTGGACGAAACGATGATCGGCATTGCCAATGCGACTGGAATGCCGGTGAAGCTCGGAGCCAAGTATTCCGCCGAGCATCAAAGTCTCGGATATCAGCAGGCAGACATTCGTGCGCTGGAGATTCCGAAGGCGAATGTCGAAGCCACATCGGGGCCGTTCAGCCTGAGTTCGGGATCGCGGTCGTTTACGCGGTATGGGTACGCGGATTTTCTGAAAGCCGGGACCAGCTACAAGGTGCTGTTCAGGCTGTGGCCGGGGACGCAGCGGCATTTGCTGAGCGCTGACCCGGAGATGGCAGCGGCGTACGGAAGGACAGCGCATTTTTGCGGCGCAGTGGGACTGGACTTGATGGAGCCGCTGACGTTTAAGGGAAGGGAAGGATCGGGACACGCGGGGGGACGATGCGCGTATAGCGACGCGAGCCTGAATCCAAAGGCCGACTGGGAAAAGTTTGAGCTTTACTACAGGGTTTGGGGCAGGCGGCTCTACGATCCGGACGCGAATTCTGAAGCGTGGCGCAGATGGCTGCGCAAGCAGTTCGGCAGCGGTGCCATTGCCGTGGAGACGGCGGTGGCCAACGCGAGCAGGATTCTGCCGCTATTGACGTCGGCGCATCTCCCTTCGGCGTCCAATCACTCGTTCTGGCCGGAGATGTACACGAACATGCCGATGGTTCGCGGAAGCGGGGAACTGGAGCCGTACAGCGATACGCCGGAGCCGAAGTACTTTGGGACGGTGAGCCCGCTCGATCCGCAGCTGTTCACGACCATCGATGAGCATGCGACCGATGAGGTGGGTGGCGCTGCGAATTTCAGGTATTCACCGATTGAGGTGGCGCAGTGGATGGAGGATTGCGCGACGGCAGCGAGCACGGCACTGGACCAGGCGCGGCGCGTGACCATTGCGCGGCGGTCAGCGGCATTTCGCCGGATTGAGGCGGACGTGGAGATCCAGGTTGGACTGGGATGGTTTTTTGCGTCGAAGCTGCGGGGCGGCGTGTTGTATTCGGTCTTTGAGCAATCGGAGGAGGCGGGCGCGGGGCGGAAGGCAATCGATGAATACGGAATGGCGCGGGAGGCGTGGGCGGACATGGCCAAGGGAGCCGCGGCAGTTTACCGAGCCGACCTTTCCTACGGAAGTGTGGCGATGCGGCGCGGACACTGGAGCGACCGGCTGAGCGCGATCGACCGAGACATCGAGGCTTTGACAGCGCGTGTAAAGAGCGCCGGGCAGGCGGACGTGGCAAGCGAAAACACGCGACACGCGACTGGAGAAGCAATGAGCCGGCCGGGGAGGCCCATCCTGGCGTGCGCTCACAAGCCGCCTGTGAGTTTTGACGCCGGCTCGCCTCTGGCGCTTACGGTTACGGCACTCGTTCCGGATGAGTTGGTCTCGATTCGTCTCCACTACAGGCATGTGGACCAAGCGGAACGGTGGAAGCGGGTGGAGATGCAAGGGGATGGAGGGAGCTTTACCGCTTCGATTCCGGCCAGCTACACGCAGTCCGGTTTTTGGCTCGAATACTATTTCGATCTGACGGGGAAGAGCGGTGCGACGCGACTGGACCCGGCGTTCAACGAGACACTTTCGAATCAACCGTACTATGCGGTGGCGCGGAAGGGCGCGTAGCACGGGGCGGAGCAGGCGGAAAGGCCGCGTGCGGCAAAACATGTGAATTATGCCAGTTACGGGGTGTACAGGCGCGGGCGCAGTGCGGTATCCTGACACTTAACCCATGATTTTTTCTCGCGACTACATTGGGTACCTCACCCGCCGTACGGTCAAGCACCTGATCGACGCCAAGATGATCACCACCAGCGACTTGAAGGTGACGGAGGAGCGCGTGAACGCGGCTCTGCTCGAAGAGCTTGCGCTCGAAGACCGGATCAACGAAGAGGTGCGCGTGATTCTGGACGCCTACTCGGAGGAGATGCGCAAAAGCGGCGCGCAATACGCCGAGATGTTCAAGAAGGTGAAGACCGAGCTGACCAAGAAGTATAAGGCGGTCTTATGAGGATCAACCGCGACAAGTTGAACAAGCTGGCGCACACCGTCGCAGATACTCTGGCCGAGGTCGACCAGGTTGGATTCCTGGAGGATCGCAACACGATCCGGCAGGAAGCGCGGAAGGAGCTGGAACTGCTCCTCTTGGAGGAGGCGAAGATCGACACGATGGCGCGGCAGAAGATCGCCAACCAGCGAAAGATCATCCAGGAAGGCTCGCAGGAGTGGGACATTCTGTATCGCAAATACTACAACGATGAAGTGCGAAAGCTGGGGATCTGAAGCAGGTCGCTCGCCATTGGCTGGAGTGCCGGTTTCAATAGCGCTGGACTTAGCGCGCCGGGCGGGAAGGGTACGCCGCCAGCTTGAATTTTGATAAAGTAGAAGAGAAGCCCGTGACCGCGGGCTGGTCCAGCACAAACAGTGGCGCTATCGTCTAGGGGTTAGGACGTGAGATTCTCAATCTTAAAACCCGGGTTCGATTCCCGGTAGCGCTACCAATCCTTGACATTCTTTTGAACTCATCCGTGCCACTGCGCCGCTACCAGGCTTGCTCAGCAAGGATCGCGATGCCGTGTCTTGCGGGATCAATGCGGCGCTGAGCGCGGCGCTGGCGGCGTGGGTTGAACCGGAGCCAAAATTAATAATCCTCGCAAACGGTGCGGCTCGGCGAGGCTTTATTCTCAACGAGAATGAAATAAGGGAGTGCGGGGCGAGCGAAGGAGATGAAGGATGAAAGCAACCGTAGTCCACGAATATGGGGGTCCTGAAGTACTCAAGTTCGAGGATTATCCTGACCCGGTTCCGGGCACGGGCGAAGTGCTGGTTCGAGTGGCCGCCGCGAGCGTGA
>DASXFF010000075.1:0-3033 GCA_036489735.1 Occallatibacter sp. | reverse complement strand
AGTCCTCGTGACGATAGGCCATCAGGTTCCCCTCGGTGGCCAGCCGCTCCATGGGTTCTCGCTCCCAACTCGTCTGGTCATCGGCGATATACTCGAGGACTTCGGGCTCGAGCACGAAGAATCCGCCGTTGATCCAGCCTTCGCCAATTTGTGGTTTTTCCGTGAACTCAACGATCCGCTCACCGTCGAAAACCAGGCCGCCAAAGCGAGCCGGGGGACGGACCGCCGTGGCCGTCGCCAGCTTGCCATGCTGGCGATGAAACTGGACCAAGGCATTAACGTCCACATTCGAGACACCGTCGCCGTACGTCGCCATGAATGTCTCACGGCCTAGCACTGGCGCCAGCCTCTTGAGCCGGCCCCCTGTCTGGGTTGCGATTCCCGTGTCAACCAGGTGAACCGTCCAGTCTTCGGGCTGGCTGCCCCGGCGCATCACGTCGCCTGAGGCCAGGTTCACGGTGAAGTTACTTTGAATTTTGGCGTAATCGAGGAAGAAGCGCTTAATCACGTCGCCCTTGTAGCCCAGGGCCACCACAAACTCTCGGAACCCGTGGTGGGCGTAAAGCTTCATGATGTGCCAGAGGATTGGACGGCCGCCAATCTCGACCATCGGCTTGGGCCGGGTCTCGGTCTCTTCGGTCAATCGAGTTCCAAGGCCGCCGGCCAAAATCACTACTTTCATCACAACTTACGCGGCGGAGCCACGTCTCCTCAAAGAGAAAAATTCGCGACATAGACAATCCGAAATAATGAACGTGTGGCAATTCGTGCGCATCCAGCTCCGCGTTACTTACGACTTTCGATATCGATCACAGCCGGGTAACGAACCGACAGGTTTGCGCAAGAACAATGTCCAGGACAAATAGGGCGACCAGCCTCCTGGTCTGCGTCTTCGTTCAGCGACAACGGCTACTAGGAGCGTGTCCGAGAATTCACGTATGTTCCGACATTGGCCCTCGGTTTTCGCAGGGCCTCGGCCTTTCGGCCTGGACCCCGCGCTCGGCGCGCACTATCCCTATCAACCCACACCGGCACTGTTGGACCGACGCCAAATCTTGAGAAGGTTATGCGTCAAGCAGATCAATTGCCATTCGGCTGACACCTTTTCCAGCCCTCGTAACAGAAACTTGCGGACTCCACGCGCTGACTTGATCTGGCCGAATACCGGCTCGACGATGTGTTTGCGTGCTGCGTACAAGGCCTTGCCGGTCGCGGAACGCAGTTTCTCCTGCATCTTCTCCTTTGCGCCGGCCTCGGGGACTGTCGCTGGGGCTGGAGTTGGCGCCTCATGGTGCTTCTGCCGACCGACGGCGAAATGCGGGTCCATGCCGATCTTCTCCGTCCCCTCGACAGCCTTCTCACTGAAATAGCCGGAGTCGGCCGTGTTCGGTATCGGCACAAGCTTGCCATCAGCCCCCCGCGGCCTCTCGATGCCTGCCGCGCTCAGATTGTCCAGCGCCGCCTGCGCCATCGGGACGGCCTGCTGCTTGTCATTCGCCTCGCTGGTCACTTCCGCTGCTACGATGATCTGTTCCTCGCTGTCCACCACCGCCTGAGCGTTGTACGAATAATCGAATCCCTTGTTGCTCTGCTTCATGATCTTCGCTTCGGGATCGGTGAAGTTGGTTTGTGCCTTCTCCTCGGGGTTGGAGTCGACCGGGGCAGGCTCTTTGCCCCGCCGCTGCCGCCCTTCTGCTTCACGCTTGGCTTGTTCTTGATCTCGCCGTCGTTGTTCCTCTTCTGCCTTCGCCAGAGCTTTGGCCTCCAGACGTGCTTTCGCCTCTTTGATCTTCGCCAATCGTTGCTCACGCCGCTTCAACTCGTCAGGAAGCTCATCGCCACGACGGCTTCCCAGCGCCGCATCTTGCTCGGCGTCGAGCTCCTCGGCGTGCTTTAGCAATTGGTCGATCTCGGCCTCCAGCCGGTCGATTTCTTTGTTCATGTACCCGTAACTCATCGCCTTGTGTCGTGAGGCATTGGCTCGCATCTTGGTCCCGTCGGTGGACAGGTTCCCGAGTTTGACCATCCCCAGTTCGCCGGCCAGGCGTAGCACCTCCAGGAAGAGGGGCCGAAACGCGGCCAGGTGGATCTTGCGAAAATCGCTGATCGTACGGAAGTCAGGCGGATCATTGCCGACAATGGCTCGGAAAGCCAGGTTGCGCTCGCAGGCCGCTGCGATCTTCCGGCTGGAGCAGACCCCGACCGAGTAGGCGTAAACCAGGAGAGTCACCATCATGGTCACGTCGAAGGGGGGTTGGCCACGCAGCTCACGGGCGTAATGATGGTGGAATGGCGTTAGATCGATCTGCGGGATGAGATCGATCAGGAAGAACACCAGGTCATCGTCGGGCAACGCCTCGCGCGGTGAAACTGCCCCGTGACAATTCAGTTCCGCATCCCAAGGGCGGTAATTCTTGCGGTGGTCGTCCATGACCTGGCTCCCCTGTTGTCGATCAAGATGAGAGAACGGACCGGAACCACCAGTTTGCGCCAACCGGCCGAACCTGTACAGATCAGCCGATTCTCAGCCCAACTGGCACCGCGTTATTCAGTCAGGCTCCTAGCCGCCAAATGGATCGAGGCGGGCTGAAGCATGACGTGCACGCGTCCCGGAGCGAGGGTAGGCTTCTCATCCAGCTCCAAAGTCCCATCGGGCTTGAGCGTACCCTGGATGACATTGGTGTGATTGCTCATGGTTCAATCTCCCTCGATCATCGCAATGGTGATGGTCCCGGATCGTAGGGTAGTCGGTTCGTCAAGTCGATGATGACATTCCGCGGTCGCAAGTCTGAGGGTGCCATCCCCTCAATATCTAGCATAATCTGCTAATTCTTACTTCCGTGTCGTTAGCCGTTCGTCGAGTCGTTTCATCGAGGTATTTCGTCGAGGTAGTGTGACCGCACAGCATTGGATAGAATCAAATTGGACTCTAATTGCCGGGCATCGAGGGCAACCTGGTGACAAGGGCGGAGTGGCAGAGGATCGCCGACGAGCGGGTGCGCGATGCGAACGCACTACTCGCCGCAAAGAGGT
>DASXFF010000068.1:0-1920 GCA_036489735.1 Occallatibacter sp. | reverse complement strand
AGTTCTTCGGTGAAACGGCGCAGAAATGCCACCGGGTCAACCGGGCCGAGCTCAATCGCCTCGCCCCGGCAGTAAGACAGCAAACTCGTTGTCAGCGCCGTACACCGGCTGACCGCCGCCTGCGCGCTTTCCACGTCGGCGAACGAAAGATGATTCACGATCAGCGTGAGCTGGTTATTGATGTCGTGCGCGATACCCGCCGCGGCGGAGCCGATTGTTTCGAGTCTCGAGTTTTCCACGGCTTGAGATTAGACTCGCCGTGATCGGCCCCAGCCCATCGCTGCCCGTAACTGCTTGATTAGTCAGACAGAATAAAACGGCGCGGCTCGTGACTCCCCCACGGGCGCGCTTCGCTTTGCCCACAACGAGGGATGAAAACGGGCCGCTGCAGCGGCATTCTGGTAATGCCGCGGGCATTTCAAGCCGAACTCGGTCTGGTGCTTCGAGCCCGTTTGTGAATCTGGCTGGACGCTTAATTTGGCACAACGCAGTGTTGCCGACCGCCGCAAGGCGGGAGAGCACGAGAAGGAATGTCTGGTTTCTTTTTTGCGCGTCCACGCCCGGCGGCGAAAGGAGCGTTATGCAGATACTATATTCCCGCTGTTGCGGCATCGATGTCCACAAGGATTCGGTGACCGCCTGCGTCCTTGTTTACGCCGACGGCAAGGAGCCTGAGGTCCGGAAAAAGGAGTTCCGGACTCACTTCAAAGCGCTCGGCAATCTCCGCTGGTGGCTTTTCGCGCAGAAGGTGACTCATGTCGCGATGGAATCGACCGGCGTTTACGGGAAGCCGGTCTGGCAGGCTCTGGAAGGCCACTTCGAACTGATATTGGCCAATCCATTTCAGGTCAAGACCGTGCCGGGCAGGAAGACCGACGCCCGCGACAGCCAATGGCTGGCGGAGTTGCTGGCGCATGGTTTGATCAAGCCGAGCTTCGTGCCTCCCCGGCCCACGCGCGAGTTGCGCGATCTGACACGCTACCGGGTCAAGCTCACCGCAGAATGCAACCGCGTGCACAACCGGATTCACAAGGCCCTCGAAGACGCCTGCATCAAGCTGGACACCGTCGCCTCCGATATCCTCGGGGCCAGCGGAAGAGCCATCATCAAGGCCATCATCAATGGTCAGGAACATCCCGACTGGCTGGCCGATCATGCCAAAGGCACGTTGCGCGGCAAGCGTCCGGAGTTGCGGCTGGTGTTATGCGGCCGCATCACCGATCATCACCGGCTGATGCTGCGCGAACTGATGGACGATCTCGCGTTTGTCGAAGGCAAGATCCGGAGGCTTGATACAGAGATTGCCTCCAGGGTGGATGTCGAGACGCTGGCCCGGCTGGCCACCATACCGGGAATCGACCTCATTACCGCCTGGACTCTGATCGCGGAACTCGGCTCCGATATGAGCGTCTTCGCCAGTCCCCGGCACGCAGCGGCCTGGGCGGGACTCTGTCCGGGCAACCACGAGAGCGGCGGCAAACGGCTCAGCAATCGCACGCGCAAAGGCAATCGCCGGCTGCGCCGCGCGCTCTGCCAGTCTGCATGGGGCGCGGCACGGAAAAAGAACTGCTATCTCGCCGCGTTCTTTTACCGCAAAGCCGGCAAGCATGGCATCCGCAAAGCAATCGTCGCCACTGCTCACCGCCTGCTGCTCATCGCCTTCTGTATTCTGCGCGACCGCACCGAATATCGCGAACCGGGCGACAACTACTTCGACCGCCTGCATCCGGAACGAACCCGCAACCGCCTGGTCCGTAGACTCCAGCGCCTCGGACTCGACGTTATCCTCCAGCCCAAGGCCGAATCGCAACTCCCATCCTCGCCGCCGATCGCCAGGAAAAGAGGTCGCCCGTGCAAATGCACAGAACGCGCAATCCCTTGTAAACACACATTGTAAAAATCAGGAGTTTTCGAAGGATC
>DASXFF010000067.1:0-25753 GCA_036489735.1 Occallatibacter sp. | reverse complement strand
CATCCTTCGCGCAGCACGATGATGTCTTGCGGGAATACTAACAATCTCAATGAATTGATTTGTCATCCTGAGCGTAGCGAAGGACCTGCGGTTGTTTTTCTCGTTCGCATCAGCACAAATTGGGGTGCCCCAGGTCTCGATTCTGAGATCTGGGTTACACGAACGCCCGCATTCTCTCACCACGAACCTGGTTGCCCATCCTTTCGCGCACTTTGCGAAAGGGTGGGAAACCACGATCCTCATCCACACGCTCTCCACCCACCACTGAACTGGGTGCCCATGTCCCGATTTTGGGACATGGGATAGCACCAACGGAAGGAGCAGCAACCTTCAGGCCGCTGCTGAATTCCCCGCGCATCTCAATAGCCTTTTAGGCACGGCCCGTTGTCCCGCCGCGCTGTAAGGAGCGCGATCGCACAAATACCGTCTCGCCATCTCCCGTAGGGAGAGTAGGAAAAATAGCCCAGGACAACCCTGAGCGAAGGCGAAGGGGCAGTCCTGGGGACGCCGCACCACCCGACTCTTAGCCCCGTAGGGGCGACAGAACCATCCGTGGTCGCGCCAACCCCCTGTTTTTTTTGTCAAGCCCCTTCCCTCAAAATAATTTCTTCCCCTTCCCCTAAGTCATTTCCCTCTTATCATTTATCTCTGATCTCTGTTTTTACCAAGTTTGCCGATTATTACCTCGTTTTCGCTAAACTAGTCCTATATGCAGTCCACTCGACAACTCGTCAACGAGCGCGCCTCGCTAGTCGCTGCCTTCACAGGGGCAGTGTTTACTAAGTTGCAAATTACATCGCAAAAATTGAAAATTCGGATTTCATATTTTTCGAGGGAGGTGAACAATCGGTAAATAGATAAGTCGTGTAGATGTTGCCTAGCATGCACCAAATTCAGGGCAAGTTAACCAGAAAATTACTGTTATTTTTCTAGTAAATTTTTGCTCTTTCGTATCCAGCCAGCACTGCCCGGGACCGATCCCATCCGCCGCGTTCCCGGGATCTACGGATTACCGTCGATTTCTTGCTCGTAGAAAGGCCGACGTCACCTGTGGAAAACCTGTGGAAAAACCATCGCTCCAAATCCACTCATCCGCTGTGGTCGAGGCCGGACCGCCACCGTACGCTCTGTTAAATCGTTTCAGTAAATCCATTTATTTTCTCCTTGCCAATGAATTCAACTTACGATAGTTTGCTTCTGGCCGCTTGAAGAACGAACTTCGGTTTTCGAACGAAGTAACCCAAGTAATGTTCGCGGCCAGCGCTCGTGATATGTAGTTTCTGGGACCTGTCTTTTCCCGTGCCTCGTCTTCCTTGGCTCTGCGCTCTGCAGGGGGTAGCGTGGCAATCCCTGTTCGGTTACGCGCTGTAGAAACGCCCGTGGGGTCCCAAGCCGGACGCTACCTGCGGAGTTCCTTCACCTCCTCTGCGCGAGGACCATCCATTCCACAGCACATCGAAGGCATCACCGTATCGACGCATATCGGACCAGCGTTTCGGAGCCTCGCCCGCGCGATCTCCGGAGCATCTCATTCAATTTTCAAACCCAAAGCAAAAGGAGAACTGGCATGCACTCAATAAAGTTGGCTTCAGCTAAAGTTCGACTTGGAATCCTTGCCGCTCTGGCTGTGGCACTCTGCGCAACTGTGGCCGCAAATGCCCAAACGATCCATAACAATGGAACGGGCACCAACAACGGCTATTACTACACGCTCTACACCAGCAGCGGCTCGTCAACCATGACATTCCCGTCGGGGTCGCAATATCCCGGCAATTACGCCATCACCTGGTCAGGTGTGGGCGATATGGTTGGCGGCAAAGGTTGGCAAACGGGCAGCGCTCAGACCATCGGTTACAACGTCGGCTCTGCCAGCGGCTATAACACCATCTCCATCTATGGCTGGCTCACAAACCCGCTCGTTGAGTACTACATCACTGAACTCGGGTCGCTCTACACGGGCAACGCCACTTTCAAGGGCAGTGTCTCGAGCGACGGGCACAATTACAACACCTACGAGCACCTGCAGCAGAATCAGCCCTCCATTGAAGGCACCCAGACTTTCGAACAGTATCTCGATGCCTGGGGCGGATCTTCGACTGGATCGAATCACACCGTCACCACCGCCAACCACTTCACCCACTGGAGAAACCTCGGAATGACGGTTGGAAGTTACAACTATCAAATCCTTGGGACCGAAGCCTACAACGGCCTCAGTGGCGAAGTGAACGCAACCGTCTGGTAGACATAGCTTCCTCTGGTTCGCTGTTGATCTCTCATGATGCCGGCGGCTTAAATGGCTGCCGGCGTCATAGATTTCAATCCCTCGATCGAAATGGAAAAAAGCTTTTAACGAGAAAGAACTTGTCTCAATGAGAAAAGCATTGATCGTTGCCACACTCCTGCTTGCCACTGGACTTTGTTCGGCTCAGTTTCCCAACCGTTTCGTGCTCGTCCACGGCGGTGCGTTTAAGAACACAAAATCCAATTACTACGGGAGACATGTAACCGTATCGAGTTTCTATATCGAAAAATATTTGGTTACCCAGAAAGAGTGGATTGAAGTGATGGGAAGCAATCCATCCAAGTTCACGGGCGATAATTTGCCGGTAGAGATGATCAATTGGTACGACGCCGTTGAGTACTGCAACAAGCGAAGCATCAAAGAGGGCCTGAAGCCGTATTACAACATCGACAAAGCGAAGAAAGACCCCGATAACCTGCCGGACCCCAAGTTCGGCGATCTCGATAAGGTCAAATGGACTGTATCCATCAATCCGCGCGCCAACGGCTATCGGTTGCCCACAGAAGCTGAATGGGAGTACGCCGCGGAAGGCGGCCAACTTAGCAATGGTTACACCTACAGCGGAAGCAATGATGTCGATGAAGTGGCATGGTACTGGAGAAACTCAGGAGATATGAAGCTGGCGGGCTTCTGGACCTGGTCCGAAATCCAGCAGAACCACGATCAACCAAAAGCCGTCGGCCTCAAGAAACCCAATGAGCTTGGACTTTATGACATGTCAGGCAACGTCAGGGAATGGTGCTGGGACTGGTTTGCGGATAACTTGCCGAGCAATATCGTGGACCCTCAAGGAAGCAAGAAAGGCTTTCGCCGCATTTGGCGTGGCGGCGGCTGGATCGGCGACGCTCCCTTTACCGCATCTGCGTTCCGCGGAAGCCTGGCGGCGAACGGCTCCGGCCCCGATCAGGGTTTCCGTCTCAGCCGCAATAAGTAAGCCGTAAGTCTCCGTCAGAGTCGGGAGACGCCGCCGGACAGATTTTCCGCGCAGCAAAAACCCCGGCCTTAGCCGGGGCTCTTCTTCACTTTGCCGATTGCTCATCGTCAACCGGATCCGGCTGACACCTGAAACCTGACATTTGTTTTACGCTCTCGCCTTGCCTGTCTCGCGGTCCACTTCCTTCAGACGCGCCGCCTTGCCGCGCAATCCGCGCAGATAGAACAGCTTCGCGCGCCGCACCTTGTAGCTGCGCACCAGGTCCACCTTGTCCACAACCTTCGAATTGAAGGGGAAAATGCGCTCCACGCCTTGCCCGAAGCTCATCTTGCGCACGGTAAACGTCCCCTGCGGGCCCTGGTTAATGGCGATCACCAAGCCTTCAAAGGCCTGCAGCCGTTCTTTATCGCCTTCCTTAATCTTTACTTGAACGCGAATCTGGTCGCCGGGCACAAACGCCGGCAAATCGGTGCGCTTCAGCTTGTCGGCCAGGCGCTGCATTACGGGATGGATTGACATGATCTTTTCCTGCGATTGAAGTCAGAGTGTTTAGTTTATCAAAGATTACCGCCGTCTGCCTTGCCCGCCTCCCTCTGTATTTCCGGTTCCACCGCTCAATTTTGGGGGTATTTAGGCCGCCATCGCGTGCGATATAGTTCCGCAATGGATGAAAAACGGGATCTTCTTCGCCACACCCTTGCCACACTGGCTTACCGCACCACCCGCGCCTTGGAATTCGCCCCAGCCTCGTTCGCCGATTTCGATAATGCCGGCCGACGCCCCGTGCAAATCATCTCCCATATGGGTGATCTTCTCCAATGGGGCCTCTCCATGGCTCAGGGCAATCCCGCATGGCACAACTCTCAAACCCTCGCATGGCCACAGGAGCAGCAGCGCTTCTTCGCGGCCCTCTCCGCATTCGACGCCTACCTCGCATCCTCCAATCCAGTTCACGCGCCTATCGAGCGCCTCATGCAGGGCCCGGTAGCCGACGCGCTCACCCACGCCGGCCAGCTCGCTATGCTCCGTCGGCTCTCCGGCTCGCCCACCCGCGGCGAAAATTTTTATGTGGCAGCCATCGCCATCGGCCAGGTCAATTCCGTCCAACCCGAGCCTGTGAAGCCGTTCTAGCTACGCGGCATCGACTCCCAAGCACGCCCGTAATTCTCAGCCCGAATCCATCGCAGCCTGCACGAACTGGCAGCTGCAGTCCACCCGCTAGATTGTCGTCTGTGGAAATCGACTTAACTGCATGAAAATTAAAGCGCCGAAGCAATAGTTTCGAGCACCGTATTGCCTCCTACTCGCGCCCGCGGCTTATCCCTTCGCGGCGTATCTCCTCGAGCGTTGACAGGTCTTCATCACTCAGCGCCGCATTTTCCAGCAGCTCCGGCCGGTTCTTCAGCGTCTTGCGCAATTGCTGTTCGCGCCGCCAACGTCTGATCTGGGCGTGATCCCCATTCATGAGCACCGCCGGCGCAAGCATTCCTTTGAACTCCGCCGGCCGCGTGTACTGCGGATAATCGACCAGCCCTCCAGCTCCATGCTGCGACCGCGGCACTCCTCCCACCTCCAAATCGATCTCCGCATCGGGTGCGCCAAAGCTTTCATACTCGCTCGAGGCCCCGTTCCCCAGCACTCCGGGAATCAGCCGCATCGTCGCATCCATCACAACCGCCGCCGCCAGCTCGCCACCGCTCAGCACGTAATTGCCGATGGAAAGCTCCATGTCGCAATAGAGCTCGTTGATTCGTTCGTCCACTCCTTCATAGCGCCCGCAGATTAGCACCACGCGTTCCAGCGCAGAGAGTTCGCGCGCGACCGCCTGTGTAAATGGCAGCCCCTGCGCCGACAGCAGAATGACGCGCGATTCTCGATCCGCGATCCCCGATCTCTGATCTCTGGTTTTGATTCCCAGCGCATCCAGCGCCTCTGCCAGCGGCTCCGGCTTCAGCACCATCCCTTCGCCGCCGCCAAACGGACGATCATCCACCGTGCGGTGCCGATCGTGCGCGTATTCACGCAGGTCATGTGTCTCCACCGTCACCAATCCATTCTTCAGCGCCCTGCTCACGATCCCGTGCGCAAACACGCTCTCAAAGAACCCTGGAAAGATAGTGACAATATTGAACCGCATACTCACGATGATAGAGGCTTTGCGCCACAGACTACCGGCGCCACTGCCGTGAGTCCCCGCCCCCGCATGCCCGGCTAGAAACTAGAAGGTGCCTTCCTTGCCCACACCCGCGCCGTCACCATTCCAAAAAGAAACCCACCCACATGCGCCAGGTACGCAACTCCACTTGTTTGCACGCTCGCCACCGAGCCAACCACGTTGAACAACTGAATAAGGAACCACACCCCAATCAGCAGCACCGCCGGAATATACGTGACCCGGATAAAGATCAAAATCCACACCAGCGTTCGAATCCGGTCCCGCGGAAAAAGCACAATGAACGCGCCCATCACCGCCGCAATAGCGCCGCTCGCCCCTAGGCACGGAATCCTCGATCCCGGGCTTCCCGCCACCTGCGCCAGCATTGCGATCACTCCGCCCAGCAAATAAAACACAACATACCGGAACCGCCCCATCGCATCTTCAATCGCCGGCCCGAACGCCCACAGAAAAACCATGTTCCCAAGAATGTGAAGCCAGCCCGCGTGCATAAACATCGCGGTCACGATCGTGATCCAGTGGTGGCCGCGCTCAATCCGTGCCGGAATGACCGCCCAATGTTTCACAAACGCGTCGCCGCCCTCGAGCTCGAGCAAAAACACGTATGCATTTGCCGCGATAATCAGCGCCGTCGTCCACGCAAACCCTCGCGTCCGTCGCGATGCGTCGCTCAGCGGTATGACTGTTCCCACGTTCGCGCCTCATACCCATCATGCCCCACGCCCCCACAGGAGAACACGAGAATAGCGTGGACGCAGCACCGCTAACTCCGTTAACGCTGCTAGCCCTGCTGACCCGCCGACCCGCGAGCATCGATGCTGGATGGTAGTGACGAGGTTTGACTCAATGTGCCGTAGAAATCGGTGGGCCGAGTATTCCAAACCTTGCCACTACCCGCGCTGGACCTGGGCAGCCGCGCAGCCTATGATGATCGGCAACAGCCATGCCCGAAATTGAATCGCTTTTGACGCGTTGGCAATCCGCTGGCGTCCTCGATGCGGTAACTGCCGCTCGCATCCGCGCGCACGAAGCGGGAACCTCGCCTGCCTCTCAGGCCAGCTTGCGCGAGCAGGGACATCAGCGACAGGTCGACATTGCCGGAGTCAGGTGGCAAGGCATCACGGCGCTGATACTCGGCGCCATTCTGCTCGCCTGCGGTGTCGTGCTGTTCGTCTCGGCGCACTGGGACCAGCTCGGCCCCGGAGCGCGCTTCTTGCTCGTCATTGTCATGGTCGCAGTCTTCCACAAGGCCGGCGCCTTGGCTCGGCCCAAGTTCCGCGGTCTTTCTTCGGCACTGCATGCCATCGGAACCGTTTCTGCGGGCGCTGCCATTGCTCTGGTTGGCCAGATTTTCAACATTCAGGAACATTGGCCGGCTGCCGTGCTTCTTTGGGCACTCTGCGCTGTGGCCGGCTGGGCGCTTCTCCGCGATCAGGCACAGCAAACACTCGCACTTCTTCTCGTTCCCGCCTGGATCTTCTGCGAACTCGAATTTCGCATGAATCGCCACATCGGCGAAGACGTCTACATGGGCCGCCTGTGCTTCGTCTGGGCCATTTTCTATATCACCTTTTTTATAGGCTCGCGCCGCAAAGCGGTTCAGGGAATTCTCTTCGCGGTGAGCGTGATTGGCGCAGTGAGTGGCGTTGCGGCGATGGTTTGGGGCTGGACCTCCTTTTGGTCCGGGCAGAGCTTCATTCCCTTCAGCACGCGCGTCTGGGCGTGGGTCGCCATCGCAGCCGTGCCGCTCGTCGTCGCCGCATTTCACGGCCACAAGGGGCTCATTCCCATCGCCGCGGCCATCGCATTCGTCCTCGCGCTGCCGTGGTGCTACAACACCGTCACCTACAGCCAGGGATATCCCAATGGAGCGAAGGCTGCATGGGTCAGCAACGATCCAAATCTGCTGGCCTATGCGCTCGTCGCCGCCTTCGCCGTCTTTCTCTGCTGGTGGGGAGTGCGCCTGGTTTCGCGCGCGCTCGTCAACCTCGGCATCGTCAGCTTCGCCGCCAGCGTCGCGTGGTTCTACTTTAGTGACATCCTCAACAAGATGAACCGGTCGCTTGGACTCATCGTTCTCGGCGTTCTCTTTCTCGCGGGTGGCTGGGCTCTCGAAAAAATGCGCCGCCGCATCCTTGCGCGCATGGATACCGTGGAAACACCGCCGCATTCCGTCGCCGCCGCCGCGAATGGAGAAGCACGATGAAAATCGGCCGTTTCACGTTCTCCGGAGTTTCATTTGCGCTGCTTGTTTTTCAGTTGCTCGTCGTCTCGTCTGTTGCGGGCAAGTATTTGTGGCAGCGCTGGCGCTGCCCCCGCGTCTGGACCCGCGCCGCAGCTTTCGATCCTGAGTTGCCCATGCGCGGTCGATACTTGAGCTTGCAGTTAACCGTCGACGGCTGCCAAAGCACGTTGCCGTCGGCCAAGCTGGCCGCCTTCCCGCGCGATGTGAATGGCGCTATCAAGCCCGGCGTGTACGTGCTCGGTCCACAGCAAGTCACGTTCCGCGCCGACCTGAAAGTAGAAAATAATCAACTCGTCGCGCTGCGCCCCGAAGGTCAGGAGATCGAGGGCCGGGAAGACGCGTCAGAGGCTGAGGAAATTTCTGTCGTTCCGGGCGCGCCCTGCAACCAGATGCGCCTCGAATCTCCCGTCGACTTCTATATCGCCGATACCGCGAAGAGCCCTCTGCCGGTTAAGCCTGATCAGGAACTCTGGATCGAAGTCACCGTGCCGCCCACCGGCCCCCCGCGCCCGCTGCAACTCGCGCTCAAAGACGCTGGGACCTGGAAGCCGCTGGCGTTTTGAGTGGAGCAAGCCAACCCACCACAAAGTGGGGTGCCCCGTCCAAGCTACGCTTGGGCGGGAACCACGAGCCCCGGTCCGGCCATCCTGAGCGAGTCCTGCTAATGCGGGACGAGCCGAAGGATCTGCATCTTGTTTGCAGTTCCCGAACCCCCGGCTGCGGTTTGTCGGGTGGGTGTCCCCGCCCGCGCCTACGCTTCGTCCGCTTCGCTCAAATCCACCAATCCCACCGGCAGTTCCATCTCGACCCGCTTCGCCGCCAAATCGATCCTGCGTAGATAGCTCTTCGCAAACGGAATCAGCACTTCACCCTTCACGCCCCGCACCACCAGCAGCGGCGCAGCTCCCCCGCTTTTGTCGACGTCTTCAATATCGCCCACGGTCACAGGCTCCGCGCCGGCCGTATCCACGAGCGCGCATCCGATCAGGTCGCCAACGTAAATCTCGTCATCGTTCAGAGCCGCTCGCTCCGCGCGCGGAATGGCGACGATGATCCCCTTCAGCTCTTCGGCCGCGGAAATGGAATCCACTCCCGCAAAGTGCAGCACAATGCCTCCCTTGTGCAGCCAATGATTTGTCAATTCGATCTCGCGCGGGAAGGAACTAGCTGAAGCGTTCGCAGGCAGTCGGGGTGCACTGGAAGCGGTCTTTGCGTCCTGGGATGGCAGCAGCCAAAGCTGTCGCCGCTCCTTGAATTTTTCGGGAAAGTCGGTGAGAATCTCGGCGAAGACCTCGCCTTTGCGCCCCTGCGGGCGTCGAATCCGTGCCAGCCAGACCCACGACTGAGTTGGTTCCGGCACAGTTA
Source organism: Occallatibacter sp. (assembly GCA_036489735.1). Lineage (GTDB taxonomy): Bacteria > Acidobacteriota > Terriglobia > Terriglobales > Acidobacteriaceae > Telmatobacter. The sequence goes on along the minus strand of DASXFF010000067.1, from coordinate 16,731 downwards.
CCTCTGTACCGCGAAGACGGCGTCGACGCAGGCGAAAGCCATGCTATTCTTCGTCGTCCTCTTCCAGAATGTCGAGCGTATAGCGGTGGTGCATCTTCATGCTCACCGCTCCCAGAATGGTGCGCACCGACCGGGCTGTGCGGCCTTGCTTGCCGATCACCTTGCCCACGTCCTGGGCCGCCACGCGGAGCTTGAGGATAGTGTTCTCGTCCCGGCTCACGGCTTCCACTTCCACCAGGTTCGGCTCATCCACGAGCGCACGCGCAATCTCGCGGACCAGTTCGTCTACCTGCACCGTATCGACTTGGGTCATGATCGTGCCTCTGACCTTCTGCGTTGGGTTTCAATTCTCTTGATTCTGTGCGCGAATAGTAACATCAGAAACCATTCGCGAGCAAAGACCGGTGACCAGACCTTGGGCGCCAGCCTTGCTCAGGCGGTCGCGGGGGTCGCGACCTCGGCCGCAACTGCCGCAGCAGGCACAGGATTCTTCGCAACAATCTTTTCCATGGTTGGCGAGAGCTGCGCGCCTTGGCCACGCCAGTACGCGATCCTCTCATGCTTCAGGTTGACGCTGGCCGGGTTGGTGCGCGGATTGTACGTGCCGACAACCTCGATGGAGCGGCCATTGCGGGCACGGTCCTTCTCAATCACGACAATGCGGTAATAGGGCTGTTTGCGAGCGCCAACGCGCGCTAAACGAATCATGACCACGTGAATCAATTCCTTTCAGTTTCCAGAACTTGAGTCAGACTATTTCGGGACTTGTTCGGCCGGCTTGCATTCTGCATTCGCCCAAGGAAGGGCGCCGCAGAGTCGATCCGGCGCAAATACGCGGCCGCAGAGATGCGCCCGGCCGCACACATCTGAACACCTAAGTATCGCCGAAAGCGGGCGTTTGAAGCAAATCGGCGCTTGCCGCCTCGCCGCCCGCAAAACGCCACCAAATTCGTGCGAATGCAAAGGCCGAGCCGCCGCCGCTCCCTTCACCGTCCTCGCTTATGATGGCAGAACCGGGCCAGGGTTTATCGTTCGCCAACGGTTTTAAGCATTGACCCACCCCCTGGGTGCCGGAACCTAGAGCATGAATCGCGAATATCACAAGTGGCGCTCCAACCGGCTGGGCCGCGAAATGGAGATGCTCATTTTCGGCCACGCGGGCTTGCCGATCCTGGTATTCCCCACCTCCGGCGGACGCTTTTATGAGTTTGAAGATCGTGGCATGATCGCTGCGGTTGCCGATCGAATCCATTCCGGCAGGTTGCAATTCTTCTGCGTGGACTCAGTGAACGACGAAAGCTGGTACAACCGCCAAGCCCTCCCTCGCCAACGCATCGCGCGCCACTTGCAATATGAAGCCTATCTGCTCAACGAAGCCGTGCCCCTGATTCGCCGAATGAATCCCGATCCGAGGCTCGTGGCGCTTGGATTGAGCTTCGGAGGCTACCATGCGGTCAATCTGGCTTTGCGACACCCGGAGATTGTGAGTGGATTCATCTCGCTTTCGGGAACTTTTGACCTGACCGGCTTTCTCGATGGTTATTACGATCAGGATTGCTACTTTCACCTCCCCACGCATTATCTTCCGCGCCTCGCCGATCCGCGCTACTTCGATCGGTTCCGCCGCAATCGTTTTGTGCTGGCCGCGGGGCGAGACGACCATTGCCTCAGCCAGAACTATGAACTCGATCGCATTTTGAACGAAAAAGGAATTCCCCACGAATTTGATGTGTGGGATCTGCCGAATTCTCATGACTGGCCGGCGTGGCAGCGAATGCTGCAGCAATATCTCTGAGCGCTTTTCGCTGGCTGCGGCCAGCGAGTTGAATGGGAAACCGAGTATTGTCATTCTGAGCGAACGGGGCCCCAAACGTACTTCAGTTTGGGGGTGGTGAGTCGAAGAATCTGTTTTTCGCATTCCGATCTTTTCGGCAACAACTTCTGGGACACGATAGGAGGACTTTCAATGAGCGACCTTAACCCCTACGACGGTTTCCTCGATGGCCGTCCAGTCGATGCGATTCTCTCCTCAACCGCCGATGCCGTCGCAGAATGCCTCTACGCAATCGGCCCGACCCGCAGCAGCTTGCCGCCCGTGTCCGGCAAATGGAGTTCGGCCGAGATTGTCTGCCACCTGGCGGACTGCGAGATCGTCTTCGGCTTCCGCCTGCGCCAGACTCTGGCCGAAGATGGCCCGACGATTCAGCCATTCGATCAGAATCGCTGGGCCAGTTGGTACCGCGGCGTCGCGGCAGCTGAGGCGTTGACCGCCTTCCGCGCTCTACGCGCCTGGAACCTGGCCATGCTGCGCGTCGCGCTTCCCGGCGCCGCGGCCAGAACCATGACCCATCCCGAGCGCGGCACCATGACCTTCCAAACCGTCGTCGAAACAATGGCAGGCCACGACCTTAACCACCTTGGGCAGCTCAAGCGAATCGCAACCACGGCTTCATGAGAATCGCGCAGCGAGCCTGATCAGGAATGCGAGCCAGAAAGAAAAACTCGCGACGACGAGACACGCGATCGCGACAATCTGACCGCGCTCAAGGGCAATGAGGCGGCTAAACGCTTTGTCGACGAGTTGAACCAAAACGAAGATGCGCTGCAGGCCGCCCGAAAGGATCAGGCCGATCTTGAAAAGCAGCGCGACGCCGCTCAGGCGCAGGTGGAGGACATCATCGCCAAACTTCAATTCGAAACCGACCTGAACATCGTAAACACGACTGAAAGATAAGGTCCGCGATCGGCAGGCAGTGAACAGAAAGACAGACCAACCGGAGGCCGATGGCCTTAAGCTGGTATCTGTTCATTGCCTATGAAAAAGATCGGCGTCCTCTTCGGAGTGGAGAATAGCTTTCCCAGCGCCCTGGTTGCGCGCATTAACGCTTGCAATCCATCCGGCATCGAGGCAGAGTTCGTCCAAACCGGCGCGATACAGCACACTCAAACGTCGCGCTATGCAGTCATTCTCGATCGCATCTCCCATGACATCCCGTTTTATCGCGCATTCCTCAATCAAGCCTCGCTCCATGGAACAGCGGTGGTCAACAATCCCTTCCGCTGCTCAGCCGACGACAAGTTCCTCAACTACGCGGTGGCCGCACACCTTGGCGTGGCCGTGCCGCTCACCGTGCTCTTGCCCCATAAGGAATATCCAAACGGGACCACGGAAAAGTCTCTGCGCAACCTAGAATTTCCGCTGAATTGGGACGCTATGTTTACCGCCGCCGGCGAACACGGGTTCCTGAAGCCGATTCACGGCGGCGGCTGGCGCGATGTGCAGGAGTTTCGAGGCCGCGAAGAGTTCTTTCGCGCCTACGATCGGTCGCGCGACCTCTGCATGGTGGCGCAGAGAGCCGTCGAGTACACGGAATATTTCCGCTGCTTTGTGGTCGGGGCGAAAAAAGTTCGCATCATGCCGTACGATCCGCGGCGGCCGCACGCCGAGCGCTATCGGCCATGCGCATCACGCCCTGCAACGATCCGCGCCAAGCTGCTCTACCGGCGCATGGAGGAGGACGCTCTGAAGCTTTGCCTGGCACTGGGCTATGACCTGAACTCGGTCGAATTCGCGGTCGAAAACGGAATCCCATACGCCATCGACTTTATGAATCCCGTGCCTGACGCCGATGTGCACTCCGTCGGCGAGCAAAACTTTGACTGGATCGTCGATCACGTTGCCGATTTTATGATCGCCAAAGCCAACGCATCATCGCGTACTCATACTCTTGGCTGGCCGGCGATTCTCGGCGCGCACGCAACATCCGCGACGCGCAAGAAGGGAAAATCGAGTGCGAACCAAGCCGCGAAGAAGGGATCTGCGATTCGTTTGGTTGGGCCGAGGGAGCGCTGAGCAATCTGTTCGGCTTACGTGTCGGCTCGGACCAGCAGGCAGGTGATGTTGTCGTGGCCTCCGGACTGGTTGGCGGCTTCGACCAGGCACGAACACTTTTCCTCAAGCGTTCCCTCAATGCGGAGCAGGGACTCGATCTTGGAGTCTGCGAGTTCGCGAACCAGCCCGTCGGAGCAGAGAAGGAACAGATCACCGGGCTCAGTCTCAAATTCGAAAATGTCGGGCGCGACCACGCTCTGCGTGCCCAGTGCGCGGGTAATGACATTCTTGAGCGGCGAACGAAGAGCTTCCTGCGGACTCATTTGACCCATCCGGATCTGCTCTTCCACCAGGGAGTGGTCGAGCGTGATCTGTTCAAGGTGTGAATTGCGCAGACGATAGCCGCGGCTGTCGCCCACATTTACCATCCATCCGTGACGGTCTTCCACCATCAACGCCACCAGAGTCGTGCCCATTCCATTCAGATTCTGGTTGCGCTGGGAGCGTGAAAAAATTGCTTCGTTGGCGGCAGCGACGGCCTCGGCCGCCTCAACTGGCGGAGAACTTTCCCATGGCCGCTCGGTGAGTAGGCGCATCATCTCCGCAACCGCCAAGGTGCTGGCGACTTCACCTGCCGCAGCGCCGCCCATTCCATCGCACACGACGTACACACCATGCTCGATAGAGAGTCCATATGCGTCTTCGTTGGAAGGACGCTTGCGGCCGAGGTCGGTGAGCGCTGAGGCACTGTAGTGAACGACAGCGGAAGCCAAGAAAGAAACCCCCGTCGCTCAGTGTACCTAAAAACAGTGGCTCAAGAGGGTTAGGAAAAAGGGACATTGGGTACGCGAGTCACGGAGCGACGCCGCTCATCTGCGGAGCGGCCGGCAAATTGAAGATCTGGATGGCTCCCGCGTTGAGCAGCGCGACACGCCGGCCGGAGGGAGATAAAGCCACGTTTCCTCCCGCATCGAGAATCGGGCTGACGGGCGAAACCAGGGGTATGTCGCCATCGGACGCATCGAAGATCGTTACCGACTGCTCTCTTACGTCGGCGGCGTCCAGTGGCGCGTAAGCGTAAATGGCATGAGTCGTGTCGAGCGTTTCCCAAGCCAGCCGCGAGCCGTTGGCCGCGACGACCATTTGTGGCCATACCTCGGTCAGCGGCGCTTTCGTCATCCAAAGGGTCTTTCCCGCGGTGGTCATGGCCACCAGAATGCTCTCTCCGGAAGGTCCGCATGTAGTCGATAGAATCTCCTGATCCGAGAGAAACTGGTCGTCAGGCTCACAGGTTGATTCGACTCTTCCCAGCATCCTGCTTCCGCCAGTAAAGTAGTTCAAGTTCAAAATCCACTGCGTTCCATTGCTCCGCAGATTCTCGAGATAACCCGCGGAATTAATGGGCAAATGAGCCGCAGTCCGGGAACGGCTGACCAGCATTACGTCGCCGGAGTCTCGGCGCAGAATGCGGATCACAAGATCGGGCGCGTCGCTTCCGGCTGCCGGATCCTGGTCGGAAGTTGTTGCATTAGATGCGCCAGTGGTGCCTGACAAGCTTGGCGTATCTGCGGATCCAACACCATCTCCATTTTTGACGTGCGTCGCGGCTGGCTCGTGCGAGTTGGTGACCAGAAAATGTTGTTCGGGGTCAAGCTCAATCGAAAGCAGTGAGCCCGGAAAGTCCAGATACGGTTTCAGCGTGAGAGTGGCGTCGCCTTCAAAAAGGTTGTTGCGGTCCCGAAAAAGAAAGTGGCCATTGTTGAGCGGCCATAGGTAGCGCACGCGGTCGTGGACGGTCCACGTTGCCTCGGCTTCTGCCGTGCCTATGGGCAGCGAAAGGACCACTGCGCGAATCTGGCGCTCGTCGCTATCTTCGGTTTTCAGTTCATCGCGATGCAGCAGGCCGGGAACTCGAAACGTCAGCAGCAATCGATTCTCGTCGAGAAAATCCAGTGAAACCATCGAATTTCGTGCCCCCAGGTAAATCGAACCGGGCGGGGTAAAGTCGAGCGGCGCAAGTGGAATGGAAATAGCGGGCGGCAGTGAGGGTTGGTCGGGGAAATGGTCAACCAGGAAACGCTCTTTGACGGTCGACGAGGCCCGTGGGGCGGTCGGAGCCGGGCTCGAAGCCGGAGCAGTCGCGGTAGGCGCCGGCGCGGGCGGGATCTCCTGTTGTCCGTGCAATGAGGCGATAGCGAGTGTGACGGCCATCGCGGCTGAAAAAGCCATCACGCCGCGGACTGGCAAGCCAGCGCGCCCATGACTCCACCGTTCGATTCCATTCACGACTGCCACCGGGTCACGCCTGCCATCGAAGGCTATTCTCGCCGATGCGGGGCCAGGACTGAAAGTCTGCGGCGGGGCGGCGCCACAAAATAGCGCCTGCGGTCCGCAAGACGAAGTATGCGGGAGACCGAAACCGGGCCCAGGATGTGTGCGACAGTAAACATAAGATGGCGGAGCACGCTACGAGGGACTCGAATTTGGCGAGGCCAGGAAGCGCCGGGAGGGAACAGTTTCTTGGCTACGGCGCGTGCGCCGCGGCGGCATCGTTATGGGGCACCGGATTCTACTGGGGCAGGATCGCGCTCGATGAGATGAACGTGGATCACATGGTCCTCTACCGATTCCTGTTTGCTTGCGTGGGCATGGCGCCGGTGATCGCTATGCGCCGCGTGCGCCTCACGCGCACCGAGATGCAGACCATGCTGTTGTCGGCCTTCTTTTTTGTTCCCATTCAATTCTTGCTGCAGTTTCACGGACTGGCGCTGACTACCGTGAGCCACGCCTCGCTGATGGTAGGTGCCATGCCAATACTGCTGGCCATTGCCGCGGTGCTGTTTGCCGGTGAGCGGCTGGATGGATGGAGCTGGCTGGCGCTGTGCGGATCGACAGCAGGCGCGGCGATGGTTGTTCTGGGAGGCACCCACGCTGCCACCGGACGCGAAACGCCGACGCTGACCGGCGATCTGCTGGTGATCGTGTCGCTCGTCTCGGCGTTGGGTTGGATTCTGTTGACGAAGAAGTTGATGACAACACATAGCCCGCCAGTTGTGACAGCCTACACCATTTATGCGGGTACGGCGATGCTGGTGATTTGGATGTTTATTGAGTGGTTGGCCGCGCGTCTGATGCATCAAAACGTCGCGCCGATGCCGTTTGCCGACGTCAGCCTGAAGGCGTGGGTGGCGCTGGCTATCAGCGGGCTGCTCTGCACGGCCACCACAACGCTGCTTTGGAACTGGGGAATTCATCATGTTCCAGCATCGCGTGCTGGCGTTTTTTTAAACATTGAGCCGGCCCTGGGGTCGATTCTTGGCGTGGAGCTTCTCGGCGAAAAGCTGGGGCCATATGCGTGGCTCGGCGGTGCGCTGATTCTCGCGGGCGCGATGACTCTCACAGCGCGAGGACGTGAACCAGGTCCGGAAGTGATTCTGGAATAGCCGCGCGAGCCCGCGATAGCATCGGATTGATAGTGGATGCCATTGCTCCATCTCCCGCACTTGGCCACAATTCGTCCGAACCAATCTCCCAACAGAGCAAGCGTCGCGACTGGATCGAGATCGGCATTGGCTATGCGCTGATTGAGGCGGTGGAATGGACGCCGCGGCCCTGGCAGCGCTATCTATGGCTCGTCGCCGCATCCGGCATCGCGTTTCTTCTCTGGCGGTCGTTCGAGGGCTGGGCCGCGATGGGCCTGCGCCGGGCAAATCTCGACCGCTCGTTGTGGATTGCGGCCGCGGCGGCCGCAGTATCTGCCGTGGCCATTCTCCTCTCCGCGCGTGCACGAACATTGCTCGTGGTCGACGGTGTGTGGGTTTTTCCCGAGACATACGGCGCGTATGCCGTCTGGTCCGGTGTCCAGCAAATCCTGCTGCAGGGCTTCTTTCTGCTGCGCATGTTGCGCGTGTTGTCCAAACCGTGGCAGGCGGTGCTTCTGGCTGCAGTTCTGTTCTCGTCGGCGCATATTCCCAACCCCATCCTAATGTCGCTCACTTTTGTGTGGGGATTCATCGCCTGTGCGCTGTTCCTGCGCTACCGGAATCTCTATCCGCTCATGTTGGCGCATGCGTTCCTGGGAATTACGGTTGCCATGACCGTTCCCGGATCCTTGGTGCACAACATGCGCGTGGGGCAGGCCTACCTCACCTATCGGCCGCACATGCATGGGCATCGTTTGCACCCGCTATCGCAGCCATAGTGACCAGATGGCGTCCACGGTTGCGTGGGTGGCCGCCGACGCACCCACGCGTCGCTCAGCCCGCCACGCCCGGCCATAAAAAATACCGGCCAGGGCCGCGAGCAGCACGTATCGCCAGTTGAAGCCTATAGTCCTCTTGTTAAAGTGGGCGAGTCCGAAAAGGCAAGCCGTCGTGAGCAAAGCTCCCATCCGGCCAATCCGCTTTTCCAGCAGATTCTGCATCCAGCCTCGAAAAAACAGCTCCTCGGGAACGGCAACGAAGAAAAAAGTAAAGATCCACGCGCTTGCGATGGACGCGACGCCGGGCCAAACCGCATGTGCGTGCAGAAAGCCCACAGCCAGGCCGAGGGCCAGCGCGATGGGCGTGTAGAAAGCGGCCTCGCGCAGGCCGAATGCCAGGTCGTTTCCGCGTAGGCGCAGATCGAAACCCGTTCCTTCAAGCCGGCGAATCAGGACAAAGCCATAAATTCCCGCATCGAGGAGGAGGACCTTGTTGAACACCGCCAGGTGCGCCGGCCAGGCGGCCTCAAACCAGCGCAAATCGACGGCCAGGCCCAGCAGCGCGAGAATCAAAAAATCGCGCCAGTTGCCGCGCTGCTCAGGGTCTACATGCGCGGCTTGCGCAAGGAGCGCGGTGATCGCAACCGGCAGCAGCGTGTACAACGCCAGCCACTCAAGATGAAAAATGCCCCCACCGGCCGCAACGAGAACATAAGGAATAGCGAACAACGCAGGAAGGGCGAACTGTGCCCAGCAGGGCAGCCTGCGCACCTGGGCCGTAACCGCCGCTGGAAAGAACGCCACCGCGAGATACGGGACTAGCGTCAGCAGTGCGGCCACTACATTGGCGGGGGTGATCATCAATGCCATTGTGCTCCTCGGCCCGGCAAGGCGCTGACCGGCCCTACCATTGCCCGGCAGCGCCGGCAAACCTTGGTCACCAATCCGGTGCAATCGGGAGTAAGGTCGCGCCACCCGGCGCCGATACTTCCTTTGGTCATTCATGGAGGCTCATTTGCCCCTTCTCACCTGGAATCATGCCTGCTCGGTGGGCATTCGCGCCATGGACGATCAACATGGCATTCTCATGGATTCCATCAATGAGCTGCGTCTTGCCTTGATGCATGGCTGCAGTCACGAAAAAACGTGCGAGTTGCTGGACCAGTTCATCGAGTTTGCGCGCATGCACTTCTTCAGCGAGGAGCGGTTGATGGAGGAGGCCGGTTTTTCGGGTCTGGCGGCGCACCGCGCGGAGCATCATCGAATGCTTGCGGAGATTCTGCAGGCGGCTCACCGGCTGCAATACGGCGAGGTCCTGCATTTACGCCCGCTAATGTCACAACTGCACGACGGATTTCTGGAACACATTGAGCTCGCGGACCAGCAATACGGCCCTTGGCTGCGCGATCACGGCATTGATTGATAGGAAGTGTGCTTCTGATACTGCGAGACCGTTGTTTGAAGTACCGCCGGCGGGAAAGGCCCCGCGGCTTGCCTTCAGCTTTCAAAGGATAGCTGCGACGCTGCCCACGCCGGCGCGGAGGGTTTTGGCTCGGAAGCCAGCTTGTAAACCAGCCGCTCCAGCACGAGTCGCTTGTCAGGCGGAGAGGAACGTAGTTCCAGGTCCGCGCGTGCTACGAGGCGGAGTGCGCGAGTTAGCTCGCGGCGGCTCTTGTACCGGAGCGCCTGCCGGATCAGATCGTCGGCGGCGAAAGGCGGCATGCGGAAACCCTGCCAAAGCGCCTGCCAGATCGCGCGCGAGTCGCGCACGTTTTTCTCGAGAATCACCAGCATCTGTCGAAATGTGCGGGCCAGCATGTAGAGATGGCCGATGGCTGCATCCTCGCCCGCGTCGGAACTGTTTAAAAGCCCCTGCAGCAAGCCGAGCGCACGCACCCGGTCGCGGGCGCTGATGGCATCGGTCAGCTCGTAGAGCGTGCGCTGCTTGGCGCTCAGGACCATAGTCTCGACGTCGCCCAGCGTGATTCGTCCACGGCCGGAAGTGTAGAGGAGGAGTTTTTCCAGCTCCGATGCCACCAGCATCATGTCTGCGCCCAGCGCATCCACCAACTCGCGCGCGGCGTCCGTTTCCATGTGTAGATCCGCCTGCTCGGCTTTGGCCACGGCCCAGCGCATTGCGTCGTCTTCGTTGACACGGGCCAGCTCAACCATGCCGCAGTGCGCGCCCAGGGTCTCGGTGATTCTTTCAAATCGGTTCTTGTCGTCCAGATCCATGCGGCGCGTGTCTGAAGGAATCCGCAAAAAATCCGCAATGAACAGCAGCAGCGCTTGCGGATTGGGCGATTGAAAATATCGGTCGAGCGCGGCGAATTCTTCTTTCTTGGCGCCTCGTGTGTAGAGCTGCCGCACGTTGCGGATGAAGATCACCTGAAACGGCGCCATCAGCGACGGCGTTTGTGCGCGGTCGAGGACTTCGAAGATCGAGGTCGAAGTCAGATCGAGATCGGAAAGGCAGAAGTCGCGAAGATCGGGCGGGACAAAGGCCTTTAATACAGCGGCTCGGCAGCGATCGAGGAGAAAGATCTCGTCGCCGGCCAGCACATAGCCGGCCCGCAGCTTGCCAGTACCGGCAGCGGCAGATTCGATCTCCGCAGTAAATCGGGCCACGGAGCTGAACCCAGCGCCCCAACGCGAGGCGGTCAACTTGCACGCTCCGTTGATGCACCAATTGGCGCCGCATTCTTCATGCGCGTCCAGAATACAAGCCCCGGAACCGCGTGACCAGCGCGGAAAAGCGGGCAGGAATCAAGAGATCATCGGCTCCTTTCGAGGTTCAACGCGCGGTTTGCGCCGTTCCTTCGCCGCGCTTGCCGGCGCCGCGGGCCTGAAAACCGAACAACGGATAGGCAATCTGAAATCTGCTGATGACCACACTGTTTCCAAACGGCACCGATCCGGACCATGCGATTCCCGCACCGCCGTAGTTGTTTCGGGTCACGGTTGCTTTCAACACAAGCTTGTCGCCATCGTGCGTGTTCGAGCCGGTCGCCGTAAAAGTCGTGCCAGAAATGTTAAGGATAATCGTTGTGTTGGGCTTGAGGACGCCGGTCAGCTGCTGCTGATTGTCGATGGGGTGACCGACACCGTTGACGATCTGATAGAGCTGGAACATACACTTATCCGCTGCCTGGATGGTGCGCCAGAAGCGCAGCGAGTAGCCGTTGCGGGTGCGCGGGTCGTACTTGATGAAGATGTCCGCTTTCTGATTCTTCGATCCTGCGTCATCGTTGGGCGAGCCGGCGATGCCGAAGCCCTGGCCGGCAGTTTTTTCCGGAGTCAGCACAAGCCGGACGCGCATATCGCCAGCCGGCGTGTCGTTTTGATAAAGCAATTGTGCTCCTTGCGATGCCACGCGCAGGCCGTAGCCGTTCACGATGTTGTCTCCTGTGGAAGAAGTCCAGGTTCCCAGCACAGTCCACATGCCGTTGATGAAATCGGATTGCGGCGTCTCAACAAAGTTGCGGAAGTTGGGATCGATGTTTGCTCTGGTTTCGGATGGGTTGACAGGCTTTGCTGAAATCGCGACGGTTTCAGGCCCAGGCTCGCTGATGTTGTGCTTCGGACGGATCGCGGCTTCAATATATTTGCCGGCGAATCCCGGTGTGAGCGTGAGCCGGCGCAAAGGCTGATTGCCGCGACTGACGGCCACTTCGCGGCGCGTCGAGCAATCGGCCTCGTCGCAAACGTACCAATCGATGAGCGACTGGTCTTCCCGTCCGCCCAGGTCAAGCGCATAATTCACCGCAACCTCGCCAGTGACCGGCGGAGTGATGACGGGAGACCGAACGAACTTCGGCGGATCGACATAGGCAGGCTCAACGTAGATGTGCGACATGACGTAGAACCCATTTGCGGCCATAGCTCTCACTTCTACGTATGTAGCGTGGTCAGTAGTGTTGCTGCCCGTGACCATCACAATTCTGCCGTTCGTGGTGCTCAGCTTGATCAATCTCGATGAAGTCGACCACGAAACAGCCGCATTGATGGCGCGCATGGGCTGCACCATCGCCGTCAGCATCACCCCTGGCCCGCCAGTGCGAATTGAAGCATTGCCGGGTGGCTCAACTTCGGCGAATGCACCGCCGGCAGGCGATGCCACGGCTACCGGCGCCCCGGTCACAGCCCGTTTTTCAGAGTTCAACGCCATACGGAAGACGTCGCTGCCGTCGTTCTCGTATTTCTCGCGAACATTTGCCGGATCCCAATCGTCGACCTTTCCGTTGGGAGTCGAGCGCAGCATGTTCCAGGGATTGAAGGCGCGCGCTTCTTCGCCGCTGATTTCGCGCGACAACGTAAAAGTGTGCGGGCCCAGGATGCTGTCAAAAATTACGGCCTGCTTGCCGTTCTCGTCCCTCGTTTTGTAAGTAAGCGAATAAAGATTCTGACGCAGCGGAGTCTTCCACACCATCCACGCAACGGGCGAGTGAGGCGTGTTCACCGGCATGGTGCAGTGAATCAGCGTGACGGGATTGCGGAATCCTTTGTAAAACTCCAGGCCGCGCGAGGCGCGAAAAACTGTATTGATGAAAGCGATGCCCGAGGCCGACATGACGCCGCGCCCCGTAGGAAAGTAGACCTCGGAGTTTTCCCACACGCCTATGTTGCCGCCGCCGATGAAGTCGTCAGTGCCCTCGACGTAGACGTTGGTGAAATAGGATCGCGTGGTGCGGATGAACATCGTATCGAGGCGGCCGAGGAATGCGACGTGTGAGTAGACATGCTTGTCGCCCTCGGCCTGCAGCGCGACAGCCTGCGTGATGACCGGCGAGCGTCTGTGGAGATTTTTGGAGGGGTCGCCGGGGTATTCATAGTCGAGGTTGCAGTAGTTCACCAGTGTGAGATTCATCATGGTGAATCCCGTGTTATTGACCATCAGGATGTAACCGTTGTTTGAGGCGCCCTCTTCGTTCCCGCGGTTGTCGGCGAGCACCACGTTGCGCCGATCGTTAGTCAGGCCGACGATCGTGATGTAGTCCTTGGTGATGGTCATGCTGGGCTCGGTGTCGCCGCCGCGGAGCAAGTAGACGCCGGGCTTGATGCCGATGACCGTGGGATGTTCTTGAGTGCCGGCTGGCGCGGCGGCGTAGGCAGCCTGCAGGGTCGCGAATTTTCTCCCGGCTGGATCGTCCTGCCTCAAGCTTCCATCGACGAGGTAGTCATAAGCGTAGCCGCGCGTGTCAAAAGTCTCGCCGGTATAGCCGTGGTAAGGCGCGAGGCGCATATTGTCCTGCGCACGCGCCCTCGGGACCACGGCGATTGCAGTCGAAAACAACAGAAGAAACGTGGAAAAGACGCGGGGAGTGCGCATTGGAAGCCTCGACATGTGGTCAGACCACACGGCGAAACAATAATGGTGCGATGGACGCGCTGTCAATGATGGGATCTAAGAATGGGATTGTCCCTCACGGGGACCTTGGGAAGCGCACGATCATCAGGAGCCGGTCAGCGCCCCAGAAGCCGCCGGGATTTTCAAAACCCTTCCAGCACGTCGGCAACCAGCTGCCGTGCAAATTCGCGCGAAAGGCGCTGAATGGCTGCAGGATCTTCCTGAATAAACGTGGTCAGGTTGGTTGAGGATTGATACTGCTCACGGAAAACGTAGTCCTTGTTTTGATAGAGAACTCTTCCGTCATGAGCCGTGAGCGTGACCGAGGCGACGATGGTGATGATGAAGCTCGACGATTGCTGGGTGGCGGAGTTGTAGGTGAGCGGGGCGGTGGTCTGCTTCAGAATCGTGCCGTGGAGAACGGCGTCGGCATCCTGTCCGGAGTCTGTAGTGACGCGAAAGCGGGTGCGCGCAGCGAACTCGCGGATGACAGCCTCGGTCAATGCCTGTTCGGTGCCGCTGGCCTCGGTACGCGTGGCAAAAACCGGCACGGCGAGCGTTTTGATCTCGGGCGGGAGGTGCGTGGCTGCGCCTAGCGTGTGATAGCCGCATCCGCTCACGCCGATTACAAACAGCGCGGCCAGGGAAATTCGCAGCAACACGGACGGACGCATGAGGACATTCTATCTCGCAGCCAGAGAGCGGCTGCGTCTCAAAGCGATTTGCGGAAGTGAACGCACCGGTCTACCACTTCATATCCCAAAGCCGTGTGGGCGCGATGTGAATCCTCATTGTCGATGAGAGCGTCGGATGCTATTTCGGCGCAATCGTGTGAGCGAGCCCACTGCTCAGCAGCGCGCATTAATGAGCGGCCTACACCGTGGTTCCGGTTGGCTTGGCGCACAAACCAGCCTTCGATGAATCCAACAGGGTGCGCAACATTGCAGCCGTCGGCATGCGATCGCATGCCCACTTCGATAAATCCGGCCAGCGCTCCGTCGCCCGCGTCGGCCACAAAGACCGCTGCGGGAAGCGTCCCGCATTTCCCTGTGGTCAGCAGTGCCATAACCTGTTCCTTCTCTTGGTCAAGTTCGCATTCGGGCCAAAGCAGCAGGTGTAATTGGGCGAGCTCGTCGCGGTCGCGGAGTTCGGCGCGTCTCACGGTGTGCATGGCTGGCTCCTTCGTGATTAGATCCACGCAGTAGCAAGACGTCCCAGGCCGGGAGTTGGTAGCTTGAGACCGTCGCTGCGGCCGGCGAAGTAGAGCGCGTTGAGTTCGGCGCCGCCCAGCTGCTCGAAACGCGAGAAGCCTGTACGAACGAACTCCCCGTCAAGCTGTTCAGGCGTAAACAGCAACTGGAAGGGTTCGCCGGCTCGGGCTACGCGCCGCGCCAGGGAGCGAAAGGTCATGCGTTGCAAAATGCTCATCCCTTTGGGTGAAAGCGCGTAGTCGAAGCTGACTGCTGTGCCCGCGGGCAGCGCGACAATCGTTTCCAGCGTTGCGCGGAAGGCCGGAAGCGTGAGGTATGGAACCACGCCGAGCCAGCCGAAAAATGCGGGCTTCGCCGCGTCAAAGCCCGCACCGGCCATTCCCTCGGCCAACGTCATGTGCTCGAAGTCGAGCGGAATATAAGTGACATTGGCGGGCACGTCAATCGCTGCCGAGGCCAGCAGCGCGCGTTTCCATTCCTGCGTGGCGGGGAAGTCTACTTCGAAGACGCGCAGTTGCTTGAACGGATTGCGATAGGCGAAAGTGTCGAGTCCGGCTCCGAGGACCACGTACTGCTCCACGCCCTGAGCGACGCACGCGGCAAGGCGATCTTCGGCATAGCGGCTGCGTGCGGCCATGAAGGCGCGAAACGCGCGGGCGAAAGGATGCGCTTCGCGTACCCGGTCGTAACGGAAATCAGCGCCGAGCAACGGAATTGCAATCGGATCGGTGAGGATCGCGGGCCGGTCGAGAACCTGGTGGACGGCGCGTCGCTGAGCCACGCGAAGAGCAGTTCTGCTGGCGCGGCCAGTCTCCATCCTCAGGAGTCTATAAGACCGGCCGGGTTTGCGCTTCGCCCCACTTTCTTAGGCGCGCGCTAATCCTCGCTCCATGCTGTCCGGCCGCCGATCTCTAATCTCTGTTCTCTGGTCGCTGATCTCTGCTACTGCCCCGTCACGCGCGTAAACGTCAGTGGGCCGGTTTGGTTCGACAACGTCATTTTGTTCGGCCCGTTGAACATATACGTATATCTCGTTCCGGGCGGCTGGGGATAGTTCACCACCCGTTGCACATTGCAAACCGGGTCGTTCGGAATTCCGCAGGGGACAAGGACGGTTCTGGAATGCGGCGACCAGGTTGCGACCGTGAAGATGATGCTGTTGGGCGCCACGAGCTGGTAAGGGCCGGCTTGCATCGTCTGCACGCCGGTAGTCCCCACTCCCGTCTGGTCGTATTGACCATTCGACATAAACGAAATCGTGATGGTGCCCATCTGAGTAGTCGTTCGCCACTGGCCCAGAATGCTGGATTGCGCCGACGTTGGCGCGCAGCCCATGGCCATGCTGCCTGCGAGAATCGCTGCGAATAAAGAGAAGCGGGAAATGGACTTGCGCGTCCCCGTTGAACGATAGGAAATGTTCATTCAGACCTCCTGTGTTTTGGCCGGAGGGAGGGAATGCAGGGATGATAGCACGCAGTTGTAAACCGCAACAGGGTTCTTCTGCAAGCGGAACTCAGTCCGTCGGCCGACAGTTGTGGCCCGTGGGTCGTGATTCGCGGTTCGACGGCCGACGCGTATGCTGATTGCCATGAGCTGGACGAACAACTGGATTGGATGGGCGCTGCTTTCGGCAGTATTCGCCGCGGCCACCGCGCTGCTGGCCAAAGTAGGCGTGGCGCATGTTGACTCGAACCTGGCGACGGCGCTCCGCACCAGCGTGGTGGTGGTGTTTGCATGGGGCATCGTGCTGGCGCTGGGAAGGCACGGCGAGATTCGCGCGCTCGATCGGCGCACGATGCTGTTCCTCGCGCTTTCAGGCCTGGCGACGGGATTGTCGTGGCTGTGTTACTTCCGCGCGCTGCAGCTGGGGCCCGCTTCGCGCGTAGCTCCGCTGGACAAGTTGAGCGTGCCGTTGGTGATGGTTTTCGCGTGGCTGTTGCTGGGCGAGAAGCTGAATGCGGCGGCGGTGATCGGCGGATTGCTGATTACGGCGGGGGCGATGGTGATGGTGTTCGGTGGTCAGTGATCAGTGGTCAGTGATCAGGCAACACGAAACAGAGGACAGGCAACAGGGAACAAGGGAACAGAGATAAGAGAATAGAGATAAGAGACATGAGAACAGCGAACAGAGAACGACCAA
>DASXFF010000027.1:0-15665 GCA_036489735.1 Occallatibacter sp. | reverse complement strand
GCGGCACACGCCGGGCAACGATACCGCGCATTGGGTCTATTCGCTGCCCAAGGAAACCCAGTACTGGCGCGTGCCTGGCCATGAAGTGCAGCCCGATCTGCGTGTGCGGGTGAATGCGCGCCACATGTACTGGGCATCGAAGGCGCTGGTGCTTGGCGGTGTGGCCTTTGAGAATTTTGAGGTGAGGCAGCGCTTTGTCCAGGGACAGACTTCCATCTTCGGAATCACGCGACAGGAGCCGTGGGAGTTCTATCATGGCACTTCGCATTTGACGCCGCCGGCGACAGTCGTGGCGCAAGCGCCGGTAGCTACTCGACAATGAGCAGCCGCGCTTGGGCAGTGCACTTCCTGCTTCTCGCAGCGGGAACTCAGACGGCTTTTGCGCTGCAAACATTGTCAGGGCCTGCGCTTCAGGTTGAAGTGAAAGCCGCCGGCAATCAACAGTCAGAGGTGCTCTCAATCAAGGTGGGCGGCAACTGGCAGCCGACTCTTGCCGCGAGTTCTTCGGTCTACGTGCGGACGGAGGCGGGCATGCATCCATGCCCCATTGGCCACGCGGTATCGATCGATAGCGGCCTGTTGATCGGCGGAGATTGCGAGGTCGGTAAATTTGAGCAGCGGATCGTTCTTACGGACAACCGTGACGTGCTGAATGTCTCAACGCGAGTGACGCTGAATGATGGTGCATCGGTCAGATCAGTTGAAGACCGTTATGAGTTTATGCCGCCGCGCCATTCCACAGACGATGAGCATGCCGGCCCACTGGACTTCGTGTGGTCGCAGAACATCAAGCGGGAAGCAGACGATCTGATACCGGCGAATGCTTTCAAATCTCCAACGGTGATGATGCAGCAGGGAAGCGTGTTTGCCGCGCTGATACCGCATCTCGATGATCGTCACGTTGAGACAAGGGCGCTCGATCTGGATGTCACTTCCGGCAATCGGCCGTGGATGGCTTACGGCGCTATTCCGTCGCAGCCGCACGATCACAGCTACTTTCGCCGCTCCGATACTTTGACGGTCACTCCAATTGCGCACGTAGTCGAGTACCAATACTCGATTGTGCTTTCAGAGCAGCCGCCCAAGCTCGGATATCGCCGGGTTGTGCGCCTGCTATGGGAGCAGTTGGGACATCCGTCGCTGCTTGGCTCCGCGAATGAACAGAGAAATGCCATACGGCCGGAACTCGACTCGTTCGACTCATGGCGGCAAGAGGCGTGGGGCAGCTACGCGGATCGCGTTTATCAGGGCTTTCCATGCGGCGACAAAGAATGTGGCACGCTGAAGAGCAACCGCAATTATCAAGGTCACTGGGACCACCCGGAACCGGATGCATGGTTTAACGCATGGTTCCAGGCATTAAGAACTGCGTATGGCTGGTATCTGCACGGAAGAGCGACGCACGATGCGCAGATGATGGCCAAGGCAGAAAGCGTGCTGAATCTTGCGTTATCGTCGCCACGAAAAGACGGCGCATTTTCGACGATTTACCTGATGGATCAGGCGAAGTGGATTCCAGGAGATGGCTGGGCGAGTTATGCCGACAGTTATCATGCATTCTCGATGTCCTGGACGGCCTATTGGATGCTGCGTTGGGCTGACGACCTTACGCCGGAACGCAAGGACGAGGTGCTGCGTTTCGTCAAACCCTACGGCGATTTCCTGCTCGCGCATCAACTGCCGAGCGGAGTGATTCCATCATGGTATGAGGCGACTACCATGAAGCCGCGCGCGGAATTTCGAGACTTCAACGCCGAGACGGCGCCGTCTGCGCTGCTGCTGGTTACGCTGGGTAGCAGTACGGGCGACATGCGCTATGTGGCGGCGGCCGAACGCGCCATGAACTTCATCGAGAAGGAGGTGTTGCCGCGCCAGCGCTGGTTCGATTTTGAAACGTTCTTATCGTGTGCGCGAAAAGACTACGGATTTTACGATCGGTGGACGGCGCAATACCCGCAAAACAATCTGGCGGAGATGCAAGCGCCGCAGGCCATGCTGGCCCTTTATCGGACGACGCACAAGGCGGAGTATCTTGAGCGGGGATCGCAGATGCTGGATTATCTTCTTCTCACGCAGCAGGTGTGGAACAACCCGGCCTTTACACCAATCCTCTTGGGCGGTTTCACCACGCAGAATACTGACGCCGAGTGGAGCGATGCACGGCAAGGATATGCAACTACCTTGCTGGCCGATTACTACCAGGCGACAGGAAGATTTGAGTATTTGGAACGCGCGATTGCAGCGGCTCGGTCAACTTTTGCTGTCGCGCCGTGGGAGAACTGGGCGCATACGGGCTTTGTGGATGAACCGGGCTCCTTGACCGGCTTTCACTGGGGCACGGGCAGCGCGATGACGTCCGTGGAGTTGCTTTGGCCCGCACTCGGAGACGCCTTCATCGATGCGGAGGCACGGCAAGGCGCTGGGTTCGATGAGTGCACGATTACGGATGTTGATGTCCAACGAAATGCAATATCTTTCCGAATCTCATCCGATGCGATGGATAGACATTTCCTGGTTCGCTTTCGCGGGGTGAAGGCTTCGCAGCAATATCAGGTCCGATGGAATGGCGGGGATGCTCAGACTGTTTCAGGCGAGCGGCTACTCAAGCAGGGGCTTGAGGTGGGGCCGCTGGAGGTCAGAGCCTTGACGAACAAGGTGCCATAGGACTTGGGATCAGCGCCAGCAGAAGGATATGAGGCAGGGAATTGAGAACACGGGCACGTGGCTGCTCTTACGCGTTATCCGGGCGATGATTGGGTAGCAGGCGCTGCGAGCGCGTCGAATCGCGAATCACGAGTGTCGGCACAATGCGCACGACCACCGGATCGCCGGCCAGCTTGCCTTCGATGCGGTCCATCAGTATGGTCGCGGCGCGAGCGCCCATCTCGTAGCTTGGCTGCACCACAGCGGTAAGGTGGGAATGGAACGAGTTGTCGAGTGTCAAGTCATCGAACGTGGCCACTGCAATATCGTCCGGACACTTGACCCCCAGTTCTTCAAATGCCTGAAGCACACCTATCGTCATGACGCCGTTGCAAACAAAAATGGCGGTCGCTTTGGTGTGACTCTTGACCAGCTGTTTGCCCAGGCGATAACCGGATTCGTAACGGTAGTCGCCTTCGAGGATGAGAGACTTGTCCGGAAGAATGTCCGCTTCGCCCAGAGCTTCAGTGTATCCCTGCAGGCGCTCACGCGCGTTCTGGGCCTTCAGTTGTCCGGTAACAATCGCAATGCTGCGATGACCTGCCTGGATCAGATGGCGTACGCACTCCCGCCCGCCGCGAACGTTATCCAGAAGTACGGAATCGGTAGTTATCCCCGGGACTGAGCGGTCAAGGCAGACGACGGCGACGCCGGATGCGATGGTTCGGCGGATATGGCTGTTGTCATTGCCCAGCGCGGAGATCAGCAAGACGCCATCCACGCGGTAAGAGCGCAGTGCGGAGACGATGCGGCGCTCGCGGCCGATCTGATCGTCTGTATTGGCGGCAACGAGGAAGTAGTCGCGCTCGAAGGCGGCATCTTCGGCGCCGCGAATAATTCCAGGGAAAAAGGGATTCGTGATGTCCGGCAGCACCAGGCCGAGCATCCGTGTTTGTTTCACTTTCAGGCTGCGGGCGATCGCGTTCGGGTAGTAATCCAGGTCGCGGATGGCGTTCTGAACGCGCTCCTGCAGTTCGGGGCTGACACGCCTGGTGCCTCGAATTACGTTTGAAACGGTTGCGATGGAAACAGAGGCGCGCTTCGCCACTTCCACGATTGTCGACATTCACCGTATCCTTTCGCTCGGCGATTAAACGCTTAACAGTCAAGCTGTTTCACCGTAGCCAGGCGGGTTTCATTTGCGGCACTATCCTACCGTTTTCGCTGCGGTTAGACCAATATACGTGAAATTTCACAGAGACCGGATAAAAAATGCCGCCGAAATATGTTGACAAGTCAATCTAAGGTTGAGTTAGAATCCGTCTGTCGATTTAAAGGTTTAAATCTTGGAGGAGGGACGCTGATGAAGTTCCTGAAGTCTTTGCCAGTCGCGCTGTTCTTGGTCCTGATTTTCGCTGCTATCTCACCGCACCCGGCATGGGGCCAGGTCAACCTTGGCGCTATCAAGGGCGAAACGCAGGATTCACAGCACGCCGTTATTCCGCACGCACAGCTCACTTTGAAGAACGAGGCCACCGGTGTCGTCTCATCCACGGTGTCGGGGCCGACGGGCGAATTCAGCATCCTCGATGTCACGCCCGGAACATACACCCTCACCACTACAGCGGCCGGCTTTAGCACTGTTGTTCAGAAGCACATCGTTGTGGGAGTAGGAACCACTCTCTCGCTGCCCGTTACGCTTCAGGTTGGCCAGGTGCAGCAAACCGTCACGGTCGAAAGCAACGGCGCCGAAATCGAAACACAGACTTCGGACATTGGTTTGAGCATCTCTCCGGAAGAGATCAAGGATTTGCCCGTATCTCTCAGCGGAGATATGCGCAATCCTTTGAACTTTGTGGTCCTGACACCTGGCGTCTCGGGCTCGCAGCCCGGAGCGACTCCGGATTACCGCCTCAACGTGGCCGGCTCTCCGTCGTATGGAGACGAAGTGTACATCGATGGCGTTCCGATGATGAACACCACCGAGCCTGGCAACATCAGCAACAACCACCCTCCGATCGATGCTATTAGCCAGTTCAAGCTCATCACCAGCAACCAGTCGGCGCAGTATGGCCTTGATGAGGGAACTGTTTCCTTCGCATTCAAGTCAGGCACAAACACATATCATGGCAGTGCATTCGAGTATCTCGAAAATAGCGCCCTGGATGCCTGGGGTTATACGATCCCCATCTTGCGTCAGCAGTGCATCGACGGTGGAACGCCGGCTGCACAGTGCGCGACAAAAGCGCCGCTCAAACAGAGCGAGTACGGTGGCACTTTTGGCGGGGCGGTACGGCTTCCGAAACTCTACGATGGCCGCGACAAGACCTTTTTCTTTGTCGATTACACCGGCTTCACATATCGGCCGAGCTCTTACAGCTCATCGCTCACCACGTTTCCAGCTCCATTTGCAAAGGGCGACTTCTCCCAGAGTTTGGGCGCGCAGCTCACTGATCCATCGAACGGCCACGGGATCGTCGATCCGGCCGGCAGGCCCGTGTATGCAGGTGAGATCTATAACCCAGCCTCGGTCCACAACGTAGTAGGCCCGGATGGGAAAACTTATCCGGTCCGCGATCCGTTCGGACCTGGATCGGCGCCAACGAACGTTATTCCTGCCGGCACGCCCGGGCTCAGCACCGTATCGCAGGCCGTTCTTCAACTGTTCCCGGCGGCAAGCAATGACGCTCCCAACAACAATTTCATTCGTCTGCAGACCAGCAAAATTGACGAGCACCGGCTGGTTGTGAAGATCGACGAGCATATCTCCGATAAGCACTCATTGTCCGGCAGCATATTTACCGGCGCCTACACCAACAGCAACAACGGCGGCTTGAGCCTGTACGACGCCTCAGACTTTACCGCCCCCACCACGCAGGCGCGTTTGCAGTACAACTACGTTCATTCGCCCACCATGTTTAACAACTTCAACGTCGGCTACATCCGGGATACGGGGTTTAATGGGCCGCTTCAAGCGGGTCCTGACCCTGGCCCCGGATTTGGGATCACGGGCCTTCCCGCTTATCCGGCCGGCACACCCCTGGCAGGTTTTGCAGTTGGCACTGTGCAGAACGAGCTTGGCGGAGTGAACGCTTCATCGGACGCTGAAGGCCGCTTCTACGTCAGCGACAACGCTACGATGATTCGCGGAGCGCATAGCATCACGGTGGGCGGCGAAGGCCGTTACCTGCAGCGCGGCGAAACCGGCTATCCCAATGGCGCATTCACCTTTGAGCCGACAGAAACCGCTATCAATGGCACGGGATTCGATCAGGGCACTAACACCGCGGTCTCCATTCCGGGAGGTACCGGTGCCCCGGCCGCCAGTTTCCTTTTCGGCGCGGTCAACTACATCAACATCACTTATCCCGCCACTCCGTCGTACCGGTGGTCGCAGGGCGCGGTGTTTGTACAGGACGATTGGCGCGTGTCACAGCATCTGACGCTGAATCTTGGCGTTCGCTATGACATCCAGCTTCCCCGGTCTGAGGCGCACGGAAACATCTCCACCATGGACCCGACCCTGCCGAATCCCAGCGCAGGCGGAATTCCCGGAGCGTTTCAGTTCTACGGCCATGGCACAAACGCCCTTGGTCAGCCGCGCGCCGGCGCCAACCGTATTGGCACCATCGACTATCGAGGATTTCAACCCAGGATCGGCTTCGCGTACGCGCCGGACTGGGCTCACGATACCGTGCTGCGCGGCGGGTTTGCAGTATCTCGCCCCATCGGCAATGACAACAGCGAAAGCGACATCAGCGGTGGGCAATACACATCGGGCTTCTCGAATCTGGCCATGCTCGACCAGCCGGAGGATTACGTGGGGTCTCCGGCGTACTACTGGGACAATCAATATCCGTCAACGGGAGTTGCTGGCATCAGTTTGAACCCCGGAACAGAAGTAGGAGATGGCAACCCGCCCATGATTAATCCTGCTTCGGGCATACCTCCGGTTCAGTTCTATTGGACGGCGCAGATTGAGCACAAGCTTTCTTCGAGCATTGTGGCGACGGTCGGCTACGTCGGAATGCATACCTATCACCTGGGTCTGTGGGCGAAGCCGAACGAGACTGACTACAAGTCAGTGATCCCGAAGTACACGCCGGCTGCAGCTGCGGACGGGATGCCCTTGAATGAATGGCTTGAATTGCCGATCACCGATTCAAGAATTCAGGCCGCAGGCATCACCTCTCCCTGGGCAGGTTTCACTTCAGTGTTCGGTTCGGCTGCGACCGCGGCCCAGGCTCTGCGGCCGTGGCCTCAATATGGCGACGTCGATAATCCTCTGGACCCGATTGGAAGCGTCTCCTACAACGGATTGCAGACAAGCATTCAGAAGCATTTCTCGCAAGGTTTGACGGCATTGCTCTCGTGGACGTTCTCGAAAACCATCGGCGACGTCGATTCAAATTCCGGCCCCAGTGCCGCAGGCCAAAACGCCATCTATTCGGGCGGTTTCCAGCAGGACTTCTACGACCAGCCTTCTGAGCGGTCTGTTACCAGTTCCGATGTGCCGCACGTAGTCTCGCTCAGCTATACCTATGAGCTGCCATTCGGTCCGAAGAAGAAGTGGCTCAATCACGAGGGCGTGGTTGGCCGGGCTGTCGGCGGCTGGTCGGTATCGGGCATTCATCAGTATCAGAGCGGCCGGCCCATCCATATCGAGTACGATGCGTTCGGTTCAAACAACCCGTTCTTCGCCGGCGGCGACGGCTATGCATTCCGCGTGAACGTCGTCCCTGGTCAGCCACTCAAGAACCCCGCTTACAATCCGAAGTGCTCCGGTCCGGTGCAAACCACCGCCGTTCGTCAACCCTGCCAGTTCTGGATCAACCCGGCTGCCTTTACGATTCCTCCAGCTGCAACATTTGGTAATGCCCCCAACTTCTTTTCGGCTCTTCGGCTGCCTCGCTACACCAACGAAGATCTCTCGATCTCCAAGCGAACAACAATCCACGATAGCTTCGACCTTCAATTTCAAGCCAACTTCTTCAACGCATTCAATCGTGTGGTCTTCTCCAACGGAGGCGACTCACAAACATTCATCATCAACGGGGCACCGCCGGATTTGAGTGATGCGTCAATAGGCCAATCGAGCACCGTCTTCGGAATTATGACGGCACAGCAGAATGGACCACGCAGCATCCAGTTCGGGTTGAAGCTCGAGTTCTAGTCTGTCTCCTAAAGGCCATGCTGCCGGGCAGAAATGCCTGGCGGCATGGCCACTCTTTCGACTTAATAAGATTGGTCGAAAGATGTCTCTGCGCAGCACCTATTGTTACAGCAGATTTGGAAAAGACTATTTGATGAGGCCCATTGATCGCATGTTGGGTGACTTGAGCGAACGCTTTAAATCCTGAATCAATCAATCCTCGATTGAGCAACCTTCATTAATTCCGCCTGGAGTTGGTCAGAATGCCTCTCAGCCTTCATCAGCGACAGGTGTTTGAATGGCTTTCTCTTCTCGCCTTTCTGGCGCTGACGAGCCTGTGCGCGGCGCAAACAGTGGTACCTCCTCAAAGTACCTATTTCTCGACAGCAGCCGAAGAATCCTACTCAACCTATCAGATGACAGGGGACGGGGACCTATGGCCCAGTTGCTGGGCCGACGACGGCAATCTGTATGCGGCCAATGGAGACGGCAAGAATTTTGCAAATACCTTCTATGCCATGGCAGTGGGGAAGATCTCCGGCACGCCTCCAAATCTTACCGGCGCCTTTGTTGCCGGAGACGTCGGCAACAACTACAGCGGAAACCCTTATACAGATAAACCTACCGGCATGCTCTGCATTGGCGGAGCCATCTATCTTGCCTACCAGAATCTGAATGAGACTACGTTTGAGGATGCTCCGGCTGCGTCGATTGTGGAGTCGCTCGATCATGGGGCAACGTGGTCAGTTAATCCGGCGGTGCCCATGTTCGGCGTTCCGGATGATTCGAGCGACCCGGCGGCGTACAAGTTCACCACTATCTTTTTTCTTGACTACGGCCAGAACTCTGCCAATGCAATCGACGGATATGTTTATGCCTATGGGCTTGACAACGATTGGCGAGACCAGACATCCGTCTATCTGGCACGGGTTCCGAAAGCGAGCGTCTTAGACCGCTCCGCGTGGCAGTTTTATTCCGGAATAGGCGGCAGCACTCCAACGTGGAGCGGCGACATTACCCAGAAGTCCCCGGTGCTGACCGATCAGCGGGAACTCTATCCTGTCATGTTTGGAACCGACTGCCCCGCGGATCAGAAGATCATCGCGCAGGGAGGCGCAGTCTACGATCGGCCTTTGAATCGTTACATCATGGCGACGTGGGGATGCGCTACGCATGAGTTTTACGAGGCGCCCCAACCCTGGGGTCCGTGGAGCCATTTTTTGTCCAATGACTTCGGACCGCTCCGACTTACAGACAATCGCGGTCAATACGGCATCAGCATCCCCTCGAAATTCATTAGTCAGGATGGCCAGACGCTCTATCTGCAAAGTAACGTCTGCTGCAGTGGAGATTCCTATACGTACTCACTGCGTAGACTTTATCTTCAGACTTATGCCTCAGCGTCTCCGGCAAATAGCCTTGCATCCGACAATCTCGCGCTCAAGCCGGGCACGCGCGCAATCAGCAAGAGCACGCACTTTGGTTCATTGTGCGGGCTTAATTGCTCGGATCAGTTGAACAACGGGCCCCTGAGTAACAGCGAAGATGACTACGATGAAGAATCCAAGACCGTGGATTGGTGGGGTTACACATGGCCGCAGCCCTATAACATCAACCAGGTTGTGTATACAACGGGGACGATGTTCTCCAATGGCGGCTGGTATGCAGGCGATCTTCGCGTACAGGTCAGGCAAAACTTTCAGTGGATCGACGTGCCCGGAGCTACTCTAACGCCAACTTATCCGTACAGCAGTGGAGCCGGCAGCCAAACCGCATATAGTTTCAGCTTCCCTGATACATGGGGAGACGGCGTACGCATTACCGGAACGCCAGGTGGGACGGCGTTCTTCACTTCCATCAGCCAGCTTGCAGTCTATTACAGTTCCACCTCGGGCGATAACATTCCAGGTTTCTCATTGAGTGTTAGCCCGGTGAAACTATCAATGCAGCCGGGGAGCAGCGCCACTGCGACGCTCAGCTTAACGCCAACGAATGGCTTCAAGCAGCAGGTTGCGTTCGCATGCTCAGGCTTGCCAAGCGAATCGGCATGTAGTTTTTCACCGGCGACAGTGACTCCCGCAGGAAGCACGGCGAGCACAGTAAACGTCACAATCTTGACCACTGCGCCAACGAGCGCCCACAGCTCTGTACCATCTAAATTCGGCGGATCGAAAGCTGCCGCTGGGCCAGCGATGGGAGCCATGATTTTTACGTACCTGTTCTTCTTGCGAAGGAAGGCTCTGCATCGCTCATTTCACAAAGGGGCTGCCATGATCGCGCTGCTGGCGATGTTTGCGATGGCGATAAGTTGCAAGGGCGGCAACATCGGTTCTACACCGCCGGCTACGAATCCGGGAACGCCCGCTGGTAGCAGCACGATCACGATTACTGCAACAGCGGGAAGCGGCACGGCCTCAATAACGCAAACGGCGACACTCACTCTGACGGTGCAATAGAGTTCAGTCTCGCATTTTGTTTCTGAGATAGAACGGCGGGGTTCGGAGAACTTATGAGCTATGGATTCTGCTGACTTCGGCCGAGCAGCAGCCGTTAACCTGGGCAGCTATCAGGTAGCAGCAAAGAGGAACTTATCTGTGAAATCGTTATGGTCAGGAAAGGAATCTCGTGTATCAGCCTGAGACTTATGTCATCGCCCTCTCATTCATGGTCGTCACGATGCTGTGTTGGGGATCGTGGGCAAACACCATTAAGCTTTGTCCTGGATATCGATTCCAGCTTTTCTATTGGGACTACGTTGGAGGGTTGGTGCTCGGGGCACTTGTCTGGGGCCTGACACTGGGCAGCTTGGGGTCTACAGGCAGAGCTTTCATTGCCGACTTAGGTGCAACGAATTCCAGACACTTGGTAATGGCTCTGCTGGGCGGCATAACGTTTAACATTGCCAACCTGCTGCTCGTCGCGGCCATCGAGATTGCCGGACTTGCGGTCGCATTTCCTGTGGGAATCGGCCTGGCGCTGGTGGTCGGCGCGGTGAGCAGCTACCTGATCTCTCCAAACGGAAACCCGTGGCTCCTCTTCGTAGGAATTGCTCTGATCGCCGTCGCCATCATTCTCGATGCGGGAGCCTACCGCTTGCGAGAGCGTGAACGCGCCTCCACAAGCCGCCGCGGAGTCTTGCTCAGCCTGGCCGCCGGACTGCTGATGGGCACGTTCTACCCATTCGTTTCTAAAGCAATGAGCGGCGATCACGCAATGGGCCCCTACGCCGCTGCATTTGTGTTTTCGATCGGTGTCCTGGCGTGCTCGGTGCCGGTGAATTATCTGTTCATGCGGCGTCCGGTGGACGGAGGTTCTCGCGTCTCCATGAATTCTTATTTTGCGGCGCCCTCCAGTTGGCACCTGTGGGGAGTAATTGGAGGTCTCATTTGGTGTACAGGAGCCGTGCTGAACTTTGTTGCTTCGCGTTCGCAAATCGTAGGACCGGCGGTCTCCTATTCCATCGGCCAGGGAGCGACCATGATCTCCGCGGCCTGGGGCGTTTTCGTCTGGCGTGAGTTCGCCTCGGCGCCTCCGGCCTCTAAGAGGCTTGTCACTCTTATGTTCATCTTCTTTATTCTCGGGCTAAGTTCGGTCGCTTTGGCGCCGTTGTTCTAAGGAATGTCAGTGAATGAAAAGCAAAGTGATTAGTTCCGAACTGGCGGGCGGAATCGAGAGCGAACGACACACGCTCCTTACTATCTGCTCTGCGTTCGAGTAAGTCAGCCGGTGTCAAGCCTGAACGCCCGATAGTGATAAACCAAGTGCAATATAGGGAGTTGATATGCAGCATGGATATGATCGAAAGCCTATTGTTGTTGTCGGCAGCATCAACGCGGATCTTGTTGCCAAGGTTGAGCAAATTCCGCTGAGCGGGCAGACGGTCCTGAGCAACGACTTCAAGGTTTATCCCGGAGGCAAGGGCGCGAACCAGGCCGTTGCAGTGGCGCGCCTTGGCTATCCGGTCTTTATGATCGGTAAGTTGGGCTCGGATGCGTTCGGACCTCAGTTGCTTGCAAGCATGAAAACCGCCGGTGTGAATGTAAGCACCGTGATTACGGTTGACGGGGCGTCAGGTGTAGCGCTGATAGAGGTAAGTTCCAGCGGAGAAAATAGCATCGTAGTGGCTCCGGGCGCCAATGCCATGCTATCGCCTGAAGATATCGACGCCGCGGTCGAAGTAATCAAAGCGGCTGGCCTGGTGCTGGTTCAGCTTGAGATACCCCTCGAGACTGTTGCGCATCTGATCGCAGTCTGCGCGCGAGAAAATGTTCCAGTTATTTTAGATCCCGCACCGGCACAGTCACTTCCACCTGAGGTGCTGCGCCAGATTAGTTGGTTTACTCCAAACGAGACTGAGACAGAGTTTTATACAGGCAGCGATGCCGCGGTGCGAGGTAATTTCCGCAAACAAAGAGATGCACTTTTTGCACAAGGCCTGCAAGGCGTCGTACTCAAGCAAGGATCGCAAGGCGTGTACGTTGCGGATCGAAATGGTCTGGAAGTCTCCATCCCCGCATTCCAGGTAAAGGCTGTCGATACAACCGCGGCGGGCGATGCTTTCAATGGCGCGTTCGCCACTGCCCTGTTGCTCGGAAAAGATCCAGCGGAAAGCGCTCGATTCGCCGCCGCAGCCGCAGCCGTCTCCGTCACGCGTCCAGGCGCACAGTCCTCAATGGCCTCGCGAGAAGAGACCGAAGCCATGCTCGCTTAGAACTTATCCTTAAATATTATTCGAGTCTATTCCAGCAGGGAATAGTCTATTAGCGGCCGGTCGAACCGGGTGAAGATGCGTCTTGAAATGACACAGATCAAGCTTAAGACGATTTCCGACGCAATCGGCTCGCCTTGATGAGATACCTCAGATCTTGAAATTTGCGGAGCTGCTTTATATACCTTCGATGTGGATGCTGTCGAGGGGATAGACTCAAGTTCGGACTGGACGCCGACAGAAGCCGGGCGGGCGCGGCTGATCTTACAAGCATGCGCAACTGATCCGGAGCGTCTGGTTTTCGGGGCTCGAGTTTTGATTTCATGCGCAATTCAGCAGTTGATGTTCGCAACTATTATCACTTTCCGGCGCTTGCCTTTTCTGGGTAAAATGATTCCCACTTGTGAGGACAGAAATGACGCGATTCAAACAGTATTCAGCAATCACTCTGCTGTGTGGTTTACTGCTGGCAAGTGGTGGCTCAGTCGATGGCCAGGTCAAGCCCTTTAGTCCGGAAGCGAAGCAAAGGGCCGAAGCCCTGTTGAAACAGATGACTCTCGACGAGAAAATAGGCCAACTGAACGAGTCGTCCGGCATGGTGTTGCCTGGGTTCGTCGATGAGAAACCGGATGATCTCATTGCCAAGGGTGGCGTCGGCTCGATTCTTTGGCAGATCGACGTCAAAGAGATCAACAGGCTTCAACGTATCGCCATGGAGAAGTCGCGCCTGCACATACCGATCATATTTGGATTTGATGTCATTCATGGTTATCGCACCGTGTTTCCCGTACCGCTTGCCATGGCGTCTTCGTGGGACCCTTCGGTCGAAATGCAGGCTCAACGTTTTGCCGCAGAAGACGCGCGTGCCGCCGGCATTCAGTGGACGTTTACGCCGATGGTCGACATTGCGCGTGACGCTCGCTGGGGTCGAATTGTGGAGGGCGCTGGCGAAGATCCCTATCTCGGTTCAGCCATGGCCCGCGCGCAAGTGCGCGGATTTCAGGGCGACAAACTCGGGCCGGATAGTGTGCTGGTCTGTGTGAAGCATTTCGCAGGATACGGCGCGGCCGACGGTGGACGCGACTATGACTCGTCCTACATTCCGGAAGAGCTTTTGCAGAACGTTTACCTCCCGCCTTTTCACGCGGCGGAGCAGGCAGGCGCCGGGGCCTTCATGAGTGCATATATGGATCTGAATGAGGTACCTGCGTCCGGCAATCACTGGCTGCTAACAGACGTGCTCCGCAAGCAATGGGGTTTCGAGGGCATTGTGCTTTCCGATGCCTTCGCGGTGAGGGATCTGGTGACGCACGGCTTTGCGCGCGATCCCGAAGATGCAGCCTACAAGGCGATCACGGCCGGTCTCAACATGGATATGGCCAGCCTCACCTACTCGCACAATCTTGCCAAGCTGGTGAAGGAAGGTAAGGTAAGCGAAACCTATCTGGACCAAATGGTTTTACCTGTTCTGGAAGCCAAGTACGATCTTGGTGTATTCGATCATCCTTACGTGGACGAATCAAAAGTAGACACGGTTCTAAACCGGCCTGAGGGCCTTACTTTGGAGCGCAAGCTCGCCGCCCGGTCAATGGTGTTGTTGCGCAACGAGAACCATACGCTTCCTCTGCGGAAAGACCTCAAGAAGGTTGCGGTCATTGGCCCCCTGGCAGATGCACTGCATGATATTGAGGGAGGATGGGCAGTGGAGAGCCTGTTTGGATCTGGCGCAAAGAGCCATCCCGTCACGGTTCTAGCGGGGATCAAGAGTGAGCTGGGACCCGATGCGCAAGTCACTTTGGTTGCCGGCCCTCGGCCTTCAAAAATCTATGCCGGCTTGCTGGATATGCTCACTGGGTCCAAACCTGCTCCGCCGCCCACTCCGGAAGAAGTAGCGGACTGGATTGCAAAGGCAAAGGCTGCGGCTGCGGATGCCGATGTGGTTGTGGCCGTCATGGGTGAACTTTCCAGTATGAGCAGCGAAGGGGCTTCGCGAGCTACGCTCGATCTTCCGGGCATTCAAGAGCAGATGCTCGAAGCAGTGGCTGCTACAGGAAAGCCGGTTGTCCTGGTGCTTGAAAATGGACGTCCGCTCGACATTCGCTGGGCAGCCGAGCATGTCCCGGCAATTCTTGAAGCGTGGTATCCCGGCACTGAGGGCGGAGATGCCGTTGCCGACGTGCTCTTTGGAGAAGTTAACCCCGGCGGAAAGCTACCTCTGAGCTGGCCACGCACGGCGGGTTCAGAGCCGCTCTATTACAACCACACTCGCACGCACTCTCCCGAAGATGCGCCGAATTTCACTTCACGTTATTGGGACATGAACTCCAAGCCTCTCTATCCTTTCGGTTACGGGCTCAGTTACGCAACCTTCAAATTCGCTAACCTGCAGTTGAGCAAAGCAAGCATGGCCGCTGGCGACACAACAGATGTCAAAATGGATGTGACCAATACCAGCACCGTTGCCGGCGATGCCGTGGCACAGCTCTATATTCATCAACGCTATGGCTCGGCCTCCCGGCCAGTCCGGCAACTCAAGGGATTCGAGCGCATTCTCCTTCAGCCCGGCGAGACGAAGACTCTCACGTTCCCACTTGGTAAGGATGAGCTCCAGTATTGGAATCCCCAAACAAAGCATTGGATTGTTGAGCCATCGGAGTTTGACATCTGGGCTGGCGAAGATTCGACCGCCAGCCTGCATGCGGATCTCACGGTCACGCAGTAGCCGAATTGCTGAGCGCGCCAGATCGGCGGCAACACCGGCGGTTTGAGGTTTTTTCCGGGGAACCGCCCTTTTCCTCATTTGGGGGAGATTTCAACCGCGCCATTGGGCGTTTTGCGGCCGGTCGTGGCGTCTAGAATTAGAGAGCCATGGCAGAATTTACCCACCTTCATCTCCATACGGAATACTCGCTCCTCGACGGAGCCTGCGACGTTACGAAACTTGTCAGCCGGGTCGCCGCTCTGGGCCAGAAGTCCGTCGCAATGACCGATCACGGCAACATTTATGGCGCAGTACATTTTTTTGACGCGGCCAAATCCAAGGGGGTCAAGCCGATCCTGGGCTGCGAGCTTTATATCTGTCAGAACGAAGACCATCGCGCGCCGGGCGACGGCGACGAGAACAACCACCTGCTGGTGCTGGCGGAGAATGAAGAGGGATAT
>DASXFF010000003.1:0-4310 GCA_036489735.1 Occallatibacter sp. | reverse complement strand
AGCCCCGCCAGCACCGTACCCAAAAGAACGGTTCTCAAAAGCTTCCATTGATTCACTGCTTTCCCTCCAATTGTTCGCAAACGGCCACCATCAAACATTCTTCCCGGCAACGATTGTAGGCAATCGCGCCTCGTCCAGGCTAATCGCGCCCCAAAACTCAGCCTGGCACGCGCGATAAAATCCATACATGCCCGCTCCGGCAGTTTCCTCTGAGATTCTGACGAAATACGAGCCCGTCATCGGCCTCGAAGTCCACGTTCAGCTGCTCACTGCCAGCAAGATCTTTTGCGGTTGCGCCAACCGCTTCGGCTCCGAACCGAACACGAACATTTGCCCGGTATGTATCGGACTTCCGGGCGCGCTGCCCGTTCTGAATGCCAAAGCCGTCGAATTCGCCACTCTGGCTTCTCTGGCCCTCAACTGCCAGGTCCGCGAGCGCTCCATCTTCGCGCGCAAAAACTACTTCTATCCCGACCTGCCCAAGGGCTACCAGATTTCGCAGTACGACAAGCCGCTCGCCGAGCACGGCTGGATCGAAATTCCGGCGGCCGGCGGCGCGACGAGAAAAATAGGCGTTACGCGGGTGCACATGGAAGAGGATGCAGGCAAGAGTCTCCACGACGGATTCTCCGATTCCGCCACGCGCACCTATCTCGACCTGAATCGCTGCGGCACGCCTCTCATTGAAATCGTCAGCGAGCCGGATCTCCGCACTCCCGATGAAGCCTTTGAGTATCTCACTCGCTTGAAAGAGATCCTCCTCTACACTGCCGTCTCCGACTGCAATATGGAGGAAGGTTCTCTGCGCTGCGACGCGAACGTCAGCGTCCGCCCTAAAGGCCAGAAAAAGCTCGGGACCAAAGTCGAAGTTAAAAACGTCAACAGCTTCAAGTTCATTCGTGCGGCACTGGAATACGAAATCGAGCGCCAGGTCGAAGTCATCGAGGCCGGCGGCCTCGTGCTGCAGGAGACGCGCCTTTACAATGCCAACGAAGGCCGCACATACTCCATGCGTTCTAAAGAGCAGGCGCACGACTATCGCTATTTTCCTGATCCTGACCTGCCGCCGCTGATCGTTTCCGCTGAATTTCTCTCCGAAACGAGAAAAAAAATTCCGGAATTGCCGGAACCGCGACGCGCCCGCATGATCGCTCAATACGACCTGAGCATGCAAGACGCGCACACCCTCACCGCCTCACGCGAGTTTGCCGACCGGTTTGAGGCCGCCGCCAAGACGGCGCGCAATCCGCGGCGTGTTGCCAATGTGCTCTTGAGCGAAGTCGGAGGCCGGCTAAAAGCGCTGGGCGTCGAGCTCGATCAATCTCCGGTGACCATGGCCGGAATCGTTCTTGCAGCCGATCTGCTCGATGAGGGCAAGATCAGTTCAAAACAAATGAAACAACTCTTCGATGCGTGTTTTGAAACGGGCGAGGACTTTGGGCCGGTCTATGACCGCGAAAAGCCGCAACAAATCACCGACGCCTCGGCTCTCGAAAAGCTGATTGATGAGACAATTGCCGCCAATCCCAAACAAGTCGAGCAGTATCGCGCAGGCAAAACCACGATGGCTGGATTTTTCGTGGGCCAGGTGATGCGCGCATCCAAAGGCCAGGCAAACCCTGCGCTTCTTAATGAGCTGGTCGTAAAGAAATTGGCGGGGTGAGGCTCAAGAGCCGGGCTCGCATCCAGGCCCAGCAGATCGGCCTGAAATGGCCTGGCGAAAATCGGGCTTCGACAATCTACTTCAACTTTAAATCGGTGATGAAGTCCTTCCGTGCGTCCCAGGAGCTCACGGTTTTTGTCGCGCTCTTTGCGGAGTCCTTTTCCGCCCAAAGGTCGAAATCGGTGCTCATATCAACTTGAGCGAAATGGAAATGGCCGTTAGCCGTTGAATCGAAACTGCGGATGGTCTTGGTTTTCTCGTTCTTCAAAAAAACCGTTGCGCCGGAAACGGGGGCCGAATTCCCATCCAGCACCGTTCCCGATACCGTGCGCATGCCGATGTTCTGCGCCGCGGCGGTTGCCGTTAAGAACGCGCTCCGCGGTCCCGCCAAAGCGGCTCCCAAGGCAAGAACACCCAATATCGTTGCCGCCAGCACGCCCGCTCGGCTCATTCTCACTCTTCCTCGCTCTCTTCGAAGAGAGCGTCTTCCTCTTCGATCCCTTCTTCTACACGCGCCAACTCCAGCGGTTCCACCCCAACCACCTCATACTCCGTCCCGCACTCCTCGCAGGCTATCACGTCGCCCTCTTCCACTTCGTCGAGCGCAATATCCAGAGCTGTGTCGCATTCAGGGCAGCTCGCCATGGCAGCCTCCTCACTTTCCCAACCGAATCGCATTGCGGGATCATGGCGGTTCCGCAGTGAACGTGTCCCTGAGCCAATGATGCCAGGAGGATTTTTCTTCAAGAAAAATCCATCCCACACCGAGACACGAAAAGGCTAAGACACCTGCGGAATCACCCAGACCGCGGTCATTCGGCAACCATCGCTAGTTTTAGGGAGAACCCGGCCTCAGGTCAAGACCCCAACCGTGTAATCGGTGACCAGCGTTTTCGTTGCCGGAACAATTCCTTTCATACGCCTTAGACGATTCTTTTTACGGGACGGCGGTTGTCCGCCGTCCCACCTGCGTGGAACCCCCAGCCCTCGTCTTGCGTCTCATCCTTGATAGTGGATCAGTTTGAACTCGATTTGAAGGGGCACGGATTTATCCGTGCCGATAAAACCAATCAAATCGATTGGGCCCCAGGCCCAGAGGGATGCTTCCTTTCAAACTGACCCACTACCTCATCCTTGGGCGCCATGACACCGGAGCGCTTCAGCGTATACCCTGTTGAATACGATGCCGCGATTTGGCTCCAGTCCGCTCGCCTTCCCAGACTTTAAGGGAGCCACGCGCCGTTTGATCCTCATCAATCTGGCCACGTACTTCGCTCTCCTGGTGGCCGGCTTCGCGTCTTCCGCTGCTGTGCGAATCGCCGGCTCCCTCGTGTTCGATCCCACCGACTTTATGCACGGGTGGCTGTGGCAGCCTTTCACCTACAGTTTTGTCCACATCGGAATATTGGCCACAGCTTTTGAGCTGCTGTCGCTTTGGTTCCTCGCCGGGTTCCTCGAGGCTTTTCACGATTCCAACTGGGTCACAAGCCTCTATGCGGTTTCTGTACTCGGTACAGCCGCGGCCGCGCTGGTGCTTTATCTGGTTTCCAAGACGCTCGCCCCATCGCTGCTCACTAACGTCAGTCCGCTCTATGGCTGTTTTGGCGGAATCTTCGGGCTCCTGGTGGCTATCGGCGTTCTGTATGGCGACACCCAGTTCCTTCTCTTCTTCGTCATCGGCATTAAGGCGCGTTATATGGCCATCCTCTATGCGCTCATCGCCATCGCAATGCTCTTTGGACAGGAACGCATGTACGCCTTTGCGCAGCTGGGCGGCGCTCTCGCCGGCTGGGCCTTTGTCCGCATGGCGCCGCGGCGAGGCATGTCCTTCATGCTCAGCGAAAGCTGGTATGGAGTGCGCAACCGCTATTACCGCTGGAAACGCCGGCGCGCGGCCCGCAAGTTCGAGGTCTACATGCGCTCGCAGGGCCGCACCGTCAAATTTGACGGTCAGGGGCGGCTGATCGACGAAGATCCCGACGATAAGAAACGCTGGAACTGAAACGGCAGGGTAAAGGGATCAGGGAACAGGGCTAGAACTGGCTGCATCAATGGTCTTGTATCAGGGCATGACTTTAGTCGTGCTAAAAAATCCAGTATCCCGGCGCCGAAGTTCATATCAAAATCAACGGGTCATCCTGAGCGAATTTTGGTGCGCTTGTGCACCAAAATGAGTCGAAGGACCTGCATTTGGGGGCTTCGACTTGTGATGCGAATTTCAGTAGCAGGACACCAGGAGATCCTGGATCGAACTGCTACCCTCGCCGTGGTCATCCTGAGCGAGGGAGTTGAAGGATCTGCAGTTGTTTTTATCTAAAGACTGATACGGCTCCAGCGCCCGCCGCGATAAAATCTCTCTGAAATGACCAACAAGATTGCCTTTCTTCTTCCTGGCCAGGGCTCGCAGGCCGTGGGCATGGGCCGCGAACTCTCCGAGCGATTTCCCATTGCCGCTCAAACCTTTGCCGAAGCCGACGCTGCGCTGGGCTTCTCGCTTTCGCACCTTTGTTTTGATGGGCCCGAAGCGGATTTGCGGCTCACCGAGAACACGCAGCCTGCCATCATGACGGTGAGCATTGCGGCGGCGCGAGTTCTTGCCGAGCACGGTGTTGAGCCTGCGCTCGCTGGCGGCCATTCGCTCGGCGAG
>DASXFF010000204.1:0-27439 GCA_036489735.1 Occallatibacter sp. | reverse complement strand
TGCGAAGTTGGATTCGCGACCAGCGATGGGGAGCGGCGAAAGAGCTCAACGCCGGGAAGCTGGCGCAACCGATCGTCGAATGTGATGGCGGCGGTAGAGCGAAGAGATTGCTCGGTGAGCACGCGCGTGGTGACGGGACTTTCTAAAACTCCGAGGGGAGCGCGATAAGCGGTGACGGTGACTTGTTCGACATTTTTGGGCTGTTCAGGTTTGGCAACGGGAACGGGTTGGGCCGGCGGGGGTTGCGGCGGAGATTGGGCTGGGAGCGGCAGAGCCTGGGCCTGACAGAGCGCGGGAAATAAGATGGCGGCGGAGAACGCCATTGCGCGATAGGTCGGTTGGATTTGGAACCGCGGCATCGGTTGCGCTCTTGGGGTTTGAGGAAAAGGTGCTTCTACCATTTTGATGCAGCAGGACCAGATTGTGGCGGAAAGAGAGCAAGACGACAGGTTCGTGCTATCCCGTCCTTCCGCGATGAACCCGGGACGGATGGGGCAACCGCGAGCGGTGGTCTATTCCGTTTCAGCCGGAAAGCACGATAATGTTTGCAGCAGGATTCGAGCAGTTTCGGAATTCACGTAGACTTTTTGAGAGTGTCGAAGGGCGCATTTTCTCGGTGAAGCTGCTGCTCTGCAGCGTGCTTTCGGTCTGCGCCCATTCCGGAACTGCGAAGGCGCGTTGCGCCTGGGGAGGGATGCGAGGTGAGTTCGCGAAAGTATCCCACAAAGGGCGCGCCGGTACGACGCAAGGACGACGGTTTGACGGGAGAGGTATTTGTGAGCAGCCCGACGACCGATCTGGTGGCGATTCGCTGGAAAAACGAAGATGAGACAGGGACGCTGCTCTACGATGTGGAGCAATTTACGCGCGAGTGGGAGCCGGCGCGAAGAGGAAGCGTGAAGTTGAAGGCGGCTGCGGTGGCTGTGGTGGTCGCGATATGCGGGGTTGGGCTGTACGCAGGGTTGAGAGCATGGGAGCAGATGCGGACGAGCCGAGTGGCGGCTGCGGCGCGGCAGCAGGCGGGGATGGATGGAAATGCGCCGGACGACGAGGGAGCACAGGCGCAACGAGCATGCTCGAGAGGCGCTGACGAATATCTGCGATCGATTGGCGGAAACGGATTCCGGTGGGCATATGGCGCGACGCCGGATGAGCGGTTCAACAACCCGGCGGCGGTTCACATTGCGCCGGGAATTACGACGAGCGTTTCGGACAAGCTGCTCGAGGAAAATTCGGCAGGCGTGTTCAAGCGAGTGGAACTGATTTGCAGCTACGACAGCAGCGACAATAAGGTGCTGCGCTACTGGATTGCGGACAGCGACGAGTAGCGGCGAAGCAGCGGGGTTAGCGAGTTAGCAGGCCAGCGGATCAGCGAGGGCTCGCGAAGCTCATGTGGTGCCCTGGAAATGCATTGCGTCGTTCGATATTTACAAATGCAGGTCCTTCGACTCCGTTTGGCCGAGAATCCGGTCAAACCCAGCTCAGCATGACCAGATATTCAGGTTGCGAATATCCGGAATAGCGATTCCTCGATGATCGGGGTTCAGGGCTGGGGGAGCGCGGGACGCACGTTGGGCGCTGTGGCGCCAGCGGGGACCGGCTGCGGCGCGTCGCCGGCAAGTGCAGCATGAACCTGCTTGGGCGCGGATGCAACAGGAGCTGCGGGAGGCTGCGGCGGTGCAGCCGAATTGTTGGATGGCGGCTGGGCATTTGCCTGGGGCGCCATTGCCACGGGTTGTGCGGCGGCCGAGGGTGCTGGGACGGTGTCTCGACCCTGCATCGACTTCTGAGGATCGGCCGAGTGCGTATTGATGGACGTCGCGGGCGCCGCGGCGATTGGGGAAGGCTTGGGAACGGATGTGGCCTGCATCGGACGGGGAGCGGCGGCGGGTATCTGATTGCCGGAGGGCGAAGTGGATTCCGTAGCATCGGGATCGTCGTCGGGAGATGGCGGGGCAGTCACGTCTGTCGTCTGGTCGGGGCCTGAGGCGTGCGACGCCGGAGACAGAACTTCAGTGATGCGAAGGACGCCAACGAAACTGATGGCGAGAATGAGTGCGGCTGCTGGAACCCAGAGCATCACGTTGCCGGCGGTAGCCGAAGCAAATTGCACAAGGCGGAGGCGGGTCCGCTCCCAGAATCGGGGCCGGGCGGGCAGATCGGCGGTCTTCGGTGATCTCCGCGCGTAGGGGCGGACGGAATCGGACGCTACAGGGAGTGGGTCAGGGATTGAGCCATGAATATTGTCAGGAACCAGGTCCGGAATCAGGCGAAGGCCGGCAAATTCCTTGCGCCTTCTGGGCTCTGCAGCAGATTGACGAACCGGCTCTCGATCGACTTCGGCTCGATCAGCTTCGGCCCGATCGAATGCGGCTCGAGTCATCGCGGCAGCGACAGGCACTTCGACTGCGGCAGCGGTAACAGCGCGCGATGGTGGAGTCAACTGGAGCGCCGCAATGACCTTGGCGACCATAGCAGCGTCGACCTGGATTGATTTGAGCTTGCAGCACAGCGACAGGGCGTTGAAGCAAAGATTGTTGACGATGCGGGGAGTGCCCTGGCTGGCATCGGCGATCATCCGGATCGCGTCTTCAGAAAATGGCGCCTGGCCAAGATAGCCCGCCATCTTCACGCGGTAGTCGATGTAGCCGGCGATCTCCTGAGCGGACAGCGGCTCAATGTGGCAAACCGTGGAGATGCGCTGGCGAAGCTGGACGAGAGACGACTGGAGCAGCTTTTCAGAAAGCTGCGGCTGGCCGGAGAGGACGACCTGAATGAGCTTGCCGCGCGAGTTTTCAAAGTTGGTGAGCAGGCGGACGCGCTCGAGCACGGCGTCGGAGAGATTCTGGGCCTCGTCAATGACGATGACGAATTTACGGCCGGCCATGTTTTCTTTGATGAGAGCCTGGCCGAGCTGATCGTGCATTTCGGCGCTACTACTGGCAGGAGTGATGCCGAGGTCGCGCAGGACGTAAGCGACAAAGTCGCGCGGCTCGCAAGTGGCGTCGAGGTCAAAGAGAAAAACGACGCGGGCGGACTCGCGAACATCCTCAAGGAAGCGGAAGAGGAGCGTTGTTTTCCCCATTCCGGGCGGCGCAATCATGGCCGAGAAACCGCGATTGCTGGAGAAGCCGTCTTCAAGCGCTTCAAGAGCCTCGCGATGGGTGCGGCTCAAAAACAAGCATCGCGGATCGGGGCTGATGCCGAAGGGTTCTTCCTTGAATCCAAAGTAGCGCACTAGCATGACGCGAACCTCCAACGGGTGACGGTGCTGCAAGCACCGAGGCGGCGGGAGCTGGAAAGCTCCGGAATGATGGACTCATCTTAATTGGAATCTCGCGCCGACTTGTGGAATTCGAACCAACACGGTTAACGCAGGTTTCAGGGGTCAGGGGTCGGGTCAGCTCGTAGTTCACAGTTCGCAGGGGTCGGCCGTCAGTTTTTAATGCGAGAGCGGATTCGACGACCATTCGGGACTTTGGGCGTGAATGGCGGCGGACGGATCGTAAGCGAGATTCGCGAGGAGCTGGCTTGCAGTGAGGCCGGAGGGAGCGATGCGAAGATCGGGTGCGATTTCAGCAAGAGGCACGAGGACGAATGCGCGTTCGGCGAGACGAGGATGAGGGACTTCAAGGCCGGGCTCGGCGAGGACGAGATCGCCGTAGAGGAGAAGGTCGAGGTCGAGGGTTCGAGGACCGTTGGGCAGAGCGGCTGAACGATCGCGGCCGAAGAAGCGCTCGATGGAGAGAAGAGCGTTGAGGAGCGAGCGCGGCGCGAGATCGGTTTCGAGAGCGAGGACGGAGTTGAAGAAGCGAGGCTGATCGGGAAGGCCGACCGGCGCGGTGGAATAGAGAGAGGAACGTGCGACGATGCGGCCGAGCTTGGCGATGGGCTCGAGAGATGCAGCGAGGGTTTGATCGGGCTGGCCGGCGGGGCTGGGAAGGTTGGCGCCGAGAGCGATGTAGGCCAGAGGCATGCTGGATAGAGATTATCGGAGCGAACGGGGCTGGATGACCCGGCGCGCCAGGGAGCGGGGGTTTCGCATGAGGCTATACACGGCGACAGTGATGGTCGACACGGCGGGAAGCGCGCCCACGACAATCGGCAGCCGGACGAAGAGCCAGCCGGTTAGAACAGCGGAAAGAAAGTAGACTGCGAGGATTCCGGACTGCATAAAGAGGCGCTCTTCAAATTGGATTTTTTCGGGGGCCGGTTTGTTCTTTTCCTTGTGAGCGAACTTGTACAGGTTGGTCATCAGGTTGGTCCAGGTCCCCGTGATGTAGGTGGTTACGACGCCAGGAACTCTCAGGCGCAGCATGGCTCCGCTCTGAATGCCAATGGCCACAGCAACCGCGCCGAGGAGAAAGTGTATCGGCAGACGCGGTCGAGTGGAGGTGTGGAGAACGACCCATCCAATTTGAGCGGCCGCCATGATGAACGACTCGAGGAGAAGCACCCATGAAACCTGACGACCCCAGATGGCTCCTTCGCGGGTTTTGCGCACGAGGAACGAAGCCAGGACGACGCCGAAGGCATAACAGACAATTGAGATGAAGGGGCCAAGCAGGTCGCCTTTGCCAAAGACGGCCAGGCCGAGAAGGACTGTGTTTCCGGTCATATTCGCGACGAAGGCATGGCCGAGACCGGTGTAGCTCCAGCCGTCGGCGGCGCCCGAGGCAATGGCTAGCAGAAATAGAAGGAAATCGCGCTCGGTGGGACGCATCATGGGCTCCTCTGCGTGCTGAGATGCGAAAAAAATCCAGCGGAGTTGAATCGACACGAGTGTCGGCGCCGGAAGGCAGATTCTTCAGGGCAGCAGCGGGTGGCAATCTGGTAGCATCGGTTTTCGGAGAACATGCATATGGATGCTTTGAATGGCGCGGGACTTGGAGCGAGGCGCAACGAAGATATCGCGCTGGACCTGATGAAGTTTGTGGCAGGGACAGCGGGAGTGGGAAAGCCGGCAGCGCCGTCGACAGGATTTACCGGGGCGGGCGCAGCCAAGCCCGACGAGCATGTGACTCAACTGCTGGCCCTCTATAGCCGGTGTTTGAAAGCAGTTGAGGGGAAGTGAAGACAGCTACTAGCTTTTAGCTTTTGGTACCCGGGTTCTCAGGCTGGCTGAAAAGCAACCGCAGATCCTTCGACTCGGCCGTTCGCCCCGGCGAACGGCCTTCGCTCAGGATGACACCACAGGAGTCAAGAGAGTCAAATGAGCCGCCACTGAGGGGAAACAAGGCGGCGATTCAGGAAAGAGGCGCCGAAATAGGTAGCGAGAGACAGTTGCGCGTGGCGGTGGCCGGCGCGGGAGCGTTCGGGCGCAACCATCTGAGAGTGCTCCGCGAACTCGAGACCGCTGGCGAGGGTGTAGCGCTTGCTGCTGTGGTGGATCCCGATGCGGCGCGGGCAGAAGAAGCGGGCAGACAATACGGAATTCCAGTGTTCGCGAGCGTGGACGAACTGCTGAAGGCGGACTTGAAACTGAACGCTACGATCGTTGCCGTGCCGACCGTGAAACATCATGAGGTTGCCGCAGCACTGCTGGACGCGGGCCTGGATCTACTGATCGAGAAGCCGCTGGCGGCAAATCTGAAGGAAGCCAACGAAATAATTGCGGTCGCGGAGAAGCGCGGGCGAATTGTGCAGCCCGGACACCTTGAGCGGTTCAACCCGGCGGTGCTGGCGGTGGAACCGACGCTGAAGCGGCCGATGTTTTTTGAGGCGCACCGATTGAGCGTTTTCACTCCGCGGTCGCTGGATGTGGACGTGGTGCTGGATTTAATGATCCACGACCTTGACATTGTGCTGACGTTTACCAAGTCTCCGGTGCGCGAGGTGCGCGCGGTGGGGCTGCCGATTCTTTCGCCCAAGGTGGACATTGCGAATGTGCGGGTGGAGTTCGAGTCAGGATGCGTAGCGAACTTTACGGCGTCGCGCGTATCGACGGAGCGGGTGAGGAAGCTTAGGTTCTTTGAGCCGCGGCAGTATGTGTCGATTGATTACGCGAGGCGGGACGTGCTGGTGATACAGATACAAGACAGCGGGGTTAGCGGGGTTAGTGAGTCAGGGGTCAGGGGTCAGGGATCAGGGGTCAGCAAAGTTGAGAAATCAGAGCTGGCAGCGGCGGCCGCGGAGTTTTTGTCGACCGGAAAATTGGATGCGGCGGTCATCAAGAAGCTCGCGGCATCGGGCCAGATTTCCGTGGGACTGGCGATGAAGATCGCCGCAGCGAAGAACGATCCTGAAAAGCTGAAGGAGATTGCGAAGGGGCTGGCCGGGCCGGAGGCGAGCCACGATGGGCAGGCGCCGGGGTCCGCGACAAACCGCGCGGCAGACCCTGCGCCGGGACCTGCGCCAGGATTGAGCTTCGTGAAGCCGGAGGTGAAGGACGGCGAGCCGTTGAAGCTCGAGATTCTTTCGTTCCTCGATTCAGTGCGGACGCGGAGAGAGCCGAAGGTGACGGCGCGGCAGGGACGCGCGGCGCTGGAACTGGCGTTGACAATCCAGTCGACGATGGCGACACACGCCGAGCGGGCGGGACTGAAGAGCAGCTTCTAGCCTTTAGCTCTTAGCTTGGGTTGCGCTCTCCCACCCTTCCATGATGAAGCTGCGGAAGAATGGGCATGGGAAGAAAACAGCTACATCCATCCGCTGCCAGCCCTGGCGCGGGTTCGCTTCAGTCGATGTGTTGGAGGCCGTTCAGAATCCGGAATGGAAATTCGAAAGTGAACGAGTGGCGATCTAAAGCGATTTTGCAGAAGGGATTCTTTGACAGAGCAGCAAAGAGGCAATTAAAGTTGGCCGCTGGGGCGTGGGTCATCCAACGCCACAAACAAAAGGCTTGAGCGGGCCGGGATAC
The DNA here is from genome assembly GCA_036489735.1 of Occallatibacter sp. Taxonomy (GTDB): domain Bacteria; phylum Acidobacteriota; class Terriglobia; order Terriglobales; family Acidobacteriaceae; genus Telmatobacter. The sequence goes on along the minus strand of DASXFF010000204.1, from coordinate 20,580 downwards.
GGGCCAGAAAAACAATCGGGAGAGAGATCGATGGTTGGCATGCGGTTGGTTGCGGGAGCGGCACTGGTATTTGGCGCAGCACTGGCATGCGCGCAGGACACAAGCAAGCCGGCGTATCTGAATACGAGTTTGCCCGCGGAACAACGCGCGGCGGACTTGGTAAGCAAGATGACGCTCGAAGAGAAGGCGAGCCAGCTGGTGAACCAGGCGCGCGCGATTCCGCGGCTGGGCGTGCCGGCATACGACTGGTGGAGCGAGGCGCTGCACGGCGTAGCCAACACCGTAGGCGTAACGTCGTTTCCCGAGCCGATCGCACTGGCTGCAACCTTCGATACGGCTGGAATTCATGAGATGGCGATCGCCACGGGAACTGAAGCTCGCGTGGTCCATGACAAGGCTGTGGAAGCGAATGGCGATACGCCGATATTCCGAGGACTGGATTTCTGGGCGCCGAATCTGAACATCTTTCGCGATCCCCGCTGGGGGCGCGGGCAGGAGACATACGGCGAGGATCCGTTTTTGACGGGGCGGATGGGTGTGGCCTACGTGACCGGGATGCAGGGCGACGATCCGCGCTATTACCGCGTGATTTCGACACCGAAGCATTTCGACGTGCATTCCGGGCCGGAGCCGACGCGGCACTTTGCCGACGTGGACGTGAGCAAGCACGATGAGATCGACACGTATCTGCCTGCGTTTCGCGCGGCAGTGACGGAGGGCAAAGCGGACAGCGTGATGTGCGCTTACAACGGCATTAACGGGCAGCCGGCGTGCGCGAATGAGTTCACCCTGCAAGACCAGCTGCGCGGCAAGTGGGGGTTCCAGGGATACGTTGTGTCGGATTGCGGCGCGGTGCGCGACATATTTGAAGGTCATCACTACGAGCCCACGCAGGCGCAGGCTTCGGCGATCAGCCTGCAGCGCGGCATGGACAACGAGTGCGTGGACTTCAGGGCCAAGGTGCTGGACGACCACGATTACAAGCCTTACGTGGACGCGGTGAAGGCGGGCTACCTGAAGGAAAGCGACATTGACACGGCAGTCACAAGGCTGTTTACGGCGCGGATGAAGCTGGGCATGTTCGATCCGCCGGAGATGGTGCCCTATGCAAAGACAGACCCTACCGAACTGGACAGCGCGGCACACCGCGCGCTGGCGCTGAAGCTGGCGAACGAAGCCATGGTGCTGTTGAAGAACGATGGCACGCTGCCGCTCCAGACCACGGGCAAGAAGATTCTGGTGGTGGGGCCGCTGGCGGAGCAAACACGGCCGTTGCTGGGCAACTACAACGGAATTCCGTCGCATATGGATTCGATTTTGGACGGAATCAAGAAGGAGTTCGCCGGCGACACGATTTCCTTTATGGCTGGAACTGGATTCCTGAGCAGAGAGGCCAAGCCGGTTCCGAATGAATTTTTGACGGTAGACGGAAAGCCGGGCGTAAAGACGACCTACCTGAACGAGAACATTGTGAGCTTTGCGAGCGCGCAAACATATCTGACGCAGCCGATCGCGACGCGCATGGAGCCGGGCATCGACATTGCGGCGCAGCCGATACCGGAGGAAGCGGCGAACAAAGATCCGCTGACGGTGAAGTGGGAGACCACGCTGACGCCGAAGGAGACGGGCGACTACAACTTCGGCGTGGAGACGGATGGATTTTTCCGCGTGTTCCTGAATAACCGGCCCGTGGTGATGGCGAATTATCCGCATGGCGTAGAAACGCTCACGGGCAAGGTTCACCTGCAAGCGGGAAAGGGGTATCCGGTGCGCGTGGAGTTTCAGCGCACGGGCAAGACTCCGCTGCACCTGAAACTGGTGTGGGGCAAGATCGACGAGAGCGTCGATCCGACGGTGGCGACGGCGGCAAAAGATGCGGATGTAGTCGTGGCCGTGGTGGGCATCACGAGCCAGCTGGAAGGCGAAGAGATGAATGTGAGCCAGCCGGGATTCCTGGGTGGCGACCGCACGAGCCTGGATTTGCCGCAGCCGGAAGAGGATCTGTTGAAGACGGCGGCGAGCGCCGGCAAGCCGATGGTGGTGGTACTCACAAACGGAAGCGCGCTGGCGGTGAATTGGGCCAACCAGAACGCGAACGCCATTCTGGATGCGTGGTACCCCGGCGAGGAAGGCGGGAACGCGGTGGCGCAAACGCTCTCGGGCGCAAACAATCCGGCGGGGCGGCTGCCGGTGACGTTCTACAAAGGCGTCGATCAGCTACCAAACTTCGAAGACTACTCGATGAAGGCGCGCACCTATCGCTACTTCACGGGAACGCCACTGTATTCGTTCGGATACGGGTTGAGCTACACGAAATTCGCGTACAGCGGGCTGACAGTTCCCACGGACGCTGTGGAAGCGGGCAAGGCAGCGGAGTTTGAAGCGACCGTGACGAACACTGGATCGCGGGCCGGCGATGAAGTGGCAGAGCTGTATTTGAAGTTCCCGAACGTGGCGGGTGCTCCAAGGGTGGCGCTGCGGGGATTTAAGCGCGTGCACCTGGAGCCGGGCGCTTCGACCAAGGTGCACTTTCAGCTGGACCCGCGGGCTCTGAGCATGGTGACGGACCTGGGCGTACCGACCGTGGCCGATGGCCAATATACGGTGAGCGTGGGCGGCGGGCAGCCGGACACAGGAGCGCCGGTGGTGACTGGGACGTTCAACGTCAAGGGGACGGTGACGATCCCGGAGTGACAGAACTCTGGGGCCGACGGGCTGTTTTGGGGTGCGGAACGAGGGGGCGACGAGCCGCTGGGGAATTTCTGTCAAGGGCCTGCGCCACGGTCGTCCCAGAACCAGAGAGCTGGAGGCCTTGCTCGATCTAACCGATAGTAAACATTGAAGATGGCGTTTTGGATCCGCGCACGGCGACGCCGGTTGGCCGACAGGATGGGCCGGGTTCTTGCACACCCTCTCGCGGCCGAGGTGTAGACTTTTCTGTAGCCCGGTCAGACCTCCCTCAACGCCGGGTAAACAACCGTAAACTACCGCGGTTGTTGAGGTTTTATGCAAGCCATCCTCTCCGGATCGAGTCTTTCCAGCAGCAAATCCTTTCTATTCCCATTCAAAAACAAAGCTTTAGTGGTGCTTTCCATTTGGAGGCCCTGGCAGGCATGGAGTTTCTCCAGCCGCCGCGGTGATTTCTAATGGCCGATCTGGCGACGATAGTCCATGTCCTTCCCGCGCCCCCGAAGCATGCCGAGGGCGGATCGATGGCGGCCGAGAGGCGTGCGGGCGCGTGGATATTCGCGCTGGCACTGATGAGCGGCCTCGGTTATATCGGCGTGCATCTGGCTCGGGACCTGGACCATGCGGTTGTTAGCGGAATTGGGCCGTATCTGCTGCTGGGGCTGGCGCTGACGATCGCGCTGGGATTCGAATTTGTGAACGGATTCCACGACACGGCGAACGCGGTGGCGACGGTGATCTACACCAACTCGCTGACACCGAACATCGCGGTGGTGTGGTCGGGCGTGTGCAACCTGGCCGGGGTGCTGCTGTCGAGCGGGACAGTGGCATTTGCCGTGATAACGCTTTTGCCGGTGGAGCTGATTTTGAAGGTGAGCTCCGGTTCGGGATTCGCGATGGTGTTTGCGCTGCTGATCGCGGCTATTCTGTGGAACCTGGGCACTTGGTGGTTTGGGCTGCCGGCATCAAGCTCGCACACGATGGTGGGTTCGATTATCGGCGTGGGGCTGGCAAGCCAACTCATGAATGTGCATAGCAGCGCTTCCGGACTGGATTGGGCACAGGTGTTGCGGGTTCTGGAGGCTCTGCTGATTTCACCGTTGATCGGTTTTGCGCTGGCGGGAATTACGATTCTGGCGGCGAAGCGGCTCATCAAGATTCCTGCGCTTTATGAAACGCCGAGGGACAAGGAGCCGCCGCCATGGCCGATTCGGGCGCTGATGGTGCTGACCTGCACGGGTGTGAGCTTCTTTCATGGATCGAATGACGGGCAGAAGGGCATGGGGCTGATCATGCTGATCCTGATCGGTACAGTGCCGACGGCCTATGCGCTGAACCATACGGTGAGCCCGGCAGAGGTACAGAGTTTTATCGCCGCTTCACAGCAGGCGGGACAGATTTTGGATCGCTACGCGAACGATCCGCCAGGAGCCAATCCGGATGCGCGCGCAGAGGTGACGCGGTACATCCAGACGAAGGCGATGCAGCCGGACACGATGCTCGCGCTGAGCGAACTGGTGAACGATCTGAACCGGGAGGTAACGGGATACAAGACGTTCCAGGCGGTTCCGGCGGCCAGCCAGGCGAATGTTCGCAACGATATGTATTTGACGGCCGCGGCGCTTAAGCAGATGCAGAAGTCGCGAGACCTGGCATTCACAAGCGCGGAGAGCGCGGCGCTGAAGAACTACGAAGGCAAGCTGGACAAGAGCACGAAGTTCATTCCCGACTGGGTGAAGGTGGCCGTGGCGCTGGCGCTGGGATTGGGAACCATGGTCGGGTGGAAGCGCATCGTGGTAACGGTGGGCGAGAAAATCGGCAAGGAGCACATGACCTATGGGCAGGGCGCGAGCGCGGCGCTGGTGACGATGGCGACGATCTTTGCGGCGGATACTTGGGGCATGCCGGTTTCAACAACGCACATTCTGAGCTCGGGCGTAGCCGGCACGATGGCGGCAAACGGCAGCGGGCTGCGCTGGATGACGGTGCGAAATATCGCGGCGGGCTGGGTGCTGACTTTGCCGGCAGCGGCGGTGCTGTCGGGATTGCTCTATTGCCTTTTCCACATGTTCTTTTGAGATTTGGAAGTCGGTTGCGAGGGGCGTCCGGCGCGGCTACGGACGCCTTTGTTGTTCACGGCAAACGGCAGCGCTCAGCGGCCGCATGCTCGAATCTTCAACTGGCATTCACCTGCCGTTCATCGAAGTCCGATATCCCTGAGGGGTTCGGAGTGCGAGCCCCCTGCCGGCTCCGAGACCCTATCAAAATTCAATTCGGAGTTTGAACGATGGCCGATCTGGCGACGACCGTAGAAGCCCTGCCTCATGGCAGGTCGCTTCTCGACAAGAAGATGAAGAAAAGTTCCGCGTGGGTAAGCGGCATAGTGGTCGGAATTGCGCTCGTGGGCGGATTGGGCTACATCGGTTTCCACGTGCAGCAGGACCTGAGCAACATTACGATTTCAAGCGCGTGGCCGTTTGTGCTGTTGGGCGTGGCGCTGCTGATCGCTCTGGGTTTTGAGTTCGTAAACGGATTCCACGACACCGCGAACGCGGTAGCAACGGTGATCTACACCCACTCGTTGGATCCGAATATCGCGGTGGTTTGGTCGGGACTGTGCAACCTGGCCGGCGTCCTGGTTTCAAGCGGCGCGGTGGCCTTCAGCGTGATTACGCTGCTGCCGGTAGAACTGATTCTGCAGGTGAGCTACGGCGCGGGATTCGCGATGGTGTTCGCATTGCTGATTGCGGCCATTCTGTGGAACCTGGGCACGTGGTGGCTGGGACTGCCGGCCTCAAGCTCGCACACGATGGTGGGCTCGATCATCGGCGTGGGCGTGGCCAACCAACTGATGAATGTGCACTCCGGCACATCGGGCGTGGATTGGGAACAGGCGACCAAGGTCTTCAAGGTGCTTCTGATTTCGCCGATCGTGGGATTCACCTGCGCGGCGCTGCTGTTCCTGATTGCGAAGTGGACGATCAAGTACCCCGCGCTTTACCAGGCACCGAAGGACAACACGCCTCCACCGTGGCCGATTCGCGGGCTGCTGATTCTGACCTGCTCGGGCGTGAGCTTTTCACACGGCTCAAATGACGGACAGAAGGGCATGGGGCTGATCATGCTGATCCTGATCGGAACCGTGCCGACCGCGTACGCGCTGAATCACGCGGTGAGCACAAAGGATGTGCAGGCGTTTGTTGTTGCATCGCAGGCGGCCGATCAGGCGATCAACAAACACGCGGACCAAAGCGCTGTGATGGGAGCGGATGCACGGGCGACTGTGACGCAGTACATCGCGACCAGACAACTGCAGCCGGACACGATGCTGGCGCTGCGCGAACTGGTGAACGACTTGAGCACTGAAGTTGCGCTTTACAAGGAGTACAAGTCGGTTCCGGCAAGCCAGCAGACCAACGTGCGCAACGATATGTACGTGGCGAGCGAAGCGATCCGGCTGATGATGAAGAGCAACAATCCCCAATTCACGGCGCAGGAAAAAGCGGACCTGAACAAATACGAGGCGCAGGTAAATAAGGCGACAAAGTTCATTCCGAGCTGGGTGAAGGTGGCCGTGGCGTTGGCGCTCGGACTGGGAACGATGGTCGGTTGGAAGCGCATCGTAGTGACGGTGGGCGAGAAGATCGGCAAGGAACATCTGACCTATGCGCAGGGCGCGTGCGCGGAACTGGTGGCGATGGGAACGATCATGGCCGCCGACAACTTCGGGCTACCGGTATCGACCACGCATGTATTGAGCTCGGGCGTGGCGGGTACGATGGCAGCGAACAAGAGCGGACTGCAGGTATCGACACTAAGGAACATTGCAGCGGCTTGGGTGTTCACGCTGCCGGTGGCGGCACTGCTTTCAGGATCGTTGTTCTGGCTGTTCCGGCAGATGTCGCACTAGAGCCCGCTCACAAGCGCTGGTAGTCAGGAAATTGTTATAACGGGAGGCGTCCGGCGGTGCCGGGCGCCTTTTTGTGTCCTGAGGTGGAGGCTGGTGAACGGGCAAGGCAAGAGGCGCATCCGGTACCATACAGAATGGTGCTTGAGGAATGAGCCTGAAAGCCAAGCTTGAAGCTGTGATTTATGCCGCCGAGGAACCGGTGACCCTGGCGCAACTGGCCGCGTTGTTTGCCGACGAGGCGCTGGAATGGAAGTCTGAGCGGGAAGCCGCGGCGGAGAACGCGACGCGTGCGCTGGAGAGCGCGGCTCTACCGCAAATGGACGAGGCGTTCCCATATCTGGGGTTGGTGCCAGTGAGTGAAGGCGCCGCTGGGCTTGCTGAGGGAGCGGGCGAGAAAATCGGTTCTGCTTCGGAGGCGGAGACCCAGGACGCGGCCGAAGGGGGCTCGGGCGCTACGGCGGCAGGGGGCGAGGCAGGCACGAGCGACGAGGCCTCGGCTGAAGCAGAGGCGAAACGCGAAGCAAAGTTGCGCGAGCGCGAGGTTCGCGGAGCGATCAAGCAGGCGCTGGATGAATTAGCAGCGGAGTACGCCTCGGACGAAAGCGGGATTGAGATTCGCGAGATTGCCGGCGGCTACCGGATGGCGACCAAGCCGCAGTGCCATGACGCGGTCCGGATGTTTGTGAAAAGCTTGAAGCCGCCGCTGAAGCTTTCATTGCCGGCACTCGAAACCCTGGCGGTGGTTGCCTACAAACAGCCGGTGACGGCTCCCGAGGTGAACGAGATTCGCGGCGTGGATTCGTCTGGAGTATTCGGTTCGCTGCTGGCGAGGAAGCTGATTACGACGGCGGGACGCAAGCCGGTGGTGGGACGGCCGATTCTCTATAAAACGACGCGGGAATTTCTGCTGCGCTTCGGGCTTAAGGATGTAACGGAGCTGCCATCGATGGAAGAGTTCGAAAAGATGGCGGCGAGCGAATTCGAAGATGAGGCCGCAACGGAGGCTGGAGACGAGACGGCAGCGGAAGCGGGAGCAGAATTCGACGCGGATATGAGCGCGGAGACGGAAGAGGCCACCGGCGAAGCGCCGCCGGAAACGAAAGACAACCCTGCAGAAGCCGGGCCGGGTGGCAACGAGTAAGAAGAAACAGAGGCTTTCCCCCATGACAAAAGAGTTGAAATCCAAGGCGAATTCCAGGGCGAAATCGCCGGCGGCGAAACGCGCGCCAAAAAGCGCGCCGAAGACGACAAAAACGGCGGTGAAAAGTAAACCGGAGACCGCGAGCAAAACGGCGGGCATGAAGTCCACGCCTGCGGTGGTAAAAGCGAAGACGAAATCCGCAAAGGCCGAGGCGGCGAAAACGGTCACCGAAAAATCGAAGACGGCAAAGGCCGAGCCGGTGGAGAAGCGCACAGCGAAACCGGAAAAGCCGAAGGCGACGGGCGCGAAGGTTGCGACTGAAGCGGCGCGAGGTAAGAAGGCGAAGAGCACGGATGCGGCAAGTTTCCGAATCGGTGAGCCAGTGCTGGATCCGATCGGAGACGTGATCAGTGGGGAGGCGCGGACTTACCTGGGCGACAAAGAATCGCAGGGCCGCGTGAAGGCTGATGGGCAAGCGGAGATCGATGCGTACCGCGAGCAGACCGAGATCGACGCGACGGATGGAACGCTGGAGCTGGAGCGCGGATCGGCAGCGGCCAGTGGGGCCGGCGACGAAGAGGAAGACTCTGCGAATGAGGCAGGCGCGAAGGCACGCCCGCCGGCGAAGCTCGAGCGACTGCAGAAGATTCTGTCGCAGGCGGGAATCGCGAGCAGACGCCACGCCGAAGAGATGATCGTTGCCGGCCGCGTGATGGTGAATGGGCAGATCGTGACGCAGATGGGAAGCAAGGCCGACGCCGGGCGCGACCATATTCGCGTGGACGGCAAGCTGCTGAAGGGTGCGGAGCGACACCGCTATTTTGTTCTCAACAAGCCGAAGGGTTACGTGACGACGGTGAGCGATCCCGAGGGACGGCCCACGGTGATGGAGTTTTTCGCCAAAGCGGGCGAGCGGCTTTATCCCGTGGGGCGGCTCGACTACCAAAGCGAAGGCCTGCTGTTGATGACCAACGACGGCGAGTTGGCAAACCTGGTGACAAAGGCCGGATCGGGAGTGGAGAAAACATATCTGGTGAAGGTGGCCGGGCAACCGAGTGAAGAAGAGCTGGACCGTTTACGCGGCGGGGTGGCAATTGAGCGCGGCGAGACGGGGTCGGAGCGAGTGCGAACGGCGCCGGCGCAAATTCGACAGGTAAGAGTTGGCGACAACCCGTGGTACGAGGTGGTGCTGACCGAGGGACGGAATCGCGAACTGCGGAAGATGTTCGCAGAGATTGGACACTTTGCGGAAAAGATTCGCCGCGTGGGATACGGGCCGCTGGAGCTGGACGTTGAGCCGGGAAAGCTGCGCGAGTTGACGGTGGATGAAGTGAACGCATTGCGGCTGACGGCGGAAGGAAAGATGCGGCCGAAGCGGATGCGAGTGGAACTGCCGAAGGAAAAGAGCCGGGGGGCAGGAAAATTCGGCGACAGAGCGACGCGCGGGGATCGGCCGGCGCGGCCGTGGGGAGCGAAGCCGGCGGGAAAAGGATTTGACGGTCCGCGAGGCACAGCGCCAGGGCGCGACGCGAAACGGTTTGGGCAACGCGTAGAGCGCGGGCCGAGGACGGAACGGAAGCCGCGCGAGGGGACGTTTGGTGGCGCGCGCGAGAGCGTTGCGGGACGAGGCGCGGAGCCAGGCCGTGAGCGGCCGCGGTTCGACAAGCGTCAAAGCAAGCCTTTCGGCGCGAGGCCTGGTTTTGATAGACCCGAGCGGAGACCGAGCGCCGGGAGGCCCGGCGGATTCGAAGAGCGACCCAAGTTCGGCGAGCGGCGGCCGTTTTCCGGCGGCCAGAGATTCGGCGGCGGGCAGCCATCGACGGGGGCCAAGCCCCGGTTCGATAAGCCGGGATACAAGCGCCCGAGCTTCGGCGGCGGACGCGAGAGCAGTGCCGGGCCGAGCGGAGAGCGAAGAGAGTGGAAGCCCCGCGAGGGGCAGGTTGGCGGCAGTGAGAGCAAACCGTTCGAGCGCGGACAGAGGACGGGGCACGGCGGGCGGCCACAGAGAGCGGGTGGGAATTTCGGCGGACGATCAAACTTCGGGGCAAGGCCAAAGTTTAGCGGCGGGCGCGAAGGTGGCGGCCGTGAAGGTGGCGGTCAGGATCGCGGCGCTGGGCGAGGTGGAGAGCGAAGGGAATGGAAGCCTCGCGAGCAGACGGCGGGCAGATTTGACAGTGCGCCGCGCAAGCCGTTTCGGCCACAGGGCGGTCGGCCTGCATTCACGCGGCCTGAGGGCTCGCCAAAGATCATCATTGAGCCGCAGGATCGGTTCGAGGGAGCGAGGCCGCCTTTCAAGGGAAACGATGAGGGAAAGAAGAGATTCGAGGACACGCGTCCGCCTTTCAACAAAGCTGCGAAGACGGGATTCGGCGGCGAGCGCGGTAAGGGGTTCAGCAAAGGCCCGAAGTTTGGCAGAAAGCCGGGCACGAAGTCGGGAGGGTTTGGAAAGTCTCGCGGAGGCGCCGGCGGGGGCAAGAAATTTGGCGGCGGCAAGCCGGGCGCGGGGCGGGGTGGGTTTAATCGGGGATCGTAAAACCGCGAGCCCGCGGGTCAGCGAGTCGGCGCTATCCCAGCTCTCAGAATCGAGACCTGGGGCACCCAATTGCCGAGTCGAGTCAAGCAAGATTCGAATAGCAACTGCAGAAGCAACCGCAGATCCTTCGACTTCGCGGGTCGCGCGCAAGCGCGGCCCGCTTCGCTCAGGATGACAAATCAATTTTTCGGGAAGAAGAATCTGATTTTCACTCGACTTGCTTCGCTTCGGTCGGTCAGGACGACAAATCAACGAGCAGCGGCTCAAGCTGACGGGCCGTCGTCTTCGGCGGCGAGCGCAGTGCTTTTTTCGCCGCGCGCGCGGAAGCGGCGCAGGCGGCCTACCAGCGAGGCGGGGCCGCTGACGCTCAGGCGAACGAGATTGCCTTCATAATCCCGCGAATGGACGATCATTCCTGCCTCGATTGCGGCGAGCGCCGCCCCCTCGTGCTGAGGAACGCGGAGCTCGGCATCGACAATGGGATCGGAGTGCAGCGCTGCGTCGATGGCCTCGAGCAGCGCGGGGATGCCTTCGCCGGTGCGCGCTGATAGCGGCACTGCCGAATTTTCCGCTGCGAAATATGCTCTCGCGTTCCCACCCATCGAGCTAAGAAGGCTCGAAGCATGAGGCGCGCCGCGGGCGCTTCTCCCTTTTGGACTGGCATGAGTGCGGGCGAGCAGACCCGCGCGCTCGTCTTCCGGCAACAAATCAATCTTGTTCAGCACTTCAATGCGCGGCTTCGACAAACTCTCAAGTTCACCGAGAACCTTTTCGACCTGCGACTTCTGTTCGTCGCCATAGGTTGACGATGCATCGCGGACGTGGACGAGGACTTCAGCCTGGGCAACTTCTTCAAGCGTGGCGCGGAAGCTGGTGACGAGGGTGTGGGGAAGGTTGCGGATGAAGCCGACAGTATCGGACAGGAGGACACGGCGGCGGCTGGGCAACTCGATGGCGCGAAGTTTTGGGTCGAGCGTGGCGAACATACGCGAAGAGGAAAGAACATTGGCGCCAGTGACGGCGTTGAAGAGCGTGCTCTTGCCGGCGTTGGTATAGCCGACGAGGGCGACGGTGGGGACCGGGACGGCTTCGCGTCGCTGGCGCTGCTGGCGGCGCACGCGGCGGACGGCGTCGAGCGAGCCTTTGAGGTGATCGATGCGGTGCTGAATGCGACGGCGATCGGTTTCCAGTTTCGTTTCACCGGGGCCGCGGGTGCCAATGCCGCCGCCCAGCTGCGACATGGCTTTGCCTCTGCCCGTGAGCCGCGGAAGCATGTACTCAAGCTGCGCGAGCTCGACCTGGAGCTGGCCCTCTCGGGTGCGGGCGTGGCGGGCGAAGATGTCAAGGATAAGCTGCGTGCGGTCGAGAACGCGGCAAGGGAGGGCCGCCTCGAGATTGCGCAGTTGCGTAGGTGAGAGATCGCGATCGAAGAGGACGAGGTCGGCATCGGTGGAGGCTGCGACACCTGCAATCTCCTCGACTTTGCCGGAACCGATGAGCGTGGCGGAGTCGAGACGGGCGCGGCGCTGGATGATTTCGGCAACCACCGTGCCACCCGCGCTCAAGACCAGCTCGCGAAACTCGGCGAGAGATTGGTCGGCGTCAAAACCGGGCGACGCGATTTCGGGCAAAATTGGGCCGGGCGAAATTAAGCCGGACGAGACGGATCCGGGCGCGACGAAAGAAGCTGAGGCGTCGGCGGAGAAAGGTGACGCAGCCGTTTGCGGCGCAGAAGCACTCGTTCGGTCAGCGCCGGGGCGCTCACCCGATCTTGCCAGGCTGTTGCTACGAGAGCGAACTTCAAGGTCCACTACGACAAGGATGGCGCGCTCAGGCCCGACACCTCGACTGCCAACACCTGCAGATGAGGGTCGCAACCGGCCTGCAGCGATACCCGCCCTAGACGCCTCGCGAACCAATCGAGGACGCTCCCGCGTTAACGCTGCTCAACGGTGGCCTGGGATATGGATTGCACTGGCGCCGGAACCGCTGAAGGTCCGATGCCCCCTGATACACCGGCAGGACGATGCTCACTGTGCATCACGCTCCGGTTGCTTACCACGGTTGAGATCGCATGTTTGAAAATCAACTGTTCCTGGCTGTTGTTTTCCAGGAGCACGGAATACTTATCAAACGAGCGGATCTTCCCTGTCAGCTTGACACCGCTGACCAGATAAATCGTAATGGGGGATTTGTCTTTCCGAACCGTGTTCAGAAAGGTGTCCTGAATATTTTGTGCCGGCTTGTTCTCCATGTGCCGATCTCCTACTTTCTTGTGAAGTTGTGTGTTGCTGTTCGTGCTTCGCGCTTCAAGATACGCGGGACGGCCCCGGAACGCCCGGCGCCGGCAAACCCCGCAATGGGACAACTTTATAGGGATTTTCGGGCTATTTCAACTCGCCTTGAGGTCAGGTGGGGCGAGAATTGGCGGAGAAATGGGTTTTAGAAGGCGGGATTCCAAGGGAAAGATGTGTGTTTGCCGTGAAATAGACGAACGGGTGGAAAAGGCGCACAAGCCGGCGTTTGGAACCGGAAAAGCGCGATTTAAGGGATCGGAGCTGCATTGAAGCGGGGTTGAGACGGAGTTGGATCGGGGCTGGGACAAGGCAGATTCTGCGGCTGATAGCATTCCTATGAGAAAGAAGGCGGCATGCAAAAGACTGCCAATCTTGGGACGATAAGCGGCGGAGCGGCGCGCAAGTCGGTCCCGATGCTGGACCTGAAACGCCAATATAAGGCGATCCAGCCTGAGTTGCTCGAAGCCCTGGGACAGGTGCTGGAAACGCAGCAGTTTATTCTCGGCGAACATGTGACAGGGTTTGAGCGGGCGGCGGCGGAACAGCTGGGAGTGAAGCACGCGCTCGGCTGCTCGTCGGGCACGGACGCGCTGTGGCTGGCGCTGGCCGGAGCTGGGGTGGATGCCGGCGCCGCGGTGGTGACAACGCCATTCAGCTTTTTCGCTTCAGTGAGCGCGATTCTGCGCGCGGGCGCGAGGCCGGTGCTGGCGGACATCGATCCTGTGACATTCAACTTGTCTCCGGCGGCGGTGGAAGCGGTTCTGGATGGGAAGCACGGAAAGAACGTGAAGGCGATTCTGCCGGTGCATCTCTACGGACAATGTGTGGAGTGGAACGTGATCGAGCGGATTGGACGCGAGCGCGGACTGGCGCTGATTGAAGATGCGGCGCAGGCTTGGGGCGCGGAGTGGAGCGGCGACAAGGCCGGCGGGTTAGGCGATGCGGCCGCGTTCAGCTTCTATCCCACAAAAAACCTGAGCGCGGCGGGCGATGCGGGGATGGTGACGACGAACCGCGACGATGTGGCGGAGCGGGTGAAGGTGCTGCGCAACCAGGGAATGCGGCGGCGCTACCACCACGATGAGCTTGGCTGGAACGCGCGCATGGATGGCTTTCAGGGCGCGGTGCTGAGTGTGAAGTTGAAGTATATCGGTGCATGGAACGAGCGGCGACGTGTGCTGGCGGCGCGGTACGACGCCCTGTTTGCAAAGGCCGGGTTGAAAGAGAACGGGCCGTATCCAGCGCGCGGGGTGGTGACGCCACGAGAGGGTGAGGGCGCGAAACACGTGTGGCACCAGTACGTAATTCGCGTGGCGCGGCGCGATGCGTTGCAAGAATTTTTGGCGGCGCGCGGGATCGGAGCGGAGATTTACTATCCGGTCCCGCTGCATTTGCAGGAAGCGCTCAAGGGACTTGGATACGGCGAGGGAGATTTCCCCGAGGCGGAGCGCGCGGCGCGCGAAGTGCTCGCCCTGCCGATTTTTCCGGAACTGCGCGAGGACGAGCAGGAGACAGTGGTCGGGGCGGTGGCGGAGTTTCTTTCTTAGCGATCGGCAGCTCTCAGCGTCAGCTTGTAGCTTTCGGTCTTCCAACCTTCCAATTCGCTCGCGCGAATCGAAAAGGATGGGGTAACCTCGGAGATCGTGCGATCCCAGGTCTCAGAATCGAGACCTGGGGCACCCAGACGCCGGGTTCGATTCGGGATGGGACCATTTCGATCCAACATGAATGGCGATTTAGACTCAATTCACAATTGAAGCGGGACTGAGACTTCCACGCGAGGGGAGCGGCGGATTTGCGCATTGCGATCGATACCGGCGGCACGTTTACCGACTGCGTTTGCCTTGTGGACGGGAAGCTGCGCGTGAAGAAAATTTTTTCGTCGCCGGCGAATCCTTCGCGCGCGGTGCTCGAAGGCGTGCGGCAATTGGGCGGCGCGGAAAATGTGGAGGTGCGCCACGGGACGACCGTTGGCACGAACACAATGCTGGAGCGCTCGGGCGCGCGCGTGGCGTTTGTGACGACAGCCGGATTTGAAGACACAATCGCGATTGGAAGACAGGCGAGGGCGCGGCTTTACGACTGGTTTGCGCCGGCGCCGGTTTGCCTGGTGGAGAAAGAACTTCGATTCGGCGTGCCGGAGCGGGTGAGCGCGGAGGGCGAAATTTTGCGCGAGCCGACGGATGAAGACCTGGCCGCGCTGGTTGAACAAGTGAAGGCGAGCGGCGCTGAGGCCGTAGCGATCAGCCTGCTATTTTCGTTTGCCAATCCCAAGACGGAGCGGCGCGTGGAAGCGGCGTTAATCGGATTGGGGATTCCGGTTTCTGTATCGCACCGGATTCTGCCGGAGTTTCGAGAGTATGAGCGCGCATCGACGACGGTGGTCAACGCGTACCTTGCTCCGCGGATGCGTAGTTTTTTATTGGTTTTGGAGGAGAGCATCAGCCCCGGAAATGTTGGCAGCCGCGTGGACATAATGCAGTCGTCGGGTGGCATTGTTGCGGTGCGCGTGGCGGCAGAGGAGCCGGTACGCACGGTGCTGAGCGGGCCCGCTGGCGGCGTGGTAGGCGCGTGCCGCATGGCGCAGTGGGCGGGGTTCGACAAAATTATCGGGTTCGATATGGGCGGGACGTCGACGGATGTTTTTGTGGCCAACGCGACGACGGGCGCTCAGCTTACTCGCGAGTCGACACTGGCAGGAGTGCCGATCGCCGTGCCGATGCTGGACATTCATACGGCGGGGGCAGGCGGAGGTTCGCTGGCAAGATTCGACGCGGGCGGAATGCTGCACGTGGGTCCGGAATCGGCCGGCGCCGACCCGGGGCCGATTTGCTTTGGGCGCGGCGAGCGAGCCACGGTAACCGATGCGAATTTTGTGCTGGGACGGCTGGACGCGGAGAGCTTTCTGGGTGGAGGCGTGGAGTTGGACGCCGAGCGCACACGGCGGCTGATGAACGAGCAGAAAGGAACGCTCGCGACAGTGGAGGAGTTCGCCGCAGGAATGGTGCGCGTGGTTGAGACGCAGATGGAGAAAGCAATTCGCGTGATCAGCGTGGAGCGGGGGCACGATCCGCGAGACTTCACGCTGGTGGCGTTTGGCGGCGGAGGGCCGCTGCATGCGTGTTCGCTCGCCGCGGCGCTGCGCATTCCGCGCGTGCTGGTTCCGGCGATGCCGGGAGCACTTTCGGCGGTAGGGATTCTGCTGGCGGATACGGTACGGGATTTTTCGCGAACGGTGATGTTGCCGGGTGCGGCGATGGAGAGCATTGACGGGATTTTCGGGGAACTGGAAAAACAGGGCGCGGAGGAGTTTGCGGCGGAAGGTTTGAGCGGCGTGGCCGAGCGAAGCGTGGATTTGCGCTATCGGGGGCAGGGGTTCGAGCTAAATGTTGCGCTCGATGCCAAGAAGCCGGAGCGGTCGATCCAAGCGTTCCACGAGCTGCATCGACAGCGATACGGATTTGCCGATGTGGCGAGGCCGGTGGAGATTGTGAACGTGCGCGTGCGGATGATTGCGGCGAGCGAGCCGTATGAGCCTGAGCGGCAGGCGGTGGTTGCAGGCGACGGAAGCTCGGGTTTGACCGCCAAGCGCGACGTTTGGTTCGAGGGCGGATGGAGGGCGACGCAACTTTACAAACGCGAGATGCTACGGCCGGGCGATGAGATTGTGGGGCCGGCGATGATCACCGAATACACGGCGGCGACGCTGGTGCCGCCGGGATCTGTAGCGCATGTAGACGCGCTGGGCAACCTGGTAATCGATGTTAGGCAGGAAATAGCGAGCAACGAGGCGACCGCATGAAGGCGCAGGCAGTTGATCCGGTAGAACTCGCGATCTTTCAGTCGGCTGTGCACTCGATTGCCGAGGAGATGGGCGCCGCGCTGCGACGGACGGCTCTCTCACCAAATATTAAGGAGCGGCGCGACTACTCGTGCGCGGTGTTTGACGGCCGCGGGCGCGCGATTGCGATGGGTGACCACATGCCCGTCCACCTGGGGTCGATGCCGATGAGCGTGCAGGCGGCCATTGAGGCGATCGACTTTGCGCCGGGAGACATGGCGATCCTGAACGATCCGTACGCGGGCGGAACGCACCTGCCGGACATCACGATGGTGCTGCCGGTTTTTGTTAAGGGCGAGAATGCGCCCGCATTTTATGTTGCGAATCGCGCGCATCACGCCGATGTGGGCGGGAAGTTCGCGGGCTCGATGGGGCCGGCGACGACGATTGACGATGAGGGGATTCGCATTGCGCCGACGCGGATCGTGCGGAGCGGGATGGTCGATCGCAAGGTGCTCGATTGGATTTTGGGAAGTGTGCGTACGCCCGAGGAGCGCGCGGGCGACCTGGATGCGCAGATGGGTGCGTGCCGCGTGGGAGAGCAGCGCGTGCTGCAACTCGTGGCGAAGTATGGCATGGAAAAGCTGGCGGCCTGGGGCGAGGAGCTTCTGGATTATTCCGAGCGGCTGGTGCGGGCGGAATTAAAGAAGATGCAGGCAGGAGATTTCGACGCCGACGACTGGCTTGACGATGATGGCGTAAGCGACGAGCCGATTCGGATTGCTGTGCGGCTGAAGATCGATCCAGCAGCTGAAGCGATCGACGTGGATTTTGCCGGATCGTCGCTGCAGGTGGCGGGCGCGGTGAATGCGGTTCGCGCGATCACGCTTTCAGCGTGCTTCTATGTGCTGCGATGTTTGCTTGGGGAAGACGCGCCGGCGACGGAAGGAATTCTGCGGCCGTTAACGCTGCGCGCTCCGGAGGGGTCGATTGTGAACGCGCGGCCGCCCGCAGCGGTGGCCGGCGGAAACGTGGAGACTTCGCAGCGGATTGTGGACGTGCTGATGCGCGCGCTGGCGAAGGCTGTGCCGGAACGGGTTCCGGCAGCGAGCGCGGGAACGATGACCAACGTGACAATTGGGGGAGTTGATCCGCGAACCGGCGAGGCTTTCGCTTACTACGAGACAGCGGCGGGCGGAATGGGGGCGCGGCCGGGGTTGGATGGGATCAGCGGCGTGCATACGCACATGACGAACTCGCTGAATACGCCGGTGGAGGCGCTGGAGTATGCGTATCCATTTCGCGTGCGGCGATATAGATATCGATACGGTTCGGGAGGTGACGGAAAATTTCGCGGCGGAGATGGATTGGTGCGTGAGATTGAACTGCTTGCGGACGCGGAAGTGACACTGCTGGCGGATCGGAGACTGTTTACACCATACGGATTGAAGGGCGGAGAAGACGGTGCGCCAGGCAAGGCGGTCGTGATGAAAGTCGGAAACGACCAAGCGATCGAAATGGCTGGAAAGTGCAGCGTGCCATGCGAAAAAGGTGATGTATTAATGATCGAAACGCCTGGAGGCGGTGGTTGGGGTTACCGCGGGATGAAGTGGCCGTAGGTCCTTATGCGGACGGCGGCTTGACTTCGACATGAGAGGCTGCCTCGACAAACGTCGCGATTGCGGAGTGGTCAAGATCGCCCTTGCCATCGGCGATGAGAGAGGAAATCATCTGCTGCACCTGGGCTGTGAGCGGCAGGTAGACGCTGTTGGCTTCTGCGGTTTCGAGGGCGTTGCGCAGGTCCTTCTGGTGAAGGCTGATCCGGAAGCCGGGTTTGAAGTTGCGTGCGATGAGCATCGGCCCCTTGGCGTTGAGCACAGCGCTGCCGGCGAGTCCGCCTTTGACTGCATTCACAACCACTTCAGGATTGAGGCCGCAGCGCGTGGCGAGGGTGAGCGCCTCTCCCATGGCGGCAATGTTGCAGGCGACCATGATTTGATTGGCGAGCTTGGTGGTATTGCCCGCACCAACCGGTCCTGTGAGGGTGACGCTTGAGCCGAGGCGCTTGAGAATGGACTCGGCCTTGGCGAAGACATCAGGCTTGCCGCCGACCATGATGGCCAGAGTGCCATCGACGGCTTTGGGTTCACCGCCACTGACGGGCGCGTCGATAAAGTCAACACCTTTGCCTGCGCAGGCGGCGGCGATTTTCTGCGAGACGAGCGGGCTGATGGAACTCATGTCGATGATCAGCGTGCCGGGCTTTGCGCCGGAAAGGATTCCGCCAGGGCCGAGGATGACTTCTTCAACTTCGGGGCCGTCGGGGAGCATGGTGATGACGATAGAGGCGCGCGCGCCGACATCACCATTCGATGAGCCACGCTGGGCACCGTCGGCAACAGCGGAGTCGAGTTTGGATGAATTGCGGCCATAGGCGACCACGGTGTGGCCGGCCTTGAGTAGGTTCCTGAGCATGGGGCGGCCCATGATGCCGAGGCCGACAAATCCAACGGTTGCCATCGTTCGTCTCCGGTTCCCGAATTTAAAATGAGGTGGTGCGCAACTACTTCAACTATTTTACTGAGATCGAGGAACGCTTCCAACAAAGGCGGGGAACGATTCTGCTGCTTTCGACGCTGGACTGGGCTTTGATTGAGATGTGGCGGGAGTCGGGGATTCCGCTGGAGGCAGTGCTGCGCGGGATTGATGATGCTTTCGACAAATACGAGGCGCGGCAGAAGCGCGCACGGATGCAGCGAGTGAATGGGCTGGCCTGGTGCGCGCAGGCGGTGATGCAGGCTGCAATGGAGATGAGTGAGGCGGCAACAGGATCGGCCGTAGGGCCAGAATCGGCGACGGCGCGCGATTCGGGTTTCGAGCATGAGCGTGTGGCGGCGCATTTGACGGCTGCGGCCGAGGCGCTCGATCGGGCAATCGTCGCTGAGGAAGCTTGCCGGGCAACGGCTGTGCGGTTGAGAGAGTTGGCTTCGGAGGTGCAGGGCAGCGCCGAAGAAAAAGAAGCGGAGATGAATCTCGAGGGGCTGGAGCGATCGCTCACCGTGCTCGAAGAGAAGTTGTATGCGGCGCTAAGGGCGGCAGCGCCGGAGGCTCTGCTGGTGGGATTGAAGGAGCACGCAGCGCTGGAGCTTGCACCCTATCGCAGCCGCATGGGGGTTGTGCAGTTGCGGCAAGTGGAACAGCAGTTTGAGCGAAAGCAATTACTGGTCCATTACAACCTGCCGCGATTGAGCCTGTTCTACATGAGCCAGCAATGAAGAAGCGGACGCGATCGCTCGCGCGGCGCAGAGAAAGCGCGCCGAAACACTCCGGCCAGAATGCGCCGGTGCATCTGGTTCAGGTTGAAAAGCCGATTTACGGTGGAGCGTTTTTGGCGCGCGTAGAGGGTAAAGCGGTTTTTGTGCCGATGGCTTTGCCCGGCGAGCAGGCGCGCGTGCGGATCGTTGAAGAGAAACGCGGATATGCCACAGCCGGAGTGGAAGGGATTGTTTTGGCTGCGGCGGGACGAGTTGCGCCCGGGTGCAAACATTTCGGGGTTTGCGGTGGTTGCCAGTATCAGCACGCGGACTATAAAACGCAGATCGAGATGAAGCTGGCGATTTTGCGCGAGACATTGGAACGCGGAGGGGTTCGCGCTTGGGATGAGATCGCCGTTTTGACGGGTGAGCCGTGGGCGTACCGGAATCGGATTCGGATAGCATTCGATGCGGCCGGGAACGTGGGATACCGAGGGCGGCGGTCGCACGCAGTGGTTGGAATTGGCGAGTGCCCGATTGCAGCGCCACTGCTGGTGCGGGCAGCTTTGGCGGCCGGAGAAATCTTGCGAGCGCTGCCGGCACGGCCTCGGCCGGCCGAGATCGAGCTGTTTTGCAATGCGCGAGAGACAGAATTGCTGGCGAGCATGACGGTTGCAGGTGGTGAACAGGGCTGGTTTGAAGATTTTGCGCAAGCGCTGGCCGCAGAAGTTCCAGAGACAAAGGGTGCGGAGCTTTTAGCGACCGACGCGAGGGGCCAGCAGACGCGGAGCGTGGCGCGCTGGGGTGCGAGTTCCCTGCTCTACTCCGCCGCGGGCTTTCAGTATCGAGTGGATCAGGGCAGTTTTTTTCAAGTGAATCGTTGGCTGGTGGACGAACTCGTGGAAACGGTGACGAACGGGCTGAGCGGTGGGCTGGCATGGGACTTGTTCGCCGGCGTGGGACTGTTCGCGCGAAA
>DASXFF010000092.1:0-45725 GCA_036489735.1 Occallatibacter sp. | reverse complement strand
AATGGAAACCTCTACCCGATTCATGGCCCGCTCGCCGCGCAAACGCCTCCGCCCGTTTTGCATGCGCGGATGTCAGGGCCGTTCAATTCAGGCAACCTGACGGTCGTGCTTCCCGGTGGAGAAGTGTGCAAGGGCAGTTGGAAGATGATCAGCAGCAAGTCCACCCCTTCAGCTCAAGGTGGCGCGGCTACTTCCATCGATTTTCCATCAGCGTGGGACACGGTTTACGGTCAGGGCTTTTACACCGCAAACGTCCTGGGGAACCGATTGTTCGCCCAAGGCACACTTACTGGAACCAAGGGCACGACGGTCAACGTTGAAATCTACCGGTCTGACGCTTCAAGGAATGCGGGCGATATTAAAGGCGTCGCCATTGACAGCAACGGAAACCTGTACAAGGTGGTGTTTGAAGTTCCACCATCCTAATCTGCCTGATGCCGGGTGCCCCAGGTCTCGATTTTGAGACCTGGGAAACCACAGAATCTCAGGTGCGCGATACTGGATGGCTCGATCCGAGACTCCCGATCAGCCATTCGATGGCTGCATCTTCGTCTTCAATCTCGACGCGGAGCTGAACCGTTTTGATCGGCAGCAAAACGGGAAGCGTCGAGGCCAGCGCGCCGAGCCGGACGCGATCTTTTTCCGTGGTGAGGAGCATTGTGGCTCCTGCGTTGCGGGCCGCGGCTGTGACTCGATCGAGATCGGCCTCCGTATAGTTGTGGTGATCGGCGAAGGCGGCTTTGGCGGCGAGCTTGAGGCCTGCGGATTCGAGTCCGGCAAAAAACTGATCGGGACGCGCGATGCCGCAGAAGGCGGCGACCGGAGCCGCTGCTAATCCATCGGGAATATCCATGCGCCGATGCAGACCCCAGATTTGCGCGTTCCAGCCGCGC
This sequence comes from Occallatibacter sp., assembly GCA_036489735.1. Classification (GTDB taxonomy): domain Bacteria; phylum Acidobacteriota; class Terriglobia; order Terriglobales; family Acidobacteriaceae; genus Telmatobacter. Next base: position 44,832 of record DASXFF010000092.1, on the reverse strand, counting down.
GCTCTGATTTCAGCTTCGAGGTCGGGTTCGTCGGCGGGGATGGCGATGACGTGCGCTCGCGCTGCTGCCTGCAATGGCTCGCGCAGATTACCGGCGGGAAGAAGATGATCGTTCAGATCGGCGCGGCTTAGAAGCAGAATGTTGACGTCGCGCGCGAGCTGGCGGTGCTGAAAGCCGTCGTCAAGGATGTGCGCTCGAGACACGAGGCTTTCTTCCGCATCGTGCGGCGCTTTGGCATCCGCTTCCGCCCACACGCCGGCATCGTATCTTTCGGCGGCGACCAATACAGCCACGTCCGCCGCGCGAGCAATCTCGAGCGGTTCGTCGCCGAAATCGCTGACTCCTCCACTTCCATCCACCAAAAGTGGAAGGGCGGAGCCCCGGCCGTAGCCGCGAGAAAGGACATCGACGTGAAGTCCGCGCGCAGTGAGCGCCTTGGCGAGTGCGATCGTGAGCGGAGTCTTCCCTGCCCCGCCCGCGGAAAGATTGCCAATGCTGACCACAGGCCAGCTGAGTTTGCGGACTGGTTTGAGGCCGGCGCGCAGCTGAAATTCGCGTAGCGCGAGTGCCAGCCGGTAGGCGGGAACAAGGGGCCAAAGCAGCGGACGCGATTTCATGACGCGCGCTCCTGACTCGCCCCGAGCAACTCGCGGATCGCTTCAACCGAGCGGTCGGTAGCACCGGCCTGGCCATCGAAGACTTCCCTGGCGCGCTTGCCCATGGCCTCGGCGGCTGCGCGATTGGTAAGAAGTTCGATGAGAATCGAGGCCAGATCATCTTTCGCAGCGATGCGCAGCGCGTCGGCCTCACGCAGGCTATCGGTAATGGCCGCGAAATTGGCGTAGTGCGGGCCCATGACGATGGGAACCGCGAACTGTGCAGGCTCAAGCGGGTTGTGGCCGCCAGAAGGCACAAGGCTGCCGCCGACAAAGGCAACTGCGGCCAGCGAATAAACCGAAGCCAGCTCGCCGATGCTGTCGAGAAGGACAATTTCACCGGGCCGGAGCGACCGAGACGCGCGCGCCGCGGCCGATGACTCGGAGATCCAGCCGGAACGCCTGGTCCAAAGAGCGCCGGCCTTATCGAGAAGAGCCGCGACGGCCCCGAAGCGCTCAGGGTGGCGCGGCGCAAGGACGAGGACAAGCTGAGGATCGGTGGCAAGCATGCGGGGCCACGCGTCAACGAGCGCGGCTTCCTCACCCTCAAGCGTGCTGCCGGCCACGACGAATCGAAGACCGCCGGCCATCGACCTCAACCAGCGCGTGGCTTCTGATTCCTGAGCGGCGCGTACGTCAAACTTGAGATTTCCAGCGACAGACACGCGATCGTCAGGGCATCCGAGCTCAAGCAGACGCTCGGCATCAACAGGACTTTGCGCAAGCACGCGGCTCAAGCGCGAGAGCAGGGTGCGCCACAAGCCGCGCAGCATTCGGTAGCGCGGCCATGACCGATCGGAAATGCGTGCGTTGACTACGACGACGGGAATGTCGCGACGAAAGCAACTGTGAAGCAGGTTGGGCCAGAATTCAGTCTCCGCCAAGATCAACATGCGCGGGTCGAGCGCGTCGAGCCAGGAACGGACGGCCCACGGCAAATCGAGCGGACAGTAGAAGACGCGATCCGGGCAGAATCGTTCACGCGCCAGAGCCTGGCCGGTACGCGTCGTCGTCGAGATGACAACGGTAAAATCGGGCAGCGCTGCTTCGACTTCCTGCACCAGTCGCGTGACGGCGAGAACTTCTCCGACGGAAACAGCATGAAGCCAGATCGCTGGACGATCCGCGGCTGTTGAACGTGAGCCAAATCTCCGCCGAACCCGTCCCAGTCGCTCCATGAGGCCCTCGCGGTATTTGTGCGTGGTGGCCATGCGCAAGAGCCACCAGGGCGCGCCGAGGATGAGCGCCAGGAACAAGGCAAGGTTATAGAAAAACAGGATCATGCGTAAACGAACCAGCATTCAACAGGTCTAATCGTAGGGCGTCTGATCTCAAAATGATACAGTTGAGCGCGATGAAGATTCTGCGGGGAATCCCGTTGTTGCTGCTCTGGTGGGCGGTGCCTGTGACGGCGAGCGATCGCACGCCGCCGCCTGTGCAGCCTGCGACCTCATTCCCGGCGGTCGAGATTCATCCGCAGGAGCACGTGGCCATCGCCGCCGAGCCCTACGATACGAGGGAAAAGGAGTCGATCTTCCGGATCGATTACTTAAGCCACGACGTGATGCCAATTCGCCTGATCGTGACCAACCTGGGCGACCGGCCCATTTCGCTCATCGATGCGCGGATCCTGTTTGAGACCTCGGAAGGCGATCGGATTCGCGCTGCAGAGCCGGAAGACGTGGAACGAATGATGACGCAAAAGGAGCGGCAAGGTTCCAAAATCCCATTGCCTGCGCCGTTGCCGCCGATCCATGTGAAGCCCAAGGGGAGCATCCAGGAGGTCGAGAGCGACTTTAATACCTTCGAGTACTCCGCCCTGGCAGTGGAACCGCACACGACGCGCGCCGGCTTCCTTTTTTACGATGTCTCGGGATTGAAAGAGCCGCTGATGGGAGCCAAGCTCTATCTCCACGACCTGCGAGATGCGGACGGGAAAGAACTCTTCTATTTCGAAATTCCGTTCGACAAATACCTGCAGTCGAAGTCCAGCCAGATGAATTAACGGTGTTCCGGTGAAGCGGGGCCAGGAGGACCCACGGCGAGGTCTTTGGAGCCTGGCCGCCCGCTGAAGCAGCATGCACGGAACCACGTCCCAAACCAGCTCGCGCGCAAAGTCCGCAATCGGCATCACAATGTTTGGGGGAATTCGCGAGTCTTCGGATCGAGATCCGAAAGCTTGCCCTTTAAACTTCCCGCAAACCTCGCGCGGTGAATGGAAGGCCTTGTGACCGCGCGAACGATGAAGCGAGGTCAACAAATGGCTATTGGCCAACTCCAATCTCAAAGAGGTGGGTTGTTGAGAGCTCTCTTCGAGAGCTATCACGGCCCACTTTTCTCCGTTCGCATGTGGGACGGCTGGCAGTGGATGCCGTCACAAGATGGAAAACCCGTCTGCACGATTGATGTGGAGACCCCAAGGGCGCTGGCGGCGCTGGTGGCCGGACCAAACGAGATCACCCTCGGTGAAGCATTCATCCACAAGGAACTGGATATCGAGGGAGATATCTTTGCCGTTTTTCAGGTTGCCGAACACTTGCTCAGCCGGCCGCATCGTTTGAAGCAGCAACTGATGGAGGCATTGGCGCGCACGATCGCCGGCGCCGGCCGATGGCTCAAGGATGGCGCGCGTCACTCGATGGCGCGAGACCGCGCATCGATCAGCTACCACTACGATCAGCCGGTGGAGTTTTTCCAGCCGTGGCTCGGCGAATCCCTGGCCTACTCCTGCGCGTATTTTCGAAGCGCAGGCAATTCTCTCGATGTGGCGCAGGCTCAAAAGCTCGAGATGATCTGCCGCAAGCTGCGTCTCACAGCCGGTGAGCGCTTTCTCGACGTGGGCTGCGGATGGGGAAGCCTGGTTCTGCGGGCCGCTGGATCTCACTTCGCGCGGGCATTGGGAATCACGCTGAGCAAGGAACAGGCCGCGGTTACCCGGCGCAGGATTGACAAGGCTGGTTTGGGCGGGAGCTGTGCCGTTGAGCTATGCGATTACCGCGAATATGGCCGATCCGGAGAATCCTTCGACAAGATTGCAAGCATCGGCATGTATGAGCACGTTGGCCTGAAGAACCTGTCCCGATACTTCAGAATCGCGCACGACCTGCTAAAACCGGGCGGAGTTTTTCTCAATCACGGCATTGCACGCTTTCCTTGCTCCGATGCGCGCAAAGATTCGTTCGTCGAACAATATGTGTTTCCCGACGGAAAACTCGTGACGTTGACTGAGACGCTCGAAGCCGCGCAAGCGGCCGGCCTGGAAGTGCGCGACGTGGAGAATCTTCGCGACCACTACGAGCTGACTTTACGCGAGTGGGTGAACCAGTTGCGCCAGAATGAGGGCGAAGTGCGGAAGTATGTCGATGAGGAGACATACCGCATCTGGCTGTTGTACATGGCAGGTTCGGCAGCCGCGTTTTCGCGCGGCGACATTGGAATCTACCAAGTGCTGCTCAGCCGGCCAGATCACGGCAAGAGCCGGCTCCCACTGGTTCGCGAGGATTGGTATTCCGCGCCGCCGCCGGATCAGGCGATCGGAAACTGAAACGAACTTAGGCTGGGTTATTCGAAGTAGGTCGCCGTGGTGGTGTCGGTCTCCCAGATGGTGCAGTCTTTCACACGCACGCGGCCCGCGGTCTTGCCGGCAAGCTCACGATTGGTCTCGTCATAGAAATACCTGGCGATGTTTTCGGCCGAGGGATTGAGCGTGGTGAACGGCTCGAGGTCGTTCAGCATCTGATGGTCGATGCGATCGACAATGGGTCGCAATACGTGCTTGAGCAACTTGAAGTCGAGGAGCAGTCCAGCCTCGTCCAGAGTGGCGCCGGCAAGAGTGACGCGGACTTTATAGTTGTGGCCATGCGGGTTTTCGCACTTGCCTTTGTAGTTGCGGAGATAGTGGCCGGAAGAGAATTCCGCCTCAACTGTAACTTCGTACATGAACGTCTGCTCGATCCTGCGCGGAAACGTGGCCCGCACTTCTTCATTCTAATTTGATCGCTCGATTTTCGACAGGCTCTGCTGCTCAAGGCTTGCGTCAAGGTTTGCGATTGGCGCGTCGACTGCTCCGCGCTGCGCGGCGCGCATCTTCGCTATGACGGTCGACCTGCTCAAACAAATTGCTAAGGATGCCGACGAGGGCGGAAGCAAGTGCAGCCAGCAGGAGTAGCAGTCCCAAGGTGCGCCAGAGCGAGCCGTTAGCGGGCAGGCCGGGCTGAAAGCTCGAGGGCACGAGCGTCATGACGCCAGAGACGAGAGCGAAGAAGCCGAGTGTGGCGGCAAGGATGTAGAAATTGCGAGACATACGTGCTATCGAGGCCGGTGGAGAGCTCGTGCGAGTGCTGGGCTCGGCCTGAAGCGATTCTACGGTGGCCGGCTTCATGCGGAAAGCTCGGCTGAATCAATGATGGTGACACCGGCTTTGGCGAACTCCGCGTTCATGGCGGCGACGGAGCCATTGAGGTCGATGGCGCGGCAGGCGTCGCGCAGAACAAAGGCGTCGAGGCTGAGGCGGCGCGCATCGAGAGCAGAGTAGCCGACGCAATAATCGTAAGCGAGGCCGGCGAGAAAGACGCGCTGGAGGCCGCGCTCGCGGAGATAGCCGGCAAGCCCGGTTGGCGTGATCCGGTCGTTCTCAAAGAACGCCGAATAGGAATCGATCTGGGGGCGAAAGCCCTTGCGCAGGATCAGCTCCGCTTTGGTGAGTTTGAGCGCGGAGCGGAAGTCCGCGCCTTGCGTACCCTGAACACAGTGCGGAGGCCAGAGAGTCTGAGGGCCATACGCGAGCTGGATGGAATCGTACGGCTGCTTGCCGGGATGCGAAGCGGCGAACGAGGAATGATCGGCTGGATGCCAATCCTGGGTCAAGATAATGTGTTCAAAGCGCGGCGCGATGCGGTGGATGGGCGCGATGACCTCATCGCCACGAGGGACGGCCAGCGCGCCGCCGGCACAAAAATCGTTTTGCACGTCGATGACGAGGAGGACGTCGCGCGAATCGATTTGCATACGAACCTCCTTGACGGTTGAAGGCTAAAACGCGTGAGGGGACAGCCTGAAAAACGATCCTCAGGGGCTGAAGCCCCACACTCGTTTTATGCAACTTACGGCACGCGACCCACGCACTGCGTGGGTTCCCCCGGTCGTGCCCCTTCAAAACAAATCCAAACTGACCCACCGCCATACGCCGGCCACTACTTGCGCGGGACGAGCGAAACTTTTTCCCCGATTGCTTCGATTACGGCGTCAGTGATGGATCGGGCCAGCGCGTCGATGTTAATGCCGCCGGCGCTATTAATGCCGCCGGCGCTATCTATGCCACGAGCGCTATCGGGTATCGCTGCGCTGCCGTTGTCGCTGCCTCCGCCGCGCGGGGTTGGCTGGAGCGCGATGGGGTTCTGAGTGGCGAGATTAGCGTCATTCAGAGGCGGCATGTCCAAGGGAAATTCCGGCAGGCCAAGCTTTTTCCGCAGGGCGCGCAAGTCGGCGCCGCGCTCCTCGGAGATGCGCAGGATGGGCGAGCCAAGCTGTGCCGCGAGCATCAGAATCCAGCAATAGGTGTCGAGCACCTCGGCGCACCACTCGGCGCGCGTGACGGTGTCGGCCCAGCAAACGATGCCGTGATTGGCGAGCAGCATGGTGTTGTGATTCTTCACATAAGGAAGAACCGTTTCCGCGAAGGCCTTGGTGCCGGGCGTTTCGTAGGGGGCGACGGCGACGGTGCCCACGATGACCTCGAACTCGGGAATGATGAGGTTGGGCGGGAGGCAGCCGGTGATGGCGTAGGCGGTGGCGTGGGGCGGATGGCAATGCACGACGGCCTTGGCCTGGGGCACGGCCTTGTAGATCTCGAGATGCAGAAGCAGTTCGCTGGAGCGCTGTTTGCTGCCCGCGATCTGGTTGCCGTCGAGATCGACGAGGCAGATATCGGCCGGCGTCAGATCGTATTTACTCACCAGAGTGGGCGTGCAGAGAACCTGATTGGGACCGATGCGATAAGAGATGTTGCCGCCGTTGCCATCGACATACTGGCGCATCCAGAGCTTGCGGCCGGCGGCGCAGATTTCGTTTTTGATGGCCCGCGCCTGGGGAGAAGAGAAGATTGCCGTGCCGGCGTGACGCCTGGGCGCGGCGGGCTTGGGGGCGGTGCGGACGGTTCGGCTGGATTGCGCGGTCGTTTTCACATTTTTCTTCTTCCCGTTCTTCACTTCGCTCCTCGGATTCTCACTCATATTCTAGGTTGCGGGGCGGAGGGTGCCGAAAAGGGCGGGTAAGACACAGCTTAGCGGGGCGAGCGGCGCGTCAGACACGTCGCACGAGCTGTAAGACGGCGTAAGACACGGCAACCCAGGTGGGAGGGGACGTGGAACGGGGACTCGACTCAGGCTTGGCAGCCGACGAGCGATGTCGGCCGGATACCCCCTCCCCCCCCTATGTTTTTTGGGTTAAACGATTTAGATTGAGTCACCTATACCCTCGATCATTTCCTCTAATCCATTGAAAAGCTTTAATCGACCATTTCGAGGTTTTTGTGAAGCTTTACGTTCATATTTCGCGGGGTCGTAGTCGCACAAAGTTGAACATTTCCGGCGATTTGGGCCGCTTTCGCCCGGCCCGGCAAAAAACGCCCTCTCCTGCTTCTCCCTCGGGCACGTGTTGCGGGGATGGGTTAGTATTTTGGTGGCATAAAAATCGCTTTACCCGAGGAAAACCGTGACGAAACGTGGACCGCTCCAAACCCACCTGAGCTTTAACGCACAGCACTCGCCCATGGGCGCATTTATGAGCTTTACCTGCGGAAACTTCGGGACTCGCGGGGGGATCGGGCTACAGATCGGACAGCCGGGAGACCAGGAGGTCTTTGCCGGGTTCAAAGAGGGCGACCGGTACTCGGATGCGACGTTGAAGTGCCTGCCGTTCTACGTGGGAGCGGTGAATCGCGCGGCAGATGCTTTCCTGGTGGAGCAGGCGGGACCCTCGGAGCAGAACGTGAAGCCGGATGCGGAGCCATTCAAGGAGGGCGAGATTGCCCGCTCGTATGGATGGGCAACCGACGAGTGGCGCGCCGACGGGTTGTGCTTTACGGTCTATTCGCCGTTCGGATCGATTCCCGACCCGGAAAAAGACAGTGCCGACAAAATGCGCGAAGGGCTGCTACCGGCAGTGGTGGCGCGGCTGGTGGTGGACAACACGAAGGGCACGGCGACTAAGACGGCGATGTTTGCGCTGAATCATGCGCGGCCCGGCGAGCGGATTCTTGAAGGCGATCTGGGCGCGGGACGGCTGGGGTTTGCCTTCAGGCGCGAGGCGGGTGGAGCGGCGGAGCTGTGGGACTGGACGACAGGAAAAAAGGCGGCGGCCGAGATGGAGCCGTTTGTGTTCATGCGGTGGTCAGCGAGCGACGGGGTTCGCGAGCGGCACAACCCGGTGCATCTGCTGGGGTCGTGCCCCGGATTCGGGTTTGAAGTGCCGGCGGGCAAAAAGTATGGATTGACGATCGCGCTGGGATCGTACCTGGAGGGCGCGCAGACCAATGGGATGGATGGGAAATACCTGTATGCGCGCTACTACAAGGGGCTGGGCGACGTGCTGAAGACGGCGCTGGACGGCGCGGACGAGATGGTGGCGCGGGCTGAGGCGCTGGACGCCAAGCTGGATGCGGCGAAGTTGTCGGACGATCAGCGATTCATGATCGCTCATGCGACGCACAGCTACTACGGCAGCACGCAACTGCTGGACGTGGATGCTCAGCCGCTGTGGGTGGTGAACGAGGGCGAGTATTGCATGATGAACACGCTGGATCTGGCTGTGGATCACGTGTTCTGGGAGCTGGACCACAATCCCTGGCTGGTGCGGAATTTGCTGGATACCTTTGTGAAGCGCTACAGCTACACCGACGAAATCAAGGTGTACAAGACGGAGATTAAGATGGCGGCGCCGCTGGGGCAGGCCGATCCGTCTGCACCGCCGCCCGCTCCCGATGAGGCGCAATTGACGCGGACGTATGACACCAAGCCGGGCGGGTTAAGCTTTTGCCACGACATGGGCGCGCACAATAATTTTTCGCCCAAGGGACGGAGCAGCTATGAGCTGGCGAATCTGACGGGGTGCTTCAGCTACATGACGCAGGAACAGTTGTGCAACTGGATCCTGGTGGCAGGATGCTATGTGGCGAAGACGCGCGACGTGGAATGGCTGAAGCGGAACAAGACTGTTGTGGCGGCATGCCTGGAAAGCATGATCAATCGCGGCGGGGACGTGGGATTTGCGCAGTACGACAGCACGCGGACGGCGGGCGGGCAGGAGATTACGACGTACGACTCACTGGACCACTCGCTGGCGCAGACGCGGAACAACGTGTATATCGCGGTGAAGAGCTGGGCGAGCTATCGAGCGCTGGCCTTGCTGTTTCGCGAGCTGGGCGCGGCTGCGGACGAGAAGCGCTCGACGGATTTGGCGGTGAAGGTGGCGGGCGTGGTTGCCAATCAGGCGTTGGACGGAGTGCTGCCGGCGATCTTTGAAAAAGCGAATCCTGGCTATGGCTCGCGGATTTTGCCGGCCGTGGAGGGATGCGCGTATCCGCTCTATTTTGTGAAGACGGGATTCAGCGGAGGGACGCTGGACGAAGTGTTCGCGAGCACGGAAGAGAAACGGATGTTCAATGCGCTTAAGGAACACACGCGCAAGCTGCTGCTCGATCCGGAGCGCAGAAACCTGTTTGCCGATGGCGGCATCAAGCTGTCGTCAACGAGCAACAACTCATGGATGAGCAAGATTTCCATTTTCATGCACGTGACTCGGAAGGTGTTTCATCTGGACGAGGATCCCAAGGTGGCGGAGGTTTTCCGCAATGCCGACGCGGCGCACGTGAAGTGGCAGACGGTGGGCAGCTCCTACTGGGCGTGTTGCGACCAGATTGTGTCGGGCGAGGGCAAGGCGAGCCGGTACTATCCGCGGATTATTACCAGCGCGCTGTGGATGGAGTAGAAGCAGCCGCTAGCTTCTAGCTGCTAGCTTTCTGCCGACTGCAGCCAAGTTAAGCCTGCGGCAGCGGAGGCGGTGCGGGCGTCAGGCCGTGGCGCAGCATAATCTCGACCATCTTTGCCTTGTCGGGAGGGCCGCCGGCAGACGCTTTTGCGACCTCAGCCACGTCGCGAAAATACTCTGGGCCGATGGCAGCCGGGGACACGACGCATAGAGCCTTTGCGTCGTGGAGGCCATTGTTGTCGAAGCGATGCACTGCGCCACGCGGGATGCAGAGCGCCTGCCCTGTCGCGACGTCGATCCCGGTACCGTTGACGGTCCAAGTCAGGACGCCCTCGACTCCATAAATCGTCTCTTCGTAGTGGTCGTGGCTGTGCGCGGGGGCCATCAGGCGCTGGCCCGCGGGAACCGCGAGCTCAAAAACGGCTACGGTGCCGGACGACTGCTCGCCAGTGACGAGGAAGCGGACTGCGAGCGGGCCAAGGCGGATGGTTTCTTCGGCGGGATTCACATGGAGATCGGCGGACTGGAGGGTCACAGGGAAGCCTCTATGGTAAACTCTGTTTACTACCAGACCGATGGTAAACAGAGTTTACGTTCAATGTCAATGAGTTTTTCCAAAGAAAAGCCGCCCGTGAAGACTAAGGACATGCTCATCGGGGCGCTGCTGCGGGTGCCAGCCGAAGCTATTTTGCGCCGACTGATTGGGGAGCTGAATGCAGCAGGTTTCGAGGGGCTGAGCCTGCCGCACATGGCGGTGCTGCGGTTTCCTGGTCCAGACGGAGTGCGGCCCGGAGTTCTTGCGGAACGCGCGGGAATGAGCAAACAGGCGATGAACCGGCTGCTCGGGAGCCTGGAGGATCTTGGCTACGTTGTGCGGTCAGGCGCGCCGAGCGAAGGACGTGCGCGCATCGTCCGTTTTACGAAGCGTGGGCGCGCTGCCTATGTCAAGGAAGTTGAAATTCTCCGTGGGATCGAGCGCGAATGGAGCGCCGAGCTGGGGCCCAGGGATTTTGCGCGGCTGAAGCTGCTGCTTGGCCGCGTTTGGGATAGCCCACTGGTGCGGTAGACCGGTTCCCACCGATGCGGTAGATCGGTTCCGGGATCTGAGCGCCTTTCAGGTCGACATGCGCTTCAAATCACGCTGCCATTTTTTGCTGTTTTTTCGAACACTGGAGACTTGCCTGGCAATTGAGCCGGCGCAACTGTTTAATGGGTCAAGTAGGACAGCTGATCGGTATGGTGCCCAACCATTTTCCACTGGCCGTCTTCTTTGCGAAATATGTTCGTGGCGCGCAATTTGACCGGCATCACCTTACCTTGAGCGTTGGTGTTCTCTCCCTGCTCGTAATCATTGACCACGGCCAGGTCGCGCCCCACCATCACCTGAATCCCCGTCGGTTCCACTTTTCCGCCCAGTTTTTGCGCGGCTTGCCCTTCCCAATCTTTAAGGACTGCGCTCCATCCATGCTGAAAATTGCCCGTGGGGCCCATGTAGGTTACGTCATCCGCATGCGACCAGACTTGCTCCATTGAACTCACATCGCCCGCAAACATCTTGTCGAGCGCCGAGTAGAATCGTGCATTCGCCGCCAAAACCGCGGCCGTGTCATTGCCCTCGGCCCGAGCCGAAACCGTGGTCAGCGCGAAGGCCACAGCAATCGCAAGGAGCGCAATCCTTCTGAACACCTCAGACGACGGGCAAAGGAACAAACTGTCGAGTCGCTGGATGGAAATCAATTTTCGCATGGATAGACCTCCGAAACGGCCGCCACTCTCGGCGAGCATTGCCGAAAGGTGAGTCGACTCGGGCAGTATTGCACTAACTGACTGCAGCCGCAATCACACAATGGAACCCTGGCAGCTTCAGGGTAAACAGGCGCAGCATGCGAGAGTTGGATCGATTTCAGAAATGCCTGTTCCTTTGAGGCGCTTGACAAATCTTCAGAGTTGACTATTTAATTAATGCATTAGTTAATTTGCTTCATGAAAAAGCAGAACAAATCCGAACTGCAACCGGGGCGCGAGATCGAGCATGGATTGAGGCAGAGCAAAGCCGTGCAGGCGCCGCGGCGGCGTGAAGCCGGCCGAGGATCGGGGCAGAGCAAATCTGTCCATAGCGTGCATAGACTGTGGCGCGGCGAACCCGATCAGAAGCCGGGGCGGCGTGAGGCCGACCGAGGATCGGGGCACCGCAAATCAGTTCTGAAGCCGGGGCGGCGTGACGCCGGCCGAGGATCGAGGCACCGCAAATCAGTTCAGATGCCGGGGCGGAGCGAGACCGAGCGGGGATTGGGGGGGAGCGAATCCGTGCAGGCGCCGGGGCGGCGTGAAGCCATGCAGACGCCGGGGCGCGAGATCGAGCGGGGATTTAGGCATAGCAAATCGGTGCAGGCGCCGTTGCGGCGTGAGGCCGACCGAGGACTCGCGCCCGGGACGTCTTCGTGGGGACCAAGGCTTCAATCCACACGCGGCGCGGGACAGCGTCGACCTTCGCGAAGGCCGGGACGGCCGACGACACACTCGGGACTCTACGCGCGCGAGAAGCTCATCGAGGCGGCGACGGAGCTGTTCGCGAAGCAGGGTGTGGCGGCTACGACGTTTGCCGTGATCGCCGAGCGGGCGCGTCTAACTCCGGCGATGCTGCACTACTACTTCAAGGACCGAGACCAACTGCTGGATGCGGTGGTGGAGGAACGGCTGGCTCCACTGATTGTGGGGGTGTGGGCCCCGGTCGCGGAGGGAGCAGGGCCGGTGGAACTGGCGCGCGGAATCGTCGAACGGATGCTGGCCGGAATCGAAAAAATGCCGTGGGTGCCGTCGACGTGGATGCGCGAGGTACTGAACGAAGGCGGGCTTCTGCGCGAAAGGGTACTGCGGCATCTGCCATTCCAAAAGATCGCAGTTTTTAGCGAAGTCATGGCCAGGGCTCAGGCGGTGGACGTGGTCAATGCGGAGATCGACCCAACATTGATTGTGTTTTCGGTGATTGGCCTGGTGATGATGCACATGGCCACGATCCATCTGTGGGGGAAGATCTTCGGGCGTAAAACGCCAGGCCGCGAAGAACTGAGCCGGCACATTACCGGACTGCTGACTCACGGCTTGCAACCGGCGGCGAGCGGGAAAACCGGCGCGCGCATGAAACGCGAGACAGGATCGAGGCGTAAGTGAGTATGGAGGGGAAGATGCGTGTTCTGCGAAGAAAGACTGCGGTGGGTGCAGGTGCTGCAGCCGCGCTGGTATTGATGGCGGGCTGTGCGCAAAAGCCGACAAACACCTATCAGGGCTACATCGAAGGGAAATTTGTCTATGTGGCATCGCCGCAGAGCGGACAGCTCGACCAGGTAAGCGTGGCTCGCGGAGACACGGTCACGGCAGGCCGTCCGTTGTTTGCACTGGACGATGAGCCGGAAGCGTCACAAAAGAGAACAGCCGACCAGGTGCTGCGCAACTCGGAATCGCGCCTGAACGATTTGGAAACGGGAAAACGGCCGGCCGAGCTGGACGTGACGCGCGCGCAAGTGGCGCAGGCGATCGCGGACAAAAAGCAGGCGGAAGAAATTCTCGCGAGCGACCAGGTGCAGTTCAAGGCGGGAGGCATAGCGCAGACGGAGCTGATCAACGCGCAGACTGCGGTAGCGACGAGCTCAGCGAAGGTGCGGGAACTGGAAGCTGACCTGGCGGTTGATGCGCTGCCGGCGCGGGAAGATCAGATCAAAGCGCAGGTGAACCAAGTAGCAGCGGATCGTGCGTCGCTGGCGGCCGCGGAATGGCACCTGAAGCAAAAGCAGATTGCGTCGCCGCGCGATGGGCTGGTGTTCGACACGCTTTACCGGCAGGGCGAGTGGGTGGCAACAGGAAATCCGGTGATCGAGCTTCTGCCTCCCGAGAATGTTGAAATTCGCTTTTTTGTGCCGGAGGCAATTGTCGGCGGATTGCGGGTAGGTGAAAGCGTTCAAATGGCGTGCGACGGGTGCGCAACCCAAGTAGCGGCGAAGATCAATTTCATTTCGCCGCAAAGCGAGTACACGCCACCGATCATCTACAGCAACGAAAACCGATCGAAGCTGGTGTTCATGGTGATTGCGAATCCCTCGCCGCAGGACGCGGCCAAACTGCATCCAGGCCAACCGATAGAGGTGAGACTCCAATGACGGCGGGGTCTCAATCCGGCTACGCCATCGACGTGGAAAACCTGAACAAGCACTTCGGTGGCAAGCATGTGGTCAAAAACGTTACGCTGCGCGTGCGGCCCGGCGAGATCTTCGGCTTTCTCGGACCCAACGGGAGCGGCAAAACGACCACGATCCGCATGATGTGCGGTTTGCTGAAGCCCGACTCGGGTTCCGGCACGTGCCTGGGCCACGACATTCGGAACGAAAGCGCCGAGATCAAGCGCAACGTGGGCTACATGACGCAGCGATTCTCCTTTTGGGAAGACCTGACGATCGCCGAGAACCTGGACTTTGTGGCGAGAATGTATCAGATTCGCGACCGCAAGCGAGTGGTTCGGGATTCATTGGCAGCTCTAGGCCTGACGGAGCGCGCACACCAGCTAGCCGGCGAGCTCTCGGGAGGCTGGAAGCAGCGCATGGCGCTGGCCGCCTGCATGCTTCACTCGCCACAATTGTTGTTGCTCGACGAACCAACAGCGGGAGTCGATCCGCGCGCGCGCCGCGATTTCTGGGATGAGATTCAGTCGCTGGCGGCTTCAGGTATTTCTGTTCTTGTCAGCACGCACTATATGGATGAGGCCGTGCGTTGCCACAAGCTGGCCTACATTTCATCGGGCACCCTGCTGGCGCAAGGGACAGCGCAGGAGATCATCGATAGCCAACACCTGAGCACCTGGGCCATTCGCGGCGATCACCTTGGCGATCTTCAGAACGAACTGCGAAAGATGAACGGCGTTGAGCAAACCGTAACATTTGGCGATCTGTTGCACGTGAGCGGCACAGACGATGCCTTGCTCGAGCGCCAGGTTCGAGCTGCGGTGGGCACGAGCGGCCGGCGCGCGGAGAAGATCGAAACGGACCTCGAAGACGTTTTCATCTATCTGATGACGCGAACCGCGCACGACGCAGGAGGCAACGAGTGAAGAGCAGTCAGCGATTCTCTGCGGCGCGTTGGTGGAGCATCGTGCTGAAAGAATTCACGCAACTGAAGCGCGACCGGGTGACCTTCGCCATGATCGTGGGCATTCCCATTCTGCAGATGGCGCTCTTCGGATATGCAATCAACACCAATCCGAAACATCTCGACACGGGCATCATCAGCGCCGACGACAGCAACGTGACACGCAGCTTCATCGAGGCGATGCAAAATTCGTCCTACTTCAGGATCGTGGAACGTTTGCCCAACGAAGCAGCGGGGCGCCAAGCGCTGGCACGGGGCCAGCTTCTTTTCGTGGTCGACATTCCCGCGGGCTTCACTCGCCAGCTTCTGCGGCGCGAGCACCCCTCGATCCTGATAGAGGCCGACGCGACCGATCCGACGGCGACGGAGAGCGCGCTGGCCGCCGTAAACGGCATTACGCAATCGGTCATTCAGCGCGAGCTCACCGGTCCGCTCGCTCCGCTTCAAGGCGCCGCCGCTCCTTTCGACGTAAGCATGCACCAGCTTTACAACCCCGATGAGATCACGCAATACAACGTTGTGCCGGGACTGATGGGAGTAATTCTGACGCTGACTATGGTGATGATGACCGGCCTCGCGATCACGCGCGAGCGAGAGCGCGGCACCATGGAGAATCTTCTTGCCATGCCCTCCACTCCCCTCGAAGTGATGAGCGGCAAGCTGATCCCTTATATCGGCATCGGCCTTATCCAGGCCTCCATCATTCTTCTTGCCGCACGCTACGTGTTTCAAGTGCCGTTCTTCGGCAATATCGGAGCGGTTTATCTTTCCGCACTGCTCTTCATTGCCGCCAATCTCACCGTCGGCATCACCCTCTCGTCACTGGCGAGCAATCAGCTTCAGGCGGTGCAGCTGGCCGTTTTCTACTTTCTACCCAACATTCTCCTTTCCGGGTTTATGTTCCCTTTCAAAGGGATGCCCGGCTGGGCGCAGGCCATTGGCAACATTCTGCCGCTCACTTACTTCAACCGGCTCATCCGCGGCATTCTGCTCAAAGGCAATGGATGGGCGGATTCATGGCCGAGCGTGTGGCCGATGGTTTTGTTCACCGTTGTTCTGATGGGCGTTGCGGTTGCCACATACCGCAGAACTCTCGACTGAGGAGGGACAAGCCATGCGGCGAAGTGCAAAAACGATGAGCGGAATGGCGGGACTAACGGTGCTGATGACGATCGCCGGCTGCACGGTGGGACCGCGGTATCGCGCGCCGGCGCCGCCCACAGTGACCGCCTATACGCCGCAGCCGCTGCCCGCCGAGACGGCGAGCACCAAGGGGCCGGATGGCGGCGCGCAGCGCTTCAGTGAGCAAGCCGCAGTTTCATCCGAGTGGTGGAAGGTTTTTCAATCGCCCGAACTGGATGGCATGGTGGCGCAGGCGCTTAAGAACAGCCCGACGCTGGAGCAGGCGACGGCGCGGCTGAAGCAGGCGCAGGAAGAGGTGATGGCGCGGACAGGGGCAACGAAGTATCCAACGGTCAACGGTAACGCATCCGTGACCGAGGAGCAACTGAACCTGGCGTCGTTTGGAATTCCCTTCCCTAACCCATCGCCATTCACGTTGCTCAACGGGTCGGTTGCGGTTTCGTATGCGCTCGACGTGTGGGGCGGGAATCGGCGGGCGATTGAGGGTTTGAAAGCACAACGCGATTACGAGGCGTGGCAACTGGAGGGAGCGCGACTGATGCTGGCGGGCAACGTGGTGACGGCGGCAATCAGGCAGGCGGAAGTTCGCAGGCAGATCGATGTAATGAACCAACTGCTGGCGGTGGAGCGAAAGCAGTTGAGAATTGGCGAGGATCGAGAGCGGGCGGGCGGCGTGTCCGAATTCGATGTGCGCAGCCAGCGGACACTCGTGGCGCAGACTGAGGCGGCGATTCCGCCGCTCCAGTTGCAGCTGGATACGATCGACGACCAGCTTGCAGTGCTGATGGGGATGAGCCCGGCGGAGGCGCATGTGGAGGAGACTTCACTGACTGCGCTGCACCTTCCGGAGGAGCTGCCGCTGACGGTGCCCTCGGAGTTGGTTCGGCAGCGGCCGGACATTCGCGCGGCGGAAGCTCGGCTGCACGAGGCCAGCGCAAACGTGGGCGTGGCGAGGGCGAATGAATTTCCGCAAATCGTACTGACAGGAAGCGGAGGCGCAGTGGGCACGAAGTTTACCTCGGGCGGCGACGTGTGGAATGTTGCTGGGTCGCTGGCGGCGCCCATCTTCAACGGCGGAGCGCTGCAGGCGGAGAAGCGCGAGGCAGAGGATGCATATGACGAGGCGGCGAGCGCATATCGCGGAGCCGTAGTGGAGAGTTTTCGCGAGGTAGCAGACGCGCTCTACGCGACGGAGCGCGATGCCGAAACGCTGAAAGCGCGCAGCGCGGCGGCGGAAGAGGCCGAAGGCGCGTATGGAATTGCGGCGAAACGGTACGAGGCCGGTGGGATCAGCGAGGCGAACTTATTGGACGCAGAGCAGCAACAGTTGCAGACGGCGCTCGATCGCGAAAACGCGGCGGCGAGCCGGCTGACCGATTCGGCAACGCTGTTTGAGGCGCTCGGGGGAGGAACAGCTTTGAGCCACTAGCTTCCAGCTACTAGCCAACAGCTTTTAGCCCGCAACCATCAGCTGGATTCAGGATTTCCTCAGAACCAATGAACCGAAGTCGATGATCCGGGTGTCGGCGACAGAAAGTGCCAGCGCGCCATTCGACGGACGGAGGCGGCGCCGCGACGAGACGCCCGATCCCGTATTTTCATCGCAATTCGCGAATTGCTCTTGCAATTGAGTACCGGACTCGATGAGAATTCGAGTTATCGGCGACTGCCGATCACCTTCCCTGGGGATCACGACAATCAACACGATTTGAGGGTTCGCGGAGACTTCTCCGAAAGGGCCGGCTCGGCGCCTGGAGAGCAGTCTCGGACGGACAAGTCTGAGAAGAATTAGGAGCATGCAATGGGGACATTTTCGTGGCAGACGTGGAACAGCACTCCCTTCAACGTCGAACGCGTGCAGGGCAAAGATCCGGGAACGCTAATTTTTCGCTTCTGCGGGCCGTTTACGGTGCGTGACGCGTACACCAGTCTGCCGCCGACGGCGCTGAACAAGATTCTCGAACTCGAGACTCCGCCGGGCGGGACGCCGACGAAGTTGAACATCCTGGACCTGAGCAACTGTCCTTATATGGATTCTTCGGGCCTCGGCATCATTGCGACGCACTATGTCCGCTGTAAAAAGCAAGGCGTAAAGATGATTGCGGCGGGAATGAGCTCGAAGGTTCGCGAAGTTTTCAAGATCACGAAGATGGACACTGTCATTCCTTCTGCGGAAACGGTTGAGGAAGCAGAGAGTCGATAGAGCGCGGGAATCGTGGCGCCTCAAGTCCCAAGTTGCAGCGCGATTCGGAAATTTGGTTGCCCGGTAGTAAGCGCCGATGGGGCAAAAAGCCAGGAAAATGTGAGCCACCTTTGCAGGTGATTCCGCATACAACATTGCAGCCGGATCGAGAGCGCGGTGCTCGAAGATCCCGGGGGGGATTTTACCGCGCTCCCGGCTTTAGCGGGGCGCCTCTGTAAATTTTGACGCGCGTGCCTCACCCAAGAAAATCACTGAAACGGGAATCTCCTTTCGATATCCAGAATGCCTTGATCGCCCACATTTGGCGCGCGGGGCTCGTGCAATCCCAGGTCTCAGGATCGAGCCTGGGGCGCCTATTTTCCGGGAGAGGTTGGCATCTACATGCGCCGGATCATGCGGGCTCGGGTGCGAAGAATGCTTCGACCTCGGTGATGGTGTTGGTGATGCGGTAGGGCGGCAGGGATTGCAAAAAGATCTGCCCGTAGCGCTGCGTGGTGATGCGGGGATCCAGGAGAACGAGGACGCCGCGATCTTCGAGCGAGCGGATGAGGCGACCGAAACCCTGCTTGAGAGTCAGGACCGCTTCGGGAACCTGGTACTCGAAGAACGGGCGACCACCGGACTCCTCAATGGCGCGCATGCGGGCCTGCACGACCGGATCGGATGGAACGGCGAACGGAAGGCGGTCGATGATGACGCAACTGAGGGCTTCGCCTTGGACGTCGACCCCCTGCCAGAAGCTGGAAGTGCCGAAGAGGACGGCGTTGGGAGTGGCCCGAAATTCTTCGAGGAGCGCTTTGCGGGGGGCGGTGCCGTGAAGGAGCAGCGGAAAATCGAGAACCGGCAGCAGCAGGTCGTGGAGAGTGCGCATCTGGTTGTAGCTGGTGAAGAGGCAGAAGGCGCGGCCGCGGGTGATGGAGAGAACACGCTCGATGGTTTTGGCGGCTGACGCGACGAATCCAGGATCGCGCGGGTCGGGCATGTTGGGCGGCAGATAGAGGAGAGCCTGCTGGCCATAGCGGAAGTGAGATGGAACGACGAGCTCGCGCGCGCCCAATTCGTTTTGGGGGAGGCCGAGACGGCGGCGGAGATGCTCAAAGCCTCCCTGAACGGTAAGCGTGGCAGAGGTGAGGACGACCGTGGGAATCCGTTCGAAGACGAGATCGTGCAGTAGCTCGGAGACGTCGATGGGCGTGGCCTGCAACAGCGTGGTCCGCGCAGAGCGACCAGGACCTGTCGTTGAGGGCCGGGGCAAGTCGTGCCCCTTCAAAGGACCGGCGGCGACGCCGCCCTGCACACCGCGGCGCTCAAGCCAAAAGACCATGTTGTGAGCGGTCGATTCGAGCATGAATTCGAGGTCGGCGCGGAGAGTGGCGGCACGGTTCATGAGGCCCGGAGCTTCGTCGAGGTCAGAGATGCGATCCAACTCGGCTTCAATGAGCGAAAGCGTAGAGCGCACCGCGAGATAAAGATCGCCGGAGGACTCGAGGAATTGATCGCGATTGGCAAAGGGATGGCGGCCATCGGCGGGCATGGGAAGGGCGGCGAAAAAGAGACGCGCCCGCTCGCGAAGCTGCTGGGTGAGTGCGGGAATCTGCGTCGCGCCGGAGTTGCCGCGCAAAAGGACGTCAGTGTCGCGAGCGAGATCTTCGAAGCGGAGGTTGGAAAGCGAGCGGCCAAAGTATTGCGAGGCAACTTCCTCCAGCTCGTGCGCCTCGTCGAAGATAACAGCGGCGGATTCGGGAAGGATGCCGGCGTCAGGCGCGTTGCCGGCGGCAAGTCGAACCGCCGTGTCAGCAAAAAAGAGATGATGATTCACGATGATGAGGTCCGACTCGAGGGCACGGCGACGCATCTCGGTGATGAAACAGCGACGATAGTCGGGGCAGGTTGAGCCGAGACAGGCATCGGTGCGGGCGTCGAGCTTGTGCCAGAGGGCGGAAGATTCAGGAAGTGCGGAGAGCTCGGCACGATCGCCGGTTTCAGTCGTGCGTTCCCATTCGGCGATCTGGCGGTACTCTTTGATCTCATCAAGGCCGGAGAGAATGGGCTGATCGCGCAAGGCGAAGAGTTTGCGGCGGCAAAGGTAGTTGGCGCGGCCCTTCATGTAGCAGACGCGAAGCTCGCCGAGAAGCGATTCGAGGAAAGGCACGTCGCGAAAGAAGAGCTGATCCTGCAGAGCCTTGGTGCCGGTGGAGACGATTACGCGCTGGCCGGTGCGGAGAGCGGGCAGAAGATACGCGAGGGTCTTGCCGGTGCCCGTGCCTGCTTCAACGATGAGATGGCGGCGCTCAGCGAGTGCGCGCTCAACGGCTTTGGCCATTTCGTACTGGCCGGGGCGGTACTCAAAGGGGAGCGGAGAGTGAGCGAGGATTCCGCCGGGCGAGAAGAAGTCATGCAGGGTTGGGAGTGCGCGAGTTGAGGCGTCGGAGGAGGGCATGAGTGCGCAGCTTTCATGATAGAGAAGCAGGGACCAAGAGACCAAGCCACCCCCGAGAGCGGCAGTGGGTCAGTTTGAAAGAAAATATCGCTCCGGGGCTGAAGCCCGCAGGAAATTGATGCAGCTTACGGCACGACTGAAGCCACCCCAGCGACGAAGACCTGTCGCCGGGAGCCCCGTCAAGTCGTGCCCCTTCAAAACGAGTTCAAACTGACCCACTACCCGGAGAGCAAAGACCGCTCGCCACAACCCCAGCAGGGAACGAGGGAACAAGAAAGCGGAGCTAGCGGGGTTGGCGGTGTTTGGGCGAGTTGAGGCGCTCGCTGCAAAGAGGCAGCGCGGGATTGTCGCCGATCGCAAAGCGGTCAGGCGGATTCGGCCGTGGTGGGGTCGATGACGCGGCGGACCTGCGCGACGCTGGTGGCCGGGAAGCCGCCCTGGCGCACATGCTCGCGCACTAATTCCTCGTTGGGCGCGATGTAGATGCAGTAAATCTTGTTGTCGGTTACGTAGCTCTGCAGCCACTGGATTTGTGGACCGAGGTTGTTGAGCACTGAGCAGGACTTTTGCGCAATGCCCTGAATCTGATCGGCCGGCACAGATCCGATCCCCGGAATTTCGCGCTCAATAACAAACTTCGGCATGATGCTGTCTCCTTGACGGGTTGGCATAGTGTAACCCACGTCGGACTGCCGAGCGCGAAGAAAACGCCGGGGGAGGCCAATAAGATAAGAAAGGCTGGCGTAGTACAGAGCGCGCCTTAGCCAGAGAGAAAGAGGCCATGACTTGCCCACGTATCGCAGATCGGTTGTGCCGGTAAAGGCTGGGGCGGCGAAGTTGCCGCTGGTGGCGATTGTGGGTCGACCCAATGTGGGCAAGAGCACGCTGTTCAACCGGCTTACGAGGAGCCGCCGGTCGATTGTGGGTGACGAGCCGGGAATCACGCGCGACCGAATCTACGGCGAGTACGAATGGGCGGGACGCCGCTTCAGGCTGGTGGATACAGGCGGGATTGTGCCTGACGATCCGGAGCTGATGGCAGTCGACATTTATGCGCAGGCGCAGGTTGCGCTTGACGAGGCGGATGCGCTGGTGATGGTGGTGGATGCGCGGACCGAGCTGGCGCGGCCGGACTACGATCTGGCGCGATTGCTGAAGCGCGGCGGAAAGCCGTTGTTTCTCGCGGTGAATAAGGTCGAGGGCGAGGGGCTGGCGGCAGAAGCGGAAAACTTTCGCAGGCTGGGGATCAGCGATGTGTTCCCCGTGAGTTCGGAGCATGGGCAGGGAGTGGGCGATCTGCTGGATGCGATTAGTCAGCAAGTCAGCGAGTCGGCAAGTCAGCAGGCCGGCGAATCCCACCCGAGCCGCAAAAACGAGGATGCGGCGAAGGCAGGCGACCCTGACCCTGGGGATCAAGAACGGAAGGACGAGAAAAGACTGCGGACGCACGGAGAATTCGAGCAGCGAGAGACGTCGGTGGCGATCATCGGGCGGCCGAACGTCGGTAAATCGACGCTGTTGAATGCGCTGACGGGGACAACGCGATCGATTGTGTCGCCGATCGCCGGAACCACACGAGACGCGGTAGACGAGGTTGTGGAATTCGAGGGGCAGATGCTGCGGTTCGTAGATACGGCGGGAATCAGGCGCAAGGGCAAGACGAAGTTGATGGCCGAGAAGCTGAGCGTGGTAATGGCGCGACGGCATCTGGAAGCGGCGGACGTGGCGCTGCTCTTGATCGACGCGACGGAGGGCGTGACGGCGAGCGATGCGACGATTGGCGGTTACGCGCACGAGAGCGGACGCAGCGTGATCATCGTAGTGAACAAATGGGACGCCGTGACCACGGGACGGACAGACGGAAAAAAGCCAGCGGATCGAGAGATCTTTGAAAAGCAGGTACGCTCAGCGCTCAAGTATCTGGATTATGCGCCGGTAATTTTCCTGTCGGCGCTGGAGGCGATTGGGCGAGAGCGGAAAGGCATGACGCGCGTGCTGCGCGAGGTGGTGACGGTGGCCAAGGAGCGGCGCAAGCGCGTGTCGACGGGGCAGATGAATCGGTTCCTGGAGAAGATCGACTTCCAGCGCGCACCGGTGCCGATGGCCAAGCGGATGCGAATTCTTTATATGACCCAGGCGGCGGTGGCTCCGCCAACCTTTGTGCTGTTCACGGATCGCCAGGTGAAACTGCACTTTGCTTTTGAGCGATTTCTGGAGAACCAGATCCGCGAGGCATTTGGATTCGAAGGGACGCCTGTATGGTTCAAGGTGAGGGCGCGGAATGCTTCCAGTGGTCAGTGATCAGGGTCAGTGGTCAGGGTCAGTGGTCAGTGGTCAGTTCTTTCCGTGGGAGAACGTGAGGGAGTGCGATCCCAGGTCTCAGAAACGAGACCTGGGGCACCGACTTTTCGCTTGGCACGACGAGTACAAAAGCGCTGCAAGGATGAGGCAACGATCAACGCGTCTACTGGGGCACGCCTGATGGTTGGGATGGGGGGACGGATGTGTCCGCACCGTCGAGCGTACGGATGTGGATGCTGGATTCAGTTTCGGGAACCGTGCCGTCGTTGGCCTGGACCTTTGTGGGCTGACCCTGAATGAGAATACGCTCGGTGACCTTGCCGCGGGCGGGCACGATGACGCGCCGGCTGACAGAAGTTAGAGAGTTGCTGACAGTGACCGGAATCTCGGCGGCGGCGTAGCCGGCATTGGAGATGTCGACGGCGACCAGCCAGTTGTCGCCTTCGGTATGAGACGGAAAGACGCTGTCGATGGCGATGTCGGGTAGGCCTTTGTCAGCGTCGACCCAATCGGAGAAAAACCAGGAGAGATCGCCGCGTACTCCGGTATTGGCTCCAAGCGACGACGACTCACCGCTCCGGGCCGCAGCCTGTTCCACGAGCTTCTCGAAGTGGGCTGAGCTCGCGGATGAACCCAGACCCGTGGCGGCGTCGTCAGAGCGCGAGTAGGAGCGAAACGCAGTGGAAAGCGCGGCGTCGCCAGCGAGGTCGCGGAGCATCCAGAAGACGTAGGCAGCCTTGGTGCGGTAGTAGATGGGCGAAATAGCCTGGGCGAGCGGCTGGCCGGGACTTTCTCCGGGACTGGCAGGCTCATCAAGCGCCAGTGCGGTGCGGCTGGATTCGAGCGACTCGAGTGCCTTTTGGCGGCCTTGCTGTTTTTCAACCCAAAGAGTTCCCATGAAGCCTGCGACACCTTCGACGAGCCACGCCGGCGGCGAAGACGTCGACGTACACAAAAAGGCGTGCGTGAGGGAGTGGGCGAAAACGCCGTCGAGCTCGTCGGGAGTTCCTGGGCCCACGTCGGTGACGAGCAGCGCGCCGGTTTCGAAAGGCGCGTCTCCAGGATCGGGCAGATCAAGGATTGTGAGATCGGAACGCGGCGTCTGGCCCAACCAGCCTTGCAGGAATGGCGTGACGAAGGCAGCGGCAGAGGCCCAGCCTTCAACGGCGGAGTCGTCGTCGGGAACGGTGTACAGCGCGGTGTTGGTTGCCTGATGAGCGTTTCGGACGGCAAGGAAGAGGCTGGGAGCTTCAAAGCCGATTGTGGGTTGATCGAAACTGGCGGAGGCAACACCCGCGACCTCCGCGCCGGCGTTTTGGGGCTCAGTGAGCGTGAGCGTTACGCGATGGCCGTTGATAAGCGCGACGGTCGGCGCCTGACCGTGGGGGAATTCCTCGGCGAGCGCGAGACGGAAATGAGCGGCGGCCATGCGAAACTTGTGCTCACCCATTTCGTCGAAGACGCGAGCGCCGTCGCCCAGAATGACGGGAACACTGGAAACGGGATACCAGACAACATTGCCGAAACCGCGGAGACCGGTGAAATCGATCGTGATCGAGTCCCAGTCGGTGTGGAGAGCTGCCTCAGTAGGCGTGCCGATCGTAGTGAGGCGCTGTGCAGACTGCGGAATGGTGCCGGAGTACGTGACGTCGAGCTGCAGGGTTGCGCCAGGGGCGAGCGGAGAGGCGAGGGCGATGGCGGCCTCGTGAAGCTGGCCCGTGTGATCGACGTCAGAGTTCAGGGTTGCAACGGTGAAAGCGACGTCGTGGCCGGCGAGGCGAATGGTCTCCCAATCGAGCGAGGAAGAGAGCTGCAGCGGGATGTGGGCAAGTGCAGATTTTCCGTCGTTGCGCACGGTGAGGAGGGCGCGGACAGCGATTTGCTCGACGGCTGGGCGCAGATGCACGTCCATGTCGAACGAAGTGAAGGTGAGGGCTTCGCGTTCTGCGTCGGTAGCTACAGGCGATGTGACGGCTTGGCCGCCAACGCCCGCTGCAGGACTGGTGATGGACGTGGTCTGGCCGTTGTCGTCGATGGAGCGGAAGAAGATGACGTTGCCGTGGGGTTGCTTGGATTGGCCGGGTGCGGGAGTTGGAGCGGAATTTGGCGTAGATGGGGACGGGGTTGGGGTGGATTGAGAGAACGCGGTCGCAATGAGAATTTGCGCAGGGAATAAAAGAAAGAATGCAGCGCGAAAGAGACGAGCTTTGTGCTTTTCCATGTCCCAAAATCGGGACATGGGGCACCCTTGTTCGTGCTGAGCGAAAAACGGCGAGTTATGATTCGTGCCGTCCCACCCCAAGCGCGATGAAACTGCACTTAGGATGGGGCGCCCCGCTCGATCAATAGGATCAAAGCTCAAGAACCAAGGCCTTTCTGCCCACTGGGTGGGGCAGACTTTTGGACGGGTGAAGAAGTCGATTCGGCAGCGGTGCGGCGCTGGCGAGCGGCTTCGTAAAGGACGACCGCGCCTGCGGCCGACACGTTGAGAGAGCTGACGGCTCCGGCCATGGGAATGCGGAGGAGATGATCGCAGGTGTTGCGCACCAGATCGTGCAGGCCGGCGCCTTCGCGGCCCACAACAATGACGAGATCGCCGGTGAAATCGAATTGGTCGTATGCGGAGGTGCCGCGTTCGTCGAGCCCGACAATCCAGAGATTGCGCTGCTTGAGATCTTCGAGGGCGCGAACAAGATTGACGACGCGGGCGACACGAAGGTGCTCGGCTGCACCGGCACTGGCTTTGACGGCAGTGGGCGAAAGGGGTGCTGAACGGCGCTCGGGTAGCAAAACGCCGTCAACGCCGGCTCCATCGGCAACACGAAGCAGAGCGCCAAGATTCTGCGGGTCTTCAACGCCGTCGAGCGCGAGAAGCAGGCGAGCGGAATTTTTGCGGGCGGGATCGGGCTCGAAAAGGTCTTCAAGCGAGAGAGACTCCTGCGGGCGGACGAGCGCGACGACTCCCTGATGGGCGGAATTCTTCGCGGCGAGCGTGAGTTGCTCGCGCGGCTGTTCGAGAACGCGGATGCCTGCGTCGCGGCATTGGGCGATGAGGCGATTGAGACGGTCGTCGCGGCGTTCGCGGGCGACCAAGACGTGATCGAAGCGGCGCCGGCCGGCCTTGAGAGCTTCAGAGACCGGATGCAGGCCGTAGAGAACTTCCATGCAATAAGTTTAGTGGGCGTGAGTCCTAGGCGGATAGCTTGGCGCTGGCGAGACGATTGAGGCTGACGCCTTGCTCGGCCGCTTGAAGGGCAAGCGAGTGGTGCACGGCCGGAGGAATACGGACACGGAATTGCCCGCTGAAGTGCTTCACCGCCAATGGAGTGGGCACTGGCTCTCCGGCAGCCTCCATATCCTTCACCGCCGAGCGAACTGCTTTACGAATCCCAGCTAGCGCTTCTTCAGGCGTGCGCGCCAGCCAGGAAAGCGAAGGAAACTCCCCGCAAAGACCGACATGTTCTCGGTCCTCCGCCGACCAGATGACCTTATAGGTGAACTCCTGAGTCGCCATTAGACCAACCCGCCAGCGGCGGTTGCGGGGAAGACCTGATGGGGCTCGACCGCGCTGCGGTGCTTGGAGTCGACCTGAAGCATGAGCGTCTGCTGTTTTCTGTCGCGCAGAATGGTGACCTGGACGGGCTTGCCCTTGTTGGAGCGGAGATCGCGGTCCCAGTCAGCAGATGTGGCGATGGAATCTGTGCCTACCTTGAGGATCACGTCGAAGGCTTTGAACCCTGCGGCTGCGGCTTCGCTCTTGCGCGCAACTTGCTTGACCATGAGGCCGCCCGGAACTCCGAGGTACTCGGCCATCTGCGATGTGAGCGGCTCAACCAGCGCGCCAACGTTGAGGGTGCTGGTGAACATGGAGATGTGAAAGCCGCTGGAGACGGGCGCATCAGAGCCGGTGATGCCCATTGCCGGCGGCGCAGGCGGCGCGATGCCATCGACGTCGATGTCGAGCCGTGCCCAGATGTCGTGCTCCATGGCCTTGCGGTCGACCAATTGCACAGCCATGGTTTGAATGTTGCCGTCACGGCTGATCTCGAGGCTGAGCTTGCTGCCTGGCGGAAGATCGCGGAGCATGCGGCGGAGGGTCTCCGCGTTGTCGACGTTTTGGCCATTGATACCAAGGACAACATCGTTGACTTTGAGCCCAACCTGGCCCGCCGGTGCGTCGTGATCGATGAGGGTGATGACGGCGCCGCGACCGTCCTTGAGTTTGAGTGTCTGGGCTTTGTCGCTATCCACGTCGGAAACGTCGACGCCCAGATAGCCGGGGACGCCAGCGTGGGCGAGGAGCGGGCTCGTGTCTTCCATGTAAGGCGCGAGTTGTCCCACCTGGGCGTGGACAGCGCGCGGCACGAAGGGCAGGCAGGCGGCGACCGCAAACAGCGCAGCCCAGGTGAGGATGAATTGCGAATGACGGAACGGCCTCAAAAGGTGCTTCATTTTTCGATTCTCCGAACGTTTCATCGTCCGGTCTGCACTCATCAAGACGGTGCAGTGGCCGGAAGGGTTAGCGAATTCAAATGATCTTTGACGCGTTGAACTGAGGTGATTGCATGGTGATTACTGCGTTTCTGGAACCCGGCTCAGAACCTCGCGCGAAACGTTTCTGATTTGAGGGTTCCGGTCGGAATTAGAGACGGAATAGAGAACCTGCTGAACGCTGGTATCGGCGTCAACGGGCTGCAACAAGCTGATGGCAGCGGTCCGGATAGCCGGGTCGTTATCGTTCAAAACTGCTTCGAGTACGGCATCGCGGACGCGCACGTCGTCGGCCACATAGGGTTCCAGGCCCTGAAGGGCTCTCTGGCGGACTTTAGCGCTGCGATCGTTGCGCAAGGCGTACATGAGCGCATCGCGGATACCGGAGGGCTGGCAACTGTGGCCGGCGCGGCACTCGGCGGCGAGCAGGGCAACGGAGTCGTCGCGGACACTCGGCGACGCGGAATCGACTGAGGCCAGCATGAGCAACTGGCGAATGGCGGGATCGTCGAGCGATCCCTCAAGCTGGCGCGGAACCATCTGGTTGTAGCTGACATCCACAATTTCGCTATTGGGATGGCGCACGATAGAGGAAATTCCTGCCACATTGGCTAACGAAGGAGCGGCGGCCGCAGGCAACGGCGGATCGGGCGCGGGCGTGCCGGCTTGCGCAACGGTTGCGGCGTGCGCCGCACGATTCTGCGCATACTCGAAGCCACCCAGCGTTCCTGCGCCGGCGCCGGCGACCAGAAGCAGCACCGCCGCGACGGGCGCAGATTGCAGATTGGCGAAGTTGTTCACAATTCGCTGGCCCAGAACCTGATACCACCGACGGGGCGGAAGGGTGTCGAGAGCATCATCGAGCGCCAGGTGAGCGCGGGCGATTAGGTTTGGATCCGGATCGAGAACGGTATGCGTGTCGGCTAGAACCCGGAGCGCGCGGATCTGCTCGCGCTCTTTCTGGCACTCAGGACAGCCAATCACGTGGCGCTCGAGCTGGTGGATTTGATCGTCGGGCAGCTCTCCATAGGCCGCCGCAACAATATGCTCGTGTGCAAGTTCGCAATTCATGGTTACGTCCCTTTGCCCCAAAAACAGCCTTCAGCTTTCAGCCATCAATTCTCAGCTTTTCGTGCAGTGTGCAGCGAATCGGCTGAAAGCGGGCCTTTGTTTTCACTAACGCAGCTCCGCCAGTTGTGCGCGCAACTTTTTGGTTGCGCGGAAGAGAGTGTTCTTGGCGGTCTCTTCCGTCGTACTCAGCATTTCGCCGATGGTGCGCAGGCGAAGGCCCTGGTAGTGTTTCAGCTCAAAGACCATGCGCTCGCGCGGGGTGAGCTTGCCCAGCGCGGTTTGAATTTTTGCTCCCAGCACTTTGCGATCGAGCTCGCGTGCGGGGTTGGAGAAAGAACGGTTGTCGGAAACCGACGCCAGAATGTCGATTTCATCGCCGGTGCGGTCGACTACGACGGCGTGGTCTTCGCGGCGAGTCTTGCGGCGGCGCAACTGGTCAAGGCAGAGGTTGGTAACAATGCGGTAAATCCACGTGTAAAAGGAGCACTCAAAGCGAAAATTGCCGATGTAACGATACGCCTTGAGGAACGCGTCCTGGTAGATGTCTTCGGCGTCCTGTTCGGAACCCGTGAGATGGAGGGCCAGGCGCAGAACCTGATGCTCATACTGGCGAACCAAGGTATCGAACGCGACGCGAGAGCCGGCCTGGGCTTCGCGGATGAGGTCCATCTCGGCGGCGCGATTCTGCGCCCGTCCCTGCGCACGACTCGCATCGTCCTGGCCAGGGTTCTGGCGTCTTGCTCCGCCCATTGCTCTGGAAACAGCC
This sequence comes from Occallatibacter sp., assembly GCA_036489735.1. Classification (GTDB taxonomy): domain Bacteria; phylum Acidobacteriota; class Terriglobia; order Terriglobales; family Acidobacteriaceae; genus Telmatobacter. Next base: position 15,640 of record DASXFF010000092.1, on the reverse strand, counting down.
ACGTCTGGAGAGGATTGTACCCTCCCGCAGCCGGGCCACGCCAAAGTGCTGGCCGCCTCGGCAAGGCTCATACCTGGAGACATCGAAACGCCAACCGTGTCCGTAGCCATTGCTTCTCCGCTCGCGGAAGATGCAGCCTGTACGTAAGAAGTAGACGTAGAAAGTGAGTAATTGTAAGCAGGAGAGAGACAGGGACCAAGGGAACAAGGGACCGAAGGAGCCGGCACCGCGCAGCCAGTAGCCGGTTGACCTCTCGGGACGGGGAACGGAGCGCGGAAAGGCGGACCCGAGCGCGCAGGGTCGCGCGGCCAACCGGTAAACTTGGGAACGATGAGCGGAAACCTGTTTGAAGCTGAGGCGGCCGGCGGTGGAAGCGACGGCGGGTGGTTCACTGCGCACTGCGACGGTGGATCGCGGGGCAATCCTGGACCGGCGGGATACGGTGCGGTGATTGAGGACCCGGAGGGACGGGGAGTTGCCAAGCTAAGCGAGTTCCTTGGCCGACAGACCAACAATTACGCCGAATACAAAGGGCTGCTGGCAGTGCTGGACTGGGCCCTGGCAAATGGGGCCCGGCGGTTGCGGGTGGTTTCGGATTCGGAATTGATGGTGCGGCAGATGAAGGGCCGTTACAAAGTGAAAAGCCCAGGGTTGCGGCCTCTGTGGGAGGAGGCGCAAGGGCTGGCGCTCAAGCTCGAAGGATTCGAAATGCGGCACACGTTGCGCGGCGGAAATAAAGAGGCTGACCGGCTGGCGAACGAGGCGATGGATAAAGGACAGGGGTACAGGCAGTCGACGAGATGACCAAGGGCGACGAAAAGCCATAGAAACACCCGCTTCACTCCTGCTTGCTTTGGCTCGCGAACGCGACGCACCCGGCCAGGGAGCGGTCAGCTGTGCACCGCCCGATGATTCTTTACTTCTGATAAAATGTAAAGGGAGGGCCTATTCTCATGGAAGCCACACTCAGCAGCAAGGGGCAGGCCACGATCCCCAAACCGGTCCGTGAACGACTGCAGATTAAGGCAGGAGACCGGTTCAAGTTCTTCTTCCATCCGGATGGCGTGATGATTCTGCCCAAGATCCCCACGAAGCGCTTGAAAGGCAGCGTTCCCGGGCTAGGGCGGAAGGTGTCGACTGAAGAAATTGAGCAAGCGTTGAAGGCCGGCGCTACGGCGAGATTCAGGCGGAAGAGCTGATGGGACCTGCGAATGATCGGACTTGATACGAATGTCCTCCTGCGCTACCTGGCGCAGGACGATGCGGTGCAGTCACCCCGAGCGACCGAGATCATCGAACGCCATCTGACTGAGCAGGATCAGGGTTTTGTCAGCCTGGTTTCGATTCTCGAAATCGTCTGTGTTCTTGGAAGCCTGTACAAGCGCACGCCTTGGGAGATTGCCAACCACATCGAAACAATTCTGGCTGCCGATACCCTTGCGGTGCAGAACGAGCAGGAAGTTTATCAGGCTGTGGTCGCACTCAGAAATGGAACTGGAACGTTCGAGGATGCGTTGATTGGCAGCATCGGAATTTGGAGCGGTTGCTCCGTGACGCTGACGTTTGACCAGAATGCCGCGAAACGACTGAATGGATTTCAGCTAATTTAGCGGGTACGAGATGAAAGACGTGCGATGTTATTTGTTATTGCGCGGTCGGATAGGTTTGCGAGTTTCTAGTTCCTAGCGCCTGAATCCCGAATCTCAATTCCTCGTTTCACCTGGGCGGCCGAGATCGTTGCGCCAGGTGTGGCCGGTGTGTTCCAGCAGGTGATCCGCGCACTCGGGGCCCCAGGAGCCCGCGAAATAATTGGGAAAGACCTGCGGCTTTTTAGCGGCCCATGCCTGAAGGATCGGCGTGTAGAGGGCCCAGTTGGTTTCAACGCCGTCGCGATGCGCAAAAAGAGTCTGGTCGCCAAGCATGGCGTCAAGGAGCAGGCGCTCGTAGCCGTTGGCGCTGGACTTGCCGAAGGCGGATTCATAATCGAAATCCATAATGACGGGGCAGACGGCCATTTCGGTGCTGGTGGGAAATTTGGCGCCGAAGCGCAAGGCAATGCCTTCATCGGGCTGGATGCGGATCGTGAGCAGGTTGGGCTGAATCTCGCTGCAGGGGCCGGAAGTTGCCATGCGGTTGAAGATGAGCAGCGGGGGCTGTTTGAACTGGATACTGATCTCCGTAGCGCGCTTCTTCATGCGCTTGCCGGCGCGGAGATAGAAGGGCACGCCGGCCCAGCGCCAGTTTTCGATGGTGAGGCGGAGGGCGGCATAGGTCTCAGTACCGGATTCGGGATTGACACGGTCTTCGTCGCGGTATCCAACTACGTGTTCTTTGTCGACAATGCCCGGGCCGTACTGGCCGCGCACTGTGTTCAGGATAGGGATCGCAGGGATAGCCTGCCAGACCTTGAGTTTTTCGCGGCGCACGCTCTCCGCGTCGAAGCTCGATGGCGGCTCGAGGGCTACGAGCGAGAGCAGTTCCATCATGTGGTTCTGGACCACATCGCGCAATGCGCCGGCCTTCTCGTAGAAAGGGCCGCGGCCTTCGACGCCGAGCGTTTCGGCGACGGTGATCTGGACGTGATCGATGTAGTTGCGCTTCCAGATGGGCTCAAAAATGCCGTTGGCAAACCGAAAGATGAGGAGGTTCTGGACCGTCTCCTTGCCGAGGTAATGATCGATACGGAAGACCTGGCTCTCGTGGAAGACGGCGTTGACCTGATGGTTGAGCTCGCGGGCGGAATCGAGATCGTGGCCGAAGGGTTTTTCGATGACGATCGCTACGCGGCCTTTTTCAGGCTGCGCCATCTGCTGCGCCCCGAGATTTTCGACGATACCGGCGAAGAACTCGGGCGAAGTGGCGAGATAGAAAAGGCGATCGGGACCGATTCCCTTCTCTTTGGCGATGCGGTCAAGTTCCGTGTTGAGGTTGGCGTAATGGGAGGGATCATCGAAATTGAGAGGAAAGTAGCTGATGTTGGAAACGAAGCCGTCGAGCTTGGGGTCATTCGAGTCAACATCGCCGAATTCGACGATGCCGGCACGCATGTCGGCTGCAAATTCGTCACCGAGCGGGCGACGAGCCACGCCGACGATGGCGAACTTCTGTGGCAGAAGATTGCCCTGCCAGAGATGAAAGAGAGCAGGCAGCAGCTTGCGCTTAGTGAGATCGCCGGAGGCGCCAAAGATGACCAGGATGACAGGCTCGGGGATGCGCTCAGCGCCCCTGGGCAGGTGGGGAAGGTCCTCGGGACGCACGGTCATTTGCACGGTGGCCATTGCTTGGTTCACCTCCGGTGAATACGCAGCTGCTAGCTATGAGCTTCCAGCCGCTAGCTCATCCTGCGAGGGCCGAGCACGTCGACTCAGCACCAAAAAGCCAGAAGCTACTGGCTAGAAGCTAGATGCTCCGTCCTACTTCTTCGCTTTGGCAAAGCGCTTGTTCACTTCGGCCCAGTTCACCACGTTCCACCAGGCGGCAAGATAGTCCGGACGCTTATTTTGATACTTCAGGTAGTACGCGTGCTCCCAGACGTCGTTGCCGAGGATCGGATAAAGACCTTGGGAGAGCGGCGAATCCTGATTGGCGCTGGTGATGACCTTGAGCTTGCCCCCGGTGAAGACCAGCCATCCCCAGCCGGAGCCGAACTGCTTGGCCGTGGTTTCGTTGAACGTCTTTTTGAACGCTTCGAAGTCGCCGAAATCAGCAGAGATCTGTTTGGCGATCTCGCCGGAGGGGCTGCCGCCGTTGCCGGCCACGTTCGGAGGGCCCATGATGGTCCAGAACATCGAATGATTGGAATGGCCTCCGCCGTTATTGCGAACCGCGCCGCGAATGTCTTCAGGGACGGCATTGAGATCGCTGATGAGGTCGTCGACCGACTTGGCGGCGAGGTCCGGGTGATTGGCCAGCGCATTGTTCACGTTGGTGATGTAGGCCTGGTGATGCTTGTCGTGGTGGAGCTTCATCGTATCGATGTCGATGAAAGGCTCAAGCGCCGAGTACTCGTAAGGAAGCGGTGGTAACTCGTATGCCATTGGGGAAACTCTCCTTCGTTCGGATTGTACTTTGTGGTTTAGGCCCGGATGAAGTGTGCGTTGATTAAAATCGGCGGCCGGGCGGGAAATGCCGTCGATCTGGCCCTAGATTAAGCCCTCTGGCTGGCCCAAAAATCGGGGCGACACACCAAAGTGGATGCGGAAACGGGGGCCCTGGGTGCGGAGAAAGTTCACAGAGTGGGAATTCGACCGGTTTGGATACGGCCGACGGTTGGGAGACGGCCAGGTGCTAATCCGGCGGTGGATAAAACGGCAGCTTGTCATTTTTGGCGTTCGCGCGGCGCACGGTCGCATCGTCAAACAGCAGGGCAGGTGCGAGAACGGTCGTGGGCGGGTCGCCAAAAAAGTTGGCAACCCAGAGATCTTTGCCGGCAGCTTCAATGCTGGAGCGAATGGCTCGCTGGTCGATGTCGTCGAGCACCGCACCGCGCACCAACTCGCGTTTGCCGTCGGAGCCGATGCGGTAGAGCAGGCGCGGCGTAAGCCCGCTGCCCATTGTCTGGACAAAATAGACCGATTGAAGTCCGCGATCCTTCGCCAGGTCCAACAACTTCTGGTTGAGATCGGCGGCGGAGAGGCCATTGTCAGCGGTAATTTTGAGGACGCCGATCACTGGGCGCGGGGGACCGGTGATGCCGGCGCGACCGTGGCCGTTGGATTGTGGGAAATCGCGGACGGGCTGGCGACCGATGAGGTAATTGTCGAGGCGGCCGTCGTCTACCAACTTGACGGCCTCGGACGGAGCGCCCTCGTCGTCGACGTCATAGGCGCCAAGCAGTCCTTTTCCGTCGAAGGTTTTCAAACTGGGATCGTCGACCACGTTCATGAAATCGGGCAGAACGCGCGCGTGATAGCTCGACGCGAACGGTCCATTGGTTCGCGCTTCGGTACCGAGAGCCGGGCGCGTGGCCGTCACTGCGGAGCCGAGAAGCGAACGCATAGCATCGGCGGCGGCATCGGCTGAGAAGAGCAGTGGGCCGTGATACTCCTCTTCGACAAGAGGCGCTTTGCGAAGCTCAGCAAGCGAAGCCAGATCGTCGACGGCGTGCTGATTAAAGGCGGCCTCGGAATCGAGATCGGCGAGCGAAGTCCCCGACGAACCATACGATCGATCGAGGCGCATGCCGTCGGATGCCTGCGTGCCGGCCGCGAACGACTCCTGATACTCGACCGAAGATTTGCGGACAATGCTTCCTTCGCTGTTAACGAGCCAGGTGGTAGTGGCGCGGGCACGAAAACTGGCGGAAGAGTATTGGATATCCGGCTGTCCTGCGCCAACGGATGAGCCGGTGCGGTACAAGCCGGATGCGCGGGCGACGCGATCGGCCCATGAGCTCGCGTCTACATGAAACGCGATGGGTTCGGCGAGCGAAATGATAGGCTTCTCCTGGCTGAAGTCGTCAGACTGCGGAGGCGTCTGCACCTGCTTCAATTCGGCCTGCTTTTGTGCAAAAGCGGAGAGCGCGCTTTTGTACGCCTGATCGGTGCCAGTCCACAAAGTGGAGCGAAGGGCAATAGGATCGTCGTCGAGGACCGCAATTTCGAGGGAGCCGTCGCCGCGAGCGCCAGAGCTATCGGTTTTGTAATCGCCGACACGGACGGTGACGCGCGCAATGCGCTGGCGGGCGATGTTGGAGCCTTCGCTCGCTCCAAATTCGGCGCTGGTCTCAAAGTCGTCGATCTCTTCAATGCGGTACTGGATGAAGAATGGCTTGGCAAAGCCCTGCAACTGGAGCCGGCTCATGCTGCGATCGAGCTCGGTGAGCATGGCTTTGAGGACAGGATCTTTTTCAGCGTCCGAGCGGGTAAGATCCGTGGCATCGAGGTGAGGCGCCGCGAGAGCAGCGACAAAAAGCACCGATGCGAAGGAACGGAGCAGGCTCATTGCGCCTCCTTGGCTGCCGGAGCTTGGCTGTCTGCGCCAGGAATGGGAAGGATCGGCGGACGCGCGGTTCCCTGCGGTTGCCGCTGCGTTTCAATGGCGCTCAACAGCATGGCGGGCGCGACGGCACTGACGGGGATCGTTCCCGATTCCGCACCGCACTCTCCGTTAAAGACTTCGCTTTTGTCGCCTGTGGCCACGATGCTCTTCATGGCGGCGAGCGGGGTGCCGACGATGCTGACGCCGCGAACCAACTCGTCTGGACGGCCGTCGACGTAGACGCGCCAAACGACCAGCGGAATCACCTGAAAAGCCTGCGGCGAACTGCGTTGCGTGACGGCGAAGCCGGAGGAAATATCTTCAAAGTACAGGCCGTAGGGCTTGCCCTGCTTTTTCGCTTCGTCGATCAACTGCTTGCGCAACTCGGAGTCGGGGACACTTTTCGTCGATGAGACGATTAAGTTGCCCTGACGGCCGGTGGGGACGTGACCCTCTTCAGCGCGGCCATGGCCGTTTGAAGCGCCGAAGCTGGCAATGGGCAGGCGCGACATGAGAAAGGTTTTAAGCACGCCATCCTGAATCAGGTCGACGCGCTCCGCTTTCTGGCCTTCGTCGTCGTACTGGTAGCTGCCGCTAAGCCACGTACTGCCAAAGTTATTCACCGTCGGGTCGTCGACGACGGAAAGAAAGTCAGGAAGGATAGGTTTGCCGACATCCTTGGTAAAGGTCTGGCCTTCTTCGTCGCCGCGCTGGCGCTGGCCCTCGAGGCGATGGCCGAGAACTTCGTGGAAGAACACAGCGGCGGCACGGCCGGAGAGGATGGCGGGGCCATCGAACGGCTCTGTGACGGGAGCCTTACGCAGTGCTTCGAGACTCTTGCCGAGATCGCGCATGGCCGATGCGAGATCGGCTTGCGTGGGAAGGCCGTCGACGGTCTCGGCTTCAAAAGTCTGCTCGCGGAACAAGTCCATACCGTCTTCTGCACGGGTCACAGCGACCGCGACAATGCGCGCCTGCAAATGAGGCGCGACGATCTGCGAACCTTCGGAGGAGGCGAAGTAGTCGGTTTCGTTCTGCACGGTCAGGAAGACCATGTTTTCGTACACGTCGGGGTATTCACGGAAGATGCGCGACAGTTCCCTCACCCGCTGCTCCCACCCGGCGCGGTCGATGGCGATGGGCGGCGCCGTGGCGCCGATGTGCGTTTGCGGCGCCTGCCGGCTGAAATCGGGCGACGTATCTTCTTCCTTGGCGCGAACCTCGGCTTCGGTTTGGACGCGGAGGTAGTTGTCGAGAGCTGAGCCGTAGCCGGTGTTGGTGGCCATCCAAAGAGAGCGCGCCAGGGCTTCGCGGTCATCGCCGAGCGGAAGCTGCTGAGTGTTGACAGCCGATCCGCGATGCGCGCCGTGTGTATTGTCGAGCTTGGGATCGCCGACACGAATCTGCACGTCGGCCGAACGCCTTCGGCCTGCCGAGCTTTCGGCCAACCCGCCGTACATGGCGCGAATAGAAACAAAGTCTGTGTCGCGGACCGTGTAACTGAGGAAGTAAGGCGGCAAAAGCTTGTCGCCGGCTGGCGAGGCCGAACTTGTGGTTGGGCCTGCAGAGGACGCAGAGGGCGCGGCAACCGTCGGAGTCGCGGAAGGCTTGCCCAACGAAGTGAATGCGCGATGCAGTTCGGTGGTCATTGCATCCAGAACAACGGGGACCGGCTGCTGCGCCCGGGCCGGCGCAAGAAAGGGGAGCAGCAAAAGAGCAGCTACCGCCGGCATACAGCGGGAGAAAGCAACAAATGTGCGCCGCGACAGGCTTTTAGAATGATGAGGCGTGCGAGCTCGAGGTTTTGACGAAAGCATGGGCGAAAACATGGGTATGCTCGATTCTCGCAGACTTGGCCGACCAAGGAAGGCGGGAGATGGGAATTAGACGGTTCATGTGGCTGGCGGTCTGCGTGACTGCGTCGCTTGCTGGGATCGCGCCGCGCGTGCAGGGTCAATCGACGCCGGCTCACTTGGCTTCCGGCGCGCAGGCACAGGCGAATCCGCAACCAGCCTATTCTCTGCCGCCGGACAGGCTGGCCAAAGCCATCGACCTCAGCCGCATTCGCGACATCCTCAGCATCACGGGATCACTATGGGGCATTGTTTTTCTTTTGCTTCTGCTGTCCAGGCGTGCCTGGGCCAGTCTGGAGAGCTGGGCCGAAAGAATTTCAAACCGCCGCTGGATGCAGGGGGCCATTTTTTTTGCGGCGTACCTGATCCTCGCGGCTGTGGCGGGCCTGCCGCTCGACTGGATCGGCGAGCACTATGAGCGCAATTACGGAATCAGCGTGCAGGGATGGGGCAGCTGGTTTGGCGATCAGGGGAAGACGCTCGGCCTGTCGCTCGTCATCGGCGTGCCTGTCCTGCTTTTGTTCAATTGGATTGTGCGCCGATGGCCGCGCCGCTACTGGCTGGGCGCATGGGCGGTGACACTGCCGATTGCTGCGCTTGCCACATTCATTGAGCCACTGGTCGTGCCGCTTTTCTTTCATCAGGAGCCGCTCGCGAAGAATCATCCGGCACTCGTCGCCAAGCTCGAGAAGGTTGTGGCGCGGACAGGGATCGACATTCCGCCCGACCGGATGTATTTGATGAAGGCCAGCTCGAAGTTCACGGGAGAGAATGCATTTGTGGCGGGGGTGGGCGCTACCAAGCGCTACGTGATGTGGGATACGGCGACCGATCAACTGCCGGACGACGAAGTGCTGTTCATCTTCGGGCACGAGAGCGGACACTACGTGTTGAACCACATTGCCAAGGGATTTGCACTGTCGGCTGTGGGCCTGTTCTTTCTTTATTGGGCGTGCGCGGGATTCGCGGCATGGATGGTGCGGAGGTTTGGAAAGACATGGGGCGCGAACGAGGTTTCATCCCGGACAGGATTTGTGGTGCTGCTGTTCTCAGTTTCAATGGCGAGTTTTCTTTTGGAGCCGGCGACGAACGCCGTCAGCCGCCACTTTGAACACCAGGCAGATGTTTACGGACAGGAGGCGATCCACGGCATCGTGCCAGACCCGCAGAAGACTGCCGTTGCCGCGTTTAACTCTCTTGGGCGGTCGTGGCTCGACGATCCAAATCCGAGCCCGTTCATCGAATTCTGGCTCTACGACCATCCCAGCACCGAGCACCGCGCCGAATTTGCGGAGCACTACGATCCGTGGGCCAACGGCGGGCATGGGAAGTTTTTCAAGAACTAATTGAGCCGCTCGAAGATGCCGGCCGCGCCCATGCCACCACCCACGCACATCGTCACCATTCCATACCTGGCCGCCTCACGGCGCTTCAGCTCTTGAAGAAGAGTTGCGGTGAGTTTGGCGCCGGTGCAGCCGAGCGGGTGACCAAGCGCGATGGCGCCGCCGTTCACGTTGATTTTTTCCTGGTCCATGTTGAGAGCTCGAATGATGGCAAGGACCTGCGCGGCGAAGGCTTCGTTAAGTTCGATGAGGTCGATGTCGGCGAGGGTGAGGCCGGCGAGCTTAAGCGCTTTGGGAATGGCGGTGATGGGACCGATGCCCATCTCTTCAGGCAAACATCCTGTGACGGCATACGAGACGAGGCGGGCAAGCGGCTGAATGCCGAGTTCGCGCGCGCGGTCGGCCTCCATGAGAACGGCGGCTGCTGCGCCGTCAGAGGTTTGCGAGGAGTTGCCCGCTGTGACCGTGCCCCCCGCGTGAAACGCAGGCTTGAGTGCGGCGAGCGCTGCTGCCGATGTGTCGGCACGAGGACCCTCGTCGGCAGAAAAATCTTTTTCTGAAACCTCCGGCTTGCCTTGCTTTGCGCCTGGGATGATGCTTTTAACGCTGACTGGGACGAGTTCTTCAGCAAAGCGACCTGCGGCTTGCGCGGCGAGAGCTTTCTGGTGGCTCGAAAGTGCGAAAGCGTCCTGATCGCTTCGCGAGATGTCGTAATGGCGGGCAACGCGCTCAGCGGTAAGGCCCATGGTCAATAGCGAGGCCGGATAGTGATCGGTGAGCCATGGATTCGGACTGGGTTTGTTGCCGCCCATGGGAATGAGGCTCATGGATTCAGCGCCGCCGGCCACGATGACCTGCGCCAGGCCGGAGCGGATGCGTTGATCGGCGATGGCAATGGCCTCAAGACCGGACGCGCATAGGCGATTGACGGTTGCGCCGGGAATCTCAATGGGAAGCCCGGCGCGAAGTGCAGCCATGCGCGCGATGTTCCAGCCCTGCTCGCCTTCGGGCTGCGCGCAGCCAAGGATGACGTCGTCGATGGCGGATTTTTCCTGGTTCTGGACTTTCTGAAGTGCTCCGGTGATAGCAGTTGCGGCCAGATCGTCGGGGCGCGTGGTGGAAAGCGCGCCTCTGGGTGCGCGGCCAACGGGCGTTCGGACGGCGGCCACGATGACAGCATCGGGCATGAGTGGCTCCTGGTGACGAGTCGGTAGTGTCTCAAACCGCATCGATTTCCGTCGCGGCATCGTGCTATCCCAGGTCTCAAGATCGAGACCTGTGGCACACAATCAAAACAGTGACCCCTCAGCGCGATGCTAATCCTGCGTGTCGACGAGCGTCCAGGTTCCATTCGAATAGAAGTGGTAGACGGCGCGCTGGTCGATGACGGAGTCGGCAAGGGCGTCGTGGTCAAGGCGCGGCGGCGGACGCCTCATGCCGACTTGCGCTTCGTGAACATCCTGAGGCGATGCCGGATCAATAGCCCAGTCAAAGCCAAGGGCCCCAGTTGAGCCGTGAGACTGCACGCGCTCAGTTTCGGGCGATGAGGCAAGGGTGAATGGCGGGCTTGAGCCGCCGCCAAAAAACACGAGAAGAGAAACTGTTCCCTGGGATGAACAGAGCACCGCCCAGTCTGACGAGGTGGCGCGCTCAAAACTGGCGCGGACGACATTCTCCGGTTCGTGAGCCTCGTACGTCTGCGGAATGAGACAGTCGCGCTGGCTGAGCTGCTGCTGAATGGCGAGCGGCAGATTCGGGAACGAGCTGACGGGAAGATGGCGGATGAGGTAGGGAGTGAGGCGGCCGTTGATGTTGATTGAGCCGGTGGTATTGAGGGGCGATGAGTCCGAATTCTGTGGGCTCAGCGGCGCGGAGCAAAAACAAAAAAGCCACAAGCCGCAAAGCAATCCAGTTTGGGAACGCGGATGGATCATGGCAGGGTCTCACGAGCAATGTATGCCGAGCGAGGCGGAACCGCAACCTCAAGCGGACAGAGTTGCTCAATTGCGCAACGGCTTGCCGGTTTTGAGAGTGAATGCGATGCGCTCCTGCGTTTTGCGCTCGCCGCAGAGAGATAGAAAAGCTTCGCGCTCCAAGTCGAGAAAGTATTGTTCGCCGACGAGAGTGCCCGGAGTGATGCGGCCGCCGGCGAGGATGTACGCCGCCCAGCGCGCGACCTTCTGGTCGTGCTCGGAGGCGTAGCCGGCTTCGCCCATCAAATAAATACCGGTTTCTAGAGTGGCCAGGGCGGTGAGACCGGGAGCAGGGATTTGTGTGCGCGGCTGCGGGGGAGTGTAGCCCGACTCGGCGAGGGCCATGGCCTGAGCTTTGGCATCAAGAAGCAGACGCTCGCGATTCATGGTGATGCGATCGGATGGCGAGAGCAGGCCGAGGGCGCGAGCTTCAGCGGCGGAGGTAGAGACCTTGGCCATCGCGATGGTTTCGAGCGCGCGCTTGAGAGCTGTTGCGAATTCGTTGGATTGAGCAAATCGCGAAGGAGGGTCGCGCGGGTCGGGGGGCGCTAGCGCAGCGGCCGCATCGAAGGCGCGAAGCAACATTTCCTTGGTGCCACCTCCTGCGGGAATCAGGCCAACGCCGGCTTCGACCAGGCCCATGTACGTTTCAGCGTGAGGCTGGCGGCGTGTGGCGTGGAGGCAAATCTCTGCTCCGCCGCCAAGAACGAGGCCGAAGGGCGCCGCGATCACTGGGCGGGGACAGAATTTGATGGCCGCGGTCATCTGCTGAAAGCTGCGGATCACGCTTGCAAGCTCGTCCCAATCGCCTTCCTGCGCGGCAAGCAGAAGCTGCAACAGATTGGCGCCGACGGAGAAGTTATCCCGATCGCCGGAGATGACAAAGCCAGCGAAATCGCGGACCGAATCGGACGAGGGCTGAAGGACGGCTGAGATGAGAGAGAGCACGTCGCCGCCGATGGCATTCTTGAGCGAGTGCAGTTCGATGCAGGCGATGCCATCACCCAGATCGACGAGCGATGCTCCGGGGTTGGCGCGGAGGACGCCATGCGCGCGCCGGAAATCGGCTACGCGGGCGTGACCGGGGATTGCGGGAATCGGATTGACTTGCTTTGTCGTTGGCTGGAAACATGCGTCGCCGTCCGGCGAGTACCAGGAGGTGCGTGAGGCGGCGAGAAGTTCCTCCACTGGAGCGCCGACAGGGAGGCCGAGCGTCTTCATCCGGGCGACGGTGTGGGCGACCCCGGCGGCATCCCACATTTCGAACGGACCGGACTCCCAGTTGAAGCCGGCGCGCATGGCAGCATCGATGGAGGGTGCGTCATCGGCCACTTCGCCGATGCGGTCGGCTGCAAAGTTCCAAAGCGAAGCGAGAAACGGCCAAAGAAAAGCCGCGGCTTTGTCTTTCTCGGGATTGTTGGCGAGCAGGAGGCGCAGTCGCTCGGGGAGGGAGGCGGCGTTCTTCGCCATTTCGACTGACGGCAGCGTCGGCTTCGTGGATGGCCGGTACTCGAAGGTGGAAAGATCGAGGACAAGGCGCTCGTCTTTGCCATCGTCTCCGCGGACTTTCTTGTAGAAGCCCTGTCCAGTCTTGTCACCAAGCCAGCCGCGCTTCAGGAACTCATCGACGATGACGGAAAATTTGCCGTACATCATGCCCTGAGGGAAGTTGGCCGCAACGTGCGCAAGGATGTCGATGCCGACAAGGTCCGCGAGACGGAAAGTTCCGGTGCGTGGCCAGCCGATAACGGGACCGGTGAGCGCGTCAACCTCTTCGATGGTCATCCCCTGCTCGAGCATCAGGTTTGCGGCGGTAAACAAGACTGCGACGCCGATGCGATTGGCAATGAAGTTCGGAGTGTCGTGCGCCAAAACGACTTGCTTGCCTAGAATCCGATCGGCGAAAGCCGAGAAGGCAGAAACCCTGGCCGGATCGGAGTCGGCAGTGGGAATCACTTCGAGCAGGCGCATGTAGCGCGGCGGATTGAAGAAGTGGGTGCCGAAAAAGCGCGCGCGGACGGCGGGAATCGCGGCGGCGATGCGAGCAATGGGCAGACCGGAGGTGTTGGTGGTGAGGAGCGCGTGCGGAGCGAGATACGGAAGCACACGCTGGAGCAGAGCTGCCTTGATGTCGAGGTTCTCGGCGACGGCCTCGATGATCCAGTCACATTGGGCGAGTTTGGGCAGATCGTCATCAAACGTGCCGGGCGTGATGAGGCGGCTCAGCGAGAGCTCAAAAAACGCGGCGGGTTTGGATCTTGCGAGAGCGTCGAGAGCACGCTCCGCATTTTGACTTTTTGGAGCAAGATCGAGCAGGACAACTGGGATTCCGGCATTGGCGAGGTGAGCGGCGATGCGGGAGCCCATGGTTCCCGCACCCAGAACCGCGGCGCGTCGAATAAGAAGCGGTTGGGCCGCAAAATTGGGTGCGGGAGTTGCGGCCGTCGTGGCATTCATGCAGGCTGTCCCTTCAAAGCATGATTGCGGATACTCTGAGCGTTCACTAAACGCTCGCAGCATACGCAAGGCAGCGACACTGGGTCAAGAAATGTGGGCAACTGGCTTCAAGGTGAGGCGTTCAGTATTCAATTTTGTTTGGCGACGCGTTCCACGCCGCAAAGCTGGCCCAGGCTTCCTCAGCGAGTAGCTGCGTTGAAGTGAGTTTGCGCTGGGCGGTGTCTTTGCGAAGCTCGTCGTAGAGAAATGCGTCATCGAAACCCGCGCGAGCTGCGTCGGACGCGCTGGCTCCATAGTAGACAGCATCGAGCCGCGCCCAGTAAGCGGCGGCGAGGCACATGGGACATGGCTCGCAGCTGGTGTAGAGCTCGCAACCGGCAAGCGTGAAGCTATTAAGCGCTTTGGCCGCGGCGCGAATGGCGCTCACTTCGGCGTGCGCTGTGGGATCGTTTGTGGACGTTACGTAATTGGCGCCTTCGCCGACGATTTTTCCCTCGCGAACCACCACTGCACCGAACGGACCACCGGCCCCGGTGACAACGTTGCGCGTGGCCAGCACGATGGCGCGGCGAAGAAATTCCGGGTTAGGTTGTCCGGGCATGCTGTGCGATCCGACTTCCTGGGGGACGCGAAGATAAATTCAGTATGGCACAGGGGTTGCGCCAAGGCGGGGCAGCGCCGGGCCCTCATCGCACTTCTCGCTCGCCGATTGCTCTATTGACAGCCGCTATCTGCCTGAAACACTCAACCTAACACGCATGAGTGGTAACAATGTTTTGGATCGTTGTCGAATTTGACGAGACCGTCTGGATAATCAACTGGTGTGGTTGCGCCAAGGAATTCTGAGATTTCCAAGCCGTCATCCTTCGTCGCCCAGCAGTGATTTTTCGGTGTCGTTGGAAGCGCCGTGGTGAAGAACAGGACACTCCTCTGCGGAAGCCCCATGCCCAGACGAACAAAGCACCTCCAAAGCGAGGACGATGTGCGAGAGGGTCCGCCTTGTAGGGTTCGCTACGATTCTTGTCGCCGCCATTGGAATCATCCGAAGTGGAGCCCGCTGCCTTACCAATTCGCCATTCTCGCGCGTTGTCCCATCCTTCGCGAAGCGATGGGTGGGAACGCCGACCCGCCAACTCGCTGCCTCGCTAACTTGCTTCTCTAGCTCCGCCAATCCCGTTAACTCAGTCAGCTCCGCTGTCTTCACCGCGCGTACTTGGTCTCAATCGCCAGCACCTTCTTGAACCGCCGCTCGAAGCGGCCTTCCTGACCCTGGAATTTAGCTCCGATGAACGCGCGCGCCAACTCAAACGCCAGAGCCGAACCAATGATCCGCGCTCCCAGAACCAGCACGTTCATGTCATCGTGCTCCACACCCTGGTGTGCCGAATAGGTATCGTGGCAAATTCCCGCTCGAATTCCCGGGATCTTGTTTGCCGCCACGCACACCCCAACGCCCGACCCGCAAATCAGAATTCCACGCGGCGCCACACCTGACTTAATGGCCTCGCCAACCTTTTCCGCAAAGTCGGGATAATCGTCCTCGGGCTCGCATGTGAATGCTCCCAGGTCAACCACTTCATGCCCAGCGGCCGCCAGATTGCCGCGCACTTCTCCCTTCAACTCAAACCCCGCATGATCCGAAGCGATAACTAATTTCACAACGAGCCTTTCTTGCGATTGAGCCACATATATGAGGTGCCCCATCTTAAATTTCGCCGTCGCGCGGCGAAACTCAGCATGCGCAGCACGCCCGCTTATCCATCACGAAAAGCTAGCAGCTAGAAGCTAGCGGCTAGCAGCTGCTTTCACCAGCTTCTTCGCGCTCGTCGCCACATTCTCCGCGGTGAATCCCAGCTCTTTCATCACCACCGGCCCCTGAGCCGACGCTCCAAAGCGATCCAACCCAATCACATCGCCTGTACTGCCGACATACTTCCACCAGCCGAGCGTCGCTCCTGCCTCGATTGCGAGCTTGGGCACGTTCGCCGGCAGCACACTTGCCTTGTACTCGGCCGTCTGCTCCTCGAAGATCTTC
>DASXFF010000041.1:0-45665 GCA_036489735.1 Occallatibacter sp. | reverse complement strand
CTTCGACTCATTTTGGTGCAAAAGCGCACCAAAATTCGCTCAGGATGACCCGTTGATTTTGATATGAACTTCAGGGCCAGAAAGGAAGCCTCCCTTCGATTTGGCGAGTCACCACCGAACCACAAACAACCAAAATTTGAAACACCGCGCGATCGATCCCGAGTCCCTGCTCTCTCGTTCCCTCGGTCTCTGGGTCCCTGCCTTTGCTACACTTCTCGTGACGCTTTACATGCATTCAATCCCCCAACGTCGCCGCGGGAGCCTTCATGCCGGTTGTTGAGCTCGCCTCGGTCACCAAAGCCTACGAAAGCAAAGTCGCAGTCCGCGACCTTTCGCTCTCCATTGACGCGGGGCAGATGTTCGGGTTGCTCGGTCCCAATGGCGCAGGAAAAACCAGTTCGATTCGCATGATGATGGGCATTACGATGCCCGACTCAGGCCGCATCAGCCTGTTCGAGAAGCCCTTTGACCGGCGCAACCTCGACCGCGTTGGCTACCTGCCCGAAGAGCGCGGCCTCTACAAAAAGATGAAGGTTATCGATCAGCTCGTCTTTTTCGGCGAGTTGCACGGGCTGACCAAAGAAGCCGCACGCAAGCGGGCCGTCGATTGGGCCTCGCGCATGGAGATCTCCGGCTCGCTCGACAAGAAGACGCAGGAGCTTTCGAAGGGAATGCAGCAGAAGATTCAGTTCATCGCCACGCTGCTGCACGATCCGGGCCTCGTCGTGATGGATGAACCGTTCAGCGGGCTCGATCCGGTCAACACCACGCTGCTGCAGGACGCTTTGCTCGAACTCAAGTCACAGGGCAAGGCAATTCTCTTTTCCACCCACCGCATGGACCAGGTAGAAAAACTTTGCGACTCCATTTGCCTCATCAACAACGGCGAAGCAGTGCTCAGCGGCAAAGTCCGCGAGATCAAGAGCCGCTACGAGCGTAACCACGTCGTCGTGGAATTCGAGGGCAGCGCGGACTTCCTCAAGTCAGACGAAATCGCCTCGGCCAATAACTATTCCGGCCACGCCGAGATCACGCTCAAGCCCCACGGCGACGCGCAAAAGCTGCTTCACCTGGCCGCCTCCATGGCCGCGATCTACCGCTTTGAGCTTGTCGAGCCTTCGCTTGAGGAGATTTTCATCCAGACCGTGGGAGGAAGCGCCCAATGAGCCTCACCTCGCCGCGCAATATGCTTCTGGTCGCCCGCCGCGAGTACCTGGAGCAAATTCGCGGCCGCGCGTTCCGCATCTCCACCATCCTGGTGCCTGCGCTCATTCTCTTTCTCATGGGCGTCAGCGGCTTTACGGGCCGCAAGCTTGCCAGTGGCCGTCACATCGCCATCGCCGCCGACAACGCCGATCTCGCCGCCGACATCCGCGCCGATCTGCTCGCGGACAAAGGCGCTCATTACACTGTTGATGCCGTCGCGCCTTTCAGCGAACAGGATCGCGCCAAGCTCCAGGCCGAAATCGAAAACAAATCACTCGACGGCCTCCTCATCATCGAGAACTCAACTTCCGACTCGCCAAAAGTCACGTACGAATCGCAATCGTCCGCCGACCTGCTTGACACTTCGCGCCTCACTACGGCCATCAATGCCGGCTTCCTCAATCTTCGTCTGGCGCAACAGGGCATCTCCACCTTCCAGGTCCACTCGCTCGTCCAATCCGTGCCTCTTGAAACCCTCCAGGTCTCGTCCAGCGGGAAAACCGGCAAGAGCCAGGGCATGACGCCTTTTTACGCGTCTATGGTGATGACCTTCCTGATGACCATGCCTATCCTGCTTTACGGAATGGACATGGCCCGCTCAGTCATCGAAGAAAAGAGTTCGCGCATCTTTGAAGTCATGCTGGCCGTCGCCCGCCCTGACGATCTGCTCACTGGCAAGCTCCTCGGTGTTGGCGCGGTGGGCCTCACGCAAATCGCCATCTGGATCGTTGCAGCGGTTCTTCTCTCCGGCTCCGCGCTGGCCGGGCCGATGCTCAGCGGCCAGGTCAAGGTCCACTTCAGCGTTGTTGAAGCTGTTCTCTTCCCCATTTACTTCATCCTCGGCTTCTTTCTTTACAGCGCATTCTTCAGCGGCCTTGCCGCCACGTGCGAAACCGCGCAGGACCTCCAGATGTACATCACGCTGGCCGTGATTCCCACGTGGACCAGCTTCGCGATTCTTCCCTTCCTGCTGAACAATCCCAATTCGCCCTGGGTTGTCGCGGCCTCTCTTTTTCCGCCCACCGCGCCGCTGGTCATGGTCCCGCGCTTCGGAATGTTGACCGCTCCGTATCCCTGGGGCCAGCTCGCAATTTCGCTCGCCTTGATGGTCATTTCGATCTGGGCGGTCATCTGGTTTGCCTCACGCCTCTACCGCGTCGGCATCCTTATGTACGGCAAGCGCGCCACACTCCCTGAGATTTTGCGCTGGATCCGCTATAGCTAGTTCGGGGCTTTCGCAGCTCCCGTTCACGGCCCACGATCTCAGTCCCTTTCCCTGTTCCCTTTCTTTTTGCAACTCCTTCGCCACGAATCCCATCTACTTCAACAAGCGTGCACCATTTCATCGTATGGTTCATTCAACCGCATGCAAGATTTTGCTCATCCCCCATCACCGCATGGTTAACAAAGCATGAATAGTACCTTCAGGCAACATCCTCGATCCCGCTTCCACGTCGCAGCCGTCATCGCGATCCTCACGTGTGCCGCACAGGCGTTCGCGCAAGCCGATCCGCCACTCGTTCGCTATGTCCAGGGCACCATTCACGGCTTCCTCGAAATGCGTTCGCCAGACGACCACGTCGTTGCTTCGGGAGACATTATCCAATCCGTCCGCGGCGATCGAGTCACGTTGGAAACGCTCTTCAACTTCAAGGATGGCTCGACCGACGACGAGACCGCGATCTATTCGCAGCGACACACCTTCCAATTCATCTCCGACCACCATATTCAGAAGGGGCCGTTCTTTCCTCATCCGATGGATGTTCTGATCGACGGGCGCAGCGGCCAGGTCACGACCCATACCGCGGACAAGGACGGCAAAGAGGAAGAGAAGACCAGTCATATTCAAATTCCGGCCGACATCGCGAACGGCCTGGTTCCCCTGATCATTGAAAATCTGGGCCCCGACGAATCTTCAACAACCGTCTCGGTCGTCGTCGCCACACCCAAACCGCTCATCGCCAAGCTGGTCATCACAAAGAGCGGCGAAGAGAGCTATTCATTGGTGGGCTCGGCCCGTAAGGCGATTCATTATGAAATCAAGATCCAGCTCACGGGTCTTGCCGGTGTGGTGGCGCCGATCATTGGCAAGACACCGCCCGATATTCAAATCTGGACCACGACCGGGCAGACTCCTACGTTTATCCGGGAACAGGGTCCCATCTATCCTGACAGCCCCATCATGACCATCCAACTCGTCAGCCCAACCTGGCCCGACGCGGCAAAGTCCACCGATTAGCGATCCGCTCGGCCCACCTTCGGCCCAGCCGTAAAATCGACTCGAGCGACCACCGAAGGCGGAACCAACGGAACGTGGAAAATCACGTGACTTTTTTTCTATTCAGGCAAAAAAACCTGTTCGGTGGGCCGGCACGGTTTAGGGCACTGTAACCGTGACAGCCTGCTTCCACAGAGTGCCGTCGGTGTTCGCAGCAAAGACTGTGATCACGTGACTCCCGGCCCGTATGTTCAGGGTCGTGGCCAGCGAGGATGAATCCGTCTCGCTGTAATCCTTCACACTGTCGACCCATATTTCCATGCGCGCGAGCGTGCCCTGGACGTTTGCGGTGGCCTGCACCTGGACGGCATTGCCAGACGTGTTTGACCCGTTCGCCGGCGAGCAGATATTCACGCCATTCGATGTTGGGGCGGCGCAACTGGAAGGGCCGACGTTGAAATTGAAGTCGTATCGCTGCAATGTGTTGTCGATGTCAGCCGCGAAGATCGTTCCCTGGTGCGCGCCCGGCGCGAGTGAAGAAGTGCTGAAGTTGAGAAAGGCATTGCCACCCCACGTGTTGTGCTGCTCGGCCAGCTTGTTGCCGTCCACCCAGACTTCCATCTTGCGCAACTGTCCAAAGGAGTGCGCAGTGGCGTCGAAGTTGACCGCACCCGTTGTTGAGCCGGTGGGTGAACACAGGCTGATGCCGCGCGCTGTGAGCGGATACGGGCAGTTGCTCCAGTCTCCGTGAGCAGTTGCATTCAATCCAGTCGTGTTCGGCATGGATCCCCTGCTATTGTCCGTGTAGAAGTGGTTCACCCAGTCGGGTGAGCCGTCGCCGTTGAAGTCGCCCACTGCGATGGCCGAGTCGTCCACCGCGGTGGGTTGCAGGTTCCAGGTTTGATAATCGAACTGCCCCGGATCGGAGCCCGCCAGGAAGAACACCAAGAAGCCGTCATTCGTGTAGTCGTGCGCCTCGACAACGATATCCATTTGGCCGTCGTCGTTGAAGTCCGCCATCGCCGGGAAATTCAGGGCCTCGGGAAGGTTCGAGTTGAAATAGTCCCACGCCGGAATCTGCTGGGTATAAGCCGCGAACGTTCGGTTCGTCTGCCCATAATAAGTTTCCAAATCGCCGGCGATAACGAACAGGTCGCTGCGCCCGTCGCTATTCAGGTCGCCTGAACCAACCGCCCCGATTCCATTGATGGAGATAGGAGTTGAGCCTTCGAAGCTGAAATCTCCGTCTCCATAAAAAACATCGACAGCCATACTGCTGATGGTTCCTTCGCTCGCATAGAAACTTGCCGTCGTGACCGTGAGATCGGCGTTGTTATCGGAATCGTAGTCGCCCACAAGCAAGCTTTGGATCATCGGATAGTGCGTGGAATCGGTGTATCCGAAATTCGTCACAGGAATTGCGTCTGAGAAAAGCCCCGTGCCATTCCCGGGCAGGACGTAGACGGTACTGGTGCCGTTACCAGAGTCGAGGCCGGCGATGGCCAGGTCGACATTCCCGTCGTGATTGAAATCGGCCACGGCGAATCGGACGGCCGTGTTGACGGTCTGGTCGGCGGCGATCGAAACATTGGAATACACGGGACTCTGGAACGTGCCGTCACCGTTTCCGAGGTAGACGGCAATTGTCTGGCTTCCGCCCCACATGGCGAGGTCGACCTTGCCGTCGCCGTTGAAATCGCCGAATGCAATAGGCAAGCCGCTTTGAAAGCCCGGCGGTAGGTTGTATCCGACAGGCGGTTGAAACGTGCCGTCGCCATTGGCGATGCTCACGGCGAACTGCGGCGTCGGCGCCCCCGCATAACTACCATCGAATTCTTCCTGGACCAGGTCGGGGATTCCGTCATTGTTCACATCGACGGCCCAGATGCTGCCGCCCTCCCAGTTGGGGCTCGCGGCGATGGTGTCGCTGCTGTTGTAGGTTCCATAGTCGGTATAGATTTGGGCGACACACGCGGGCGCGAACGCCATCGTGCAAAGGACGGCTGGTAACAATCTGCTGATGTTCGACACTGGGTACTCCTGAAGGGAAAGCCGTTGAATCAATTCATGGAATGTTCGAGGAGAGCCAGAAGGCGAGTTCCTCTGCGACTTGAGAGGCTTGTATGCCGCCGTGAAGTTGCCGACCCGCTGCAGAGTGAATTCGATTGCACGAAACTTTCGTGCACAACCAAACCGCTTTGGATCAGGACCAAGCGACTCGAACGCACCGGTGCACCAACCACGGTCCAACGTCTACCATTTGATTTGCCAATGATTCGCCAAATGCTCGCCGATAGCGCAGATTCCGCTCACTCCAATAACCGCGCCGTCCTCCCGCCGTAAAATCAACCAAGTGAACAGCGAAGCCAGCGAAACCTTCACTCTGCGCCAGCGAGCCGTGCTCGCCGTCGTTCCGCGGCTGGTTTGGGCGCTGCTCTCGGTTGTGGGCCGCACCTGGCGTTTTGAGACCATTGCCGAACTCGGCGCTACGCCGCTTCTCCTGGGCGAGGGCGCGGGAGCCGAGATTTTTTGTTTCTGGCACCAGTGCGTTCTGCCTTGCACGTTTTACTTCCGGCACACTGGCGCAACCATCATCGTCAGCCAAAGCTTCGACGGCGAATTGATTGCGCGCACCCTCGGCCTCTTCGGATTCAAGACCGTGCGCGGCTCCAGTTCGCGGGGTGGCCGCGAGGGATTGCTCGGACTTAAGGACGTCATCGAATCCGGCCGCCCGGCGATCTTCACCACCGATGGCCCGCGCGGCCCGATTTATCGAACCAAGGCCGGCCCGATCCGGCTGGCTGCTCTCACCGGCGCGCGCATCGGTGCGTTTCATCTGGAGCCGTGCCGCGCTTGGTCGCTTAGATCCTGGGATCGATTCCTGATCCCCATGCCGTTCACGCGCATCGCCGTCAGTTGGTCTCGCTGGACGAACGTTCCTTTGAACCTCGCCGAGGATGGGATCGAGGAAGAGCGCGAACAACTCAACGCCGCCATCGAACGCGCCCGTCTCCATGCCCTCGACCATTTTGGGAAACGAACTGCCGATGCCTGAACCGTACGATCCAAAACCTGAAAGCGCGGCGCGCGTGGCGGAGCGGGTCGAGAATTTCAATTACGATCTGCCCGAAGAGCTTATTGCACAGGAGCCTCCCGCCGAGCGCGGCACAAGCCGCATGCTCATGATGGACCGCGCAACGGGTGTTTTCCGCGACGATTCTTTTTCGCGCTTTGGGGAATACCTTCGCGAAGGAGACTTGCTCGTCCTGAATGACAGCCGGGTTATACCGGCGCGGCTTTACGCGCACCGCACTCTGCGCCGCGAAAAAGAGAAGCCTACAGGCCGCATTGAAGTCATGCTCACCGAACCGGCTGGCGATAGCCGCTGGCGCGCGCTGGTTCGCCCAGGGCGCAAAGTCGCCATCGGCGAACGGCTTGTGTTTCCAGCACCAGACGGCAGAATTGTGCTTGAGGCCGAAGTGCTGGAACGCGGCCAATATGGCGAGCGCCTGCTTGAGTTCGCTCCGGTTGACGATTTCTTCGCCGCGCTCGACTCGATCGGCCATATTCCCTTGCCGCCCTACATCCATCGCGACGATGCCGCTGCCGATCGCGACCGCTACCAGACGGTGTTTGCCCGCGAGCGCGGATCGGTGGCGGCGCCGACTGCAGGCCTGCACTTCACACCGGACGTTCTTGTGCAACTCTCATCCAAAGGAATTGAAATAACGCGCGTCACGCTTCACGTCGGCCTCGGAACATTTGCGCCGCTTCGTGTTGAGCACGTGGACGAAGTGCGCCTGCACCGTGAGCGCTATACCGTCGGCGATGCAGCCGCCGAATCCATCAACCGCGCTCTGGCCGACCATCGCCGCATCGTCGCCGTCGGCACCACGGTGGTTCGCACCCTGGAGGCGGCGGCGCTCAATTCTCAGGACCGTGTCTCAACCGGCGTCATCAGCCCTCACTCCGGAGTTACCGACATCTTCATTTCGCCCGGCTTCAACTTCCGCATTGCAGGTGCACTGCTGACCAACTTCCACCTGCCTCAGTCGAGCCTGCTCATGCTGGTCAGCGCGTTCGCCGGGCCCGAGGGCACCAGTCCTGACCGAACCGGGCTTGAGCGCGTTTTGGCCGCTTACCGGCACGCGATCAGCGAACGCTACCGTTTCTTCAGCTACGGCGACTGCATGTTTATTCAATAAACTTTTAATTTTGGGCGACCGAAGTCCGCCATGGCGGACAAGGGAAGTTGAAAAACCTGCATTTCAACCCGGCAAATACAACCGATAGACCCCGCTGCTATCCTCACTATCGATGCCCGATTCATCGATTCCCGGCTCAACGACGCCCGACTCAAGCAGGCCGCCCGTTTTCCTGCTTGACGCGATGAGCTTCATCTTTCGCGCCTATCATGCCATGCAGCGCTCGCGGCCCATGTCCACGCGCTCCGGCCTTCCCACGGCGGCCACATACGTCTTCGTCAACATGATCAAGAAACTGCGCCAGGACTTTGCGCCCAAATACTTTGCCGCCGTCTTCGACGTGAGTGGTGAGGTTTTCCGCGACGAGCGAGCCCGCGCCATTGCAACGCTTCGGCGCTGGAATGCGAAATTGCAGAGCTTCGAGGACGTGAGCTACGAAGGATACAAGGCCAAGCGCGAGGCCATGCCCGAGGATCTTCGCCGCCAGATCCCCTATATTCGCCGCGCGCTCGAAGCGCTGCGGATCCCCATCCTCGAAGCGGAGGGCTTCGAGGCCGACGACGTGATCGGCACCCTGGCGCGCGAAGCTGCTGAGCAAAAGCACGAGGTCTTTATCGTCTCCGGCGACAAGGACATGATGCAGCTGGTCACCTCGCAGGTTAGGATTCTCAATCCACAGAAGGACAACCTGATTCTCGATCCCGACAAGGTGACGGAGACGCTCGGCGTTCCGCCTGAAAAAGTCGTCGACGTGATGGCGCTGCGCGGCGACTCGGTCGACAACATTCCGGGCGCTCCCGGCATTGGCGACAAGGGCAGCGTCGAGTTGATCAAGGAGTTTGGCTCCGTTGAGGCCGTGCTCGACCGTGCCGAAGAAGTGAAGCGCAAGGCATACCGCGAGTCGCTTCAACAAAATCGCGACACGGTTCTGCTCTCAAAGGAACTCGTCACCATCGACACGCATGTGCCGTTGCCGCTCGACCTGGCCGCGATGGAGACTCAGGAACCCGATCTCGAAGCGTGCCGCACACTTTTCACGGAGCTCGAGTTCACTTCGATGCTGCGCGATCTTGCCCCTGCAGCCGGCGGAGTTTCGGTCGAGTGCATCGATGATCCGACAGCCGGCCAAATCGGCGAGTTCTACGCTGCCGCTCGCGAGCATGGATTTGCGCTGGCGCTCGATGCCGCGGAACCTGCCGAGGAAGAATGCGAAGACGATCAGACGACAATGCAGTCGCTGCTCGAGGTCGCCGAAGCGGCCGACAAGAAGAACCACTTCGTGCTCGGAGTCTGCGCCGATACCGCACTCGCACTCCGTTTGCCTCTGACGCCTGAGCTGCGTGAGCTCCTCGAAGACGCAACGGTGCCCAAGCGCCTGCACGATTGGAAGTTGGCGCTGCACGTTCTCGGCGATGTCGGCGTTCAGCTGCGCGGCGCGGTGGATGACACCATGCTCCTGTCGTACGCGCTCAACCCCACGCACTCCACGCAGTCCCTGGCCGACGTGGCCGCGCGCAACAACCAGCCGGCTCCCGCTTCGCTGCCCGCCGCTGCCGCCTCTATTCATGCGCTGGTCCCCGCGCTGCGCGAAGAAGTCGACAAAGCGAACCTCGCGCGTGTCTACACTGAAATCGACCTCCCGCTGGCGCCCGTCCTCCACCGGATGGAGCAAGCGGGCGTCCGCATCGACACAACTGCGTTGAGCCAGCTTTCGGACAAGTTCGGTGCTGAATTGACGCGCGTTGGCGACCGCATCTTCGAGCTGGCCGGCGAGCGATTCAATATCAACTCGCCCAAGCAGCTTGGCGTCGTGCTTTTCACCAAACTTGGCTTGCCTGCGCCCCCGGCTCGCGGCAAAAACAAATCCGTCTCCACGGCGCAGGACGTGCTGGAGTTTCTCTCCGAACAGCACGAGGTTCCCCGGCTTGTTCTTGAGTATCGCCATCTCTCCAAGCTCAAATCGAATTACATCGATGCCCTGCCGCTTCTCGCCGACGCGGATTCTCGCGTGCACACAACTTTTCAGGCCGCGGCAACGGCCACCGGCAGACTCTCATCGATCAACCCGAACCTGCAAAACATTCCTATACGGACGGAGTTGGGGCGTGAAATTCGAGCTGCGTTCACGGCGGCGCCCGGCACCGAACTGCTTTCGGCCGATTATTCGCAGATCGAGCTGCGCCTGCTGGCGCACTTCAGCGGCGATCCGCTGCTGGTTCGGGCCTACGCGGAAGAGATCGACATTCACACGCTCACCGCGAGCGAAGTCTTCGGTGTTCCTGTAGAAGGCATGAACAAGGAGACGCGCAATCGTGCCAAGGCCGTTAACTTTGGCATCGTCTATGGAATCTCCGCATTCGGCCTGGCCGCGCAGCTCAATATTCCGCAAGCCGAGGCGAAGGCCTACATCGAGCGCTACTTTGCGCGCTACCAGGGCGTCAAAGCATTTATTGAAAAAACTCTCGAGCAGACACGGCGTGAGGGTTCCGTGCGGACGATGTACGGCCGTTTGCGGCCCATCCCCGACATCGAGAGCCGCAACCCAAATCAGCGCGGCTTTGCCGAGCGCACCGCGATCAACACGCCGCTGCAGGGCACAGGGGCCGATCTGATCAAGCTGGCCATGATTTCGCTCGATCGAAAACTTGCCGAGCGAAAGCTGAAGACGCGCATGGTCCTGCAGGTCCACGACGAACTGCTCTTCGAAGTTCCGGCAAACGAGAGGGAAGAAACTGCGACGCTGGTGCGGGAGGAGATGGAAGGGGTCGTAAAATTGAAGGTGCCGCTGGTCGCCGACCTTTCGTTTGGGCCAAATTGGAGAGATTTGAAGTAAGGCGAAGGGAATGCCGCGGCGCAAAGCGGTGGAGCGAGTAAACGTTTGCCTGATTCGGAGGAATTGTGATGAAAAAAGTGAACCGCAGAGAATTCGCTAAGGGATTAGCTATCGCGCCCATTGGAATGGCGGCAGCCTCGTCGCTCCTCGCCCAAGCACAAGCTCCCGCGAGCCCGACCCCGGCACCAGTAAAAAACGCTCCGAAGGCCGAAGCGTCGGCGAACAACATCTTTTCTGTTTCCGAATCCGAACCCTTTGCTGCCCCGCTTGAGTTTGTTCGCAACGAAGTTCCGCCGGCACTGAAGGCCTTTGCTCTGGGCGACGTGACCCTCGAGGCCGGGCCGCTCAACCAAGCGCGCGACTGGAATCGCGGCTACGTGATGCGGCTTGCCAATGACCGCCTGCTTCACAACTTCCGCATCAATGCGGGGCTTCCGTCGAACGCCGCGCCCCTCGGCGGCTGGGAAGCTCCGACCTGCGAGCTTCGCGGACATTTTGTGGGCCACTATCTTTCGGCATCTGCCTTGCTCATCGCGGCGACGAACGACAGCGCCGTCAAGGCCAAGGCCGACGATCTCGTCGCTGGGTTGGCTGCATGCCAGAACGCGCTCAGCCAGAACGGCTATCTGAGCGCGTTCCCTGTTGACTTCTTCGACCGGCTCGACCGGCGCCAGAATGTTTGGGCGCCGTACTACACGATGCACAAAATCATGGCCGGCCTGCTCGACATGAAGACGCAGGCGGGGAACGGCCAGGCGCTCGATGTGGTCGTCAAGATGGCGTGCTGGGTCGACGGCTGGACCGCGGCAAAGACCGAAGATCACATGCAGGATATTTTGAACACGGAATACGGCGGCATGAACGATGTTCTCTACAATCTTGCAGCGGTTACCGGCGATGACCGGTGGGCGCGCACCGGAGACCGCTTCACCAAGAAGATCTTTTTCACCCCGCTCGCACTGCGCCACGATGCGCTGAAGGGCCAGCACATGAATACCCACGTTCCTCAGGTGATTGGCGCAGCACGACGCTATGAGCTCAGCTCCGATTACCGATTTGGCGACGTGAGCCGATTTTTCTTTGAGACGGTTTCCGAGTCGCGCACCTATGCCACCGGCGGATCGAGTAATAACGAGCACTGGCTCACCGATCCCAATCATCTTGCGGCGGAGAAGAAGATTAGCTCGCACCACCAGGAGTGCTGCTGTTCCTACAACATGATGAAGCTCGCGCGGCACCTCTACAAATGGAGCGGCGACCCGCGCTTCATCGACTATTACGAGCGCAATCTTGTGAACCATCGGCTGGGTGCGATCGAGCCCGACACGGGGCACACCACTTATTTTCTTTCGCTTGCGCCGGGAGCCTGGAAGACAACCTGCACCGAGGATGACAGCTTCTGGTGCTGCACCGGCACGGCCCTCGAGGAATTTTCGAAACTTAACGACACGATTTATTTCCACGATGACGATTCGCTCTTCGTCAATCTGTACTTCGCGTCGACCGTCAACTGGAAAGATCGTGGCGTCCGCCTCCGGCAGAACACCAACTTCCCCGAAGGTAGTTCCACTGAGTTCGTCGTCGAGAAAACGCTGGCAACTCCATGGTCGCTTCGTTTAAGGATTCCTTCTTGGACAACAGCGGCCAATTCCATCGCCGTCAACGGCCGCCGGCTCGAAGTTTCCGGAACGCCTGGCAGCTATCTGGCCGTTACACGCACATGGAAAGCCGGCGACCGCGTTGAACTCACGCTCCCGATGCGCCTCACCGCCGAGCCCTTGGCCGACGATCGTTCGCAGCAGGCATTTCTCTATGGGCCGCTGGTATTGGCCGGGCAGTTTCCAAAGAACGGGCTGGAAGAGAATCTTGAGCACAAGCAGGGGCCGGAGGTTGATGATGCGCCGCCCGTAGCTGTCCCCGAACTCAAATCGAACGGCGCCGATCCCAGCTCCTGGATTCGGCCGGTTCCGGGAGAAACGCTTGCCTTCCGCACGACCGGGCAGGAGCGAGATGTCGAGCTGAAGCCGCTGAACCAAAGTTGGCAACGGTTTGCCGTCTATTGGACGGTATCGTAGCCGAGGAAGTTCGCGATCGAACCGTGGATTAAGCCGGAATCGGAAAACTGTCCGCATCCGCCCGGTCGCTCAACCGGGAGATTTTCCCAAAATATAAAATACAGGATTATATACTTGACACAAGGCAACAAATCAGGTACGCTTCTTTTGTGGCCGCTTTTTGGGCTGTTCCTTTTCCCGCTTGATTTGCTCAATGACTTTAGGGTGGAACAGATGGTTGACGGCCTCTTCCGTGGTCATGTGGCGCGGATGCTTAAAAGAAGTGGAGGGCTTAGGCATGGAAGGCTCCGTTAATCTTTGCTCCCTGATCGAAGAGTTCGGCAGCGAGAAGAAGTGCCGCGAATATCTTGAAGCACTGCGCTGGCCTGATGAGATTATGTGCCCACGCTGCAAATCCCGCAAGATTTCGAGCATCAAGAAGCGCGACCAATACGACTGCGATGGATGCCGCTACCAGTTCTCCGTGACTGCCGGGACCATTTTCAACGATTCTCACCTGCCCCTTTGGAAGTGGTTCCTCTGTGTATATCTGCTCTGTGAGTCCCGTAAGGGAATGAGCGCCAATCAGATCAAACGGACTCTCGGCGTGTCGTACAAGACGGCATGGTATCTGTGCCATCGGATCAGGGCTGCGATGAAGGAAGTCAATCCTGAGCCTCTGGATGGCATTGTAGAGATCGATGAGACGTATGTGGGCGGCAAGAAAACAGGCCAAGGCGTCTATGCGGGGAAAAAGGCGAAAGAGGTTGTAATCGGCATCAAGCAACGCAACGGCGATCTTCGATTCTTCCATGCCGAGGATGCGACTTCCGGTACGCTGGCCAAATACATCAAGGAAAACATCAGCGGCGACGTAGACGTGATTATGACCGACGAATTCGCGGCATATCCGATGGCTATTGCAAAGGCCGAAAAATGGGGTGTCGAACATAAGACAGTCAACCACTCTAAAGGCATTTACGTTGACGGGGATGTGACGACGAACGGAATCGAATCAGCTTTCTCCCTGCTCAAAAGAGGGATCGTCGGAACGTGGCACCGTCTCAGTGCGAAGCATCTTGAGGCTTACCTGAATGAGATGACTTTTCGGTTCAACAACCGGGAGAATCCCTACCTGTTCCGCGATACGCTATTGAAATTGCTTGAAGCGGGCACGCTCGAATACAAGAGACTGACGGCGAAACAAGAAAATCAGGCCGCATAATAAGGACAAATTATCATCGTTCCACTGACATTGTTTGATCGACTGGTATAACCATCACGCTTCCACTTGAGATAACTTCATAACTCCCGACAATTCTTAGCTTTTTCGGGGCTGCATTATCCCCAGGATGAATGGCCGCGAGAGATAGACGCAATTCTCCTTCGATGGGAAGTCGAGGGCAAAAGAAATTCCAATGATCCGCGAATGGGTTTGCGAAAGGATAATCTCTCGTATCAAGTATGTAGTCATTTCCGTCGGCTCCGCGCAGAGTCAGAGAACCGGACGGAAGACGACTGGTAGGTGTATTGACTTGGACCCCTGGAATATCGCTTATTTGTCCCATTCCCCAAAACGTATCGTCGCTTTTTTCTATTGTTTTTATGGTCAAGTCTATGTTCTGAACGGGGTAATGTGAGATGTTTCCCACGACCACTCTGAGATCGTAAAACCGACCGTCTGGCCACACAAAACCGGCTACGTTATCTCCTTTCTTGTGTCCCAACGCTACGTATATTCTCATCGCGATGCTTGGATGAAATGTGGGCTTGTGAGATTGAATCGCCCATATTGCATAGCTGGCAATTAGTATCACAACCGAAGACAACGGAATGCAAAACAGAAGTTTGGAGCCAATTTTAACTCCTCTGGCCGTTGTTGCGTGATGCACAATTGCAAGTACTGCAAGGGTCCCGGCAAGCGAAAAGCATATTTGCGAAATCAGCAAGTTATGCGGAAACCAGTCACAGCTCAGCATTGCCAAGCCCACAGCGACGAAAAATGACAGCACCAAAGCGTTGAGGACGTCCCAGCGGAAAATGGTGTCCCATGCGAACAGACTTCGCCAAATTTCTTCTGGCTTTTCTGCACCTTCACC
Organism: Occallatibacter sp.; assembly: GCA_036489735.1. Classification (GTDB taxonomy): domain Bacteria; phylum Acidobacteriota; class Terriglobia; order Terriglobales; family Acidobacteriaceae; genus Telmatobacter. The sequence continues at coordinate 31,050 of DASXFF010000041.1, read as the reverse complement.
TTGAGGACGCATAGGAACTTCGCTCTTGAAGCGTTTCCCCTCGGCGCGCGCTTTTGCCCTATCGTGCGCGTTTCCACCGCCATTTTTTGCCTGTGTTGGCTTTTCCGCCATGTTTCACAATCCTCCCGCACTGCACGAATTCTTGCGTGAAGTGAATACTTCCCGGTCAATGACCATATAAACCGAGCGGGAATCGATATGAAGTATGGTTTCATTGCCTCCTCCTTGCGTCAACTAACTGATCGCATTACATTTCCGCGCATTTTGCATTTATATGCGCCAATTTACCTTGCGTCAGGTATATAAGCTTGATAAAATATCTCTTGCATACTTATGCAGTTCTGCCGTATATTTATTCAAGCGCGGTTTCCGTTCTGCGGACCGCGTTTTTTGCTTTGCCCGAACCCAGACGCCGGTAGCGGAAAATGAACGTCCAACGCCTGAACCTAATCCGCGAAGTGCTGTCCAACTCGCCGGTGGCGAGCCAGGATGAGTTGCGCCGCAAATTGCGCCGCCGCGGCATTCAGGTTACGCAGGCCACGCTTTCGCGCGACATTCATCAACTGCGACTGTCAAAGGGTCCCGGCGGATACTCGCTGCCCAACGGCCACGGCACGCCCGCGGTGGAAGACGATCAGCCTCCCTCTCTCAACGAAATGATCGACAGCTTTGGCGTGCGCGTGCGCCAGGCGATGAACCAGGTGGTTCTCAGCACCGTGATGGGCGGCGCGCAGCCGGTCGCGGCGGCGCTTGACCGCGAGGAATGGCCTGAAGTGATGGGCACGATTGCCGGGGACGACACCGTTCTGGTGATTTGCACGGGCGCTCGCCAGGCTGTCGAGGTGGGGACGCGCCTGAGGACGATGCTCGGACAATGACCAAGACAATACAAACCGCAGTTGTGGGAGTCACGGGCTACGCCGGCGCCGAGTTGGCGAGGCTGCTCTTGCATCATCCACGCCTCAAAAATCATCCGCCGGTGTTTGCCGGCCGTGTCGACGCCAGGGATCTCGAGCACGGCGGCATTGCGCTCACCGACATTCATCCCCAGCTCGGCGGCATTCATGGCGCTGCAGAGCTGAAGCTCGAACCGTTTTCCTGGGAGCTGCTTTCTACGCTCGGAGTTGACGTACTGTTTCTGGCTACACCGCACGAACAATCTCGGGAGTGGGTCCCGGAAGCGCTGAAGCGCGGCATACGCGTCATCGACCTGAGCGGCGCGTGGCGCCTGACCCAGCCGGCGAACCGCGCCGTGTACGCCTTTGACGACGAAGGCACCGACGTTGCCGAGGCCACGCAGGCGCAGGCGGTTTACGGCATGCCGGAACTTCATCGCAAGCAGATTGCAGCGGCACAATTGGTCGCGAATCCCGGTTGCTATGCAACATCGGTGATTCTCGCGCTGAAACCTCTGGTCGAAGCTGGTCTCGTCGATCTCGATCGTGGCATTGTGGCCGACGCGAAGAGCGGCGTGAGCGGAGCCGGCAAAGTTCCCACCGCGAGAACACACTTTATGTATGCGGCCGACAATCTCTCGGCCTATGGTTTGTTTTCGCATCGCCACACCGGCGAAATTCTCGAGGAAGTCGGCATTTCCGGCTGCCAGATCGTTTTTACGCCGCACCTGTTGCCGATTCCGCGGGGAATTTTGACGACCATTTACGTCCATTTCAACGAGCCGGAAACGCATGAGCACGTTGCGCACATCTATCGCAAGTTTTTTGCAGGCAGCCCGATGGTGAGGCTCTACGACAAGACGTTGCCGCAGATTCAATATTCCGTGCGGACGAATTATGCCGACATCGGATTCCAGCTTGATGCGAGTGGCAAGCGTGCGGTGATCGTGAGCTGCCTCGACAACCTCCTGAAAGGCGCAGCCGGGCAGGCGGTTCAGAATTTGAATGTCATGCAGGGCTGGCCGGAATCGGAAGGTCTGCAATGACGCGCGCCGCGGAGGTCATCGAATGAAGTACGTGGTTAAACTCGGAGGCGCCGGCCTGGAAGATGCCAGGCTGCTCGATGGTTGCATGCGTGCCATCACCGATCTTGTGCGCGACGGCAATCAGGTTGCCGTTGTCCACGGAGGCGGCGTGCAGTTGACCCGCACGCTCAAGGCGCTGGGGAAGCAGAGCGAGTTCATCGATGGTCTGCGTGTCACCGATGCGGAAACGCGCGACATCGCGCTGATGGTCTTTGCCGGCCGCGTAAATAAGAGTCTGGTGGCGGCGCTCGGCGCACTCGGCCAGCCCGCGGTAGGCTTGTCAGGCGGCGACGGGTTGCTGTTCCGCGCGCGCAAAAAGCGCACTGCGCCCGATCTTGGGTTTGTGGGCGAGATCGCTGCCAGCGATCCACGCTGGCTCGATGCCATCTGGCAGTTGAACGGAGTTCCCGTTCTTTGCTCCATGGCCCTCGGATTCGATGGCGAGTACTACAACATCAATGCCGACGAGATGGCCGCAGCCTGCGCCGTCGCTTGCCATGCGGATGCGCTGGTCTTTCTCACTGACGTTCCAGGAGTGAAAGGCTCAAACGGTGAAGTGCTGCGCTGGCTTTCGATCGACCAGATTGCGGAGATGGCCAAAAGCGCGGTGATTTCAGGCGGCATGCTGCCCAAGTTGAGCGCGTGCCGGGAGGCGCTTCTGAATGGAGTGAAGCGCGTGCGAATTCTGCCCGCCGAAGCTGCAGCTTCCCTTCCCGACTTGTGCAGCTCGCGCATTATTCACGGCACTGAGGTGATGGTGGCCTGAGCGTTTTGAAAAAGGTGTACCAAGGCACAGCTTGAGCCGTGCCAAGCAGGGGCCCCAAAAGAAGATGGGGTTTAGCCTCTGAAGAAATATGGAGGGTCTTGTGAAACTCGAAGAGATTCGCGCCGTAGAGAAAAGACTGCTGCTTTCGACCTACGATCGAAATCCAGTTCTTTTCGTCGGCGGTGAAGGGGTCTACATTCAGGACGAGAAAGGTACAAAGTATCTCGATTTGCTCAGCGGCATTGGCGTCAATGCGCTCGGATATAACCATCCGGCAATCGTCGACGCCATCGCACGCCAAAGCCGAGCCCTCATCCACACGTCGAATCTGTTCTACCACGAGGGCCAGGCGGAACTGGCCTTGCGTCTGGCGGAGCGCACTGGCCTCGACCGCGTCTTCTTTGCCAACACTGGCACCGAAGCCTGGGAGGGCGCGCTCAAACTGGCGCGCGCATATGCAGGGCTGAGGCGCAGCGAAGGCGCGAATATCGGCACGAAGTTTCTTGCCCTGGAGCAGAGCTTCCATGGCCGCACATTTGGCGCCATGTCTACGACATGGAAGGCGAAGTATCGTGAGCCGTTTGGTCCTGTGGTTCCCGGCGTCGAGTTTGTGCGCCTCAACGACGTCGCCGATCTGCGCGCCAAGTTTTCCGGCGAGGTCTGCGCCATTCTCGTCGAATCCATTCAAGGCGAGGGCGGGGTCCGGCCGCTGACGCAGGAATTCTTTGCCGAGGCTCGCGCTTTGGCCAGCTCTACCGGCGCATTGCTCATTGTCGATGAGATCCAGTCAGGCATGGGCCGCACCGGAAAGTGGTGCGCCTATCAGCATTATGGAATTCAGCCGGACGTGACCACACTCGCCAAGCCGCTCGCCGGGGGCCTCCCTCTGGGTGCGGTGCTATGCACCGAAGAAGTGGCGCGCGTGATGCATGCCGGCATGCACGGCACCACTTTTGGCGGCGGACCGCTGGCCTGTGCTGTGGGCATCGCCGTGATTGACGCAATCGAAAAAGAGGGATTGTTGGCCCACGCAACCGAGGTCGGCGACTATTTCCAAAACCGCCTTCGCTCGCTCGCCGCACGTCACGACGCCATTGTGGATGTGCGCGGAAAAGGCTTGATGGTTGCCGCCGAACTCGATTCTGCGGAGCTTGCCAAGCTCACCGTCGCGGAAATGATGAAGCGCCACATTGTGATCAACTGCACCAGCGACACTGTGCTGCGTTTCCTGCCTCCATATATTTTGGAGCGCGCGCACGTTGACACAGCCATTGCCGCGCTCGACGAAATCTTCACCGTCAACGCCGCGGCGCACAACGCGCCTGCCAGAGGTCATCATCATGGCTAGCAAAACGATCATGGAACGCAAAGAGTCCGCGCTCGCCGTGCAGAAAGATCCCGATGTACTTGCAGCGGCCGCGCGCATGGCCGGCGAAGATCTTTGCTCCATCGCCGATCTCTCAAGCGCAGAGGTGCGCGCCCTCATGAAGCTGGGACACGACGTCAAGCGCAATCCGCGCGAATACCGCCATGCGCTCGATGCCAAGCAGATGGTGCTGATGTTCGAGAAGGCAAGCCTGCGCACGCGCCTGGCATTTGAAACCGGCATGAACACCATGGGGGGCAACGCCATCTTCGTCGACCAGACCAATTCCCCGCTCGGCGAGCGCGAGACGATCGCCGATGTCGCCAAAAATCTCGAGCGCTGGGTCGACGTAATTGTGTTGCGCACCTACGCGCACGACACCATCACGGAAATGGCCGCGAATTCCCGCGTCCCGATCGTCAACGCGCTTTCCGATTACGAGCATCCATGCCAGGCGCTGGCAGATTTCATGACTCTCGAAGAACATTTCGGCGGTTCCGCGGGGCTTAAATTCACCTATGTCGGCGATGGCAACAATGTGTGTCATTCGCTGATGCTCGTCGGCTCGCAACTCGGCGCCAATGTGACAGTGGCGACTCCGCGCCGCTATTCGCCAAACGCTGAGATTACTGCCGCGGCGCGCGAAATTGCCGAGAAGAATCATTGTGAGCTTCGACTGATGCAGGACCCGCAGGCCGCCGTTGAGGGCGCCGACGCAGTCTACACCGACGTCTGCGTCAGCATGGGCTTCGAGCACGAGTCAACAAAGCGCGCACCCATCTTCCGGCCCTACCAAGTGAATGAAACACTCATGTCCAAAGCTTCGCCCACGGCAGTGTTCATGCATTGCCTGCCGGCGCGCCGCGGAGAGGAAGTTACCGACGCTGTGATCGACAGCCCGCAATCCATCGTCTTCGACCAGGCCGAGAATCGGCTGCACGTGCAAAAAGCGTTGCTGCTTCTGTTGCTGGGTGGGTTGGCGAATGTGGAGAGTTTCCAATAGACAGTGGTCAGTAGTCAGTGATCAGCGTACGACTCACTGGGGAACCAAACTGAAGTTGAGCAAGTGAACTCTGAACTTAGGATTGAATCATTAACCAGACTGTCAGCTGCACGTCGGACATACTGATCACTGTCCACTGACCACTGAATGATGCTTTTGAGGTTCGCATGTCCGTAATTCTCGAGTCCCTGCCCGTTGGAGAGAAAGTCGGTATCGCTTTCTCCGGCGGGCTCGACACCTCCGCCGCCCTGCACTGGATGAAGCAGAAGGGCGCGATTCCCTACGCCTACACAGCCAACCTCGGCCAGCCCGACGAAACCGACTACGATTCCATTCCGCGCCAAGCCCTCGAGTACGGCGCCGCAAAGGCTCGCCTCATCGATTGCCGTGGCCCGCTTGTTCGCGAAGGCATTGCCGCGCTTCAGGCCGGAGCCTTCCACATCACCACTGCAGGCGTGCCCTACTTCAACACCACGCCGATCGGCCGCGCGGTGACAGGAACCATGCTGGTTGCGGCCATGAAGGAAGACGACGTCAACATCTGGGGCGATGGATCGACGTTCAAGGGCAACGACATCGAGCGGTTTTATCGCTACGGACTGCTCGTCAATCCCAGCCTTCAGGTCTATAAGCCTTGGCTCGACGCCGCTTTCATCGACGAGCTGGGCGGCCGTGCCGAGATGTCCGCGTTCATGCAACGCTCCGGCTTCGCGTATAAGATGTCGGCCGAAAAAGCCTACTCCACCGATTCCAACATTCTGGGCGCGACTCATGAAGCCAAGGACCTCGAGCATCTTTCTTCGTCCGTCAAAATCGTCGTTCCCATCATGGGCACCGCGTTCTGGCGCGACGACGTCGAGATCAAACGCGAAGAGATCGTGGTTCGTTTCGAAGAGGGCTCGCCCGTCGCACTCAACGGACAGCAATTCGACGATCCCGTCGACCTTCTCCTCGAAGCCAACCGCATCGGCGGGCGGCATGGCCTCGGCATGAGCGATCAGATTGAGAACCGCATCATCGAAGCCAAGAGCCGCGGCATCTACGAGGCTCCTGGCCTTGCGCTGCTTTACATCGCTTACGAGCGCCTCATCACCGGCATTCACAACGAAGACACGATTGAGCAGTACCGCGAAAATGGACGCAAGCTGGGACGCCTGCTCTACCAGGGCCGCTGGTTTGACTCGCAATCGATTATGCTGCGCGAATCCGCTCAGCGCTGGGTCGCCAAACCCATCACGGGCGCGGTCACACTCGAGTTGCGCCGAGGCAACGATTACTCCATTCTCAACACCGAGTCGCCCAACCTGACGTTCCATCCCGAGCGCCTCAGCATGGAGAAGACCGAATCCGCTTTCTCCCCGCGCGACCGCATCGGGCAACTGACCATGCGCAACCTCGACATTACCGACACCCGGCAGAAGCTCGTCACCTACGCGAAAACCGGCCTCCTCACGTTGAGCAAAGGCAACGAAATGCCGCAGCTCAAGAATGGCAAGGAGAAGGAATAGCTTGAGGTACGCTTAATTCATGCCGAACGAGCAACAACCCGGGAAGATGTGGTCGGGCCGCTTTCGCGAGCCGCTGGATGCGGAGTTTGAAGCGTGGCAGCGGTCGATCGTCTTCGATTGGCAACTTCTTGACGAGGAGGTAGCGGCCAGCAAGGCGCACGCGTCCGCTCTCTCCGCGGCAGGAATCCTGTCCAAAGCCGAATCAATGGAGCTTAGAACCGCTCTCGATCAGATTTCCGCATACTTCGCCACTCCTGCGGGCAAGACGCGGGTACGCGATCACGCCACCGCGGAAGATATACATCATTTTGTCGAGTTGCAACTCGTGGAGCGCGTCGGAAACCTCGCTCTTAAATTGCACACCGGCCGCAGTCGCAACGAACAGATCGCCACGGACCTTCGCCTATACGTTCGCGCGCAAATCGAGCTCGTGGTCGGCGGCCTTGCCGCCTGGGCCGGCGCACTGGTCACTCAGGCACGCGACGCCGGCGAGGCCGTCATGCCGAGCTACACACACCTGCAGCGCGCGGAGCCTGTTCTCGTCGCTCATTGGCTGCTGGCCTACGTAGAAATGGCGTTGCGCGATGCGGACCGTCTGCTCGATTGCGCGGCGCGCCTGAATTTTTGTCCTCTTGGGTCAGGCGCGGTAGCTGGCGCAACGCTTCCGCTCGATCGGACCATTGCGGCGCACGAACTCGGATTCGCCGGGCCAACTGCGAACTCAATCGACGCGACCAGCGATCGCGATTTCATTCTCGAGTACTTGAATGCGCTCACATTTATCGGCCTGCACCTCAGCCGCTTTGCCGAGGAGATTACTCTTTTTGCCACCGCGGAGTTCGGCTTTGTCAGGCTGCCCGAAGCGTTTTCAACGGGGTCGAGCGCCATGCCGCAGAAAAAGAATCCCGACCTCACAGAGTTGATCCGCGCCAAAGTCGGCCGCATTAACGGCGCGGCGCAGGCCGTGGCCATGCAGCTCAAAGGCCTGCCCTTGGCCTACAATAAAGACATGCAGGAGACCCAGGAGCCGGTCTTTTCGGTCGGATTCGTTCCGCAAATGCTGAATCTCGTTGCACGGTTCACGGCCGCCATTCAATTCAATCGCGACCGCATGACCGAAGCGGCAACGTCGGGATTCCTAAATGCGATGGCCGCGGCCACGTATCTGGTTCACAAGGGCGTTCCCTTCCGCACTGCTCATGAAAAGATTGGCCGCGCGGTCCGCTTCGCCATCGAAAAGGGCGTCGAACTCGATGGCCTTACCATTGCCGAGCTGCGCCAGTTCGGCGAAGAGTTCGGCGAGGACTTCTATGCCGCTATCACTCTCGATGCCACGCTGGATTGCCACGATGTGATCGGAGGAACTGCCTCAGACCGCGTGCACAAGGCTCTCGATCGGGCCTCGGATTGGATTCGCGCTCTCGAAAAACAGAAATCCGGGGAGGCCATTCATGCTGGTGCGTAAAGCGCTTTTGCACGACGCCTCCAATATCTACGACCTGGTGAACTCGCTTTCCGGCGATGGCACATTGCTCAAGCGGCCCTTCGCTGAAATCTGCGAAAACATCCGCGACTTCACCGTCGCTGAATCCGATGGCGGTGTGTTTCTCGGCTGCGGCGCGCTGCACCTTTACGGGCCGCATCTTTGCGAAGTGCGCTCCATCGTCGTCAAGCCCGAAGCCAAAAGCCAGGGCGCGGGCGGCGGCATTCTGAAAGCGCTCATCGAGGAAGCCGAAACTCACGGCATACAGTCGGTCTGCCTGTTCACGCGCATTCCCGATTTCTTTTTCAAATACGGTTTCCGCACCGTGGAAGACAAGGCGGAACTGCCGGACAAAATCTTCAAGGATTGCCAGATGTGCCCACGCCTGCACCGCTGCGATGAAGTTGCCATGGTGCGTGGCCGTATTCCGCGCATGTCCATTCTTGGCCCGCGCGACGAAGCTCAGGAGCTGGTTCGACTGTCGGGCTGAAAAGTGTTCCCCGTTCTTTAACGCTTGGCGTTCTGTTTGACTCCGACCCGACGGCCCTTCAGTTCCACCACGAACGCGGCAACACTGGCCAGCGCAACACCCCAAAACAGCATGACCTTCGATGTTTCGATGGTCGTCATGACTACGGAGAAGACGCTGCCGCAGTATCCCAACTCGGCGCAGGTTCTCCAGTTCAGCGCGGCATAGATAGGAACGTACGCGAGAACGAGAACTACTTGCAGCGCGAGCAGCTTGCGCGCCCATAGCGCCAAAAGATAGAGCGGAAGGCTCAGAAGCGGCAGCACGCAATATGCGACCGATAGGACAGCATTCTGGCGAAAATCGAGGCCACGGATCGCGGCCAATCCGTAAAGAGTGAGCAGAAAACTGAATATGCCGGCAGGTACTGTGAACACTTTGCTGCTGTTTCCTAGCATCGTCACGCCGATTTCTCCACACTATCCCCAGGTTCGCTCGCACCGTCGGCCAATTTGCTTCTGAGGATCGCCGCCGCAACCACGGCCTGTCCGTAGCTGAGGCCGCCGTCTCCAGGACTCACCTGTGCATGTTGGAACACCGTGAATCCAACATCCTCCAGCCCCTCGCGCAACAGCCGCGCTAGCCGGCGATTGTGCATGCATCCACCGGACAGCACAACCTGCTGGATGCCTTTGAGCGCGCTGACCAGCACTACTTCGCGCCGGAACCACACTGCCAGTCCCGCGTGAAACCGCGCGGAAATCTGCGCCTTGCTCACGCCCGCCCGCAAGTCTCGCCACAAGGCACGCCACATGGGAACAGCCGAGAAGCGCCATGGATCGCCCTGCATCGGATTTCCGGCGACCGTCTCAAACGAGTAAGCGTCGGCAATCGCATCGGGTTCATCCGTCGCGATTCCTTCGAGCTCGATCGCCGCCTGCGCCTCGTAATCGACTATGCCCCGGCCCAGAACGACGGCTGCAACGGCGTCAAAGAGGCGCCCAAGGCTGGACGTGAGCGGCGTGTTCAATTCGCGATCGATCATGCGCCGAATCACGCGCGCATCCTGCGGCTTGGCTCCAACAGCCGAGAGCACTTCCGATGATTCGATGTCGAATCCTGCCGCATGCAGATGCCCCAGCGCCATGCGCCACGGCTCGCGAATCGCCGCCTCGCCGCCGGGCATCGGCACGTAATCGAGGTGGGCAAAGCGCTCGAAGTTTTCGGGATCGGGACCATCGAGCTGCACAATCAGCACTTCCCCTCCCCAGATTCGGCCGTCCGTGCCATAACCCGTTCCATCAAGCGAAAGTCCGATGGCCGGGCCAACGATCGAATGTTCGGCCATGCAGGCCGCGATGTGCGCGTGATGATGTTGCACGGCAATCAACGGTAATTTACGCTCGGCAGCCCACTCTTTCGCCCAGGTGGTGGACAAATAGCCAGGGTGCAGGTCGTGCACCACAACTTCAGGCTCTATCTCAAAAGTCTGCATCAGGTGTGCGAGCGACTCGCGAAAGAATTCGAGACCGCTTGGATTTTCCAGGTCACCGAAATGCTGGCTCTGGTAGGCGAAGCGACCGCGCGCCAGTGTGAACACGCTCTTGAGATGTCCGCCCACGGCCAGCAGCGGCGGAGATCCGTTTTGCCCTGCGTTGCCCGGTAGCGGCACGGCCAGGGGCACAAACCCGCGAGCGCGGCGAATCAACTGTGGCGCAGCATCCACAAGCGCCATCACCGAATCGTCGCACCGCTGTAGAATTTCGCGATCGTGCATCAAAAATGCGTCGGCTATGTCCCCCAGCCTGGCCAGCGCCTCGTCGTTGTCGATCGCAATGGGCTCTTCGCTCAGGTTCGCGCTGGTCATTACAAGTGCGCGCACACGCTTGTCGGCAAAGAGCAGATGTTGGAGTGGAGCGTAAGGCAGAAAGACTCCCAGCCACGGAATGCCGGGCGCAACCGATGGCGCAATCCCGCCGCCCGCTTTCCTGGGGCAAACGACGATGGGGCGCGCAACCGTGAGAAGCAGATTTTCCTCCTCCAGCGTGAGCGCGCACAGTTCGCGCACTGCCTCAAGATCGCGCGCCATGACCGCGAACGGCTTGCCGTAGCGATGCTTGCGATCGCGCAGGCGCATGACCGCGAACTCGTTTGTAGCGTCGACGGCGAGGTGGAATCCGCCAATTCCCTTGATGGCCACAATTTCGCCAGCCATCAGGCGGTCAATCGTCGCAGTGACCGGATCATCCGACGGGATCTCCGCGCCGTCAGGAGCGACAAGCCATACGCGCGGGCCGCACACCGGGCAAGCGTTGGGCTGCGCGTGGAAGCGGCGGTTTGCCGGATCGTCGTATTCTGCCTGGCACTCCGCGCACATTGTGAAGCCCGCCATCGAAGTCTGCGGCCGGTCATACGGAATGCGCCGCGTGATGGTGAAGCGCGGCCCACAGTTTGTGCAGTTGAGAAATGGGTAGCGGTAGCGCCGATCCCGCGGATCGAGCAGTTCGCGAAGGCAATCGGAGCACGTGGCTGCGTCGGGCGGAATCCCGGTGCTCACCTGGCCACCGGCGTCGCTCATCACGATGCAAAAGTTTTTTTCTTGCGTTGGAGGAATGCTTCGAGATGTCACCGAATCGATGCGCGAGAGCGGCGGAGCTTCCGCCTGAAGACGGCGCAGAAAACTCTCAATTCTTTCCGGCGGTCCTTCAATTTCGACGTTTACGCCCCCGGTATCGTTGCCGATGAAGCCGGCGAGGCCCTCCTCCGCGGCGAGGCGGTAGACGAATGGCCGAAAGCCGACGCCCTGCACGACTCCGCGCACGACAATCGCCTCGCGTTTTCTTCCTGGCTTTGGACGAGATTTTGGGGTCAACGTCGCGCCTCACTGCATTTCGTTTTTTTCTGGTTTTGGACGAGATTTCCGGCTCAACGTCGCGCCTCACTCAGGCATCAGCATAACGCAGGTGCTTCGGACCCGTTGGCCAAGGCGCGCCAGCGCTGTTTCAACCGAGATTCGGCCTACCCAAAGGCACATCATCCGGATGGAAGCATCCAAACGAAGGATGGAGCCTGTGCGACACGGATGGCCACGCGCGATTGCCGGAGTTTGCCTCGCTCTCCTCTTGTCAGTCTCCGCTCAAGCACCGAAATCTGCAGATGTGATCCGGCTCGTGGATGCGGCAGTCGCGTCTCGCGTCGACGAGGTTCTCGGCTTCACCGACGTTGAGCAATACTCCGTCTACCGAGGCGACGATGAATCCCGTCCCGTCGCGCAGATGACCGTGCGCGACACCTACAAGAAAGGCATCGGCAAAACCTACACAATTCTCTCTGAAAGCGGATCGTCGCTTGTGAGGCACGAGGGGTTGAGGCCGCTTTTGGAAAACGAAACCAAAATCAACCAGCCCGACCAGGTTGCCAAGTCGTGGTTCACTTCGTCGAATTACGAAATGAAGTTGAATTCCTCCGTAGCGCAGAAGCTGAATGGACGAAGCTGCTACGCGTTCACGATCGATCCCAAACAAAAAGCCCCCAACATGATCGACGGAACCCTCTGGATTGACGCGCACGATGGTTCGATTATCCAGATCGAAGGAGTCGCGTCAAAAAGTCCTTCAGTATTTGCGGGAACCACGCACATGATGCGCCGCTATGTAAACATTGACGGCTTTCCCATGGCCACGCATGCGCGCGCTGTATCCAACAGCCCGCTCTTCGGCCGCACTGTCGTGACGATCGATTACAGCGATTACAAACTCGAGATCAAAGCGCACAAATAAGAACGCACTCTCCGCTACCACCATTCAAGCGGCATGACGGCCATACCGGCCACGGCTTCTTGTTCGATTCGGATTCCATCCCATCGGCTTGGGGACGAGTGATCTTTCGCACTGTTTCCGGGCGTATTTTCCACATCCCCGTGCGCCGCGGCACGGGCAGGTCCGAATTGGGGCGCCGCGAAGATCCATCGAATGTGAAACGTCCGAAATCCATGCCAATAAATGGGATAGCTATAGAGGCCGGTGACTGCGGTCACGGTGGCATGAGGATCCACGCACGTACAACAATGGTAGTGTCAGGCGCAGACGGCTCAACCACGCCGCTCCACTCCTGATAGATGTCCGGGATGCACCGATCACGGAGGGAATGTGCCCATAATCGCGCCCCCACCACTGCCCAGCGATGACAAGCGATGGAAAATCGTCAACGGCACCATGCGCAAGAACGGCTTTGCACGTCACGCGCTCATCGAGACCCTGCACACCGTGCAATCGTCGTTTGGATATCTCGACGACGACTCGATTCGCTTCGTCGCACTGAGTCTGCATGTGCCCTTGAGCCAGGCCTATGGAGTGGTGACGTTCTATCACTATTTCAGCTTGAAGCCGCCAGGCAAACATACCATGACGGTTTGCACCGGCACGGCCTGCTACATCAAGGGGTCCGATAAGCTTTTGGCCGCGGCAGAAAAGCACCTCTGCATTCCTCAGGGGCAGACCACGAAGGATGGCCTGATCAGCCTGACGACTGCGCGCTGCGTGGGTGCCTGCGGGCGCGCGCCAGTGGTTCTGACCGACGGCGAGCTGGCCGGCCAGATGAGCGGCGAACAAATGATCGAGCAGCTGGAAAGGTGGGCCGCTGAATGACCCTCGAAGAGTTGGATCAAATTGCTCAATCGGTGCGCGCGGAAAATAACAAGCACGAGCACGAGATCAACGTGTGCATGGGCACGGGCTGCCTGAGCCAGCACTCGGACAAGCTGAAGGATGAGCTGACGAACGTAGTGAAGGCGCAGGGCAAGAACGCATTTGTTCGGCGCACAGGCTGCATGGGCCTTTGCGCAGCCGGGCCGCTGGTCTTGGTCGATCCGGAAGAGACACTGTATCAGCACGCAAACCAGAGCCACGCAGAAGCGATCGTGTCCAGCCTCGGCGGCGAACCCGTGAAGGAGCTGCAATGCAACCTGCGCGAGCACTTCGATCAGCAGGTTCACGTGGTGCTGGAAAATTCCGGTCATATCGATCCGGAAAGAATTGACGACTACATTGCACGCGACGGCTACCGCGCCCTACTGACCGCGTTGAACGACATGACGCCTCGCGGTGTGATCCACCAGATTACGGAAAGCGGCCTCAGGGGCCGCGGAGGCGGCGGTTATCCAACCGGCCTGAAGTGGAGCACGGTTGCCAAGGCGGCGGGCGACGTAAAGTACATCATCTGCAACGGCGACGAGGGCGATCCGGGCGCGTTTATGGACCGCAGCGTTCTGGAAAGCGATCCGCATCGCGTGGTTGAAGGAATGGCGATTGCGGCCTACGCGGTGGGTGCGAGCAAGGGCTACGTCTACGTGCGCGCCGAGTATCCGTTAGCGGTAAGCCGCCTGACGGCCTGCCTGCGCGAGGCACGACGCCACGGACTGCTCGGCAACAATATTTCGAACACGCCCTTCAACTTCGACGTGGAGATTCGGCTCGGCGCGGGGGCGTTTGTGTGCGGCGAAGAGACGGCGCTGATCGCGTCGATCGAAGGCAAGCGCGGCACGCCCAAGCCGCGGCCTCCCTACCCGGCAGTCAGCGGATTGTATGGGAAGCCGACTCTCATCAATAATGTGGAGACATTCGCGAACATTGCACCGATCATCCGCAAGGGCGGCCGCTGGTTTGCAAGCATGGGCTCGGAGCGCAGCAAGGGGACGAAGGTCTTTGCGCTCACCGGCAAAATCACCAACACCGGCCTGGTCGAAGTCCCCATGGGCATTAAGCTGCGCGAGATTATCGAGGGCATCGGCGGCGGAGTGCCGGGCGGCCACAAATTTAAAGCCGTGCAAACCGGCGGCCCCTCGGGTGGTTGCCTGCCCGAGGAGATGCTCGATATCGGCGTCAGCTACGACGCGCTGCTCAAAGTGGGCTCGATTATGGGATCGGGCGGCATGATCGTCATGGACGATACCTCGTGCATGGTGAACGTAGCGAAATTCTTTATGGAATTTTGCATGACGGAGTCGTGCGGCAAGTGCATTCCCTGCCGCGCGGGCACGACGCAGATGTTCACACTGCTCTCCCGCATTTGCGACGGCACGGGAACCATGGACGATCTGGCGCTGCTTGAGGACCTTTGCTCGACCGTGAAGGAAACCAGCCTTTGCGGGCTCGGCCAGACGGCGCCCAATCCGGTGTTGAGTACGCTGCGATATTTCCGCAACGAATATATCGAGCATATTGTGCACAAGCGCTGTTCGGCCGGCGTCTGCAACATGCAAGCGGCAGCGGAGGTGGTGGCATGAGCACAGAAACCGACGTCAAAACTCTTGTCATCGACGAGCACGAGGTCAGCGCCCGCGCCGGGCAGACCCTCCTTGAAGTGGCGAAGGAGAACGAAATCAATATTCCCACCCTCTGCCATCTCGATGGCTTGAGCGATGTGGGTGCGTGCCGCCTTTGCCTGGTGGAGATCAAGGGCTCGAACAAGTTGCTTCCAGCCTGCGTGGCCACCGTGCAGGAGGGCATGGAAGTCTCGACCAACACGGAGCGCCTGCAGAAACATCGCCGGACGATTCTCGAGCTGTTGTTTGCCGAACGCAACCACATTTGCTCGGTCTGCGTCGCCAACGGTCACTGCGAGCTGCAGACTCTGGGCCAGGAACAGGGTCTCACCCATGTGCGCCTGCCCTATCGCAACCCCGAGCTCAGCGTCGACGCCTCGCACGAGCGATTCACGCTCGATCACAACCGCTGCATCCTTTGCACGCGCTGCGTGCGCGTCTGTTCCGAGATTGAGGGGGCGCATGTGTGGGACGTGATGGGCCGAGGCATCGACTCCATGATCATCAGCGACCTGCACGAGGAATGGGGAAAATCGACATGCACACGCTGCGGCAAGTGCGTGCAGGTGTGCCCCACGGGAGCCCTTTTCGACAAAAGCAAAGTCGGCTCCGATCATCCCAAGTATCCCGATTTTTTGCCTTATCTCAACCTGATGAGGGAGGCGCAATGAGCAAGCTAAAGTTGGCAACGGTCTGGCTCGATGGCTGCTCCGGCTGCCACATGTCGTTTCTCGATATGGACGAGCGGCTTCTGGAACTCGCGAAACTCGTGGACTTGGTTTACAGTCCGCTTGTCGACACCAAGGAGTTCCCTGACCAGGTGGATATTGCGCTGGTCGAAGGAGCGGTCAGCTCGGTCGACGACGAGAAAAAGATCAAGAAAGTCCGCGACCACTCAAAGATGCTTGTGGCGATGGGCGACTGTGCGATCACCGGCAATGTGTCTTCGATGCGTAATCCCATCGGCCCTGAGGCGATTCTCAACCGCGCGTACATCCAGAATGCGAGCGCGCAGCGGCAGATCCCCTGCGTTGTCGTGCCCAGGCTGCTCAAGATCGTGCGCCCCATTCACGAGTTTGTGAAGGTGGACGTTTTCCTGCCGGGCTGTCCGCCCTCGGCCGATACATTTCACACCGCGCTCATGGCGCTGGTCAACGGCGGACCGCTGGACATTCCGGCGCTCACCCGCTTTGGAGCTTAACGGGCCGCCGGCTGCTAGATCGGGTTGAACACCCGCACCGGCTGAAAGAATTCGGAGCATTTTATGAGCCAGACGATCACGATCGATCCGGTAACTCGACTGGAAGGCCACGGCAAGATCACCATCCAACTGAACCCCCAGGGCGAGGTTGAAGACGCGAACTTTCACGTCACTCAGGTGCGCGGTTTCGAGCGCTTCACTGAGGGTCGTCCCTTCTATGAAATGCCCGGTCTCATGGCGCGCATCTGCGGCATCTGCCCGGTCTCGCATCTCATCGCGTCGGCCAAGGCCTGCGAAGCCATCATGTCGGTTCACATTCCTCACACGGCCGCGCAATTGCGGCGCATGTTGAATCTCGCGCAGATGGTGCAGTCCCACGCGCTCAGCTTCTTCTATCTCTCCTCGCCCGATCTGCTGCTGGGACTGGATTCCGATCCTGTCGCGCGCAACATTCTTGGCGTGGCCGCGGCCAAACCCGAGTTAGGCCGTGCCGGCGTAGGATTGCGGCGCTTCGGACAGAGCATCATCGAGTTGCTAGGCAACAAGCGCATCCATCCCGGCTGGGTTGTGCCGGGAGGCGTCACTGAGCCGCTGTCGACTGAAAAGCGCGACAAGATCCTGGCCATGATTCCGGAGGCCTACGCCAACATCGCCCTGGCGCTAGACGCTTATAAGAAAATCGCAAATACATTTAAAGCTGAGATCGCAGTCTTCGCCAACTTCCCTTCCAACTACATGAGCTTGATCAACGAAGAGGAATCGATCGAATTCACCGACGGCGCACTTCGCCTGATCGGTCCTACCGGCCAGACCATCGAGGATGGCATGACGGCTACGCGATTCACCGAAGTGATTGGCGAAGCAGTCGAGCCCTATAGCTACACCAAGTTCGCCTACTACAAGCCTCTCGGCTATCCGGATGGCAGCTATCGCGTGGGACCGTTGGCGCGCCTGAATATCGTGAAGTCGATCGGCACTCCAAAAGCAGAAAAAGAGTTTGCGGAGTTCAAGCAATTGGCAGCCGGACCCGTCGAGAGTTCCTTCCACTATCATCATGCCCGCCTGATTGAGATCCTCTATGGAATTGAAAAGATCGAGGAAATCCTGGCCGACCCGCGCATTCTTGGAAAACATGTCCGTGCGACCGCCGGCGTAAATCGCCTTGAGGGCGTAGGCCAGGCCGAAGCGCCGCGCGGCGTATTGCACCATCACTACAAGGTCGACGACAACGGCAAAATCACCTGGGCCAACCTGGTCATCGCCACCGGCCAGAACAACAAAGCAATGAACCTCGGGGTTCTGCAGGCCGCTAAACATTACGTGAAGGACGGAAAATTCACCGAGGGAATGCTCAATCGCATTGAAGCGGTGGTTCGCACGTTTGATCCGTGCCTCAGTTGCTCTACACACGCTTTCGGCAAGATGCCCCTGGCGGTTACCCTTGTATCAGCCCAGGGCGAAGAGCTCGATCGGGTCGTGCGCGACTGAGCTTGCCTCAGTTGGCGTCGCACCTGCGATATTGAAACAAAGGGAGGCAGATTGAGCACCGAACCGGCGCAGCCGATGCGGTTTGAAAAGGCAAACTGTCTGGTTCTCGCCTGCGGCAATACGCTGCGCAGCGACGATGGCATAGGACCCAGGCTCGCTGAATGGGCCGCACAAAGATTCCGGAACGACTCCAACGTGCGCGTGGTTGCGCGCCAGCAGTGGACGCCGGATCTCGCCAAAGATATCGCCGATGCGGACTCGGTTCTGTTTGTCGATTCGTCCGTTTCTTCCGCGCCGGGGCACGTTCGCCTCACGCCCGTCGCCCCGCACTCAAGCAACTCAGCCGACGCAACCAGCCACCCAGCCACGCATCACATCGATCCACCGGAGTTGCTCGGTCTTACGCGCGAGCTTTATGGGTCTCTATCGGCGCATGCGATGCTTCTCACGGTCGGCGCCGGTTCCATGGAGTTGGGAGAGACATTCAGCGAATCGGTCGAGGCGGCAATACCCAGAGCGCGCGGTGTATTGGAAAAAGCCGTGCTGCGATTCCTTGACAACTAGACGGAACCCCGCCAAGGCGGTTCCTCAATTCGTCAACTTCTACCGAATGTCATCCTGAGCGAGTTCGGCGCAGGCGAACGAGTCGAAGGATCTGCGGTTGCCTTTCGTCCGAGAGCGATCTCCTGCCCATGCGCCGCGGGAAAAAGCAGCTTCGCTTTCGTGCGGCCGTAGTTATTTTCGAGCAACCCGGAAGAAATCCTGCTAAAACGCCGCCAGAGTTTGCCGCAAACTATACGAACTCAGCGTCTTGATGTAGTTTCCGCGGTCGTACGGCGAGGTATCCGGCACAGAACGCCGGCTCAGGCAGCCGCGCGTCTCCCGAAGCGACGTGTACTCGCGCTTGTTGAGCCAGTAGCGAAGGTCGGCAAGCACCCGTGCGATATGCCCGATGCCGTGAATGTGCAGCGCCGAAGCCATCATCGCCACGCTGCCGCCCGCCATCACGGCCTTCAGCACATCTTCGGCGGAGTGGACGCCGCCCGTAATGGCGATGTCGCCCTTGAAATGGCCAAAGAGAATGGCTGCCCAATGGAGCCGTGGCAGCAGCTCCGACGGCGTCGAAAAGTGCAGCGTAGGCCGCACTTCCAAAGTTTCGATGTCGAAATCGGGCTGATAAAAGCGGTTGAACAGCACCACGCCGCGCGCCCCAGCTTCTTCAAGCCGCGCGCAAAGATGCGGCAAGCTGGTGAATGATTGCGACAGCTTTACAGCCACGGGAACCTTAACCGCGCTACAGACGCTCGAGACCAGCTCGAGCAGTTGCAGCTCGATCGCTTCTGACGTCTGGCGCCGATCCGTGGCCAACGCGAAGGTGTTCAGCTCGATGCCGTTCGCGCCTGCCTGCTCCATCTCTTTCGCAAGGCGCACCCAGCCGCCGCTGGTGGCGCCGTTCAGGCTGGCCATGATCGGAATCTGAACCGCCTCACGCGCACTCCGCAGGTGCTCCAGATAGGCTTCCTGCGTCATGCGATAGTCGGCAAGCTCTGGCAGAAAATTCAGGGATTCGGCAAAGGAATTCGTGCCTCGCGAAAGATCTTCATCCAGCGCGCGCGATTCCAGCGCCAACTGCTCTTCAAACAGCGAGGTCAGCACGATGGCCGAAGCGCCCGCGTCTTCCATGCGCCGCACGTTGTCAATCGACTCCGACAGTGGCGTGCTGGCAACGACGATCGGGCCATTCAGACTCAGGCCCATGTACTGCATGGAAAGATCGGTCATTGTTCACCTCCGGCAGCCCCCGCCGCCACTTTGTTCTCCGGTTTTGCTTCGACCTTTTCAAGGGGCGCGATATGCGGAGTCTCGCCGCGACCCGGCATGGATGCTCGAGCCGAGTACACACGCCACTGCCGCTCGACATCATCCTGTGCTTCGGTGAGCAACTCCGCCGCCATCTCAGGGTTTCCACGCGCCAGCATCGTGTAGCGCGCTTCGCGATAAGCAAACTCCTTGAGCCTGATCGACGGCGCCTTGGAATCGAGCTGGAACGGATTTTTGCCTGTCTCGCGCAACGCAGGGTTATAGCGCATCAGCGGCCAGTAACCCGATTGAACAGCCAGCTTCTGCTGCTCCAGCCCATGAATCAGGTCGTAGCCGTGCGCGATGCAACTGGAATACGCGATGATGATCGACGGCCCGTCGTGCGCTTCAGCCTCCTGAAAGGCCTTCACCACATGGCTGTCGTTTCCGCCCAGAGCCACCTGCGCCACGTAAACCGAGCCGTAGCTCACGGCTTCCATGGCCAGGTCCTTGCGGCTATTCTGCTTGCCGCTCGCGGCAAACTTCGCCACTGCGCCGCGCGGGGTGGATTTCGATGCCTGGCCGCCGGTATTCGAATAGACTCCGGTGTCGAGAACAAGCACGTTGACGTTCTTGCCCGAGCCCAGCACGTGGTCGAGGCCGCCGAAGCCGATGTCGAACGCCCAGCCGTCGCCGCCCAGAATCCATACGCTCTTGCGGACCAGCGAATCGGCGATCGCCAAAAGATTTCTGGCATCGGAAGTCTCGTTCGCGTAGAGTTTCTGGCGCAACCTGGTCACACGGTTGCGCTGTGCATTGATCTCGGTCTCAGTATTCTGTGAAGCGCCCACGATATCCGCAGCCAGCTCAGCGCCAATTTGCTCCACCAAACGCGTCACCAGTGTCTCTGCAAAAGTCTTCTGCTGATCGAGCGCGACTCTCATGCCAAATCCGAACTCGGCATTGTCCTCAAAGAGCGAGTTATTCCAGGTCGGGCCGCGGCCCTCGGCATTGCACGTGTACGGCGTGGTGGGCAGGTTACCGCCGTAGATTGACGAGCAGCCTGTGGCATTGGCAATGTACAGGCGATCGCCAAACAGTTGCGTCATTAACTTGATGTACGGTGTTTCGCCGCAACCCGCACACGCGCCTGAAAACTCAAAAAGCGGCTGCAGCAATTGCAGGTCCTTCACCTGCGAGTGCGACAATTTTGCCCGGTCCACTTCCGGCAGCGAAAGGAAGAAATCCCAATTCTCCCGTTCCGGCTCGCGCAGCGGCGCCTGTGGCGCCATGTTGATTGCCTTTTTGCTGGCGTCGCTCTTGTTCTTTACGGGGCAAACTTCCACGCACACCGTGCAGCCCGTGCAGTCTTCCGGAGCCACCTGCAAGGTGTAGCGCTGCTCTTCCATGCCGCGCCACTTGGGCTTGGCCCATTTGAAGGTTGCCGGAGATTTGTCGCCGAGCTCCGCGTTGTAGACTTTGGCCCGAATCACGGCGTGCGGGCACACCATTACGCATTTGCCGCACTGGATGCACAGGTCCTTATCCCACACCGGAATAAACTGCGCGATGTTGCGCTTCTCCCACTGCGCCGTGCCGCTGGGGTACGCACCGCCGGCGGGAATCGCGCTCACCGGAATCAGGTCGCCTTTGCCCGCGGCAATCTGGCCCAGCACGTCGTGAACGAATTTCGGCGCTTTGGCTGAGATCACGCCGGTCACATCGAAGTTGGAAGATGCAGCCGCCGGCAGTTCGACCTTCTCCAGATGTGCTAACGCGTGGTCCACGGCAGCAAAGTTTTTCTGCACTACGGCCTCGCCGCGCTTGCCGTAGGTTTTCTGGATCGACTTCTTGATCTGCTTGATCGCCTCATCGCGCGACAGTACGCCGCTGATCGCAAAGAAGCACGTCTGCATGATGGTGTTGATGCGCGAGCCCATGCCCGCCTCGCGCGCCACCTTGTAGCCGTCGATTACATAGAACTCGATCTTCTTGCGCAACATCTCTTCCTGCATGCTGCGCGGCAGCTTGTCCCATACCTCGGCCGCCGCATACGGCGAGTTAAGCAGGAACACCGCTCCCGGCATGGCCGCTTCCAGTACGTTCATCTTTTCCAGGAAGCTGAAATTGTGGCAGGCCACGAAGCTGGCCCGCGTAATCAGGTACGTTGACCGGATCGGCTTCGGCCCGAACCTCAAATGCGACGTCGTCATCGAGCCGGACTTTTTGGAATCGTAAACAAAGTAGCCCTGCGCGTAGTTCGGCGTCTCGCTGCCGATGATCTTGATCGAGTTCTTGTTCGCGCCCACCGTGCCATCCGAACCAAGGCCGTAGAACAGCGCGCGCACGGTCTTCGGATCCTCAGTCGAAAACTCCGGATCGTATTCCAGGCTCGAGAAGCTCACGTCGTCGTTAATGCCGATTGTGAAATGGTTCTTGGGAGAGAGCCTGGCCAGCTCATCGAAGACGCCTTTGATCATCGCGGGCGTGAACTCTTTCGACGAGAGTCCATACCGGCCGCCAATCACTGTCGGCCGTCCTGCAAAGGGCAGGTCCGCCGCGTTCTCAGCCAGCACGGTCATCATGTCCTGATAGAGCGGCTCGCCGGCTGCGCCCGGCTCCTTGCAGCGGTCGAGTGTGGCTATCGATTTCACGCTCATGGGCAGCGCGGCAATCAGCGCTTTGCCGTCGAGCGGCCGGTAAAGGCGGACTTTGATCATGCCCACCTTTTCGCCCTGGCCCTTGAGCGCATCCACAGCTTCTTCGGCGGCTTCGGCTCCGGAGCCCATCAGCACGATCACACGCTCGGCATCGGGCGCGCCGTAGTAGTCGAACAAGCGATATGCCCGGCCTGTCTGTACGGCAAAGCGATCCATCACCGACTGCACAATGCCCGGAACCGCGGCGTGGAACGGCGTGCAAGCCTCGCGCGCCTGGAAAAACACATCGGGATTCTGCGCCGTCCCGCGAATAAACGGCCGGTCCGGCGTGAGCGCGTTCTTGCGGAATGCGATCAGGTATTTGTCATCGACCAGCGCGCGAATCGTTTCGTCGCTGATCGGCAAAATCTTGCCCACTTCATGCGAGGTACGGAAGCCATCGAAGAAATGGATGAAGGGAATGCGCGATTCGAGGGTGGCGATCTGCGCCACCAGCGCCATATCGGCAACCTCCTGCACGGAATTCGAGGCCAGCATGGCCCAGCCCGTGCTCCTGCACGCCATCACGTCGGAGTGGTCGCCAAAAATTGACAACGAGTGCGTCGCCAACGTGCGCGCCGAGACATGCATCGTCGCCGGCGTAAGCTCACCGGCAATCTTGAACATGTTGGGAATCATCAGCAGCAAACCCTGCGAAGCAGTGAACGTCGTTCCGAACGCACCGGCCTGCAATGCGCCATGCAGTGCCCCGGCCGCGCCGCCTTCGCTTTGCATTTCTTCCACAATGGGCAATGCGCCCCAAATGTTCTTCTTTCCTTCCGAGCGCCACTGGTCGGCCCACTCTGCCATCGGCGACGAGGGGGTGATCGGGTAGATCGCGACGACTTCGGAAAGGCGGTAAGCAACCGACGCCGCCGCCTCGTTCCCGTCCATAATGACGGTAGGAATCACAGTCTTTGGTTCACTCATTCGCTTCACTCCACAATGCGGCGTTTAAGGGAGATCAGCCGCTAGGCTGAGTCTCTCCGCTGGGCAGCATAGCGGCAGTGATGCGGGGCACACGGAGGCCCAGAAATCCCATTTTGTGGAACGAGGTTTATAGCGTGGAACGGGGTGGCCCACGTAGCACGAAGAGCTTCAGCCGCCGCAGGCCCGAACGTATAGGTCGTCATGTGTTAGCCGCTTGTCGCCATCCGACGTGGATGATTGCAGCAAAACCTGCCCTCTGTTAGAGTTAGAGCCAAATCCAAGACTCGAAAGGAAGAGGCGGAGATGCTCAAGCTCACGAACGCTCACGTCTGGAAATACAAGTCGATCGAGGACTCTTCACCGGTTGAGATCGCGAAAGATGTCACCGTGCTCGTCGGCAAGAACGAATCAGGCAAGACGGCCTTCCTTGAGGCGCTTCATAAATCGCTGCCCTTCGGCCGCTCTGGCTTTGACCCCGTCTTCGACTTTCCCAAAAAGGACTACATCAGCTACCGCCCCCAGCACGACGCGAAGAATTACGCCAAAGTCGTCCAGCTGACGTTCGCTATTTCGGCCGACCTGGCTCAAAGAATCAATCGAGATGTTTTCGGCGGAGAACTAGTCCTCCCGGAAGGTCACCTTTTCACGCGAGATACGAATTACGGCAACGGCAACCTCATTGAGCTCGCGATCAATCCAAGCACCGCCTTGGTGGCGCTCAAGAAGCCATTGAAATCAGTTGAGTTCGCCGACGAGGTATTCAGCGGCGCGGGCAATCTCGATGAAGTGCTGACGAGGATCGACGGCAAGCAGCTCCCGGCCGACAGCACCTTAGCCGTGTTTGCGAAAGAGTGGCGGAGCCGCACGGAAAAGATGACGGCTGGATGGGATCTTATACGCTGGCATATCTGGAGCGCATACCTCTCCAATGAGCTTCCCCGATTCCTTTATTTTGACGACTACCGGCTGCTGGAAGGAAAGGTCAACCTCGATAGCCTGAATCAACGTAACACGAACAAACAGCTGAGCGAGCACGATGAGACGGTCCTCGGGCTGTTCGAGCTGGCAGGAATCACGCTCAATGAGCTCATGAGCGATGAGGGCTATGAAACCTCGAAAGCAAAGCTTGAGGCGATCGGCCTGACAATAACGCACCAGGTTTTCGAGTACTGGAAGCAGAATCAGGACACTCCGGGCAATCCAACGCTCGCGGTTGAGTTCGATGTGAAGGCCGATCCGAAAGACCAAGCACCGTTCAACAGCGGCAAGAATCTCTACATAAGGGTGAAGAACCTCAAACACGGCGTCACCGTTCCGTTCGATCAGCGGAGCAAGGGCTTCATTTGGTTTTTCAGCTTCATGGTGTGGTTTTCAGCCATCGAGAATCGCCTAGGCACGAACAAAGCGGTCGTACTTCTCCTTGACGAACCCGGCCTTAGTCTCCACGCGCTCGCACAAAAGGATTTCCTCGGCTACATCGACCTTCTCTCGCAGTCAAGGCAAATCCTTTACACCACCCATTCACCTTTTATGGTGGAGAGTGACCGTTTGAACCGGGTTCGCGTCGTCGAAGATCTACCGAAGACGGGCACGCGCGTTTCCGGCGACCTTCAAGGGTCAGGCGAAGATAGCCTTTTCCCGCTGCAAGCAGCGCTGGGGTATTCAGTCGCGCAGAATCTGTTTATCGCGAAGAAGAATGTCTTGGTAGAGGGTCCGGCGGACCTCATCCTACTGCAGCATCTGTCGTCGCTCCTTGAAGAAGTGGGGAAGAAGGGCCTTGCCGACGGTGTCATCGTTCCCGCCGGGGGACTGGACAAGGTTGCAACATTCATTGCACTGCTCGGAGCGAACAAACTCCAGATCGCCGTTCTTCACGACCGCTCAAGTAAACCCCATCAGGGGTTGGAGGGATTAATAAAGCAAAAACTGATCGAGCAGAAGCGCGTCCTCGACTATTCCCTATTCCGCGTCTCCGGTAACCAGGAAACCGACATCGAGGACCTCTTTCCCGAAACGCTCTACGTCGAGGCGTTCAACGCTGCGTATGAGAAAGAACTCGGGAACTCGACTGCTACAGTCGGGAGTCTTCCCAAGCACCCACGCATCGTCGAACGTATCAACCAGTGGCTGAAAACCGAGAAAATATCGCTATTGCGCGACGGTGGCTTTAACCACTACCGCGTGGCTCAGGCGTTGCTGCCTAAACTGACACCATCGTCCCTGGGGGCACAGGAAATCGACAGCTTTGCCAAGCTTTTCGAGAAACTGAACAAAGCACTTTCGTGACGACGCGATTGACACCGCGTGCCGGACGTCACGCACGACAACGGTTGACCGCTTGCAAATTGAGGAATCCATGTCCGACGACTGCACGAAACACGAGTCAAAGATCAAAATCGAGCAGCACAGCTTCATGGGAATGCTGTGGTGCGCCGCGTGGCTGTTCACGATCGGCTACATGCACTTGAGCTTCTGGAGAGGCGTTCTGGCCTTCATCCTGTGGCCCTATTCCATCGGCGTCCATGTCGGCGCGCTCATGCACTAAACGGAGTTCTTATCGCACAGTCGCCGTTCGGCCAGCCCACTCAGCCGCCGGCCTGACAGCTGGCTCACCCACTGTTCCCTTTTCCCTGCTTTTCAAATTCCCGCGTACCACGAATATCCGCCCTCGGGATCGACCGATCCCAATCCCTTGCCGAACTTCTTAATGTCGTCGGTCGCCGTGACATGCGTAACGAACTTGAGGCTTTTGTAGCCGAGCTGCCGTGGCAGGCGAAGGCGCAGCGGCCCACCGAACGGTACAGGCAGATCGCCATCGTTCATGCCCGTCGTCAACAGCGTATGCTCGTCCCACGCGTCCGCCAGGTCGATGCTTCCCCACAAAAACTTCTCGATGGGGTAATAGACGATATACCGCGTCTGGGGCAGAATGCCCGCCTCACGCAAGACAGACGAAAGGGGCGTGCCGATCCACTCCGCCACATACGACCAGCCCTCCTCGCATGCAATCTCTGTAATCTGGCTCGCGATCGGCATCGTCTTCAAATCCGCGAGCGACAGCACCAGCGGGTGCGCCACGGTCCCGTCCACCACAAGGCGCCAATCTTTAAATCCTCCTGCCTCGAGCCGCTTGAATTCGTCTGTCGGCCGAGCAATTTCATTCGCAAACGGATTCTTCGAAATCATGCTGCGCGAAAACTCGCGCGCCGGCAGCCGCGTCGTCAGGAGGCGCTGGCAGGCGTAGGTGAGTGTTTCACCCGGCCCATAGATACCTCCGGAATCGGGCGGAATCAAGCCGTATCGCCTCGCGATACGCCCCGCCGCCTCTAACCCGGCCACGCCAACAGTCGCAGCCACCCCTCCGCGTATGAGTTTGCGTCGCGTGATTGGATTCATCGTTGTTCCTCTCCGCGTTCGCCGTAGCCCGCAATCATGCCCCGCATGCGGCGCCTGAAGCCGGAAGCCGCAACCATCCAGACGTGGACGACTAGAAAAGTCAGCAGGACAATTGAGTCAAACAAGTGAATCGTGCGCGCCGACTGGCGTCCGCCCAGCAACTCCACCGTCCAGGGACACGCAGCCGTAAACGCAGGCGACATCGCCAGGCCGGTCCAGATGACGAGCGGGAACAAAACGAAAATCACCGCCGCGTACGCCGTTCGCTGCAGCACGTTGTAGGAGCCGTCTTCATCGGGGCCGGGCCGCTTGCGCCGAAGAGTCCTCACGATTTGTTCGCGGTATACGCGCCAGTTCCAGTCGTGTCTCTTCGGAATCAGATTCCGCCTGAAGTGGCCGGTCACCAGCCCATAAATTCCGTACACAACACCCGTCAGCACCGCCACCCACGCCGCCTCAAAATGCAGAGCTCGGCTCCAGCCATTCTGGTCCGGCATCACATAGCCGTAGTTGGTCGGTACCGTATCGCGGCTTGCGGGAATAGGAATCGCAAACAGCGGCTTGGTGTTCACGTTGCCCACCTCGCCCCAGTAGAAACGGGGGTGCGAGATCACGATCTCTCCACCTGTGACCAGAAGCGCAACAAATGCGATGAACGTAAGCCAGTGCGTTACCCGCACCACTGCGGAGTGGCGGACCGTCGTCGATTCAAGCTGGGAAGCCGCTGGCACGGGGCCAGACTAGCATGCTCCGCTGCGCGTAGGCAGAGTGATCGACGAATAAGGGCCTCTGAGGTATCCGCGGTGAGACGGCAGATTCTACGAGCTTCCAGCACAGCATGGCGCGCTTAACCCCGCCTTTTCATGCGGTTTGCATCGCGAGACGATCCGGAGCCGTCGCCGTGTCTTGCCCGCGCTTTTTTGCATCTTAGTTTAAAGATTTCAAGGATTGCCGACCCATGAAAACTCCGGGCCATCTAGTGTTTGTCGTAGACGATCGAACCAATGTAGCCGAGAGCCTCGCCATGGTTCTGGTGCAGGCAGGATTCAGAGCCATTGCGTTCGACGATCCCACGATCGCTCTGTCGGCTGCGTCCCTCAAGCATCCGGATGCCTTGATTTCCGATGTCATTATGCCTCGCATGACGGGCATCGACCTGGCCCTGCGCGTCAAAAGCGCTCATCCGGAATGCATGGTTCTGCTCTATTCAGGACAAATTCGCACGTCCGATTTACTGGCGCGAGCAAAAAAAGAAGGGCACGAATTTGAGATTCTCGCCAAACCCGTCCATCCTGAAGAAATCCTGAAGAGACTGCGGACGCTGCCCAGCCCTGCGGCTTGAATTGCACTCCTATGAACCAATAAAACAGCCTGCGCGTCAAGCGCCACTCATGCTCCTGTCAGCCCCTCCACCAGTGCTTCCCACTCTGCACCAAGCGTTGGCCGATTGAACTTGCGCCCCGCGCGCTTATACCAATATTCGGCGTTCCACTCGACGCCTTCCTTACGATGCAGATAGGCGTGAACGGCCATGCCATCTGCGGTTGACAGATCGTCCACCATTTCATGCGCGCGCGCCCAATCGCCTTTTGCATCCCACCACAGCGCCGCCAGCGGGGCAGGCAAACCGGCTGGTGGTTCATCCAAAACCAACGACGCGCGGAACTCATCAATCATCATGGTTTGCTTCTACCACCCCTTCCCAGTCCTCTTAAACCGGGAAGATTTGGGCCCACGGGCGTCCTGCGGGCGGGCCAATGAAATCGATCTTCACCTGTGATTTGAATCACTTCCTGCCCAAATCTCTACTGCTACAAACGAATCATCGTTCCGATGAACTAGATCAGAGGGTCCACCAGGGGGCTCGTGAGGAGGCTGGTGTGGCCCACCAAGCGCCAAATCCCCGAGGTCAGATCATGGGAATGCTAAAATCCGGAATCCCCCAAATGCACGATTGCAGCCGCAGCCAATTTGGCCGTATACTGAACTACGACCATTCCGGTCGTATTTTTCTGCTGTCCCACCGTTTCGGGCGGCATAGCGGGGTTCGTCAGGTGAGCGTGCTCAGCGATTTGACGGTTGGTGAAAGGGGTATTCTGGTCGCCCTCGACCTGCCTGAGAATGTCCAGAACCACCTCATGCATATGGGTTTTGTACCCGACGCCGAGGTCACCGCCCTGCGCCGCGCTCCTGCCGGCGATCCCACCGTCTACGGCGTTGACGGCCTGGAAATCGCGCTCCGCCATGAGACCGCTTCAGCCATCCAGGTCCGCCCAGCCGTCGCACAAGCCGCCGATTCCGGCTCCGATATCAACTCCACAGATGAAACTCCACGCCTCGCTGAGGCCGCGCGATGAATGCCTGCTGCGATACTCCCGCCTTTGAGCCGCCCAAGGCTTCAACCGCGAGTTCCCTTCGCACCGTCGTATTGATCGGCCCACCCAACTCCGGCAAATCCACGCTCTTTAATAAGCTCACCGGCCTGCGCCAAAAAGTTGCCAACTATCCCGGTGTTACGGTGGAGCAGCGCATGGGATCCATGGCCGGAGTCGGCCGCGACGATCTCACGCTCATCGACCTGCCCGGCATCTATTCGCTCACTCCATACTCTGAGGATGCGCGCGTCGCCGTGAATGTTCTGCGCGGGCGCATGCCCGGCACGCCCAAGCCTGACGCGGTTCTTCTGGTTTTGGACTCGCTTCATTTGACCCGCCAACTCATGCTCGCCGCACCGGTCCTCGCCGTCGGCCTTCCAACTCTGGTCCTCCTTAACATGTCGGATCTGATGAAGTCGCGCGGCGGGCAAATCGACACCCTCAAACTCGCGCGCGAGCTCGGCGCCCCGGTCGCGCTCATTAGCGCCGTCCACGGCGCCGGTCTCGACTCCGTGCCGCTCTTCCTCAACTCCCATAACGGCCATGGCGCCGCCAACACAATACCGCTCACGCTCCCCGTGGTCGGCAATGCGGCGAGCGCGCACACATGGGCCGAGCAGGTCAGCCGCAACACCGGTTATCAGGCCCCGCTTTCTGCCGCAAACACGCGCAAGATCGACAACGTGCTTCTGCATCGCTTTTGGGGGCCGCTGCTTTTCCTGCTGGTCGTCATCGGCGTCTTTGAAGTGGTGTTCGCACTCGGCCAGCCGCTCTCTAACGGCTTCGGCGACATCCTTGCGCGTCTTGGCGACCTTGCCCGACCGCTCATTCCCATCGCCTGGTTGCAGTCTCTGCTGCTCGACGGCGTTTGGAAGGGCGTCTGTTCCGTGCTTGTCTTCCTGCCGCAGATCCTTCTGCTGTTCCTCTTCATCGGAATCCTCGAAGACTCCGGCTATCTGGCCCGCGCCGCGCTCATCGCCGACCGCGTCATGAGGACGATTGGACTCAACGGCAAAGCCTTCATCCCGCTGCTCTCCGCCTACGCCTGCGCTATTCCCGCCATCATGGCTACGCGCACCATTGAAAACAAGCGCGATCGTCTCGCCACCATTCTCGTCACGCCGTTCATGACATGCTCCGCGCGCCTGCCCGTGTATCTGCTGCTCATTGCCGCCTTCATTCCCAACATCTATTACCTGCACGGATTTCTCGGACTGCAGACACTGGTCATGCTCGGCCTTTATGTGGCTGGATTCGTGGCCGCATTCACCACCGCGCGCCTGCTCAAGAGCTCCATCCTCCGCTCCAGCGATACGCCGTTCATTCTGGAGCTGCCGCAGTACCGCATGCCCACTCTTTATTCGCTCGGTCTGCGCCTGATGGACCGCGCGCGCATCTTCATGAAGACCGCCGGAACGATCATCGTCTCAGTCACTCTGGTGCTTTGGGTGCTCGCTCACGTTCCCGTCGTCCACACTGCCGCCGGCACCCTCAGCGCGCCGCAACTCGCCCAAAGCCTGATCGGTCGCCTCGGCCACTTCATCGAGCCGGCGATCGCTCCGCTCGGCTTCAACTGGAAGATCGGTATCGGACTGCTCTCAAGCGTGTTGGCGCGCGAAGTCATGGTCAGCACCATGGGAACGCTCTACGGCGCCGATCCCAGCACGCAGGCCCTCAATCTGCAAACCGCCCTGCATCACGACATGACGCTCGGCGGCGCCATGGCTCTGATGATCTTCTTCGCCTTCGCCATGCAATGCACTTCAACAATCGCCGTGGTGCGCCGCGAAACCAACAGCTGGTTCTGGCCCGCTCTGCAGTTCTTCTACATGCTCGCGCTGGCCTACGGCGCAGCCTTCGCCGTCAACCACATCGTCATGGCGCTGTTCGGCTGAGCTTCGTTCCCTCGTTCCCTATCCTCCGGCGATCGCACCCAGAATCAGCATCGGCTCTTTGCCCGACGTAACCGCCTCGGGCAGCGGCTTGTCCGGCGATTCCAATGACCAGTCTTCCTCGCAGGCAAAAAAGCGAAGGAACGCGCGGCGCTGGCCGGTTTCGTACTCGCGAATCGTTCCTCGCAGCATTGGATAGCGCGCTTCGAGCGCGTCGATCACGGAGCGAATTGAGACCAGACCGGAAATCTCGAGCGCAACATCGCCCTGGACCTGCGCCAGGTTGCGCAGATGATAAGGAAGCGCAACCCGCACAGTTGCCTTTTCAGATTGTCCGCGATCAGTCAATGCGAATTGCTCCTGGCGGCGTC
>DASXFF010000015.1:0-59801 GCA_036489735.1 Occallatibacter sp. | reverse complement strand
ACGCTGCCGACGATCCTATCGGCCCACCTCCAACTCCTGAGCCGATATCAACAGCTCGCCGATGCTCTGACGGATCACCCATGAAAGCAAACTCAAAAAACAAACCCCACCAGAAATGATGGGGTTCGTCAGCAATCTGAGACCCGGACACTAAGTCCGGGTCTTTACTATTGGCTATTCCCTATTGGCTATCCCGTACTGGCAACCAGCCATTCCCTGCGTCTTCACTGTCCGCCGGGTCTGCGCCCGCCGCGACGACGCCGGCGCCGGTTGTTGTTGGCGCCAGGGCCTCCGGGCCTGCTTCCTCCGCCTGGCTGCTGGCCGCCGGTGTGTACCGGTGCACCATCCACGCGGTTAAAGTTTGGCTCGTTTGCCTCGTCAATTTCCACTGCACCATCTTCTTCGAAGTCGTCTCCGCCTTCGATCAGGATCGTGCTCTGGTTCGAGCTCGGCTGGCGCTCGTCAAATTCATTCCGCGGCGCAGAACTTCTGGGACTTGATGGAGCCGGCGCGGACGAAACATGAGGCTGCGAATACTCCGGCTCCTCGCTTTGCGCAGGCGCCGACTGCCCCAGCTTCGCCTTCTGCTCCTTGATCAGCGCCTTGCGGCTCAGCTTGATGCGGTTGCCTTCGATGGCCAGCACCTTCACCATCACCTGGTCGCCCTCGCGCAGCTCGTCCTTCACTTCCTTCACGCGATGCTCGGCGATCTCGGAGATGTGGAGCAATCCGTCGGTACCTGGGAAAAGCTCAACGAACGCGCCAAACTCAGCGAGCCGCACAACCTTGCCAAGATACGTCTTGCCGATCTCCGGTACCGCGGTCAGGTCGCTGATAATGGCCAGCGCCTTTCTCAGTCCCTCTGCATCGCTGGACGCCACGCTCACCTTGCCCGTGTCGTCGACGTCGATTTTCGCGCCGGTCTGCTCTACGATGCCGCGAATCGTCGCTCCGCCCTTGCCGATCAGGTCGCGGATCTTGTCGGTCGGAATCATGACCGTCTCGATGCGCGGCGCATACTTCGAGCGCTCAACGCGCGGCCCATCCAGCTCCGCGTCCATCTTGTCCAGCAGGAAGAGCCGTCCACGCTTCGCCTGCTCCATTGCCTGCTGAAGAATCTCGCGCGTCAGGCCGCCGATCTTGATGTCCATCTGCAGCGCGGTAATTCCCTTCCGCGTTCCAGCGACCTTAAAGTCCATGTCGCCGTAGTGATCTTCGGCGCCGGCAATGTCGGTCAGGATGGCGTAATCGTCACCCTCCTTCACCAGGCCCATCGCCACTCCAGCCACCGCGCCCTTCAACTTGATGCCTGAATCGAACAGCGCCAGGCTGGCCCCGCAGACTGAAGCCATCGAAGACGATCCGTTCGATTCCAGAATGTCGCTCACGATGCGGATCGAATACGGCGACTCATCGGCACCCGGCAAAACCGCGCTGATCGCGCGCTCTGCCAAAGCTCCATGGCCCACTTCGCGCCGGCCCACGCCGGTCATACGTCCTGTTTCGCCAACGCTGAACGGCGGAAAGTTGTAATGGAGCATGAAGCTCTTCCGCTTCTCGCCTTCGTAAGACTCCAGCCTCTGGCTGTCGTCCATCGTGCCCAGCGTCGCTGTCACCAGCGCTTGCGTCTCGCCGCGCGTAAACAGCGCCGATCCGTGCGTCCGTGGCAGCACGCCGGTCTCGATTGCGATGGGCCGAATCTCGTCGAATGCCCGGCGATCTGGCCGGATTCGCTCCTTCGTCACTTGCTCACGGAAGGTCCGCTCACGAAGAAGCTCGTAATAGTGCGCCAGCTTTTTCTTGGCCGCGGGATCGTCTGCCGGCAGTTCAGCCGCCAGCTCATCTTTTATTGTTTTGATGAGTCCGTAGCTCTCCGCCTTGCCGTGCGTCTTCGTGTCCAGCGCGTCCTTCAGACGGTCGCCGATCTTGGCCTTCAGCTCGCCGTAATACGCAGCATCTTCTTCCGGCGCCGCAAACTTCCGCTTCGGCTTGCCGGCCTTTGCCACCAGCTCGTCAATTGCAACGACGATCTTCTTGATCTCGCCATGCGCAAACTCGATGGCCGCCAGAATCACCTCTTCGGTCTCTTCCTTCGCGCCAGACTCGATCATCACAATGCCGTCTTTGTGGCCCACCACCATGATGTTCAGCGTCGTTTCTGCGCGCTCCGAGTACGTGGGATTTATCACAAACTCGCCGTTCACGCGCCCCACGCGCACCGCGCCCACTGTCGCGCCGAAAGGAATGTCAGACAGCGCCACCGCTGCCGCAGCCGCGTTGATCCCAATCACATCGGGATCGTTTTCCTTATCCGCGGAAAAAACCAGTGCGATCAATTGCGTTTCGTTGCGGAATCCATCGGGGAACAGCGGACGAAGCGGGCGGTCAATCTGCCGGCAGGTCAGGATTTCTTTCTCGCTGGGCCGGCCTTCGCGCTTGATAAATCCACCGGGAATGCGTCCACCGGCGTAGGTGTACTCGCGGTAATCCACCGTGAGGGGGAAGAAATCGATTCCTTCCCTGGGATCGGGGGAAGCCACAGCGGTTGCCAGAACGACCGTCTCGCCGGTGCTCACCAGCGCGGCTCCAGAGGCCTGTTTGGCCATGCGCCCGGTCTCAAAGACCAGTCGCTTGCCGCCGGCTAGCTCGACGGCTACTTCATGTTTCGTAGACATATTTGTCCTCTCTTCGTTTTTTCGCTTGGGAAACTTGTGTGGGGAATGTGCGCTTGATCCGCGCCTACCAAAGATTTGTCATCCTGAGCGGAGTCCCGCAATAGCGGGACGGAGTCGACGGATCTGCGGTTTTCTTTCGGCAGCTTCGACGACTCGGACCTTCGCGCTGTTTTGAAAGGGCACGACTTCAGTCGTGCCGAATCCCGCAGGAAAGTACTCCGGGCTTTAGCCCCTGAGGGGTGTAATCCAAAGGCGCGACACTTCGTCCTTCGCGCGGCAGCTCTTTCGAGCCCGCCCGGCGCGCCTTGGTCCGGTGTTCCATGTTGTATGGGGACCGTGACCAGTGTCCGGTCTGAGTACTTCCGGTTCAATGTCGGCTTTCTTCGGCTACTTCCGGATCCCGAGTTTGCCGATCACGTCGCGATAGCGGTCCGTGTCGTGCGTCTTCAGGTAATCCAGCAGGCGGCGTCTCTTGCTCACCAGCATCAACAGCCCACGGCGGGACGCGTGATCCTTTTTGTGGGTCTTGAAATGCTCAGTCAGCTCAGTGATCCGCTCGCTCAGAATCGCGATCTGGACTTCCGGCGATCCGGTGTCCGTTTCGTGGGTTCGGAAGCGTTTGATTAGGTCGGATTTCTTCTCAATCGCCAGCACGGCGTCAGGTACTCCTCATCTTCTCTCGTGTCCACTCTTCAGTGTCTATTGCAAGATTAACATGAGCGCGCTCTCCCACAAAGTCCACAGCACCCCAAGTCCTTTGCTGCCTTGATCCCCCACTGCTTTGATCCTCGCTCTGCTTTTCTCCCTCAACCCACGGCAAACTCGGGTGCCCCAGGTGCCTCGCATTTGGGCAACTGGGATACCACTCCCCCAATCTGCCCCTCAGCGCTCCCTCTGCCCGCCACTGTCTACACTCTACTTCCCTGCTTCTCGCCAATAGTTCGCCCTCGCCACAATTCTGGCCCCATAATCCTCCACCGTTCGCACGCGAATCGAATGCAGGCCCGGCGTTGGGTCTGATGGGCTGAACGTGATCAGGTACCGGTTGCGCGCATCGCGAGCGGCTGTCATGATCTCCGCTTCAAACCTCTTGTCGGTCACAAATTGCGCGTACTCCCCACCGCTCAGTTCTGCAATCTCTTTGGTCACGTTCTTTCTGAGCGCCTGCACCAGCATTGCCAGCGGCGCCAGCAAATTGCCTCCGGCGGTTTGCTCAGTCAGTCCCGGCGTAGGCGTGTGTGCCGGCGTTGTTTGCCCATAATATGGACCGCGCATGCTCTCGGTAAATTGCGCCATCGCCGGCGAAAAACTCACGCTGAGCACAAGAACATCCGACTCGCCAATTCGCTTGATCAGATCCACCGGCTTGGTATGCCGGCTGCCGTGGTCGCGTTCTTCGCTGATCAGCAGCACCACGCGCCGGTATTCCTTTGGCTGCTCTTCTTCCAGCGCTACGGCATAATTCATCGTATCCAGAATTGCTGCCCCGCCGTTGCCCGGTTGGAGCTCCTTCAAATCTTCCTCCACCGCGTCGCTCGAGTGCGTGAAGTCATGAATGAGGTGCTGCTTCGAGTCAAAGCCCACCAGTGCTACCTGGCTGCGCTTGTCGAACATGAAGACGTCAAGCAGTGGCCCGAGCCGCGCGAACTTGTCGAACTCGAGCAGGCTCGCGCCGCCTTCTTGAACTGCCACCACGAGTGCCACTGGCGCGGAATCTAGTTCCGGCTGAACGCGAATCTTCTGCGGCACTCCGTTGTCTTCGAGCACAAAGTCGGTCGGCTTCAGCCCGTACAGAATGCCTCCGTTCTTGGCCTCCACCAGCGTTGGCACCAGCACTTCGGTCGTGGTTACACGCAGACTCGGTGCTTCGCCTTGCGCACCAGGCATTGGCTTGGGCGGCTCAATCGGCGGCAATTGCTGCGCCCATGTGGACACGCCTCCGAACAGGCACGCGCAAGCAATCAAAACACCGGAAAATGACTTAAACCTCATGTGTCCTTAGACTCCAGCATAAGAAATCAGGAACCGGCGTCCTCAACCCGCCACAAACTTGGGTGCCCCATCCCGCCTCTGTCATCCTGCGGAGCGCAGCGACGAAGGATGTGCAGTTGCTTTTTCCTGCCTCCGCTCCGCGCGGATAGGGGGTGCCCCAGGTCTCGATTTTGAGACCTGGGAAAGCAGTCCCGTCAACCTGTGTTGATCGAAGAATCCGCAGTTGCTTTTTCCGTCTCCTGTCCACTGGCTATCGGCTGTCACCCGTCTGCTATTCTGCCCTTCTCGGAGCCCCGATGTCCGCAAGAAACGAAAATCCCAAAGTCGATGCATACATCGAGAAGTCGCAATCTTTCGCCCAGCCGATCCTTGCTCATCTCCGCAAGGCGATCCATGCCGGCTGCCCGCTGGTTGAAGAAACCATCAAGTGGAGCATGCCTTTCTTTGAATATCGCGGCACGATTCTCTGCAATATGTCGGCATTCAAAGAGCACTGCCGGTTCGGCTTCTGGGGTCTCGAAATCAGTGCCATCCTGCGTAAGGACGGTCTCGTGCGAGAAGGCGGCGCCAGCACGCTCGGCCGAATCACCAGCGTCGAATCGCTTCCGCCCGAAAAAAAGATCGTCGATTGGGTTTCTCAGGCCGCAGCTCTCATCGAAAGCGGCCAGGAAAGAAGTCCTGTCGCGGCCCGC
The DNA here is from genome assembly GCA_036489735.1 of Occallatibacter sp. Lineage (GTDB taxonomy): Bacteria > Acidobacteriota > Terriglobia > Terriglobales > Acidobacteriaceae > Telmatobacter. The sequence goes on along the minus strand of DASXFF010000015.1, from coordinate 54,442 downwards.
ACTCGCGCCGTGAAACCCGCGAAACCCGCGCCGAAAACGCCGCCGGACTTCGATCGCGCTCTCGGCAGGAACAAGAAAGCCGCCGTGGCCTTTGCCGCCTTCAGCCCGAGTTGCCGGCGCGAATACGTCGAGTGGATCGTTGATGCCAAACGCCCGGAAACTCGCGTGCAACGCATCGCGACGGCGGTTGATTGGATCGCGCAAGGGAAACAGCGCAACTGGAAATACCAGAAGTAACCCAGCAGCCGACTCGGACACTTGCTCACTGAATGCCCCAGCCTGTTGTTCGATTCTCTATTGTCTATTCCCTACTTTGTCCGAGCATCGCGCTCCAACTGCCCCGTCCACACCAGGAAACGCAGCAAATCTCCGCGCTCGCTCCACATGAAGCCCAGCACATTCTTTGCCGTCAACTTCTCCGCTTTCATGCCGGAATACGTCTCCACGCGCCAGCGCAAGAACTCGCTCCGCCACGGAGCCAGCCTGTGGCCCCGCGTCGCGTTCCACAAGAATCGCAGCGCAGCAAACACTTCAAAACCCTCGCCTTCGAGCATAGCAAGTTGGGCTTTCTACCTCGGCTCGAGCCGATAGGCCATTTGAATCGGTTTTGAAGAGGCGCGGATTCATTCGTGGCATCCGTGTTTCCCCAGCTTTGAGGAGGCGCTGATTCATTCGTGGCATCCGTGTTTCCCCCAGCTTTGAAGGGGCACGGATTCATCCGTGCCAATAGAATCGCGAAAATTAGCGCGGCTTTAGCCGCCGGGGGGATGTAACGGAGACCTCCTTTTGCTTGGTCCGTTTGTCCGCAACAAACCACTCGAAGCTCCCGGGTTCCCGCGGCGGATCCGATGTCCGTGGGGTGGCCTCGGATCGCAGCCAGGTCAACTCCGTTATGCTCTTTTGATTGTCAAGAGGTCTGGCTTCCACTTTCTCCCTTAACCTATAGATAAGGCTAGGAATATAAACTTTCCCAAGTTTGCTGGTTATTTCGTCGAAATCGCTACACTTATCTCAGGCTGAAAAAAGAGAAGCTTCAGGCCGGTCTCGCGGCTTCAGGGGAGTACACGATGGCGGCACACAAATCTGCAAACTCTCAAAAACCGGGCAAATCCTCAAAGGGATGCTTCTAAACCATTGATTCCGGATATTTTAAATCTTAACCCTTTTGTTTTCATCGGATTAGAGCGAAGGATCAAAGGTATAAGCTGCTCATCCTAAAGATCTTAGCTTCAAAACAGGGGGGGAGGGGGAGGGGCCCCGGTGAGCCAACCCCCAATCCCCAAAAAGGAGCCGCTACAGCCGGCTCACCCCTGAAGCTTCATGAACAGGTTGTTCGACGTCGATTCCAGTTCCGCGATCACATCTTCCAACGCAGTCTGCTGCGTTTCCGCCTGCGAAAGCTGAGTGGAAATCGTAGGAATATCGGCCTGCATCAGGTCAGTCTGTGCAGCGAGGAGTTGCGTTTTCTCATTCGTCACTGCGCCTGAGGCCGCGCTCAGTTGCGTGATCGAATTGTCGATGGTCACGCGTTGTTGGGAGACGAAATTCAGCGCCGTGTTCAGCGCGGCCGTGTCGCTCGCTGCCTGTGCAGTGTTTACCGTCCCGCTTGAGTAGTCGGCCACCAGTGCGTTCAATGCGCCGAAAACGCTGTTCGGGCCGGATCCAAGAAAAACCTGGTCGCCCGGAACATTCAGCTGAATCTTCTGTCCGTTGGGCAGCTCGAAATAGTTCACATTTCCATCGCCGGCGTAGCTGGTTATGGCAGGCGATGTCGCAGCCGAGGTCGAAAACGGCGCCGCTGTCGTTTTCCCTCCCGAGAAGATGTACTGGCCTTCGTAGCTGGTGTTCGCCAGCGATTGCACTTCGTTCAGAATTCCCGAAATTTGGTTGCCGATCGACTGTACGTTGCTCGAGTTCATCGTGCCGTTATTCGCGCTCGTCGCTAATGAAATTGCCTGGGTGAGCTCGGTAACCACACTGCCCAGCGCCGAATCCGCAACCTGCAACTGCCCCGTGACCAGATTCGAGCTCGTCGTAAACGAATCGTCCTGCTGAATCTGATTCAGCAGCAGCACGTTCTCGCCCGAGCCCACCGGATTCTGGCTGAGCGAAGTGATGCTCACCCCGCTCGACAGCTCTGCGCTCAACTGCTGCTCACTGGATTGTGTCTGATCCAGCGGGCCAACCAGATTCGAAATATACGTTGGATCCACTCGCATCGTTTCTTCCGAGCCCCCGTTGATTCATAGTTTTTCGATCGCCGTCGCCCGCGTCGTTACCAACATTCACTCCAGCCCAAAGAGGCTAAGAGCTAACAGTCGGAATCTGGCCTACGCAACCGCCGTCTCCTCGCCCAGGTTCAGCGCCGATGTCATCACGGTATTGAGCAGCGTGAATACTTGCGACGCAGCCTGATAGCTGTTTTCAAGCGTTGACATCGCCACCGCCTCATCGTTCAGGTTCACGCTCGACAGTGCGTTGTTCTGCGTTTGCAGTTGCGTCACCGAAGCATTTTCCGCCGTGTTCTCCGTCTGCACCTCGGACACCGTCGCGCCCAGAGTCGATACAAAATTCGAATAGTAGTTGATCGGTGTCTGGTTGCCTGCAAACCCATTCTGAGTTCCTGCGGACTGGACAGACGCCGATGCAGTCTGGCTGACGATCGATGTGCCGTTGGCGCCGAGCAGATTCCAACTCATGTCCAAATCGGCAGCCCCATCGGCCAGCCCGGCAAAACCAAGCGGAATCGAAGAGACATCGTTCGGCGCAGTTCCAACTGTCTCCGGATTGGCCGCGCCGGATGGTTGAATCTGCACCAGGTTGCCCGCCGCATCAAAGGTCATCGTGCCCGTCACCGGTGTTGACACTCCCGAAGCAAACGCCGCCGCGGGCAAAGAGATCGAGTAGCTCCAGGTATTCGCGCCCTGCTGTGTATAAGTCACCGTGGCCTGATATGTGTTTCCGCGCGTGTCGTACACCACGATATTTCCCGCCGTCGTGCCATTCACGGGAGTCGTCGAATCCAGATTCTCGGTCAAACTGAATCCCGTCGTGGGCGCTCCCAGCGCCTCTCCCGCTAGGTTGGCCATCGCCACGGCATTTGAATTGTCACCGCTTCCATTCCCGGCGCCGGCCGCCGCGATTCCGCTGGGATCGCTCATCACGACGCTCATGGCTGCCGCGCTTCCCGCCAGCTGCGCCGGTTCCTTAAAGATGTCGAGCGGATTCGCCGATGTTCCGGTTACGCCATTCAGATCTGTGCCGGAACTGTTTTGCGCATTCACCGAAGTCGAAACGCTGTACGCCAATTGATCGAGCGAAGCCACGGCATTCGGAACGTCTGTGTCTCGCGCCGTCAAATACCCGCCAAGTTGTCCGCCCCCCGAAGTCAGTTGCGATGTAATGTCGGCGCCGTTCAGGAAAAAGTCGGTGACGCCGTTCACCATCCCGGTGGTCAACTGCGTGCTCTGCCCTTCCGATACCAGCAACTGCCCCGACGTTGTTGTAATCTCCAGTCCGTTGTTTTGTGTTGTCACTTGGTTGATTCCGATCAATTGAGAGAGCTGGCTTAGATCCTGCTGCCGCTGATCTTCGAGTGTTCCCGCGTCGGAATTGGGCGAGGCGGACATGATCTGCAGATTCAGTTGCGCAATGGCGCCGGACAGAGAGTTCACCTGGCTCACCACACCCGAAGCTTCCTGATCAATCGCATCGCGTTGCCCGTTCAGGCTGCTGGCCGCGCTGGAGATGTCACCGGCGAGCGTGGAAGCCGATGTGAGCACCTGCTCGCGCAGCGCGTTGTCTGTCGGATCGCGCTCCAACGAGGAGAAGGAGTCGAAAAAGCTCGTGATATCGCTGCCTATATCCCCTGCCGTCGATCCTGCCGTACCAGAGTCCGGCGTAAACAATGCCTGCATGTTGTTCAACGCAGTCAACCGCGTGCTGGAAGCCGATGCGAGCTGCTGCTGCTGGTCCAGCCGTTCTTCGAGCACCCGATCGCGCTGCGATGTGGCACCTGTTTCGGTGACGCCATCGCCCATCAGCACGCCGCCAACCGAAATCGGCGCATTCTGCTGCCAGTCGGGCTTCTCCTCGGTGTACCCCGGCGTATTGGCATTGGCCACGTTATTGGCCACTACATTCAGAGCTTCCTGATCCGCCTCCAAAGCGCCAGCCATCAAGTTTAAGGCGGAGTTAATCGTCCCCATCGATATCCCCCGCTTCCGCGCCTGCTTCGCCTGCGCCTCGAATCATCCGCTCGTCGTACTCAAGACGGCGCTCGCACATCTCTCTGAGGCGCCGCATCACATTGCGATTCGCACGTGTCGCCTCCAGCACTCGAGCCAGCACCGACATGTCCGCTGTAGCCTCCCGCGCCTGCCGCGCCAGTTCCTTTTTTTCTCCAACGTCCATCGAGTCGAGATCGCGATTGAGCGCTTCGCAGGAAGCAGCCAGCTCATCAAGGCGCGGCGCATCCAGAAGCGCCAGCGCGCGCGATGCCTCTACCACGAGCTCCTTCAGCTCCGGTTTCGCAACCGGCGCATCACTCTCCTGCATTCCTCATCCTCTCCGTTCGCCCAACCCGGTTTCGCCCCGCCAGTTCTGCCCGTCCAGTTTCGCCGCCCCAATTTCGCCCTCTGGAGTTTTGACCGCCCGGCCTTGGCCACGGATGCCTATGCGCCGCCCAGCATCGCGTCAACCATCTTCGATGCCACTGCGGACGCGGGCACATCGTAAGTTCCCGCCGCCAATGCCGATTGAATTGCTGCGACCTTTTCCGGACGCACTCCTTCATCGGAAAGAGATTGCGATACTTCGCTTGCTGCGTTGCTCAAGGTCGCCCTGTCGGTGTCGAATGCGCCTCCCGATGGGGCCGAACTGCTCCTGGGCTGCGGCGCGGGCGTCTGCGTCGGGTTCACTCCCAACAGTGACCTCAATCCATCCAGACTATTGCGAATATCCATACACTTTGCTCCTTGCTCGGTCTATCGGCCTCTCCGCTAATCACTCTAGTCATTCATGAGCTCTCATCACGGTATTGCTGTGCAGATTTCCGGTTACCTTCCCATTTCCGGGATGGTTACCAGTCCGGGAAAGCTCCTTGATAATCCGGTCTGCAATCCCAAACCCGCCGCGCTCGCTGAGCGCTTTTCCCAATGCCGACGACGCAAACTCACCCAACGCGCCGGTCGAGCCCGAGCCTCACCCCGAACCCAGGTCTGCATCGTCATCGTCGGCGCCGGTAAGCGCATCGCCAGCCATCATCGGCTCCAGCAACTCTTTCATCATCTGACCCTCAAACTCGTGCGCTGCCTGCACTAACTTTGGCGAGGAAGCGGAGTGTGTCTGCTCCGTGCCTACTACTCCGGCGATGGATCCGATGTTCAAGCTTCCTCTCCTCAACCGCAGCGGCTATCATTTCTGGTTCTTTCGATCCCTTGTCCAGGTCGTTCCCTTGTTCCCTTGGTCCCTTGGTCCCTGTCTTCTCGATCCCTGCCTCTACAGCACGTCCAGGTCGGCGTCCAGTGCTCCGGCAGCCTTCATGGCTTGCAGGATCGAGATCACGTCCCGAGCGCCTGCACCAGTGCGTTGCAATTCCTCGACCAAATCCTCTACAGTCGCGCCTTCCTTCAGATCGATGCGGTTCACGGGCTTGTCCTGAGCCTGCACTGTGGTCTGCTCCACCACCTGCGTGGTGCCGGTTGACAGCGCGCCCGGTTGCGAGACTTCCACATTCGTGATCACGTTGATGCTCAATCCGCCGTGCAAAATCGATACCGGTTGCAACCGCACAGTGCCGCCGATTACCACCGTTCCGGTCCGCTCGTTCACGACAACACGCGCCCGCGGAAAAACATCGATCTCCAACTCCTCAACCTTGTCGAGCAGCGATGCCACATCCTCGTCTGGCTCAACCGCGATTTCCACGCGGCGGCTATCGACGGCTTTAGCGCGAGAAGCCCCCAGCGCCTGGTTCACGGTCGCTGCCATCCGCTCCGCGGTATGGAAATCTGCGTCATTCAACACCACGGTGACGGTGCGCATCTGCTTCAGGTCGAAGGGCACTCCTCGCTCCACCATCGCGCCTCCCGGAATGCGCGCCGTGGTGGGGTGATTCACCTGCTTGGCGCTGCCTCCGGACGCTGCCATGTAGCCGCCCAAAACCAGCGCTCCCTGCGCCTGGGCGTAGATCTGCCCATCGGGACCATAGAGGGGTGTCATCAACAGAATTCCGCCCTCGATCGAGCGCGAATCGCCGGCGGACGAGACCGTTACGTCCACTTTGTAACCCGGCCCGCTGAACGGCGGTAGTGTGGCCACGACAAAGACCGCCGCCATGTTCTTCACCTGCATGTTGCTGGCGCTGTTCGATCCGGTTTGCGGCACCGTGATGCCCATCTTCTCCAGCGCCGAAACCAGCGTCTGCGCCGGAAACACCGTCTGCGAGCTGTCTCCCGTGCCCTTCAGTCCAACCACGAGCCCATAACCCACGAGCTGGTTATCGCGAATCCCCTCTATCGAACTCACGTCTTTGATCCGCGATTTCTGTCCCGGCTCCTCAGGCGGGGCCAGCGAAATGGTCAGGAGCCAAACTGCAGCCACCGCCATCCACCACCAGAACGCACGGCTTTCGAGAAGCGGCGTCAGCCGGCCCCACTTCCTTTCTTTCGTCCTTTCCATCGCCACCGCTCGGGTCGTCATACCAGGCCTCGTCCAACTTCAGAACACCACCAGCTTTTCGAGCAAACGCACCAGCGGATTCTGGCGGTAGGTCGAGTCGTTCACGATTCCCTTGCCCGTCACTTCGAGCTCGAGATCGGTCATCGCCGTCGACAGCACCTGATTCTGATTGCTCACATCCTCGGGCCGCACCAGTCCGCGCAGAACGATCAGCTGTGTCTGTTGTGAAAAGGTCAACTGCCGCGTCGCCTGCACCACCAGCATCCCGTTGGGCAGCACGTCCACTACCTCAGCACCGAACGTCGTCGCCAAACTGGAGTCGGTGGTGCTCTGCCCCTGCGCCGTCAGCCCCGAAGAAGAAGTCGCGCCGACCAGATTTTGCAACGCATTCGATGCTTTCAGCGCGCCGAACAACGAAGTGACTCCGGAGTTGGCATTCGATGCACGTGTGTTCTTCACCTGGCCGCCGGTTGAAGCCGACAGGCTTTCGCCCACCACAATCATCACCACGTCGTGAAGGCGGAAAGCCTTCACGTCCGTCCCGAGGCGCACCAGCTGGCCCTCGGGGCTCCACAACGATCCCGGCGTGTGTATTTGGGCCGCCTGTTCGGCACGCACCCGTGCAATGTAGTTGCGCAATGCCGCTTCCGGCGGCGTTGGTTTTACCGCCGGAGTTTCGACACTATGCTTCTTGCTCCACGCTGCGGCCGGAAGTGCCAGGAGCGCGCTCACCAACAGCGGCACGAACCAGCACTTCTTCATGGCCGCGCCCCCGGCAGATCCGCAAGCCTGGCTTCTCCTGAGGCAAGCGCCACGACGCGGACAACTTTGCCACCGATCTTCAATCGCACGGGGAGTTCGGTCTCTACTTTTGCCGACTCCAGTGCGACAGCCTCGAGCCGCGCGTCCACTACCGGCGTGTGCTCCTCGACAATCACTCGGTCGCCGGCACGAATAACAAGACGGACGGTTGCGTGTGCATTTCTTTTCGCCGGTTCACTCTCTGCCTTTGAGCGGTCGCCTGCCAGCTTCATCGCCGCAATCTCCGTGCGCACCATCTTCCCCGGCCCCCCGGGATGGGCCGCATCGCGGATGAGCAGCCATCGATCGCCCGTCGCAGCATCGTCGATGACCCGAATCACGCGGCCGCGATTTCGGCCCTCATCCTGCGCGTGACTCAAAAGCGGAGCCGCAAGACACAAACCTGCAATCGCCGCCAGCAATTTCGCTCGGATCATCACCCCTCCGTCCCCTTGAATCTGTTTCAAATCAAATTCCAAAGTCAGTGCGTCATGTTATTGACTTCGGAATACATGTCATCCGCGGCCTTAATGACTTTGGAATTCGACTCGTAAGCCCGTTGCGCCAACACCATCTGCACAAACTCCGTCACCACGTCCACATTCGAGTTTTCGAGGTATCCCTGCTGCAACGAGCCCATCCCTTCGGTGCCCCCCGGGTTTCCCAGGACCGGATCACCGGAGCTGAGCGTGGCCGTCAACAGGTTGTTCCCCATGCTCTCGAGGCCACCAGGGTTGGGAAACGTGGCCAGTTGAATCTGTCCAAGCTGCGAAGGGTTTTGCTGTCCTGCCAGGGTCGCATTCACCACCCCGTATTCGGTGATGGTCACTGCCGTCGCATTCGATGGAATCGTGATCGTCGGAATCAGCGGATCGCCGTCCGTGGTTACGATCGTCCCCTGGTTGTTCATGTGAAACTGGCCGGCGCGCGTGTACGCAATCGTGCCGTCGGGACGCTGCACCTGGAAAAATCCCGCACCCTGAATCGCCACATCGAGCGGATTGTCGGTTTCGTTCAGCTCGCCCTGCGTATTGATCACTTCGGTGGCCGCCGACTTGGTTCCAAGGCCGATCTGCAGCCCAGCGGAAACCGTATTCTGGCTCTGCGCTGCGCCCGGCGTCACCATGTTTTGGTAGACCATGTCCTGAAACTGCAGGCGCAGTTGCCTGAAGCCCGTGGTCGATGAGTTGGCCAGGTTGTTGGCGATCGTGTCAAGATTCATCTGCTGCGCGCTCATGCCACTGGCTGCGGTATACAAGGCTCGAATCATCTTTCTCCTTGTCTTGGACTAGATCCTAGGAAGATCTTCCGTTGCAAACTTGTTGAACTCCGTATGAAAGACGGTCAGCGCCTTCTGCATCATCTCCGCCTGGCGCTGCATCACGATCAAGTTCAACGATCCCTGAACCACATCCTGGTTCGCGGCCTCGAGGGCGCCCTCATGCACGCTTGCATCCTTCGCAGCGACCGGCGTTACCCCAACCGGCGCCACGTAACGATTCGCGCCTTCTGGCGTGAGTTCGGTCCCTTGAGGAAACGCGACAACTCCCAGGGTCGCAACAGCGCCGCCTGCCGCCGAAACGGTTCCATCGGCGCCGACTGAAACCTCGCCGGGAGGAATTGCAATCGGCTGGCCCGCCGCCGTGAGCACCGGTTCGCCGGCCTCGGTCACCAGCTGCCCGCTCTGTGCGCGGTGAAAGCTGCCGTCGCGCGTGTAGCGCACACCCCCGGGCGTCTGCACCATGAAGAATCCCTGGCCTTCAATCGCCAGATCGAGCGGGTTGCCGGTTTCCTCCAGAGCGCCCTGCGCCATGCTCAGGCGATCGCCGCCCAGCAGGCCATAGTTGTTCACCGTCTGGCCCAACTGTGAGTCCAACGCATCGGGTCCCAGCAGCACGGAACGGAAAAACTCGCGCTCGGCGCGATACCCCGGCGTCTGCGCGTTGGCCAGATTGGCCGCAGCAGTGTCCAGAGCCTGGGTGCGCGCCACCAGGCCCGTCATCGCTGCATAGTAGCCGCTGTCCATATCTTGGACAGTCAGCAGCAAGAGGACCGAAAAGGTGCAGAAAAGATTAGAAGAGACTATGAGTGGCGGGAACCAGACCGATTTGAAAAAGGCCTTAACCGACTTTCGACCTGCCAGCCCACCGAGCCGAATTCACACGCGACGGTGATCGGCAACATCAGTCGCCAGCTGGCATGTCACTCTCTGGCCAATGTCGGGGCCGCCCATGTCACAGTCGCCCTCGACATTATCGGCTCGTCGCGAGACGCGGCTTCACCGCAAGCCATCGCACACAATCGTGACCTCGAAGACCTGGTCATTGAAGCGGTAGAAGTGATGAATCTGAAACTCCGGAGCCTGGACATGCAGCTTGTAATCGTGGCCGGTAATCACCGCGGGAACTGAAAGCCCCGTATTGGCCGCCAGCTCCGGGACTTTACCCTTCCATGCACCGGCAAGCATATTGCAGATCTCGCCAATCCCGTCCTTCACCGTGTCGTCGACGGCCGAGAATTCCATTCCCGTCATCTGTGCCGCGATCTTCATTGCCGTGCTCGCGCCTGACCTGAAAACACACGCGCCGCTTAATACGCCTCCAAATCCAACCACCGCCGTCACCGACTCGGGATCCATCGCCGCAGCACCCATCGCGCGCTTGCACTCCAGGCCCAGCATCAGCCGGAATACCTCTTCCACGCTTGCATCCAGGTTTCTCGGATCGGAGACCTGCTGCACAGAGTCACGCAACGAAATCGGCATCGCACTCTCCCCCACAACGGCGCCACCACCCGCACCTCGACTGGCGACGCCTTTGGCCTCACCGCCGCTCTGCCCTCCGGTGACCCCCGAACGCACACCGTTCAACAGCACGGCGCCCTCCCGCTCTGAACCCTGTATATCCCGACGGCTCCTGGACCGCTCCCGATTGCGCCCCGTCAGTTCCCACTCTCAAGCGTTTTGCTTAGTCTGATTCTTGTTTGCCCCACTCTTAACCGTTCGCGTCCGCTTGAGTCCGTTCGCGGCCGCTTGCGTCCGTTCGCGCCCGATGTGCTCTCCATTGGTATGCGGAGACGCCCAACCAGACTTGCCCAACTACGCCGCATGAACCAGCGGCAAGATCCGCTCCTTCACCTGTTCCGCGGTGAACGGTTTGCGAATATACCCTTTCGCGCCCGCCTCGATCGCCTGCTTGACGTGCTGCTCGCTCGACTCTGTAGTGATCATGACAACCGGGACGCCGGGCGCCAGATTTTGTGCGCGGAGCTGGCGCAAAAATTCCAGCCCATCCATAGCCGGCATGTTGATGTCGGAAAGAATCAGGTCGACCGGTTTAGTCTTCAACACTTCCAGCCCTTCAACGCCACTGCCAGCCTCGTGCACCACAAGGGTATCCAACCCGGCCTGGCGCAGCGACCGTTCGACGATTTTGCGCATCACGGAGGAGTCGTCGACGATCAACGTTCGAATCTCGCTCATACCCAGCCCCTCCACTCTTTGTTCATCGGCGCTGCGATGCGATCCTTGAGGCCGAATCCATTGCAGAATCGAATCCTGAAGCCATCCATCGCCCGCCCAGCACCTGTTCTCGGTCGCTTCCCTGCAGGCCGCCCGGATCAGTGCGAACGGATGGAGCCGATCAGGTCCCGAATTGAATCGGGGTCGGGCAATGACCCCCGCTGGGGTTTTAGCCACATGCGCAGCCAGAAGAGGTCGTGCAACCGCGCCAGGCGCGATTCCACGGGCCGTGTTCGCTCCACCGCTTTGGCAAGGGCCAACGCCAGCGCCGAATCGGTTTGGGCTTCCATCAATTCAGCCTCCGGAAAATGTGCCTCCAGCAATCGCGCCTGCGCCGGACGAAAGGCCGACTCCGGTACGAACCCGCCCACAACCTCGAGTCCAGTCATGCGCTCCAGAGCCAGCGCCAGCGCTGGATCGAGATGGTCTTCAAAACCCAGATAGAGAATCCTGCCCGCCGCGACACGCAACGGAAGCGCTCCAAAAGCATCCACAAAAAGACGCGGCACCAGTGCGGTCAGCCCTTCAGGATGACGGAACTCCATGCCCAAAACCGGACAGCCCCATTGCAGGCCGAGAGCGCGTGTCACGTTCTCCTCGCTCGCACTTCGGCTCTCGACCAGCCACTTTCCCAACCGTCCGGCGCCGGCATTTTTTTGCGCGTGAAGCGCCAGGCGCAGATTCTGGTTCGTAATCCAGCCTTGCTCGAGCAGAACCAAACCGAGCGGAATCCGGTGACGATGGCCCTCGCGCGGAGGGCTGCCTCGCCCATCCATCTCGCGGCCGAGCGCCTGGGCCACACGGTCCAGCATGCAAGATTCAGAACAGCACCAGCCCCCTTCGAAGACCGGCGTCTCGGGGCGCCGCCACAGGCGCAGCCAGCCCGAGCGGCATTGGGGATTTGCGCAGGTCGAAAAGATGCCGCTACCAACGCGCGCCGGAGAGCGGACCCGATCGGCCTTCCTTCCAGAATCGACCTCGCGGTGGTCATCGATTCTATGGTCGTCGTGAGCTCTTAGTCCCAGATCGCGGCTCAGAAAAGGCATCGAATACTCTCCAGACGCTTTCTGGGCGAGGCAACTTCGGTCACCCGCAAGGCGAAGTTTCCGTTGGCCAGCACGACCTCTCCGCGCGCCACAATTTTGTCGCCGACAATCAGGTCGACGGGATCGGCCACGTGGCGGTCGAGCTCAACTACGTCGCCCGGTCCCAGATCGAGAATCTCGCCCAGCGGCATCTCCCGCGAGCCGAAGCGCAACGACGCTTCGAGCTCGACGTCAAGCAGCAACTCCATGCCCGGCGCAAGCGGCGATGGCCGATTCCGCAAGTCGTCGGAAGCGACTCCGCCGAGTGCGGTTGTTGCTTGCGCGGGCTCGGCAACCGATGGCCGGGCAGCCTCGGCGACCTGCTGCGCCGCTTCTGTCCTCGCCTCGTCGCGAATTTCGTCCCGCACCAGAATGGTCCATGCGCGCTCGCCTGAGCGAAGCTCGAAGGCGTGCGAGATCTGCGCTTCGGCCGCGATCTCGTCAAGACCCGTCACCTGGCATTTTTTGCCGGTCGCGGCCAGTAAGTCTCCCGCGGCCGCACCAGCCGCCTCGCTGAGGAGCTCTTTCCATCCCGCCTTCTGGTCGATACCCTCGCCCATCAACGACGTCTCCAGAACCGCGCCATCGAGGACCACCGAGAACCTTCCCTCAACATCGCCCGTCAGCGTAGCGGCCCAGCCAAAGGATCCCGAGCCGAGCGCCTTGGGCAGCGATTCGCTTAACTGCGGTTCGCCCGCCAAAGCCTGCGAGAAAAGCGCCGTCGCCACCTGGAGCCAACAGTCAAAGTAAGTCTTCACCGGTCTCCTCCCACAAGAAGGCGCTCAACGCGCGCGGCGCGATGCGTACCGTGGCGCATGGCCTGGGCAAGGGAAAGAGGTAGCCCCGCAACTCTGAGCTCGGAAAGCTGGTTGCTGCCCACATCGAGGCGCAGCACATCGCCCCGCTCGATGTTTTCAAGCGCGCTCGCCGCCAGGCGCACTGTGGGCAATTGCAGGGAGCAGCCAAAGCGGATCCCTCGCGCCATCTCGCTCATGCGCGCCCTGGCGCCGCCGGCATGGCGGCGCCTCCGGCCCCACTCCGAAGTCAGACGGCGAAGAATGGTGTTTGCCACGACCGCCGGAAATGCAAGGTTCAGCAGACCGGAACTGTGCGGCATGCGAATCTCAAAGCTCAGGCAGAGCGTCTTCTCGGCCACTGAAATGATGCGCGCCACCTGCGTCTGCATCTGGCGGCGCTCAAACAAAAAGCTTAAGCCAACCGGCTGCCAGGCTACGGTCAGCTCGCGGCAGACAATTTCCACCACGCTGGCCAAAATCGATTCCTCGATGTCGGTCAACTCGCGCAGCGGACCGTCCTTGCCGTCGCCGCCCAGCAGCAGATCGATCATCGGAGGCGCCAGGCCGAGATCGAGTTGCAGCACCGCCAGCGCCCCCAACGGCTCCAGCCTCACCGATGCCACATAGCAAATCTCAGGAATCCTCAGCAGAAATTCATTGAACTGGATCTGCTCGGCCGAGACCAGATTGACCTGAAACCGCGTGCGCAGCCAGGCAGCAAGGTTGTGCGTCAGGTTGCGCGCGAACAGATCGTTCAGCATGCTGATGGCGCGCAACTGCTCGGTCGAAATCTGGCCTGCCGAGGAATAGTTGTAGGGCGCCACCTTGGCGCGCACTTCCGCGGGCCCGGCCTCGGGTGCCTGGCTGCGGGCCGCCTGAAAGAGAGCGTCAATCTCATCCTGCTTGAGTGTCTTTTCCGTCAACACCGATCTCCTCCAGTGTTGCTTCCATGTTGGCTTATGGGACTGGAGCTTCTTTTATGGCTCATTTTCTTCGCGCCAGAATTCTCGACCCGGTCCGCTCCGGAGCAGCGCTACCGGCCAGGTCGCGCAGCGCCGCGCGCAAATGCATGACGGCCGACGCGTGCACCTGCGAGACGCGCGATTCCACCACGCCCAGCGCCAGCCCGATCTCCCGCATGGTCATCTCTTCGTAGTAGTAGAGCGTCATGACCAGCCGCTCGCGGTCGGGCAAGTGCGCGATGGCGTCCGTCAACCGCTCTTCGAGCTCGCCCCTCAGGCACCGAAACAGCGGATCCTCCTCCGGCTTTCCCGGCACATATGCCAGTTCCTCCTCGCCGGAGTTCTCGTTGCGCTCCACATGCAGGGTGCCGATCTCCAGACCCTTCAGGTCTCCGAGCAGTTGCTGGTAGTCATCGAGACTGATCTCCATCTCGGCAGCGACTTCGTTTTCGCCGGGAGCACGGCCCAGCCGCGCCGTCATCACCCGGATCGCTTCTTCCACCGCACGGCCCTTGCGGCGCAGCTCCCGCGGACTCCAGTCGAGCGTACGCAGACTGTCCAGAATCGCGCCCCGGATGCGGAACTGCGCGTAACTTCGGAACTGCACCTTTTTTGTGGGATCGAATTTGGCGAAGGCATCCATCAGCCCCACTACGCCTGCCGAAACCAAATCTTCGATGTCCACATGCTGGGGCAGGCGCTCGTGAATGCGGCGGGCAAGAAAGCGCACGATCGGCAGATGCTCGAGCAGCACCCGCTCCTGCTCAGTGGTCAGCGCCGGCTGTGCCGTAGCCGGAGGCGGATAACCACTGACTGCGGCTGCGCGCCGCGACGGTCTCAACTCTCTGGCTGTTGCTGTTTCCATCGCCACCCCTTCTTCGCTGGCCAGTGCAACTTTTTCGAGCTCCCTGCCGACGTCATCGAACTGTGCCCACTGGACGCAGCCGGATTTCGGGTGGAACTTCGCTGGCCGCAACCACCGCCAGACGTGGCAGCACTGGCTCCAGCCAGCGCCGGACGAAATAACGGGCCGGACTTGGGCAAAGAAGCACGGGTGGGGCCGAGGAAGATGCGGAACCGATAAGGGATCTCACAGAATCGGCGAGTCTGCGGACCACCGGCGTCGCCGGCCGAGCGCCCGTTGCAAGCAGCCGCGGGCCCCCGCCCAGGGCCGATCCCTCGGGCGAGACGGTCGACAAAATCTCCTCTTCGAGCGCGGGATCGAGCAGCAGCACCGGCAGCTGCCCATCGCCGTCCAGAAGAGGCTGCACCAGCCGTCGTCCGAGGGCAGCTCGGGACGATTCGACCAACGCGACCAGATTCTTCGTCGCCGGCGCGGTCTCGAGCATCGCCTCCAGAATGGGCCCCAGATCGCAAATCGAAACTCGCTCGCGCAACAACTGCTCCAGAACCCTCGCCACCTCGCCGAGCGTGAGCAGCTTCGGCACCAGTTCTTCCAGGAGCTTGGGGTGCGAATCGTTCAGCGCATCCAGTAGGCGCTTGACCTCGGCGCGGCCTACCAGCTCCGCGGCGTGCTGGCGAACCAGCTCGCCCAAATGTGTGGTGATCACGGTGACCGAGTCCACCACCGAATAGCCGGCGGCGATCGCGGCGTCTTCGAGCGCGGGCGCGATCCAGATGGCCGGAACGCCAAAGGCCGGTTCGCGCGTCTCCTTGCCTGCCAAAGGTCGACGCCCTGGCTCGCTCGAGACGGCCAGCAGATGCGGGCTTTCGGTCTGCCAGCGTCCGATTTCAATCCCCCGCAGCGAAACCACGTATTCGCGAGGCTTCAGGCGCAGATTGTCCGAGATGTGCACCGGCGGCACCAGAAAGCCCATCTCCGAGGACAGATGACGCCTGAGCGATCGCACCCGGCCCAGCAGCTGCCCCCCCTGTTTCTCGTCAACCAGTGGGATCAGTTGAAATCCGATCTCCAGCGTCAGCTCTTCCAGGCGCATCATGGCCGCGAGATCCGAGCCCTGCGCGTTCTCCGCCTTCTTCTTCTCTCCTGCCGCAAGCTCCGCTGGAATGGTGGCGGGCGCTGCACTCGAAATGCGCCTTCCGCCCATGTACAGCGTCGCGGCCACCGCAAGAAAGGCGAACTTCGGCAATCCCGGGATCAGGCACATGCAGGCCGACACCGCGCTCGCCATATACAGCGTGGCCGGCCGCGCCAGCAGTTGCTGCCGAATCTCGCCACCCAGCATGCCGGCGGAATTGGCGCGCGTCAGCGTGATGCCGCCCGCGACCGAGACCAGCAGCGAGGGAATGATCGTGACCAGGCCATCGCCCACCGTCAGCACGGTGTAGGTCCGCGCCGCCTCGCCCAGTTCAATTCCCTGCTGCAGGGTTCCGATCAGCAGGCCGGCAACAATATTGATCGCCGTGATCAGGATCGTGGCCAAAGCATCGCGCTGGTTAAACCGCGCCGCTCCGTCCATGGCGCCATAGAACTCCGCTTCGCGCGCGATCGCCTGCCGCCTTCTGCGCGCCTCGGCCTCATCGATCAGCCCGGCGTTCATGTCGGCGTCGATGGCCATCTGTTTTCCGGGGAGCGCGTCCAATGTGAAACGCGCCGTGACCTCGGCAGTGCGCACCGCGCCGTGAGCTACGACCAGAAACTGAATGGCAACCAGAGCCAGAAAAAGAACGAAGCCGACGACATAATTGCCGCCCACCACAAACTGCCCGAAGGCCTCGATCACCTTTCCAGCGGCTGCGGTTCCCTCCTGGCCATGGAGAAGAATCCGGCGCGTGGAGGCAATGTTGAGCGAAAGCCGGAACAGAGTCAGCAAAAGCAGCAGCGTGGGAAACACGGACAGTTCCACGGCGCGGCGGATCTGCACCGCGGAGAGAAACACGATGATCGAGCAGGCCATTGAGATCGCCAGAAGCAGATCCAGCACTGCGGCAGGAACCGGCACCAGCATGACAAAAATCACGCTGATCGCCGCCATGGGCAGCAAATAATCGCGCAGACTCTGCAAGATTGAGCTCTTTTGCGGCAAGGTTCCGGCCCCGTGCGTGGCTGTGCTCATCGCAAATCTCCTCCAAGACCTGAAACCGCGGAGCGGCCTCCCAAACCTGAAGGCGCGGAGCGCCCAAAGCCGGGAACGGCGGAGCCGCCTGAAGCTGCGGAGCGCTGCCGCTCGCGCAACTCGGCTTCCACGCGCTGCCGGTAGAGGTAGGCCAGAATCGCGGCCACCGCCGCGTATAACTCCATCGGAATCGACTGGCCGACCTCGACAGTTCGATACAACGACCGCGCCAGCGGAGGATTCTCGACGATCGGCACTCCGGCCCAGCGCGCCTCGGCCTTGATCTCCTCGGCGAGCAGGTTGCGTCCCTTGGCCATCACCTTGGGCGCGTCCATGGTCACAAAGTCGAAGCCCAGCGCAACGGCGTAGTGTGTGGGATTGGTCAACACGACCGCCGCTCGCGACACGTCGGCTTTTACGCGGCGGCGGCGCATCTGGCGCTGCAGGTTGCGGATCCGCCCCCGAATCTGCGGGCTGCCTTCGGTTTCCTTGTACTCATCGCGCAGGTCCTGGCGGCTCATCCTCAAGCGCGATTCGCGCGACTGCCACTCGACCACGTAATCGACGGCCGACCAGCCGAACAACAGCCACGCCGCGGCCAGCAGAAGCCCGTACACGTCCTTGCCCAACATCTCCAGCCGCTCGTTCGAGAAGGGGGGAATGCTCAACTGATGCGCCATGCGCTCGACCGCGAAAACCGCCAAAAAACTTGCGGGGAGCAGCGATTTTCCTAGGCGCGACGCGGCGCGCAGCGAGAAAAGGTTTTTCAAATTCGCAACGGGACTGATCCGCTCCGGCTTGAAAGCGATTGCACTGCCATGAACCGTTAGACCGCCCGTCTGCACAATTCCGGCTCCCAGCGCGGCCACCGCCACCGCGGCCATCACGACGGCAGGGGCCGCGAGTACTGTCAGAACGAGTCTCCGTATTGCGACCAGCGTGGGGGCCAGAGTTGCCGGCTCCCAGCGTGCCGGCATTCCCAGCAAAAGAAATCCCTGAAATGCTTCCTGCCAGGACTCAATCGTGCGGCCGCTCAACACGCCCATCGCGATGACCCCCGCCAGAGTTCCCGCCGCGGCAGTCAGCTCGCGGCTGTGCAGAATGTCGCCGTCCTTGCGCGCCTTTTCGCGGCGGTGCTGCGTGGCCTGTTCGGTGCGCTCGCCGGCCATGATCTAGCCTCCCCATCCGTGCGCAGCGGCTGGAGCCGAGATCAGGCGCTCAGCCATATCGAGGAGACTTGAGAAGCGTGCCTCAATGAATCGCGGCCAAAGCGCCAGGGAGCTGGCCAGAATCACCAAGCCTGTCAGCGTCTTCATGGGGACGGTCAACGACATCACCGGCAGCTGCGGGCTGAGTTTGCCGACCAAAGCCACGGCGATCTCAACCAGCATCGTGCACGCCAGAACCGGCGCTGCCAGCTCCAGCGCGGCCAGAAAAATCCCTCCCGCGGCATGCACGATAGCCAATGCTGTCGGCGGGGCCAGCGCGAAGGTCCCCAGCGGTACCGCGCGAAAGCTCCGGAAAACCGACGCCAGCAGAATCCGGTCCAGGCCCGCGGTGATCAGGACCAGCGTGCCCATCAGTTGAAACAGGTCCCCAAGCAGCGGCGTCTGAATGGCCGACTCCGGGTCCAGCAGATTCACGAGCGAGAAGCTGAATTGCAAACCCGCGATTTGTCCGGCGAAGATGAGCATCTCGCTCAGCAATACGAGCGAAAGGCCGTAGACCAGGCCCACCGCAAGCTCTCCGACAATGGCGGAGAAGCCGAGTGTTGCGTCGGCGTTCGGCAGTGTGGCAACGAGCGGCGCAACCAGCCACGCCACGGCGCCCGCAAACACCGCCTTGGCGCGCATGGGCAGCGCCGTAGACGAAAAGAATGGAGCGAAGGCGACCATTCCGCTCACCCGCACCAGGGCCAGCGTCATTGCACTCAGAAAATGGGGCCAATCGATCATCGACTTCAGCTCTCAGCCTTCAGCCCGCAGCTTTCAGCTCTGAAATTCCGCTACCCCAAACATTCGCTTTCACCAACATCCCCGCTGGCGGCTGAAAGCTGAAGGCTGCTTCCTCATCCCAGATAGCGGTGGAAATCGCTCAACAGCAGTCGCGTATACTCGGCCATCCGTTCCAGAAACCACGGCATGCCCACCAGCAAAATGACCGCAATCGCCGCCAACCGCGGCACCGTGGTCAACGATTGATCCTGCAGGCTCGTCAAGGTCTGAACCAGGCTCAACGCAAAACTCAGCACTGCGGCCGCGATCAAAAGCGGTGCGGCCAGCACGATCGCCTCCCGCATCAGCTGGCGCATCAGCTCGGCAACCAGATCGGGCGTCATCGGTCTCCTCTTCAGAAACTCTTCAACAGCGAATTGGCCAGAAGATTCCATCCATCTACCATCACGAAGAGCAGAATCTTCAGCGGGGTCGACACCACGACCGGGGGCAGCTGGAACATGCCGATCGAAGTCGTGATCGCCGCCGTCACGATATCGATCAACAGAAACGGCAGAAACAATACCGCACCGATGGCGAAGCCCGCTTTGAGTTCCGACAGAATGTAGGCCGGAGCTACGACGCGCATGGGCAAATCGTCGGGCGTGTTGGGGCGCGGGATCTGGCCCGCCGCCGCGAAGAGTGCCAGATCCTTCTCGCGTGCATAACGCAGTAGAAAGTGCTTCACAGGCGCCGTACCGCGATCCATCGCTTCCACGCCGGTGATCTGCCCCGCTCGATACGGTTCCACGGCCTGCTGGTCCACTTGATTGAGGACCGGCGTCATCAGGAACCACGTCATCATCAGCGCCAGTCCCATCAGTGTGGGATTCGATGGCGCAGTCTGCGTGCCGAGCGCCTGACGCAGGAAATGGAAGACCACGAGCAGGCGCACCAACGGCGTCATGCACATCAAAATTGCAGGCAACAGCGTGATCAGCGTCAGAACCAGCAGAATCGTCCACGGCGTCGAATCCGATGGATGCAACTTGGCATTCAAATCGGGCAGCAGCGGAATGCTGGCCGGAGCGGCCGCAGCCAAGGAATTCGCCCAGCCAAGCGTCGGCGCCACCCATCCCCCGAACCATTGTCCCAACCAGACCGTCACCATGAAACCCTCATTGGCCGGCGCGAATCGGGGCGTGCCGGTCTCACCGTGCGCGTTGTATTTTTTTCTTTCGTTGACGATTCGCCCAGTGGATAAAAGGCCGGCCCGCCTTCGGCCGAGGTAGCCACCAGAATGCGTTGCCCTTCGGCCACGACCAGCGCCAGCGATTGCCTGGGAGCCAGTGCAATGCGCTCTACAAGCTCGATGCGCGGCTTAGGCCGTTCGCCGCGGCCGAGCTTTGCGATCAGCCATCCTGTCAGCCCGCTGATTGCGGGTCCACTTGGTGTTGCCGCGCCGCCCAATTTCTTCTTCACTGTTGCTCGTTTTCCCTTCACGTCGTCCTGATCCCGTTTTGGCTTCTTCACGCCAGCCGCGTCACACGTACCGCCAACTGCGTCTCAATCACTTCAAACTCGGTCCATGCCAGCTTCACGTCACCCGCGGCCAGCGGCAGGTCGTTGCCGTGATTCCACCTGGACTCGATGACCGTTCCCGCCTCCAGCGCAAGCAGATGGCGCACGCGAAACTCGCGCACCGGCACCGCTACGTCCAACTCCACGGGTAGTCGTGCGACCAAGGGTCCGAACGCCGGATCGGTCTCCTCTTCGGCGAGCAACTGCGGCGACGGCACCAGCGCCGTTCCCGGCCCTTCGCTTCGCGCGGTTGCCGGCGCGCCAGCATTTGACTTCTCAACAGCGGGTGCGCCGCTTAGTGGCGCTCCCGCGGGCGCAGAGCCCCTTGGCCCAGGCCTCGCATTCATACCCGCCGGAACTGGCTGAGACGACGTCATCGCGGAAGAGAATCTTGCAGAAACGGGTCCAGAGGATCGTGCAGAGGATTGGAATGGACTAAGAATTGCGCGGCGGCTTCCACACGCACCCGACGCGCTCACACGTCGCATTCACTTCGCTGTTACACTTGAGGTTGGAAAGACTTTGCGGCTTTACCTCCTGCCCGCAGCGGGATCGGCCGCCTTCAGAGGTCGAAAACCATGCCTGAACCTACAGAAAATAACGGG
This sequence comes from Occallatibacter sp., assembly GCA_036489735.1. Taxonomy (GTDB): domain Bacteria; phylum Acidobacteriota; class Terriglobia; order Terriglobales; family Acidobacteriaceae; genus Telmatobacter. Next base: position 33,438 of record DASXFF010000015.1, on the reverse strand, counting down.
TTTGCCGGCACCACCTTGCGCCTCAAAATCGGCTTGGCTGAAATGCTCAAGGGTGGCGTCATTATGGACGTGATGAGTGTCGAGCAGGCGCGCATCGCCGAGGAATCCGGCGCCACCTCCGTCATGGCCCTCGAACGCGTTCCTGCCATGATCCGCGCCGAAGGCGGCGTGGCCCGCATGGCCCGGCCCTCGCTCATCAAGCAGATCATTCAGGCCGTCTCCATACCCGTCATGGCTAAAGCCCGCATCGGACACACCGCCGAAGCGCAGATCCTCCAGGAACTCGGCGTCGATTACATCGACGAAAGCGAAGTGCTGACCCCAGCCGACGAGGCGCATCACATCGACAAACACGCCTTCACCACTCCGTTCGTGTGTGGCGCACGCAACCTGGGAGAGGCTCTGCGCCGCATCGCCGAAGGCGCGGCCATGATCCGGACCAAGGGAGAAGCCGGTACCGGCGACGTTGTTCACGCCGTCCAGCACATGCGCACCATCACACGCGAAATGCGCACCCTCACTGTTCTTTCTGAACAAGAACTCTATGCAGCGGCAAAAGACCTGCAGGCTCCCTATGAACTCGTCTCAATGGTCGCTAAATCCGGCAAACTGCCCGTGCCCAACTTCTCCGCCGGCGGCATCGCCACCCCAGCCGACGCAGCACTGATGATGCAGCTCGGCGCAGAGGCCATCTTCGTCGGGTCGGGAATCTTCATGAAGGAACGCGCTACGCCGCTCGATGTCGAGAACTCACCCAAGGAACACGAAGAAGCCGTTTCGCGCGCCAAGGCCATCGTCGCCGCCACCACGCACTGGAACGACCCTAAAATTCTCGCCGAAGTCTCTGAGCAGGTCACGGGCACCATGAAGGGCCTGGCCGCCGCCGCCATCGAAGAGTCGCAGCTTCTCCAGACGCGCGGCTGGTAGGACTGGCCGTCCAGGCAATCGCTCGCACGAGTTTCGTATCTCGCGTCTTTCCGCCAGCTGCTCAAGCCGTCTTGACATAGTCATCTGACTAGTCATATAGTCATAAAAGAGGCAACTTCAATGGCTTGGCAGGTTTACGACGCAAAGGCCCGCTTCAGCGAACTTCTCGACGCCGCCCTCAACGACGGTCCTCAGATCGTCACGCGTCGCGGAGTTGAAACTGCCGTCCTGCTCCCCATCGACGAATGGAAGCGCCTGAAGGGAAACGAGCGCGAAACCATCAAAGATGTTCTGCTTGATCCCAATGGCCCGCACGATCTCTATATTCCACCGCGCAGAAAAATCCGAATTCGGCCCTTCGAGTTTGAGTAGCCGCATGTACCTGCTCGATACCAACATCGTCTCCGAATTACGGAAAAACAAGCCTAACGGCGCCGTCTCTGCATGGTTTGACTCTGTGCCCGCCGCGGAAATTCGAGTTTCCGCAGTTGTAATGGGAGAGCTTCAAGCCGGTGTGGAAAGAACACGCCGGCAAGATCCCCAAAAAGCTGTCGACATCGAACATTGGATCGATCGGATTGGAAATACGTTTGCAGTCGTGACGATGGACGGGGACGCATTTCGTGAGTGGGCGCGCCTCATGGCCGCTACTCCCGACGACCTTTCCGTCGACGCAATGATCGCGGCTACCGCCCGCATCCATTCACTCACCGTGGTCACCCGTAACGTGAAAGACTTCACAACATTCAGCGTCCCGATACTTAACCCATTTGACGGCATGTCGTATTTGCCATCCGCGTAGTTCACCGTTCGCACAGCTATTTCGCCGATCAAACCATCTTTTAGCCAAACCCAGCCCACTCTTCCGATTTTCGGTGCGTCCAAGCAAAAGGGAGTGTAAATTCATCCTCACGGGGATCGCCGATGCCAACTATTTTCACGCCCGTCCCATCCGACGTTGAGCGCAAAGCTCCCGGCACCGGTGGCAAACCTCCCGTCGATCGTCGTCCTACTGGAGGCGGTGGAGGGGGAGGCGACGACGACTGGCGTGGTCCCCACCGCGGCCCGCGCGAGATGCTCAATCGCACTCGCGCCTTCGTATTTTGTGCCCTGGCCGGCGACATGATGTTCTTCGTCGCCCTCGTGGCGGTGTTTTATGCACGTCAGATGGCCACGCATCTGGATCCACGAACCCTCCAGCAGGTCGGCGACTGGCACCCCATCCTGATACCGCACATCCTCTACCTCAATACCGTGGTCCTCGCCTTGAGCACGCTCACCATGGAGTTCGCTCGCCGGCACATCTTTCGCGAATTTGATGTTTTGGAGGAATGGCTCGGCCTGGGTAGGCCGGCGTTGCGCCGTACTTTGCCTTGGCTCGGCGCAACTCTGGCTCTCGGGCTCATGTTTCTCGCAGGACAGGTGATCGCCTGGCACCAACTCACCGCAGAGGGATTTGGCTTTGATCGCTGGGCGACCCCAGCCAGCTATTTCTTCTATCTCATCACTGGACTGCACGCAGTGCACTTGGCTCTGGGCGTGCTTGCACTCATCTTTTGCCTCATCGCGCTTTCTCACCTCAAGCGCGTCGAATCCCGCCAGATCGCCGTCGATGCAACTGCGTGGTTCTGGCACACCATGGGACTTGCCTGGCTCATCCTCTTTGGAGCATTGCTCTTCGGGTAGCCTGATAGCCCTAGGAAGCGAAAACGGCTGAGAGTGCTAGCGAACACCCCTCGATGCATGAAATACGCGGCAGCGACGCGGGGACGAAGCTAATGGCTGATTGCTGCTTTTCGCAGCATCGCACGCCACCGCTCACCGAGGCTGGGCACCTCGGGACACGCAAAGTAAATCTTCCGGTTCACCGCCATCAGCAGTTGCACCGCTTCCACCTGCGCATTGTGGGCGCTCAAAGACCCTCCTGCATGAGCGAACTCGTCGCTTAGATACTCAATCGCGTGACCCAGAATTTCTAACGCACGGCCAGCCTCGGGAGCGATGCGCCTGCGGTGGGTGCGTCCCTGGTTGACGAGCGCAGCAGGGATTGCCGCCGGAACCTGGAAATTCCTCAACGTTGAACAGTAGCCCATGCAATCCATCCTCACCCGGTTCTTCGGCACGGCACATTGAAACGGACAGAGTACAAAGGTCCTGTCCCAAAATGGTGCACACATAGTTTTGATGCATCGTTGTGGGAAAACCTGTGACAAATCTCACACCAGCCTTATAAGCGAACATGCCCCCTCCCGGTGAACAAGCGCGAAATCATGGCGCTCCCGTTCGATAAAAGCCGTATCCTCCCGGCAGTAAAGGGTTTCCCGCAACTGCGCCGCCCCTTGCCTTGACTGGAGAGGCGCGAAAACCTAATCTCAACTCAGGTAATCCTTTTGCCGGATTTTCTTTTTGTCCGGCCGTTCGAGCGGTTGCATCCCAATTCCTTCAGGCTGGGCGATGAATGTAACTCCGTATGACTGGCAGTATCTACCTCTGCTGATGCAGGTTCTCGCCGCTTTTCTGCTTGGCGTTGCTATGGTTGTGGCGTCTTGGTTCGTCGGCCGCCATCGCAACACCAAGGTCAAGCTTGACCCCTACGAGTGCGGCATTCAGGCCGTCGGTGACGCGCGCGGCCGCTTCAGCGTGCGCTTCTACCTGGTCGCCGTCCTGTTCATCCTCTTCGACGTGGAAATGGTTTTCATGATGCCGTGGGCTGTCATCTACCGCCAGCTTCCGCACCTTACCGGTAACCGTTTCTTCGGCTTTTGGGAGATGCTCGTGTACCTCGGCTTTGTGGCCGTTGGCCTTTACTACATCGCGCGCAAGGGCATTTTGAATTGGAGCCGCGACAAGGCAGATCTGTAATGCTGTGTGTCGTGGGAACTGGTCGGCATTTTTTTGCCCACATTAAAGTCATCGCGCATCAACAACATCTGAAGAATAGGAACGGCGGACTGAGAGCTAGAGAATGACCAGCCAATCCCCCACATTCTCCGGCAAACGCGCTGTCATGGAAGGGCTGCCTGAGCACCCCGCCATCAAGGCCTTGGAAGCCTGGAATTCAGATGCTTTCACCGATGCCCGCTTCGACTTCGGCGAGCTGACGCTGACCGTCGCGCCCTCCGAGATTCGCGCAGCCTGCGCTGCCGTCCAGGCCGCGGGCTATAACTTTTTTGAGGACATGACGGCCGTTGACTGGTTCCCCGCTTCGCCACGGTTCCAGTTGAGTTACCACATCCTCTCGCATAAATTCCTTGAGCGCATCCGGCTGCGCACGATGCTTGGTGAGCCCGATCCCGCAACCCAGCCCACAATCGACTCCATTACACCGGTCTGGGCGGGCGCTAACTATTATGAGCGCGAGGTCTTTGACCTGTTCGGGATCCGATTTGCCGGCCATCCCGATCTGCGCCGAATCATGATGCCCGACGATTGGAAGGGTTATCCGTTGCGCAAGGATTACCCGGTGGAGGGCTACCGCTGATGAGTTCCAATCTCGGCGCCTCTGTCATCGATCTCCCGGCTTCGGAAAGCGCGGGCGAGCACCGCATGATCCTCAACATGGGCCCGCAGCACCCGGCGACGCACGGGGTTTTGCGCCTCGTGGTTGAACTCGATGGCGAAGTTATCGTCAGCGTCCGGCCCGAGGTCGGTTACTTGCATACCGGCATCGAGAAAACCTGCGAAGCCAAGTTCTACCAGCAGGTCGTCCCTCTCACCGATCGCATCAACTACCTCGATCCCCTCTCCAACAATCTTTGCTACTGCCTGGCCGTCGAAAAGCTTCTCGGCCTTGAGATTCCCGAGCGCGCTCAGTGGGTTCGTGTCTTACTCACCGAACTCAGCCGCCTCAATTCGCATTTGATCTGGCTCGGTACCCACGCGATGGACATCGGCGCGCTGACTGTATTCCTCTACACATTCCGAGAACGTGAGGAGATTCTCAGACTTTTTGAGGCTGTGTCCGGCCAGCGCATGATGACCAGCTACTTTCGCATCGGCGGCCTTGCCATGGAACCGCCACTTGACTGGCTCGACCGGGTGCAACATTTCATCACCACATTTCCTGAAAAGATCGACGAATATTCAAACCTGCTTACGGGTAATCCGATCTTCATGAATCGCTTGAAAGGTGTGGGCTATCTCTCGCCAGAAGATGCAATTGCGCTCGGCGTGACCGGCCCTCCCCTGCGCGCCTCGGGTGTCGATATCGACCTGCGCCGCGACATGCCGTACTCAAGCTACGAAAAATTTCAGTTCAAGGTCCCCACCTCCACGGTGGGCGATACCTGGGCCCGATACGAAGTGCGCCTGATCGAGATGCGCGAAAGCACCAAAATCGTCCAACAGGCCCTTGACGGTATGCCGGGCGGTCCCGTCAAAGCCAATGCGCCAAAAATCGTTCTGCCCGACCGCGAAAAGATGAAGACGGAGATGGAAGCCCTCATCCATCATTTCAAAATCGTCACGGAGGGCTTCAACGTTCCCGCCGGCGAAGTCTACCAGGGCATGGAATGTGGGCACGGCCAGATGGGCTATTACGTGGTCTCTGACGGCACCGCAAAACCTTACCGCGTGCACATGCGCTACCCGTCGTTCGCCACTCTGCAGGCCGTCGAGACCATGTGCAAAGGCCGTCTGATCGCCGACCTGGTGGCCGTTGTCGGCTCTATCGATATTGTTTTAGGAGAGATCGACCGTTGACCTCCACGACGGCACGATCTTCTGAAGCACTTTGGGCGGAGCTTTGGACCTCTCTCGGCTCTTTGCTCCGCAGCTATACAGCCGCACACGGCCTGCACCTTAAGCGCGAGGCCGCTTTTGAGCTGACGGAGGAGAAGATCCTCGTCCGGCACGGCAAAAAATGGCTCCGTCTCATTCGAAACCAAGCAATCCTGACCTGGACGCGAGAAAATGGAAGCATGGGCACGTTGGAGCTGACCGAATCCGGAACTTTGCGCAGCGCCACTCACGAGGAAGCCATGGATCTGGCCGCGGAGAGTTGGGCACGGGAGATCATGCAATGAGCCCGCAAAACGCCCAACCTGGAGCAGCGACCGTGTTCTCGCCTGAGCTCGCAGCCCGCTTCGATGCGCTCGTCGAAAAATACCCCGTTAAGCGCTCCGCTCTTATTCCCATGCTCCTCTACGCGCAGGATGAAGTTGGTTTTCTCTCCGACGCCGTCGTCGCCGAAATAGCCCGCCGCATCGGCATCACCCAGCTTGAAGTGCGCAACGTTGCCACATACTACTCGATGCTCCGCTTCAAACCTGCTGGCCGGTACAAAATCCAGGTCTGCACAAACATTAGCTGCATGTTGCGCGGAGCCTACGAAGTCTACGAGCGCTTCCGTGAGGAGCTCGGCGTCGGCCCCGAAGGTGTTACTGCGGACGGGCTCTTCTCGCTGGAAGAAGTCGAGTGCATCGGCGCTTGCTGCTGGGCCCCGGCCATCCAGGTGAACTACGACTTCCACGACGAGCTGAAACCCGATCTGGTGCCAGGCGTCATTGGCGCGTACCGCAAACGAGCCCATGAGCCAGTCCAAAACAAGGAAGACAATGCCTAAGCTCGTCTCCCATCCCGATGAGGTAAAGATCATCTCGCGCCGCTTCGGCATGGGAGCCACCAATATTGATCGTTACATCGAACTCGATGGCTATGAAGCGGTCAGAAAATGTCTCGCGAACGGCCCCGAGTGGATCGTCGAAGAAATGAAGACGAGCGGCCTCCGTGGCCGCGGGGGCGCCGGCTTCTCAACCGGGATGAAATGGTCCTTTGTTCCCAAGCAATCGGCCAAGCCCAAGTACATCCTCGTCAATGGCGACGAAAGCGAGCCCGGCACCTGCAAGGATCACCTCATCTTCCTGCACGATCCCCACGCCGTCATTGAAGGCACCATCATTGCCGGCCTCGCTGTGGGCTCAAAGATGGGCTTCATCTATCTGCGCGGCGAGTACCGCTATCTCATCGAGATTATGGAGCGTGCCGTCGCAGACGCTTACGATCGTGGCTTTCTCGGCAAACACATCTTCGGAACCGAGAACGAATTTCAGATCATCACCCAGACCGGCGCCGGAGCGTACGAAGTCGGCGAAGAATCCGCACTCATGGAATCACTCGAAGGCAAACGCGGCGTTCCGCGCATCAAGCCCCCGTTCCCTGCGGTCGTCGGCCTTTACGGTGGTCCCACGGTCATCAACAACGCCGAGACCATTGCGACCGTGCCCCATGCGATTCAAATGGGCGGCGCAGCTTATTCGGCGGTCGGCACTCCTCGCAACGGCGGCACGCGCCTCTTTAGTATCAGTGGCCACGTTGAGCGCCCCGGGGTTTACGAGCTGCCGATGGGATACAACCTCAAAAAAATGATCTACGATGTTGCCGGCGGCGTTCGCGGTGGCCGCAAACTGAAGGCCGTCGTTCCCGGCGGATCGTCCACGCCGGTTCTGCTTCCTGAGGAAATCGAAACCCTCGGCATGGATTTCGATCAGGTGGGTAAGGCCGGATCGATGCTCGGATCGGGGGGCGTGGTGGTCATCGACGACCAGACTTGCATGGTTGAATTCGCCCTCCGCACCATCAGTTTTTATGCGCATGAGAGTTGCGGCTGGTGCATCCCGTGCAGAGAAGGCACGGACTGGCTCAAGAAATCGCTCACCCGATTCCACGCCGGATTTGGAACCAGGAGCGACATCGATAATATCCAATACCTCGCCGAAAACATGCTTGGCCGCACCTTCTGCCCACTCGGCGATGCAGCTGCAATGCCCACCATCGCTTTCATCAAGAAGTTCCGCAAGGAGTTTGAGGATCATTTGAACGGCAGGCCGTGTCCGTACGCAAAGGAAGGCGTGCCGCAGCTCACGGTTGTTTAGCTGGAGATAAGATTTCCCGAAAGACCCGTTCCAAGACCAGGAGAAAATGCCAGACGTAACCTTCACAGTCGACGGAAAAAAGCTCATCGCGCCCGCGGGCACGCTGCTCATTGACGCCTGCCGCAAAGCCGGCATCGAGATTCCGGCCTTCTGCTACTACCCAGGTCTCTCGCTCCAGGCCGCCTGCCGCATGTGTGTCGTGCGCCAGGAAAAAGTCCCCAAGCTGCAAACTGCATGTACGACCACGGTCGCCGAAGGACAGGTCTTCACGACTGAATCGCCGGAAATCGCGCAGGCGCGCAAGGCCACCATCGAGCTTCTCCTCGGCAACCACCCGCTTGACTGCCCGGTCTGCGACGCGGGCGGCGAGTGCGAACTGCAGGACATGACCTTCAAATATGGCGCAGGCGAAAGCCAATTCGTCGAGGTCAAGCACCATCGCGACGAGCAGCAGTGGTCGCCCGCGGTTTTTTACGACCGCCCCCGCTGCATCCTCTGTTACCGCTGCGTTCGCATGTGCGGCGAAGGCATGGATGTTTGGGCGCTGGGCATCCACAATCGCGGAGCGGACTCCGTTATCGTTCCCAACGACGCCCATCAGCTCGATTGCGAACAGTGCGGCATGTGCATCGACGTTTGTCCTGTGGGCGCGCTCACCAGCGGCAGCTATCGCTACAAGACGCGACCCTGGGAAATGAACCACGTTTCGACGGTTTGCACACATTGCGCTGATGGATGCAAAGTCACGCTGGGTGTGCGCCAGTCCAACGACGGCTCGGAAATCGTCCGCGCCGACAATCGCGACAAGAGCGGCATCAATGGCGACTTTCTTTGCGCCAAGGGCCGCTTCGGTTTCGACTTCGTTGACAGCCCCGAACGCCTCCAGCAGCCCCTCGTTCGCAACGCCCAAGGCAAGCTCGAGCCCGCCATCTGGGATCATGCCATCCGCGTCGCAGCCGGGAAGCTGAAAGAAATTCGCGACGAGCGTGGTGGCTCAGCGATTGGAGTCATTGGCTCCAATCGCACCACCAACGAAGAAAACTACCTGCTGCAAAAATTCGCGCGCACGATTCTCGGCGCCAACAACATTGACCACGAGCGGACAACCGATTACGCATCCTTCGCTCGCGCTCTTTCAGGCCATCCCGGCAAAACCGCAAGCCTGCGCGATATCGCTCAAGCCTGCGCTGTCCTCCTCGTTGGCGGCGACCCGACCGATGAGCATCCGCTTCTTGCGTGGCTGCTGCGCACAGATGTGCGACTTAACCGTGCGCGTCTTTACGTTGCGAATTCGCAGAGCATCAAGCTCGCGCGGCAGGCCAAAGCTACCCTCGAGCTTCGTCCTGGCGATTTAAGCAGGCTTGCCGCCACTCTCGAAGCGGGACAAACCGATTTCAGCAAGGCAATCCTCGCTGAAGAATCTCTCGTAGTGATTTTCGGAGAAGAATTTCGCGGCGAGGCCATCGAAAACCTCATCGCCTGGGGTTTGAAGCGCGACAACGTACGCTTTGCTTATTTAGGCGATCACTCGAACTCCCGCGGCGCAGCCGACATGGGCCTCTTCCCTGACCTGCTCCCTGGCTACGTTCCCGTCACCGCTCCAGGCGCCTTCGCTGAATACCCCACCCTCCCTGCAGCGTCCGGCAATTCATTGCCGCAAATGCTCGACGCCGCAGCCGCCGGCGATCTCGGGGCGCTTGTTGTTGTCGGCGCCAACCCCGTTTCCCACGCCAAACTCGATCCCGCAGTTTTCCAACATACCTTTCTCATCGTGCAGGATCTTTTCCTCACTGAGACCGCGGCGGTTGCTGACGTTGTTCTTCCCGCTGCCAGCCTCTATGAGAAGTCCGGCACCATTACCAATACCTTCGGCGACATTCAGATCGTCCGCAAGGCCGCCGACCGCGCCGGCGTCAAAACCGACTTTGAGATTCTGGTTCGTCTCGCCGAAGGCATGGGTGTTGACGTTGGTGCCCTCGTTCCCTTCGGAAAACGCGGAACCACGGGCGATCTGGGCCAGTCACGCGGCGCACAATCGGGCGAAGCCGACAGGCACTCAGTGTGGCTTGAAGCAAACGGCCTCGAGCCCCGGCTCAGCCCCTTCGATCCCCTCGCAGTTCTCGACGAAATCGAACGCCTTGTGCCTGGATACAAGCTCGATCGCATCAATCTTTTTGCGGGCAATGACGTGCACACCGAGCCGGCCTCGCCCAAACTCGAATCTGGCTTTGTTCCCCTCTCAACGCTAGCGGCACCCGACCTCGTCGTCCCTGCGCACGATACTCTTTTCACGTCAGGCACACTTGGCCGGTACAGCATCGCGCTCAAACAACTTGAACAGCACCAAAAAAAGGAACTCGCAGAATTCGCCGCCGACTGAGCGGTTTCGCTCCGTCATCGCTGACTTGCTAACTTGCTATCCCGCGCAGCGGGGCTAACTAGCTGCCTTTCGAAACGCACGTGACGATCCTCACATTTTTTCTCTGGAGCCTTGCCAAAGTCGCCGTGATCACGGTGGTGATGCTGATGGGCATCGCCTACACCGTTCTTCTCGAGCGCAAACTCGTCGGCCGCATCCAGAACCGCTGGGGTCCCAGCCGCGTCGGCCCCTTCGGCTTGTTGCAACCGCTTGTCGATGGCGCCAAGTCGTTCCTCAAAGAAGACCTGATTCCCACCGCGGTCTATCGCCCGATCTATCTTGTGGCGCCCATCATCTCGCTCGGATGCGCGCTCATCGCCATTGCCGTCGTTCCTTTTGGCGCCAATATGGGCCCGCACGGCATCGACCTCTTTCAGATTTCCAACATCAACATCGGACTGCTGGTCATTCTCGCCATCACTTCGATGGGCGTTTACGGCATTGCCCTCGCCGGGTGGTCGTCGAATAACAAATATTCTCTGCTCGGTTCGCTCCGCTCCTCGGCCCAGCTCATCAGCTACGAATTGGCGCTCGGCCTTTCGCTGGTCGGTGTTGTTCTCCGCGCGGGCTCACTCAATCTGCGTACGATTGTCGAGCAGCAAGCCACTCTCGGCGCCGCCACCTGGAATATTCTCGGCGGGGGGCAGATCGTGGCTTTTTTTATTTATCTCATGGCCGCATTCGCCGAAACCAATCGCTCGCCCTTCGATTTACCTGAAGCCGAAAGCGAGCTGACAGGTGGCTACCACACTGAGTACAGTTCCATGAAGTTCGCCATGTTTTTCATGGCCGAGTACGGCAACATGATCAACGTGGGATGCGTGGCTACGTTGCTGTTCCTTGGCGGTTGGACCAGTCCTCTTGGCGACCTGATGCCGCCGTTTCAGAGCACGCTGGTCAACGCGCTTCTCCCCATCTTCTGGTTTGCGTTCAAGGTTTTCTTGTTTCTTTGTCTCTACGTCTGGGTGCGGGGAACTTTGCCCCGCTTCCGCTATGACCAACTGATGAACTTCGGATGGCGCTTTCTGCTTCCCCTTGCCATCCTCAACATTGTGGGAACAAGCCTCTGGCTTGCGTGGCGCTGACGCGCCAGAATGTGAATCCGGACGCCGTCATCCTGAGCGAGACCCCGCCATTGCGGGACGAGTCGAAGGATCTGCGGTTGTTCTTCAATCGGTCCACACGTCGCTTCGGCCTTCGATTCACGCGAGCAATTACAATCGGGAAGGAATGATCCTCGAACGTCGATGCATCTGATTCTATTCTTGATTTTTGCCGGATTCTGCCTCGCGGGAGCCATCAATCTCCTGTTGCAGACCCATCCCATCAATAGCGCCCTCTCGCTCATTGTCGTCATGACCTCCCTCGCCGTCCTATACCTTCTGCTGGGAGCGGAGTTCCTCGCCATCGCGCAAATCATCGTCTACTCCGGCGCGGTCATGGTCCTGTTTACCTTCGTCGTTATGCTCCTTAACGCGGGCCGTGAAGAGCGAACCCTGGGTAGCCGCGCCGCAGCACGCGTCGGCTTTCCCGCCGTTGTCGCGCTCTTCGCCGTTCTTGCCACAATCCTGCTTCACGCTCATGGACTCGGCTCAGCGCATCTCGGGCAGGGGCTTTCGAACGCGCCCGGCCAATCCAATCTGATCCTTCTCAGCCAGGTGCTCTTCCACGAGCTGCTGCTTCCGTTTGAAGTCACATCGGTGCTCATCCTCATCGCCATCCTTGGAGCAGTTGCGATTGCCCACGTCGAAGGCTCGAAGGTTCCCGATTCGGAAAGGATGGCCGAGAAGTGAGCTTTCTTCAACACGATTTCCCGATCTCCTGGTATTTGCTGCTGAGCGCCATCCTTTTTTCGCTTGGCGTTGTCGGTTTTCTTATCAAGCGCAATCTCATCACAGTTTTTATGTCCATTGAGCTCATGCTCAACGCCGTCAACCTCTCTTTTGTCACCTTTGCCTATCAATGGCACGAAGTGCGGGGCCAGATCTTCGTCTTTTTTGTCATGATGGTCGCCGCCGCTGAAGCCGCTGTCGGCCTTGCCATCATCATTGCTGTGTTTCGCGCCCGCTCCACCCTTGCCGTCGATCGCATCGACCTGATGAAACTATGAACGATTCCGCACATCTCTGGCTGATCCCGCTGTTTCCGTTCCTGGGCTTTCTGCTCAACGGAATCCTCGGCTCGCGCCTGCCGCGGCGCTTGGTGTCGGCGATCGGCGTCCTCGCGCCTCTGGTGTCCTTCGTTCTTGTTCTGAATGCATTTGGCGCCACGATCATCAGTGCGGCTTCAAGTTGTCGCGGTTGCGGAACGATCACCGCGCTCTCGCTGCCTGTTGTCGAAACGCTTTCTCGTCCATGGCTCGCCATCGGTGGACTCCAGGTCGACTTCACCTTTGTTCTCGATCAGCTTTCGGTCATCATGTTGATGGTTGTTACGGGGGTCGGCTTTCTCATTCATGTTTATTCCGTCGGCTACATGCGCGGCGAAGACGGTTACGCTCGCTACTTCAGCTTCCTCAATCTCTTCCTCTTTTTCATGACCCTGCTGGTCCTGGCCGGCAACTTTCTTCTCATGTTTGTTGGATGGGAGGGAGTTGGGCTCGCCTCGTATCTGCTCATCGGCTTCTACTTTGAACGCAAGGCCGCGGCTGATGCGGGCAAGAAGGCCTTCATCGTCAATCGCATCGGCGACTTTGGATTTCTGATTGGAATCTTCCTCGTACTCACGACCTTCGGCACACTGAGTTTTAATCAGATTGCGATGCGGCTTTCGCACTCGCCCGATTGGCGCGGAACCGTCCTCACAGTCATTTGCCTTTGCCTGCTCGTCGGCGCTGCCGGCAAAAGCGCGCAGCTCCCGCTCTACGTCTGGCTGCCCGATGCCATGGAGGGCCCTACTCCCGTCTCAGCACTCATCCATGCTGCCACCATGGTCACCGCAGGCGTGTACATGATCGCGCGCACGCACCTGCTCTTCGATCGCGCACCCGCTGCGCTCTGGACCGTAGCCATCGTCGGCGCGGCCACTGCTTTGTTCGCCGCCACCATCGCTCTCGTCCAGAACGACATCAAGCGCGTGCTCGCCTACTCCACCATCTCGCAGCTCGGTTACATGTTCCTTGCCTGCGGCGTGGCGGCCTACTCAGCGGCCATCTTCCATCTCGTCATGCACGCCTTTTTCAAGGCGCTGCTGTTTCTTGCCGCTGGCTCCGTGATTCACGCCATGGGCGGCGAGCAGGATCTGCGCAAGATGGGCGGGCTTCGCCAGAAGCTCCCGGTCACCTTCTTGACCATGACTGCGGCCGTCTTCGCCATTGCCGGATTCCCCGGCTTCGCCGGCTTCTTCTCCAAAGACCCCATCCTTTATGCAGCATTTCTTCAAGGATCCGGCGGCAAGCTCCTCTGGTTTGTCGGCCTCGTCACAGCGCTGCTCACATCGTTTTACATGTTTCGACTTTGGTACCTCGCATTCATGGGCGAACCGCGCAGCGAAGTCAAGCACCATCACGCCACTCCGCCGTCGATGCTCGTCCCGCTGGTGATTCTCGCCGTACTCTCGGTCTGCGGGGGCTGGATCGGCATCGAGCGTTTTAGCGCTTATCTCGCGCCGGCCGCGCGAGCCTATCGTCCTCTGCCCGAAGGCGATCCTGTCATCGAAATCGTTCTCACCATCGCCGCTGTTCTGGTCGCGCTCGCAGGCTGGCTGATCGCCGACAAATATTACCGCCGCAAACCTGATCGCCCCGCCGAGCTCGCTGCTGCGCTCCCCACCGGTTACAAACTGCTTCTCAACAAGTATTACGTCGACGAGATCTACGGCGCGGTGATCGTCAAGCCGCTGTTCGCTTTCTCAAAGTTTGTTCTCGGCGGTGTCGACCTTCTCCTTACCGGCGTCGCCTGGCTGCTCGCAGGTGTAGCCAGCCTTACCGGCATGATTCTTCAGCGCTGGCAATCCGGCAATCTGCGCTCTTACGCCGCATGGCTGGCCCTCGGGGCTGCCGCGCTGCTCTTATTCATACTCTTCGAGAGCGCAGGATCTCCTTATGGGCACTCGGTTCATTTCTTCATTACGAGGACAGGTAACTGAGAATGACCAACGTCGACCAATCCATCCTCACGCTTATCCTGCTCGTCCCGCTTGCAGGCGCGGTGCTCGTTGCGATCCTGCCCGATCGCCTCAAACTGCCCAACTGGATAGCCCTTCTCACCACTCTCGTAACCTTCCTGCTGACTTTGCATCTGCCTGCGCACTTCATCGCTGGCCAGCCCGGCTTTCAATTTGAGCAAAACGTTCCGTGGATTGAGAGCCCCGCCATCTTCTATCACGTCGGTGTCGATGGCCTCAGCCTCTGGCTCGTCGTCCTGGTCGGCCTGCTCGCGCCCATCGGCGTCGTCGCCAGTTGGAACGCCATTGAGACCCGCCGCAAGGTCTTTTACTCGCTCTTTCTCGTCCAGCAAACGGCCATGGTCGGCGTCTTCATCTCGCTCGACCTGATGCTGTACTACGGTTTCTGGGAACTGTCGCTCGTGCCGATGGCCATCCTCATCGCCATGTACGGCCGCAAAGACGGACCGCGCGCCGCGCTCAAATTCTTCCTCTACACCTTCATCCCTTCAGCGCCACTGCTCGTCGCCATTTTGTGGCTCTACGCGAAAACGCACACCTTCAACTTCGCAGATTTGCAATACCAGATCGCCAGCGGTGTGCTTCCTGCCGGCGCGCTCTTCTGGATTGCACTGGCGTTTCTTTTCGCCTTCGCCGTCAAGGTTCCTGTTTTTCCTCTTCACGGCTGGCTCGCCGACACCTACAACGAAGCCCCTGTCGCGCTCGCCATGGTCGTCGCCGGAAAGCTCGGCCTCTACTCCATGTTTCGCTTCCATGTGGGATTGTTCCCCGCTCAATCGCGCGCCATCGCACCTCTGCTCATCGCGCTTGCCGTCATCGGCATTCTCTACGGCGCTTGCCTGGCCCTCGTGCAGAAGGATTTCTGGCGTCTTATCGCCTTTGCCGCCCTGAGCCACCTCAGCCTCATCGTTCTGGCCATTTACGGCCTCACAGTTCTAGGTTGGGCCGGCGGCGTCTATCAGATCCTTTCCCATGGCGTTGTCGACGGCGCACTGTTCCTCCTCCTCGGCACACTCGACTTCCGTTACGCCACGAGCATCATCGATTCTTATGGCGGTCTTGCCGCAAAACTGCCGCGCGCGGCCACTTACTTTGTCATTGCATCGCTGGCCATGATCGGCCTGCCCATGCTCTCGGGCTTCATCGGCGAATTCCTCATTCTCTCGAGCACCTTCGCCGGGGTCAGCCGGCCATGGGCGGTCGCCGGTGCAGTCGCAGTGATCCTCGGCGCGGCATACATGCTCTGGCTCGTGCAGCGCCTCTTCTACGGACCAGAGTCCACACTTACTGCTGCAAAACCCGCTTCCGATCTCCGCTTCGGCGAGCTCGCGATCCTCACTCCGCTTGTCGTCCTCATGCTCGTCATGGGCCTGGCGCCAAATCTCTGGCTCAACACCATCCGCACGGGCGTCCATCCGCCAACCGACAAGAGAGCTGCCTTGTATCAGGGCACGACTTCAGTCGTGCCGAAAACGCAGCAAGAAATGTCACGGGCTTTAGCCCCTCGAGGAAGCTCGCTTCGGCGGGACGCAGTCGAAGGACATGCTTCTCACAACAATGTCATCTTGAGCGGAGGCCGCGCAGCGACCGCAGTCGAAGGACCTGCATTTGCTTTTGAGACCGCTACTCGCGCAGCCAAACCTCCCTCGGAGGTCCAGCGGTGACGCCAGTGCCAGACATCTACCGCATCCTCCCCGAGGTGATCCTCACTCTGACCGGCGTCGCCATCATGCTCATTGATGCTTCGCTGCCGCCTTCATGGGGCCGTCGTTATCTCGGCTGGCTCGCCGCTGTGGGAACCACAATCGCCATTTGGGCCAGCGTCTGGCAACTTTCTCTGCCTGAAGGAACAGGATTCTACTCGACAGTCGAAACGAGCGCTTTCACCGTCTTCTTCCACGTTCTCATCTGCGGCATCGTCCTTGTTGCCCTGCTGCTTGCGCTCGACACGCTTCCTGAAGACACGCACCACCAAGGCGAGTATTACGCCCTCATTGTTTTCGGCGCTGTCGGAATGTGCCTGCTCACAAGCGCCGTCGAACTTCTCGTCGTCTTCGTTGCGCTCGAAATCTCCTCCATATCCACCTACATCCTCGCGGGCTGGCGCAAACACACCGGCCGTGGACCTGAAGCCGCTATTAAATATTTCCTCCTCGGCTCCTTCGCCACCGCGTTCCTGCTCTACGGCATCGCGCTCGTCTTCGGCGCGAGCGGAACCACGCAGATCTACCAGATTGCGCAGCTCGCTCCCGCCGCGCAGAACCAAACTTTAATCGTCGCCGCCCTCGCTCTCATGCTCGTCGGCATTCTTTTTAAAGTCTCCGCGGCACCCTTTCACGTTTGGACGCCCGATGTCTACGAAGGCGCACCATCGCCCGTGGTTGCGCTGCTCTCGACCGCGCCCAAGGCCGCTGCCTTCGCTCTGTTGCTTCGCGTGGTCTACGAAATGCTGCCGAATCTCCGTTCCCTTTGGGCGCCGCTGCTCTGGATCGTCGCTGTTCTCTCCATGACCGTCGGCAATCTTGCTGCTCTACGCCAGCAAAACGTCAAGCGCATGTTGGCATATTCCGCTATTGCCCACGCGGGCTACTTGCTCGCCGCCTTCGCCGGAATGGGCGAGACAGGCATTGCCGCCGCCGCCTTTTACATCGCCGCCTACTCTGCCATGAACGTGGGCATCTTCGCCGTTGTCACACTCGCCGGCGGCTACGACGAGCAGCTCTCCCTCATCGACGACTACCGCGGCCTCATCTATCGTTCGCCAATGCTTGGCAGCCTGCTCATCTTCTTCCTCATCTCGCTCATCGGAATTCCCTTCACCGGCGGCTTCTTCGGCAAGTTCTACTCCTTCACCGCGGCGGTCGGCGGCGGCGCGATCTGGCTCGCGATCATTGGCCTACTCAATTCAGGATTAGCTGCCGCGTATTACCTCCGCCTCGCCGTGGTCGCCGCACAGCGCCCACCCGCAGATCAAGGCGACGACCAGAAGATCGCAGCTCCAAAAGCCACTGTTGGTGCAGCCGTCATCGCAGCCTTGTTCCTCGCCGTGGCCGCGACGCTGATCCTTGGCATCATTCCGGGCGCAACTCTCGACGCCGCGCAATCCGCCGCGCACACGCTGCAGGCTCCGCCGCAAGCGCCTGTCCCCGCTGTTCCTTTACAATCACCTCAATGAAGCTCGGTGAATTGGCAACGAAGCTGGGTGCGGAACTCCGCGGCAATCCCGATGTCGACGTCACTGGCGTCAAAGGTATTGAAGAAGCCGGGCCCACCGACATCACCTTCGTCGCCAACGTCCGCTACACTTCCCTTGCCCGCACCACTCGTGCCGCTGCGGTCATCGTTGAGCCTGAGTTTCAGGAGCTCTCCGCCGCCACTCTGCGCATTAAGAACCCCTATCACGCTTTCTCGCGAGCACTCGGCTTCTTTTATGTGCCGCCGATCTATCTGCCCGGTATTCATCCCTCTGCCGTCGTCGATCCCACCGCCGAAATCGGCCCCGAATCTCACATCGGCGCTTACGCGGTCGTTGGCCCTCAAGTTCGCGTCGGCCCGCACGCTGTCATTTTGCCTCACGTTGTACTTTATTCCGGCGTTCAGGTCGGTAGCCACTTTTTCGCGCACGCGCACTCCGTTGTCCGCGAGAATTGCATCCTCGGCGACTACGTTACGCTCGAAAACGGCGTCGTCATCGGGGGCGACGGCTTCGGCTTCTCGAAAAACAACGAGGGCCACTGGGAAAAAATCCCCCAATCCGGCCCCGTCCGCATCGGCAACCGCGTCGACGTGCAGGCCAACGCCACCATCGACCGTGCCACCGTCGGCGCAACTGAAATCGGCGATGGCACCAAGGTCGACAATCTCGTGCAGGTTGGCCACGGCTCACGCATCGGAAAAGACACGCTCATCTGCGCGCAGACTGGTCTCGCCGGCTCGTCGACTGTCGGAAACAACGTAATCCTGGCCGGCCAGGTTGGCATCGCCGGCCATCTCACCGTCGGCGACGGAGTCATCCTCACCGCCCAATCCGCCGTCTCTCACGACGTTCCCCCCGGCAAAATGATCTCCGGCTCGCCTGGCTTCGACAATCGCATCTGGCTTCGCGCCGTCGCCATCTTCCAGCGCCTGCCCGATCTCGCCAAGCGCCTCGATCGCCTCGAAAAACTGATTGCAAAGCATCTGTCGGGGACGCCTCCCCAAGAATCAGCCTCAACCCAGAGCGAGACAAAAGAATGACTCCTCATCCCACGCGCCGCCCGGGCCGCCACCATGCTCTTGCGCTGGCTCGTCTGCGCAAAAGTGAGAGTTCACGCCGTCCAGCGGTCGCCTTCGCACTTCTATCTATCGCCCTTCTCTTTCTTGCCGCCTGCCACTCCTACCACATCGACTCCACCGTCGAAAACCGCACCGGCGCCGATGTGCAGCTGCTTGAAGTGGACTATCCGTGGGCCAGTTTTGGCGTCGACCGCATCGCGTCCGGAGCGATCTACCACTATCGCTTTCAAGTTAATGGCAGCGGCCCGCTCAAGATCATCTACACCGGCGTGGGCAACAAGCAGGTCCAGATCACCGGGCCTGCGCTCGATTTTCATCAGCAGGGCCAGCTCAAAATCGTCCTCCTCCCCGCCGGAAAAGCGCAGTTTATCCCTCAACTCTCCAATCCCGGCTGACGCCAATTCCAGCCTTCTATTTGCGTTGATGCCAATGGTTCGATGCAGAAAAGGGGACCCTTTCGCAAGCAAGACTGCTTCAGCGGAGCACGAAGTGTCAGGGCACGAGTTCACAGCTTGCCGAAAAACTCAAATCAGGCTTCCGTTTTGGAGGGGCACGGATTTATCCGTGCCAATAAAGCCATTGTGATCAACACGGCTTTAGCCACTGTGGGATGAATTCTGTCTTCGATTGAAGGCGCACAGGGTTTTTTTGGCATGTTCAGTCGTGCCGTAAACGTGTGGAAATACTCTTCAGCGGAGCATGAAGTGTCAGGGCACGAGTTTAGTCGTGCCGTAAACGCCGCGACCAGGGATTGGGCTTCAGCCCCTGAGGGAAGCTTCCACTTTTCCACGCATGTTTTTCCGCAGTCTGCTCACGCCAGAAAGCACTCTCAACCAATTCGCCCCAAACACAAAAAGGCGGAACCCGTTTCCGGCGCTCCGCCCTTCGTTTTAGTTCCCTTGGTCCCTTGTTCCCTGGGCCCCTCGGCACTTGTTCTCTATTCCCTGTTCCCTGCCTTTAATGCACCATTGTCTGGAAAAGCGGCGACTGCAGTAAAGCACTGAAGTCAGAATCCGAGGCTGCAAAATGAACCTCGAGGTTTCCTGAATTTGAGTCGATCGAAGTCTCGTTGAGCGCCTGCTTTTCCGTGTCCGACCCCGTCATTTTCCTCAGCATTACGGCCGCTGACAGCAGCGAAGAGATTGTCGCCGCCGCAAAAGAGTCGCCTGTTTCAATCGTCAAATTGAAGCGCACTCCGTGTGTAAAGTCCATGGCGTACCAGGATGCCACCAGCCGCTGCTTCACGCTGTCGAAATCGGTCACCGACCCCGCCTCGCCGAGCAGTTGCTTCATCATGGTCTGCGTGCCCTGATTGTCCAGAATGCTCCACAGCGAATTCGAGTCCACGCTCTGCATCGCCTCCATCATTGAATTGTTGGTGAGCATGCTGGGCGCTTGTCCATCCCTCGCATCCAGCGCCTTGGTCACGGATTCTTTGCTGCCGAAGACCATCGTCGATGGATCGACGAAGCACAGCACCATCCCCGTTTTGCTCATGGGGTAAATACTGTTGGTGCGCACCATCGTCGGCTTGAGCTTCTGCGATCTGAAGCTGGCCAGAATGTCATCCGTGGGAAACTGGCCCTGCGCAATCCCGACCGATTGCAGCGCATCGCTCCCAGGCGCGGGCCTGAACAGCGCAAACGCCAGCTCGTCCACATACTGATCGATCGGTTCGCCTGGGTTTGGGCTCGGCTTACCCGATGGCAGGACCGGCTTTAGCGTGAACTTGCTCAACGCCTCGTCGAACTGCTTCAATTCTGGCGGCTCTACGCGATTCCGCAAGGCCATCGCCGCCGTCGAATTCTGCATCGCGCGGTAGTCAATCACCACCAATTGCTGCACATCGTGCGGAATGGCTCCGCGCGCATCTGTCGATAACTGTGCTGCAGGGGCCGGCAAAACCGCTGCCAGCATCATCGCTGCAATCGAAAGCCCTACGTGCCTCTTCGTCAATGTAATCCTCCGGAATTAGATCCCGTCCGTGATCCCCGATCTTGACCTATGGTTCTATTCTACCGATTTACAACTCATTTTGAGTGTGTCGGAGGTTACTTCGGTGGCCACTCCAGCGGATGCTCGAGCCGCCGCTCCAGAACCTTGGTTTGTTCATCGAACTCACTTAATTGACGCATCCAATCGCTTTCCCGCTCACAAGCAGCCTCTGGAATCAGCCCGATAACTTCGCCTTCGGCCACCGCCGTCTTGTGCCGCGCCGCCAGGCTCACCACCTTGCGATGGACCACAGACAGGGGTGTAGCCTCGAAATCTGTAATGTTCATCGACAGTTGCGCGCGACCCTGGGCCAGCACCCCCATGGCCTTCACGCCCTTTAACCCGCCCGAGGCCGCGCGAACCTCCTTCGCGATTGCTCGCGCCATGGCCACGTCCGGCGAATTGAAGTAGATGTTGTACGCAACAAGGAACTTTCGCGCGCCCACGACGCTGGCCCCGCCAGATGGGTGAAGCCCGGGTCCGCCCAGATCCGGACGCCTCGACGGGTCTTTTTGTGCCGCATCACGCAGCTCTTCAAACTGCCCCCGCCTTATGTCTTCCAGGTTTTTTCGGTCGGGCCGCGCTGCCGCCGCCTCGTAGAAGTAAACCGGAACCCCAAAGCGCCGCCAGATCTCCAGCCCCGCGTGACGAGCCAGCATCACGCACTGCTCCAGCTTGATTCCCCGTACCGGCACAAATGGAATCACGTCTGCAGCCCCGATGCGCGGATGCACACCCTGTTGGCGCGTCAGGTTGATCAGTTCCACGGCTTTGCCGGCGCCACGCACTGCGGCTTCGACCACCGCGCCCGGATCGCCCGCAATCGTCACCACAGAGCGGTTATGGTCCGCGTCCATCGACCAATCCAGCAGGTGCACACCCTCCACCCGCATGGCAGCCACAATCGCTTTCACGCGCCCGGCGTCTGTGCCCTCAGAAAAGTTGGGCACGCATTCGACGATCGCCTCGCTCATTCTTGCCTTACCTTCTTGCCCGCCGCCGGCAGCTCGTAATTCGTCGGTTCAGCCTCACGGTTCCCTGAACCCTTGTGCGTTTTGCCGCGGCCGTCAAATCACCGGGACAAGCTGAAAGCTGATCGCAGCTTTCATCATTTCCAGAACGTATATCCCACCTGGATCTGAATGCTCGCATTTACGCCAGGATTGCGGTCGCCCAGCGAAGCGGAAGAGATGTGCACCGCGTTCACTCCCAGATCGATCGACCGCTTCGACTTTAGAAAGTAATGCACACCGAGCCCGCCTTGCGGCGAAAAATTCCATACGCTCGTGCCGCCGTCAATGGTCGCCATCCCGTTCGGGGTCGTATAGGTCCCGCTCATCACATTCGGCGGGAATTTGTGCGTCGTATAAATCAGCCCGCCTGCGGCCTGAAACCAAGGCTGGATGCGCTTCGACTTGCTGAGAAAATTCCAACGGAAGATGACCGGCTCAAGACTGACACCGCGAAACGTTCCTCCTCCGAACGGAAACTCGCAGGTGATGAATTGCCCCATCGGCGTCTCGCAGCTATATGCCTGCAAGTGCGGCGCCGGCGTGTATGCCTGCCATAGCGGCATGATCTCGCCGCCGAATTCAAATTGGCCGCTGAAGATTCCCGCATGAACCACCGGCGTGAGCACCTTCGCCAGTTGGAGTCCGCCCCATAGAAACTTGTAGTCCGACCGGTCGCCCACGCCCGTGCCCCAGTTCACAAACGGCCCATACTCCCAGCTGCGATCGCTTCTCACCTCGGCAACGGGATCCGATGCGCCCGGTGCGACGTCGGCAGCGGTCATAACGGCAACGCGTTCGCCAATGCCAATCGGCGCCATGGCCAGTTGGAGGGGCCCTTGCAAGAGAACTCCGCCTTGCGGCGCTTGCGCCGCGACCATCGCCCCCGACAACAGCAACAGCAGAAAAACTCCTTCAGCTCGCCTCAAATTCTCCCCCGACCCCGCGTCCCTGAGTCTCTACGTCCCTTGTCCCTACGTCCTTGTTCCCGTGGCCCCTGTCTCTCACAAAAAAAGACCGCCACAACCGGGCGGCCTTCTGTTTGCCTGCCCCGAGCCCGCTTATCCCGCGGTATGCTCCATCTGCTCGGCGTCCATGTCAAAGTTGGAATGCACATTCTGTACGTCGTCCAGATCTTCCAGCGTTTCCAGCAGCCGAACCATCTGTCCCGCCGCGTTGCCTTCCAGCTTGCTGTAGGTCGAAGCCACCAAGGTCACTTCGCTCATCACGGTCGGAATTCCGGCGGCCTTCACCGCGCCCGACACTGCCTCATACGATCCAGGATCAGTAAGAATTTCCCAGGTGTCACCTTCGTCCTTCAGGTCATCGCCGCCATGCTCCAGCACGATATCCATCAACTTCTCTTCGCTGGCCGCCGACTTCTCCACCGCTATGAGGCCTTTCTTGGCGAACATGAACCTTACTGAGCCTGACTCGCCCAGGTTTCCGCCATTCTTCGCGAACGCATGCCGGATCTCGCTGACCGCCCGATTGCGGTTATCGGTCATCACTTCGACAATGATCGCTACGCCGCCCGGGCCGTATCCCTCAAAGGTGACCTCTTCATAAGTCAGGCCTTCGAGCTCCCCCGTGCCGCGCTGGATCGCGCGCTTGATGTTATCGGCCGGCATGTTTTCTGCTTTAGCCGCTAGAACCGCAGTCCGTAGCCGCGCGTTGGTGTCAGGGTTGCCCCCGCCCTTGGCCGCGACCGCAATTTCCTTGAGCAGCCGGGTGAAAATCTTGCCGCGCTTGGCATCCAGCGCGCCCTTCTTGTGCTTGATTGTGGCCCATTTCGAATGGCCTGACATAAGAACCTCAGACAGCTTGAAAGATGGCGGATACCCGCACGGTGACCCTGCAAGTATACCCCAGCCAGACAATGCTTGATGACGCCGGATCTCCGCCCGAAAGGCGGCATCAAAGGCACAAACTGCACCCCAATCTGGGCGGCGACTCAGCAGCAATCGGAATCAAAAGTTTGATCTGGCGCTAGACAGCCCGATGGGGAAGCGCCTATCTCAATCCGAACTTGTCGATGAACCTGCCGAGCGTGCGGTTCCACGTCTCGAACCGGCTGCTTAATGCTTCATACGTGCCGCCGGGCCAGAGATCGATATTCATTCTCAGCCACGGATCGTTGACGTTGTCGTAATAGGCCCTGCACCAGCGGTTGTCGTAGTTCCATCCGTTGATCTGGGTGACATCGAACTTGCCTCCGGTAGAAAACCCTGCGGCGAGTTCCAGCGAAGCACAGCGCTCGCCTTTGCAGTCACCCAAAAAAATATTGAGCGGGGAGCCTTGGCAATTGGTTTCGATGTGGCGTCTGCCGCTTTCGCCGGTTACGAACTTCACGGCGTAACCTTCGTTCTCAAGCCAGGAACCCAACTCTTCAACCGTTAATCCACTTTCAGGAATCGGGCGCGGTGCGGCTGATGGCGGCTGCGACGCGGCGGGCGCCGCGGGTCCCGAGTTGGGCGCAGCGGAACTCTCCGCGCTTCCAGCCGCTGCGAAAGCAGCCCCGCACTTCGTGCAAAATCCTTGACTCGCCAGAGCCTCTGCGCCACATCGAGGGCAAAGCATGGGAATTCTCCAATCTCAAAATGAAGTCAGCAATAAGTTTCTTGCAAACTACTCTGTTGTGACTCTCCGGGCAAATCTACCGCAGATCGTATTTGGTGATGAATCGTCCAAGCACGCTGGTCCAGGTCGCAAACTGATCGTTCAGCGATTCGTACGTGCCCCCGGGCGAGAGCGCAATATCCATGTCAAGACACGGATCGTTGACGGTGTCGTAATAAGCTTTGCACCAGGGAACATCGCTGTTCCACTCGTTCAGGAGCGAAACGTTGAACTTGCCTTTGCGGGAAAAGGAGACGACGATCTCAATGGATGCGCAGCGGCCACTCTCGCAGCCGGGTGTAAAGATGTCGAACGGGGTGCCATGTGCATTCGTGACGATGTGGCGCTTGCCGTTTTCAGCAGCGACCACCTTGGCGGTATAGCCTCCGCTCTGCAGCCACGAGACAATCTCGTCCATCGTTAATCCGCCGTCGGGAATTGGATGTATTGACGGCGCCCGCTCCGCCACGGTTTGCACGGTAGCAGGAGCCGCAGCCGCAACATTCTGATTGTTTTCCGGAGCCCCTAAAGCAGCGCCGCACTTTGTACAAAATTCTTGATTCGGCAGGGTCTCGGCGCTGCAACGAGGACAAGGCATGGCTTTTCTCCAATTTCTAAAAAGGGGATTCGTCGAGGGGGCTTCTCGAAGGTACCACCTTCGAGATTTCAGGTAAAGGCGCGCCCCAAAACAATAGTGGATCAGTTTGAACTCGATTTGAAGGGGCACGGATTTATCCGTGCCGATAAAGCCAATCACATCGATTGGGCTTCAGCCCCTGAGGGATGCTTCCTTATCAAACTGACCCACTACCCAAAACGGCCGCGATCGTTCTATCGTTTCTCGTTTACTTTGCTGGCTTGGCGCCCGGATGCCGGCCTGCGCGCTGCGGAAACAGCAGAATGCAGATCACCATGAAACATGCAATTGCGGCGGACGAGCTATACCGGCTCAAGTTCAGGCCGCCGTTCGCCACCGGCTTGGTCAGTAGGTCGCCTAGTGTCGCGCCCAGCGGCCTCGTGAGCACGAATGCCGCCCAGAATAGAACCGCGCGCGAAGCCTTTGTGAAGAAGTAAATCAACGCGACGATTCCAATGCAGCCGAGGAAGATCAGTGCACCGCCCTCATATCCAGGGCCCGAATCCGCAACCCAATCGCCCAGGGCGGTTCCGAGTGTGTTCGAGAAAAGGATCGTCGTCCAGTAGAACATTTCGACTTTTGGCGACGTGATGCATTCCACGGAAATCGATCCCATCTTCAGCCGCCACGCCGTCAGCGTCGCGATCACAAGCGCAAAAAGGATGATCGACCCTCCGGGATAGCCGATGCCCAGCGAGCGGTCGGCAAAATCCGCCATCGTCGTGCCGGTCAGTGTCGTCGCCACGATCACCGCCCAATACAGAAACGCATGAAACTTCCGGGCTCGAATCTGCGCTCCCACCGCAACCGCAAAAAGCGCGAAGAAAATGATCGTGCTCGTCGCGTAGCCAAGGTTGAGCGACATGGAAAGCGCGTCGCCTCCCGTTTCGCCCAGGGTGGTAGCGGCAATCTTGATAATCCAGAAGCCGATCGCTACCTCCGGCACTTTGCCGAGGGCTTCACTAAGAGGGTGCGGCGCGGCCATTTCCTTGGGCGTCTCATCTCCCGAACGCCTCGCCAAGTTTCCCATCCAGCCTGGCAGTGCCGCTCCAGGCGCGCTCGCACGCAGATTCTCAGTCACGCCGTCTCTCCTCATTTCTCTTGGCTTCGGTCCGTGCTCGGTTTACGCAAACACTTCCGCGTTGCAGAGCAGTTTCCCTTTCGCGTCTTTCTCTGACACAATCGCCTCGCCAGCAGCGACGGGCCAATGGATCGCCAGCTCCGGATCGTTCCACGCGATCGTCCGCTCACCCTCCGGCGAATAATAATCCGTCACCTTGTAGGCAAACCCAGCGGCTTCGCTCAACACCAGAAATGCGTGACCGAACCCTGCGGGAATCCACAGCATTCTGGCATTTTCACCATTCAATTCCACTGCCGCATGCTTGCCAAATGCAGGTGAGCTTCGGCGCAGATCCACGGCCACATCCAACACTGCTCCGTGCGTCACCCGCACCAGCTTTCCCTGCGGTTGCGTGATCTGGTAATGGATGCCCCTCACCACATTCTTCTGCGAAATCGAAAAATTGTCCTGAACCCACTGGTTGGGCAGTCCCGCTTCCGCCATGCGCCGCGCATTGAAGGTCTCCCAAAACGCGCCCCTGTCGTCGCGAAAGATCTTGGGTGTCAGCAGCAGCACTCCCGGCAGGACTGTCTCTTCAATCTTCATCGTCTCGTCTCTCGCCGCTCGTCCAACACCATCATGGGTGCCCCAGGTCGTTCGCGATCGGGAACCGGGGATGGCTCAAACCTCGGTGCCTGGTCTCAACCCTGCACAAATCCTGGGTGCCCCATCCTTGACGCGTTTTTTGTTCTTGCGTCAAGAGTGGGATAGCACGCGCCCCAGGTCCTTCGCGATTGGGAACCGGGGATAGCTCAAACCTCGGCGCCCGGATCTCAGCCCTGCACAAATCCTGGGTGCCCCATCCTTGACGCGTTTTTTGTTCTTGCGTCAAGGGTGGGATAGCACGATGCTCCAGGTACCACACCTACTCACTCTTTGCCCCAAAATACGGCTCATTCAGCAGCGCCAGCAAATACTGGCCGTACCCGCTCTTCCCGATCGGCGCCGCCAGTTTCTCTAGCTGCTCGGCGTCAATAAATCCCTGCCGATAAGCGATCTCCTCGGGACACGCAATGCTCAACCCCTGCCGCCGCTCGATGGTGTGCACAAACACCGCAGCCTCAAGCAGCGAATCGTGCGTCCCCGTGTCGAGCCATGCCATCCCGCGGCTCATGATCTCTACCTTCAGCTTTCCCTCTTCCAGGTAGCGCCGGTTCAAGTCTGTAATCTCCAACTCTCCCCGTGCTGAGGGCTTCAGCCCCGCCGCCAACTTCACCACGTCGCGATCGTAAAAGTACAATCCAGTCACCGCATATCGCGACTTTGGATTCGCCGGCTTTTCTTCCAGGCTCACCGCTCGCCCGTTTTGGTCGAACTCCACCACGCCATACCGCTCGGGATCTTCCACCGGATATGCAAAGATGGTCGCGCCACTCTCAATCTGCGCCGCTGACTGCAATTGCTTCGACAAGCCCTGACCGTAAAAAATGTTGTCGCCCAGGACCAGCGCGCTCGGCTGGCCTGCGATAAAATCCCGGCCAATCAGAAACGCCTGCGCCAATCCATCGGGGCTGGGCTGCACCGCATAGCCGATCTCCAGACCCCATTGCCTGCCGTCGCCCAGCAAATCCTTGAAGCGACCTGTATCCTGCGGCGTCGAAATGATCAAAATCTCGCGCAGACCGGCCAGCATCAGCGTGCTTAGCGGGTAATAAACCATCGGCTTGTTATAAACCGGCAGCAGCTGCTTTGAGACGACATGGGTTACGGGATAAAGACGCGTCCCCGATCCCCCCGCTAGAATGATTCCCTTCATCGTCGGACCTCGAAACCACCAACAGAATTTGTCATCCTGAGCGCAGTTGGCGCGGCTTTTGCGCCAACGGAGTCGAGGGATCTGCGGTTGCTTTTCAGCAGCGCATCGAAACACACCAATTGCATGCGTTCAGATGCTGGCTCACCGAATGAAAGCAACAGCCCGCAACCCCTGTTCCCTAATCGCTGTTCCCTGCTTTTATCCCCGCTCCGCATAGTTCTTCTTGATCCAGTCGCGATAGGCCCCGGTGCGCACGCTCTTGATCCAATCGCCGTTTTCCAAATACCAGCGCACAGTCTTGCCCAGGCCGCTCTCAAATCCCTCCCCGGGTTTCCATCCCAGCTCGCGCGCAATCTTTTTGGCGTTGATCGCATACCGGCGGTCGTGCCCTGGCCGATCCTCTACAAACGTGATGAGCCTGCGCCGCGATTCCCCACTTTCCAGCGGCCGCATTTCATCCACCAGATCGCAGATTTGCGTCACCACGTCGATATTCGCCCGCTCGCTGTTTCCCCCCACGTTGTAGGTCTGTCCCGGCCGCCCATTCTCGAGCACCGCGCGGATTGCTGCGCAATGATCCTCGACAAACAGCCAGTCACGCACATTCTTTCCGTCGCCGTAGACCGGTAGCGGCTTGCCCTCCAGAGCATTCAGGATGGTCAGCGGAATCAGTTTCTCCGGAAATTGAAACGGCCCATAGTTGTTCGAGCAATTGGTCGTGACAACCGGCAGTTTGAATGTGTGAAAGTACGCCCGAGCCAGATGATCCGATCCCGCCTTTGACGCAGCATATGGGCTGTTCGGCGCATATGCGGTTTCTTCCGTAAACGCTGGATCGTGCGGACGAAGAGATCCATACACCTCATCGGTGGAAACATGCAGAAACCGGAACTCTTCTTGATCGGCCTCGTCCAGCGCCCCCCAATAAGCCCGCGCCTGCTCCAGCAGCATATAGGTGCCAACCAAATTGGTGCGGATGAACTCCTCGGGCGAAGCAATCGACCGGTCCACGTGGCTTTCCGCGGCAAAGTTGACGATCGCTCGCGGTTGGTATTTTTTCAGCAGCGAACCGACCAGTTCCGCGTCGCATATATCCCCGCGCACGAACGTATACCGCTCGTCTTTCTCCAGTGACGCCAGGTTTGCGGCATTCCCGGCGTAGGTCAGCAGGTCGAGGTTCACCACCGGCCCCGTCCTGGCATTTGCGTGGGCCTTCATCCAGCTCAGGATGAAGTTTGAACCGATGAATCCAGCGCCGCCGGTTACCAGAATTGTCGGTTTAACGCGCTTCATTGACCCCGAGTATACGGTACAAAACACACTACATGCGAGGTCTTGCTGCCACCCTCACCAGGCCGCCCGTCCCGCAATCCTATTGAAATCGCAGCTCTTGCTGCTGCGGCGTCCCCCATACTGAAAGGAACTACTGCAGGGACCGGGGATTTTCGTTATATTAAAGGCAGCGCAGCTCCGGGATGCGGCCGGCTCTGCTCACCTCAACCTCTCGATCTGCTGGCAAGGCGATTTTCGTGCTCAGAATCGCAGAGTGGATGTGTACTCCACATCGTTCAAGTTGTCGCAATACAAAAACTGCTCGTAAAGGACGTCATGGGATCTACCAATCGCCGTCTTCGCAATCCGCAAGCGCAAGGCCTCTATCATCCTCGGGATGAGCACGATGCCTGCGGTATGGGGTTGGTCGCGAACATCAAGGGCGAAAAGAGTCACGAGATCATCCGCAAGGGCCTTGAGGTGCTCATCAACCTCACCCATCGCGGCGCTGCCGGTTGCGACCCGGAGACGGGCGATGGCGCAGGCATCCTCATCCAGATTCCCCACGTGTTCTTCGTAACTGAGTGTGCCGAGCTGGGCATCAAGCTGCCCGAACCCGGCGCATACGGCGTGGCCATGTGCTTCCTGCCCGTCGAGCGGCAGAATCGCCTGCAATGCGAGGGTGTCTTTGAGCGCATCGCTCAGGAAGAGGGATGCACACTCCTCGGTTGGCGCGACACTCCTGTCAACGGTGATGCCATTGGACGTGAAGCTCGCAACTCCCAGCCCTACATCGAGCAACTTTTCATCGGCCGTCCTAAAGGGCTCGATGAAGACGCTTTCGAACGCCTCCTCTATCGCGTCCGCCGCCGCACGGAAAACGAAATCTTCGCCTCCGAAATTGAGGATAAGGAAACGTTCTACGTTCCCTCGTGTTCCTGCCGCACCATCATCTACAAGGGCCTCATGCTGGCTCCGCAGATCGAGAAGTTCTACTTCGAGCTTGCCAATCCCCTCGTCACCAGTGCGCTCGCGCTCATTCATCAGCGTTTCTCCACCAACACTTTTCCCAGTTGGCCGCTGGCCCATCCCTACCGCTACGTCGCGCACAACGGCGAGATCAACACCATTCGCGGCAACGTCAGTTGGATGAATGCGCGGCAGTCTGTTCTTGAAAGCTCGCTGCACGGCGAAAAAATCGGCGACCTTTTTCCCATCGTCGTCCCCGGCGGCAGCGATTCCGGCTCGCTCGATAACGCCGTAGAATTCCTCTTCCAGTCCGGCCGTTCTCTGCCTCACGTCATGGCCATGCTCATTCCCGAAGCCTGGGCCGGCAATCCGGACATGGACGAGGATAAGCGCGCCTTCTACGAGTACCACGCATCGCTGATGGAACCGTGGGACGGCCCCGCCGCGATCGCATTCACCGACGGCCGCGTCATTGGCGCGACGCTCGACCGCAACGGCCTGCGTCCCGGCCGCTACATTGTCACCAAGGACGATCTGGTGGTCCTCGCCTCCGAGGCCGGCGTGATCGAAGTTCCGCCCGAGGACATCCTCAAGAAAGGCCGCCTTCAGCCCGGCCGCATGTTCCTGGTCGACACGGTCCAGCAGCGCATCATCTCCGACGCCGAGATCAAGAAATCCCTGGCCGCGCGCCAGCCTTATGCCGACTGGCTCAAGCAGCAGCAGGTCACCATCGACTCACTGCCCGAGCCGCCGCGCGTCATCGCCTTCAATCCTGAAACACTGCTTCGCCGCCAGCGCGCCTGCGGCTACAGCGAGGAAGATCTCCGCATCCTGCTTGCGCCCATGGGCGCCGAGGGCGCGGAACCCGTCGGCTCGATGGGCACCGACGTGCCGCTGGCCTGTCTGTCCGACCGCCCGCAGCCGCTCTTCAACTACTTCAAGCAGCTCTTCGCCCAGGTCACCAATCCCCCCATCGACCCCATCCGCGAAGAACTGGTCATGTCGCTCATCAGCTACATCGGCACCGAGCGCAACATTCTCGATGAGGCGCCCGAGAATTGCCACACCCTCAAACTGCCCCATCCCATCCTCACCAACCGCGACCTCGAAAAGCTGCGCCGCGTCTCATCGGGAGACTTGCTCGCCACCACATTGCCCGCGCTTTTCCGCGCCCAGGATGGCGAAAAGGGCCTGCGCCACGCTCTTGAAGACTTGAGCAACCGCGCATCCCATGCCGTCGACTCCGGCTATTCGGTGCTCATCCTCTCTGACCGCGGTGTCGACGCCACCTACACGCCCATCCCCAGCCTGCTGGCGATGGCTGCCGTTCACAACCGCCTGGTTCGCGAAGAAAAGCGCACCCAGGTTGCGCTCATTATTGAAAGTGCCGAACCGCGCGAGGTGATGCACTTCGCCCTGCTCATTGGCTACGGCGCCAGCGCAATCAATCCATATCTCGCTATCGAGACCATCCACGACCTCAAGCGCCGCGGCCTGTTGCCTGACAAAATCTCCGCCGACTACGCCGAAAAGAATTTCATCAAGGCTATCAACAAGGGCCTTCTCAAGACCTTCTCCAAGATGGGCATCAGCACGCTGCAGAGCTATCGCGGCGCGCAGGTTTTTGAAGCGGTCGGCCTCAATCGCTCGCTGATCGAGGACTATTTCCCTGGCACCGCCTCGCGCATCGAAGGTGTCGGCCTCGGCGTGCTCGCGCGCGAAGCGCAGATGAAGCACGAGTATGCCTTCCAGCCCCTCACCGACTCCGAGACCGATCTCGCCGTTGGCGGCCAGTACCAGTACCGCGAATGTGGCGAGTTCCATCTGCTCAATCCCCTCACCATCAGCAAGGTGCAGCACGCCGTTCGCAACAACAATCCGTCGACGTTCCAGGAGTACACCGACCTCATCGACGGTTCCAATCGCACGCTCTGCACCTTGCGTGGCCTGCTGAAGCTCAAATATCTCGACGAGCCGATTCCACTTGACGAGGTCGAGCCGGCGAAGGAAATCGTCAAGCGCTTCACCACCGGTGCCATGAGCTTCGGGTCAATTTCGAAAGAGGCTCACGAAACTCTCGCGATCGCGATGAACCGCCTAGGCGGCATGTCGAACACTGGAGAAGGCGGAGAAGATGAAGCCCGTTTCACGCCCGACGCCAACGGCGACTCGCGCCGATCGGCGGTTAAACAAGTTGCCAGCGGCCGTTTCGGCGTTACCACCAACTACCTCGTCAACGCCACCGAACTGCAAATCAAGATGGCGCAGGGCGCCAAGCCCGGCGAGGGCGGCCAGCTTCCGGGCCACAAAGTTGACGATGAAATCGCGCGCATCCGCCACTCCATCCCCGGTGTCGGCCTCATCTCGCCTCCGCCGCATCACGACATCTATTCGATCGAAGATCTGGCGCAGCTCATCTACGACCTCAAGAATGTGAACACAGAAGCGCGCATCGCCGTCAAGCTCGTCTCTGAGGTTGGCGTCGGCACCGTCGCCGCCGGCGTTTCAAAGGCCCACGCTGACGTCGTGCTCATCTCCGGCGACACCGGCGGCACCGGCGCATCGCCTCTCAGCTCCATCAAGCACGCCGGCCTGCCTTGGGAGCTCGGCCTCGCCGAAACCCAGCAAGTCCTGCTGCTCAACGATCTGCGCAGCCGCATCCGCGTGCAGACCGACGGCAAGCTCCAGACCGGCCGCGATGTCGTCATCGCCGCCCTGCTTGGCGCGGAAGAGTTCGGCTTCGCCACAATGCCCCTCATCTCAATGGGTTGCATCATGATGCGCAAGTGCCACTTGAATACATGTGCCGTCGGCATTGCCACGCAGGATCCTGTCCTTCGCTCGCGCTTCACCGGCACACCCGAGCACGTCATCAACTTCTTCTTCTTCATCGCCGAGCAGATGCGCCAGCACATGGCCAAGCTCGGCTTCCGCACCGTCGACGAAATGGTCGGCCGCGTGGAAAAAATTGAGACCCACATCGACGACGCACACTGGAAAGCCAAGGGC
The DNA here is from genome assembly GCA_036489735.1 of Occallatibacter sp. Taxonomy (GTDB): domain Bacteria; phylum Acidobacteriota; class Terriglobia; order Terriglobales; family Acidobacteriaceae; genus Telmatobacter. The sequence goes on along the minus strand of DASXFF010000015.1, from coordinate 430 downwards.
ATCGACCTCTCGTCGATCCTCCACGCGCCGCCACTTCCCTCGCGCGTCGCGCGCCGCCGCACCACCTGCCAGGATCACGGCCTCGGCCCCGCTCTCGACCACGCGCTCATCGCCAAGGCCAAGCCCGCGCTCGAATCGCAATCGCCAGTCACTGCCAGCTTCGCCATTCGCAACGTGCACCGCACCGTCGGCGCTATGTTGGGCGGCACCATCGCGCGCCGCTTCGGTTCCGCAGGATTGCCCGACAGCACTATTCACTACAAATTCCGTGGCTCAGCCGGCCAAAGCTTCGGCGCATTCGTTCCGCAGGGCGTAACGCTCGAGCTTGAAGGCGACGCCAACGATTATCTCGGCAAAGGCCTCTCCGGCGGCCGCATCATCGCCTATCCGCCCAAGACCTCCAGCTTCCTGCCGGAAGAAAGCATCCTCG
>DASXFF010000189.1:0-14660 GCA_036489735.1 Occallatibacter sp. | reverse complement strand
CGTTTCCGAGACGCGCGTGAGTCCGCCGCCGGGAGAATTGAAGTCCGCTCCGATGCCTTCGAGCGTGAAGTGATGGCGCTCGGCGGCCTGCCAATCGACGCGGGCAAACCCAGTCCACTGCGCGGAAGCGCGCGGCGCGGGGCCGAGGAGCGCGGCTAATTGTTCGAGGCCTGCGGGCGCGTGGCCGGATGCGCTGACGCCGAGATAGTCGTTCAAGGCCTGATTCTGGCTCTCGCCCAGCTGGGCGCTGAGCAGAGTGATTGAAGCGCTGGCCGGCTCCGGAAGAGCGAAGAATTCTGAGGGATTTTTTACCGTGGAAATCCCCGGGTCGTTGCGGTGGTTCGTGTCAAGCGCGGCGAACCAGAAGAGCTTGTCGCGCCGGATGTCGCCGCCGATCCCAAGCCCCGCCACGGTTTCGTGATCGGGTGGCGTGAAGGGAACCGCAGCGAAGTTAGGCGCGGTGGTTGTACCGGTGTTCTGGATCCATTGTGTGTAGGGATTCTGGGCGCCCCAGGTGTTTTGGCGGTCGAAGAAGAATCCCTGGCCGTGAAGAGCATTGCCGCCGCTCTGGGTGCGAATGGTGGTGCGGCCGCCGGTCGAGCGCATGGCTTCGGCCTCCACGTTACCGGCGGCGGTGGTGATTTCGCGAACAGCAGCTTCACTGATTCCGAGGCCGCGTCCTCCGGTCCAGGCCTTGCTTGGGGGTTGAGTTGAGGCTGGCGAATCGGAGTCTGCACCGGTGGAGTTGGCGGCGCGTTGACTGGAGGCGCCAAAAGCGAGGCCGATGCTGGCGCCGTCGACGGAGACGGCGGCGGATTGCTGCGAACCACGATAGGAAGCTGAAGCGGAATCGGCTGAGGCGCTAGCGGTGGGCGCGTCAAGCAGGAATTGCTGCCAGTGGCGTCCGCTTGCGGGCAAAGCCTGGAGTTGCGCGCCGGAGGTGCTGGTGGAGACAGCCGGCGTAACGGGGTCTGAAGCCGGTGCGGCTGCCGGTGGCGGCGTAGGCAGAGTTAGTAACCCCGCTTGTGCGAGGTTCGGCTGTACGGCGGTTGCGGCGAGAGCGGGCGCGGTGGGTTTGAGTGGAAGGAAGTTTGGTTGCGCAGCGGAGAGCGCGAGCTCGATGGGAGCGGATTGGGTTTGGAGCGGGGGGCGCGACGGAAAGACGAACATGTGTGGCGGCGCTGAAGTGAGTGGGAGCGCGGAAGCGGCGAGTGGGGCGGTCGGCTTGATGGCGTCCGGCGCGGGAGAGGCGCGGAGCGGAAAATGACTTAGTGGTTCATCGCTAATGGATGCGGTGAGTTGTGGAGCGGATGTGCTGAGGCGTGGGCGAGAGAAGATTGGCGGTTGGGCAGGCGCGTCGACTGTTGCGCTCGAAGCGATCGTCCGCGCTGGAGCGGGCGCTGCAGAGGAATTCGAGGCAGAATTCGCCAAAGCGTTTTGCGGAGCAGTGAGCAGGGCTGGAGCGGCAGCCTCAAGCAACACGGAAGCCGCCGGCTCGAATTCCAACGCGGCTTGAACGCGGGATTCAACGCCGCCAGTGATGAGAATTCCTTCAAGCCGGCCGTGGCCGAGCTGGGCGGCATCGGCATCGAGCGTGTACTCGCCTGCATCGAGCGAGAAAAATCGGAAGGCTCCGTTTTTAGCTGTAATTGCGCGGGCTTCAGCTCCCGTGGACTGGTTGCGAAGAACAATGGAAACGCCGGCCAATGGGGCGGAACGCAAATTGGTGAGGCGGCCGGCAAGCGAGCCCGATTGCGCAGAATGAATCTCGACGAATTGCGATGGGGAAGTCGATTGGGCATTGGACTGGGCAAAGATCGCGGGGACAGCCAGGCAAAGCGCGCCCAACGCCAAATCCAGAATCCAGTTTCGTCGTGTCGCAGTCATGACCAGCGCCGCCAAGGGCAGATGCTGGGTGAAAGGACAAATAGGCAAAGGGGTCGCTCTGCGGCGCGTCCGTTATGAGGGCGAAAGCATCGGCTGTTCGCGACTCAATGGATCTAGAAGGAGTGTGGCAGCGATTCTATGCCTCAAAGTCGCCAGTGAGAAGTAGCCTGCGTCACACCCCGATGTTTTTCCGGGGCGGCAGCCGGTTTGCGGCAGGATCGGAAAGGTCGTGCAAGGTGTCCAAGGGGAATTCGTTCGTTAGACTGAGAAGACGCGGTCGGACGGAGATCGCGCGTGGGCGCCCCGATGCGCGGGGTAGACTGGCTGGCAAGAGCGGTGTTCATTGATGAAGCAAAAATTCGGGTAAAGGCCGGCGACGGCGGCAACGGGTGCATGGCATTCCGGCGGGAGAAGTTCGTGCCGCGCGGAGGACCGTCCGGGGGTGACGGCGGGCGCGGCGGCGACGTGGTGATGGAATCGAGCCAGCGGCACAATACGCTGATTCATTTCCGCTACAACCCGGAACACAAGGCTCAGCGGGGCGAACACGGCATGGGCTCGAACTGCACGGGGCTCGATGGGCGGTCGATCACGCTGCAGGTTCCGGTGGGCACGGCTCTTTACGACTTGGAGACGGGCGAGCTGGTGCACGATTTTCGCGAGCCGGACGAGCGGATCGTGGTCGCGAAGGGCGGGCGCGGCGGGCGCGGCAATCAGCACTTCGCTACCAGCACGCACCAGGCTCCACGCGAGCACGAGCTGGGCCGCGCGGGCGAGGAGCGGAGTTATCGACTCGAATTGAAGCTGCTGGCCGATGTGGGCCTTGTGGGGCTGCCGAATGCGGGCAAGTCGACGCTGATCTCGCGCATCTCTGCGGCGCGGCCGAAGATTGCCGATTATCCGTTCACGACCTTGGAGCCGAATCTCGGGGTGGTGACGGTGGGCGAGGAGCCCGATCTCGAATCCTTTGTGGTCGCCGATATGCCGGGGCTGATCGAAGGCGCGCATCTTGGATCGGGGCTGGGCGTTCAGTTTCTTCGCCACATTGAGCGTACGCGGCTGCTGGTTCATTTGGTTGATGTGTCTGACGCGTCCGGAAGGCCCGATCCTGTGGAAGATTTCAAGACGATCAATAACGAGCTGGCCAGCTTCAGTTCCAAAGGGCAGGGCGCTGAAGAACATCCTCTGGCCGATAAGCCGATGATCGTGGTGGCGACCAAGATCGACGCCGCAAATCCAGAGAAGCTGAAAAAGCTGAAGGCACATGCCAAGCGGAAGAAGCTCGAGTTCCACGCAGTGTCGGCGGTGACGGGCGAGGGAATTGAAGAGCTGAAGTGGGCGCTGGCGAGGCGCGTGCGGCCAACTGCGGTGGTGTGATTGCCCGCCGGCGCATGGATCTCGCGCTTCTCAACTGAGTCGTCAATCTTAGCGATCCACGTGCGGGCCCCCCTTTTTACTCGGGCGAGCAAATTTTCCCAAGTCAGAGCGAAGTGGTTGCGCGCGGCGAGGGGCGCAAGCGCGCGCGGATGGCTGTGACAATGGGCGCGCATTGGCCGTGACCTCAGCGTTTTCAAGTCATGCTTCAATGCTTTCCACTGCGGACACAATCCTGGACCTCGGAATGCATCCAACTTGATTTGGGCTGAAGCGAGAACCGGCTCACGAAAAACGGGCACAAGGGAAACTTGCCCGTTGAAATTGGGTCCAGATAAGTTGCGACGGAGGTTCTCGTGATGCGTTCTTCGATTGGCTTCTATGCGATTTGCGGGTTAGTTTTGGTCTTTGTGCTGGTAGCGGGTCGTTCATCCAATCAAGCGGGTTTGGCGTTGGCCCAGGAACAGCCGCAGCCGCCACAGCAATCGCAGCCGCCCGATCAGGCGCAGGCGCCGCAACCGCCCGATCAGAACCAGAATCAGGCGGCGACCTTTGCCGGAACCGTGGTCAAGGACGGCGAACAATACGACCTGCGCGATTCGTCCGGCGAGACATTCAAGCTGGACGCGACGGCGCAAGCCAAGCCCTATGCGGGCAAGACGGTGAAGGTAACGGGCCAGCTCGACGTAAAGGCCAAGGTGATCCACATAGAAACCATTGAGAGCGTGGAAGGGTGAACGGGATGGGGCGGAGTGAACAGGCGAATTTGACGAGCTTTGCGCAAAGATAAATTAGAGTTCGGAACCGAGGCGGGCGGAGTGGAAGGCGGAAGCGCCTTTCATTTCGTCCGTTGGTTTTTAAGGGGGGCAGGCAACGTGCGGGCGTGAGCGGACGGGGTTGAGGTATCCCACCCAAACCGTCGTTGACGGCGGTCGTTTTCGCGCCGCCCCTACGGGGCTGCTGCCAAATGTTTGGGATCTACCCAGGACTGCATTCGCATATGCGAACTTGTCCTGGGCTAATTTCCTATGGCCCCTCCGGGGCCAGCTGGTCGTTATTCTTCCTCTTCGTCGACCGGGCGCTTGGCGTTGGCGAGGATTTTTTCGGCCACCAGCTGCGGCGCGATTGCCCCTCCGGGGCCAGCGGGTGGTTATTCTTCCTCTTCGTCGATCGGGCGTTTGGCGTTGGCGAGGATTTTTTCGGCGACCAGTTGCGGGACGATGTCGTAGTGGTCGACTTCCATGCGGTAGCTGCCTTTGCCTTGCGTCATTGAAGTGAGCTGCGTGCCGTAGGTGAGCATCTCGGCCATGGGAACCTGCGCATTGATGACGGTCGTCCGGCCCTTGGTCTCCATTCCGCCGACGCGGCCACGGCGCGAGTTGAGGTCGCCCATGAGCGTGCCTGCGAATTCGTCGGGCGCCTCGATTTCAACCTTCATCACGGGTTCGAGCAGGCAGGGCTTGGCTTGCTCCATGCCGTTGCGGAAGGCGAGGCGGCCCGCGGTCTTGAAGGAGAGCTCGTTGGAATCGACGTCGTGATAGCTGCCGTCGAAAACGACGGCTTTGAAATCGACGACCGGGTAGCCGGCGAGATAGCCGCGAGCAGCCGTTTCCACGATGCCCTTTTCGATGGCCGGGATGAAATTGCGCGGAATCGCGCCGCCGAAGACTTCGTTGCCGAACTCGAAGCCGCCTCCGCGAGGCAGAGGCTCCATGCGGATTTTGCAGTCGCCGAACTGTCCGTGGCCGCCGGACTGTTTCTTGTGGCGGCCGTGGGCTTCGACTTTCGCGCGGATGGTTTCAAGGTAAGGAACTTTGGGCGCCTTAAGCGTGACTTCGGCGTGATAGCGCTTCTTGAGGCGGCTGACGATGGCCTCGATGTGCGGCTGGCCGGCGCCGGCGATGAGGAACTCATTGGTCTGCGGGTCGCGGAAAAAGCGGATGAGCAAATCTTCTTCCATCAGCTTGTGGATGGCGGGGGCGAGCTTGTCTTCGTCGGCGCGCGATTTGGGCTCGATGGCGTAGGTCATGGCGGGGACTGGCATCGCAACGAGCGGAACTTCGATGTCGGCGCCTTTTGCCCCAAGAGTGTCGCCGGTGAGCGTGTCGCGAAGCTTGCCCACGGCGCCAAGATCGCCGGCATGGAGCTCAGCGACGTCGATGGGCTTGCGGCCCTGCATGACGCTGAGGTGGGCCAGTTTTTCCTGGCCGCGGCGGGCGTAGTTCTCAAGCGTAGCGTCGTTTTTAACAATGCCGCTGATGACCTTGAAGAACGTGATGCGGCCGGCGAAGGGGTCGGACATGGTTTTGAAGACCACTGCGCCGACGGGGCCGGCATCGTCGACTTTGCGCGTGACGGCTGGCGCGTCGGCTGCGGCGCCGGGGGTTTTGCCCGAGATCGGTTCGCGTTCGGTAGGCGCGGGGGTGTAGGCCTTGATGAAGTCGAGGAGATGGTCGAGCGCCATGTTGAAGAGGCCGCTCGAAAAGAGGACGGGGAAGATGCGATCTTCGCGGATGGCTTCGTGGAGCGCGGCGATGAGGTGGTCCTCGGGGATGGTGCCCTTTTCGAAGAACTCTTCCATCAGCTCGTCTTTGCCTTCGGCGACGAGCTCGACCAGAGCTTCATGGCGGGCCTTGGCATCTGCAGCGAGCGAGGCGGGAATTTCAGCGGAGACTTTGCCGCGGCCATCGCCGCCCGGCGTGTAGGTGTACGCCTCCATGGTGACGAGGTCGACGACGCCGTGAAAACCGTTGGCGTCGGAGATGGGCAACTGGACGGGAACACAGTTGCGGCCCCAGCGATCGACAAGATCGTCCATGAGAGCGCTGAGACCACCACCGCCGCCGGCCTTGGGGTGGTCCATTTGATTCACGAGGACGATGCGCGGAACGTTGGCTTCTTCAGCAAAGCGCCAGACGCGCTCGGTGACGGGCTCGACGCCGGATTGGGCGTTGATGACGACGATGGCGGATTCGACGGGGAAGAGCGCGGCGCGGGCTTCGTGGGTGAACATGTGGAAGCCGGGCGTATCGACGAAGTTGATTTTGGTGCCCTGCCACTCGGCGAAGGCGACGGCGTTCTGCATGGTGATGCCGCGGGCGACTTCTTCTTCGTCGTAAGCAGTGGCGGCAGAGCCATCTTCAACACGGCCCTGGGTGGGAGTCATCTTGGCGGCATGCAGCAGAGCGGCAACGAGGGTGGTTTTGCCGCTGTGCGCATGCCCCACTACAGCTACATTGCGGATCTCACTTCCCTGGTAGGTTTTCATGGGCGTCTCCTTCTTGAAAGCGCGCTTTCAGCGGGATTTAGAGACGGAAAAACACCGGCCGCGGCACGCGTCTTTCTCGAAAGACGGATGCTATCACAGCGAGAGTGTGAACGTCCTGTGATGGGCTGCACAGGGGACCTGGGGACTTTCTAGTTCATACTGCGGAATTTGCTATGATTCCGGCATGGGCGGCGTCTACCAAATCTCAGGCGGGTGCGATGAAGTTCCGGGCGTTGAGGAATGGACGGAGCACGTCAATGCAGCATCAACAGAAGAACTTCTGAGACTTCGACAGCACGCGTTGGGATGCCTCGCGCAGAACATCAAGAACCAACGGTGGGGCGTCTTGGTCGGAATCGCAGAACGGGTATTGACAGATAGAAACGTTCAGTATCAGTGAGCGCATAAATCGCGCCGAAAATGGAAAGCCTCCTACATCGCGGTTGGACAGCGCTCGGGGCGCGAACCTTTGTTCATCATTGCGGAGCGAAGGTAATCAGACGGGGAAGCCAGTCCTGGGACGTAAGGAGGGTAGACGGCGCGCTGTCATCTGGCTATAAATCAGGGGATGAGGCAATCCTATGGATCGAGGGCCACGACCCCGATTACTGGACATACGGCAGTTGGGCAATGGGCGGAGTGGTCGCGACAGGCATTGTATTCTCGTCGGGATTCTTAGACTCAGCACAAGACAAAGAACTGAACGAAAGAGACCACGTGGTTGTGCTGTCTCTACTCAAGAAACGTAAATTCCCGCGATCTAATGCCTCTTCATTCAAGAGACTATTTTTGAGCAGCGCACGGTGCGCACGGTGCGATAGTAAGTCGACGGAAATAATCGTCCGTTCACTACCTCAGCAAGCTGCTTCAAAGAGACACAGGGCGCCTCACATCGTTTGCAACTGTGGCTACCCGGTTTGGCGCATCTCTTGGGACGATTGGGTCAGAGCCTCAGATCGAATTAGGGAAAATGAATCCTCGCGGGAAGACAGGGAATTTCGGAAATGGTGCCTTCGCACAGCCGGTGGAAGACACACAGCTATTGAAATTCAAGAAATTCTTAGCTATCAAGAAAACCGCTGCATCTATTGCAATGTTCTGTTTGGAGACCAAGTTCGGGCTACGAGAGACCATTTAGTCCCGGTGGTTTCCGGCGGTACAGACTGGGCATTGAACATCGTCATGGCCTGTCACTCCTGCAATAAACGCCGGGGAACCATTCCGTTTCGCACCTATTGCACGATTCTCAGCCCGACTCAAAATCGGCGAATCCTAAATTGCATGGGGAAGAGAATCGCTGCGATTACTGGAAAGACCCCGGACGCCGCATTCTCTGCTCTCTGTAGGGGAATAGCCCGGAAGAATTCACGGAACAGAGATTATCGGTCGATACTTCGTAGGTCGCCGACAGCGCAGAAGAATGCCGCAACAAATGAACTTCTTCCACCCGAGCTCCACCTAATTCTTCGGGCCCTCCGTCGTTCGTGAAGGGGCGAAAGAAAAATGGGTGACCGCCTTTGAGCGGTCACCCATTTCTGTTTAAGCGAACAGTCCAGCTTTTATAGCATCGATACTGAACTCTTCGAGCAGTCGCCCCGCAATCTTTCCGCGCGGCTGATTGCGTGTGATGAATAAGGACAGGCACAAAAGAGCGAGTCCGAACAAGATGATTTCATTGCGATTCATGCGTTTTCTCCTCTCTGCGCCTTATCAAGCGAGATTAGCACATTAAGGAACTCTGGGGCCTCTCCTGCCTAGAGCGGAGCGCTGCGCAGCCGATTGCGATAAAGTGGATTGCGGTTGATTGAACGGGTGAAGGAAAGGGACTGAAGATGACGGGACGGGTTCGCGGTTGCGTGGTTGGATTGGCAGTTTTGATTTTTGCTGCTGGACGCTTGGCGGCGCAGAGCAGTGGTGGGTCTGGTAGCGGCGCGGCATCTGCATCCAAAATTGAGCTAATTGAAAGGCTTTTTGCTCCTCCGCCCGTGCGGAACCCAGGGCAGGCACCTGCCGCAACCGAGGCGGCGTTGGCACAGGCTGCGCCAACAGCACCGGCGCAGGCGCCCGTACAAGCGCCTCCGTCTATGCCGGGATGGATGATGCCGGCGCCGCACGAGAACGCTCCGCTGGGCAAGTTCGAGCGCTTCCCAGGCGATGGCGAGGGCGCGTATAAGACAGGCCACTATCGCGATCTGTTTGCAGAGCAGGGTCACGCGGCGGCCGAGACGCACGCCAAGATCGAGAAGGCATTCCAGCAACTTTTTCATGGAGACGGGCAGGAAGAGCGCGTCTACTTTGAGACCGGGGCCAATGAGAACGGGACGCTGGCGTATGTGACGGATTGGAACAACAACGACGCGCGCACTGAAGGCATGAGCTACGGGATGATGATCTGCGTGGAGCTGAATAAGAAGCGCGAGTTCGACGCGATCTGGAACTGGGCGCTTACCTATATGTTGATCACCGACCCGAAGAATCCCTCGGTGGGGTACTTTGCGTGGTCGATGAATACGGATGGAACGCCGCGGTCGACGGGGCCTGCGCCGGATGGCGAAGAGTACTTCACGATGGCGCTCTATTTTGCGGCACACCGCTGGGGCAACGGGAAGGGCATTTACAACTACCAGGCCGAGGCGGACAAGATTCTGCGCGGGATACGGCATCATCCGGTACTGACGGAGACGGGACCGTTCAGGATTCATCCCGACGATCCGCCGTTCGTACAGCCGGATCATCCCTGGCCTAGCCCCAACATGCACAGGATGGAGGAGGAGGCGAAGGCGGCGGGGCGGCCATGGCCTCCGAATTATTCGCGGTTTATGCGCGGGGGGCCGCAGAAAGAGACCACGGGGCCGATGGTGGACGAGGACCACAACATGATCAAGTTTGTGCCCAGCTGGCCGGGAGGCACGACGGATGCTTCGTATCATCTGCCCGCGTTTTACGAACTATGGGCGCGGTGGGGGCCTGTGGAGGATCGCACGTTCTGGGCGACAGCGGCGGATGTGAGCCGCGACTTTTTCAATCGCGTGACGGGGCCGGAGACGGGGCTGACGCCGGACCGCAGCAATTTTGACGGAAGTCCGGTGGTGGGACGCGACGGAACGCCGGTGCCGTTCATGGCCGACTCGTGGCGCAGCGTAAGCAACTGGAGCGTGGACTACTCGTGGTGGAAGAAGGACGCGCGCGAGACGGTGCTGAGCGACCGCATTCAGAAGTTCTTTCTGGGGCAGGGCATCGACAAGATCGTGGATCGGTACACGCTGGAGGGCAAGCCGCTGAGCGATCATCACCCATTGGGGCCGATTTCGACGACGGCGGTGGGGAGCCTGGCAGCCACGGATGGGCCCACGGCAAAGGCGTTTGTGGATGCGCTGTGGAATGAGCCGGTGCCGAGCGGCGAGTCGAGGTACTACGACGGAATGCTTTATTTGATGAGCATGATGCACGTGAGCGGGGAGTTCAGGATTATTGAGGCAGCTTCTAGCCACTAGCTTCTAGCTACTAGCTTTTTCGTGCAGGCGGATTTGGGCTCGTGCTACCCCAGGTCTCAGAATCGAGACCTGGGGCACCCGGCGTCGCGTGGGCGAAGTACTTCTATTCGTCCGTCTTCAAGGGAGGATGCTTTTTTAGCCAAGCCTGTGCGCGCTTCTCTGCACTTTTGACGTCGCTTTTCTTCATCGCCTCGGCGAGTTTTTCTAGCGTGTTCCCCGCCTGTTCCTTCAGGCCGCCATCCGTCGTGCGGGCATTGGCGAGGTAGATCCAGAAATATCCTTCATTCAGATCGCGGCTTATGCCCACTCCGTTGGCATAGGCGGCGCCGACGTTGTACTGGGCTCCCGTCTCGCCCTGCTCCGCCGCTTTGAGCATCCACGCGACGGCCTGGGTATCATCCTCAGGCACACCGCGGCCATAGCGGTAGAGAAGTCCCAAATTGTATTGAGCTTGGGGCAGCCCATGATCAGCAGCCTTGCGATACCAGGCTGCGGCCTGAGGATAATTCCGCGGAATTCCTAACCCTTGGTCATAAACTACAGCGAGGTTCATTTCGGCGAGGACATCGCCCTGGTCGGCTGCCTTGTGGTACCAGGCGATGGATTGTTCCATGTCCTTTGGTACTGCTTCGCCGTTTTGATACGCAAGGCCGAGGTTGTACTCCGCTCTGGGATGGCCTTGTTCCGCAGCCTTGCGATACCAGACCAATGCCTGCGCATAATCCTGCATCTTGCTAAAAACGACGCCGAGTTCGGTCTGCGCATCGAGATCGCCTTGCTCGGCCGATTTCTGCAACCAGAGCACAGCCTGCTGGTTGTCCTGCGGGACTCCCAGTGCAAACTCGTACTGTCTACCCAGTCCGCACTCTGCGCTGGCATCTCCGGCGGCCGCTCTCTCCTGCGAGACCTTGAGCGCGGTTTCGTTAAGCGCCATCTGACATGGCTGTGCTTGCGCGGAGTGGGTGAATGAAATGAAGCTGATGGCAATGATTGCCGGCGAGAATACACGCTGCAAAGCACGTCTGACAGGCATCACCGTTTCCAATCGGAATCGCAATAAGTATAGCGATACTTGGCAGAGGTCAGGATCGGGTGCTATCCGTCTGTGAGATAGCGGAAATATTCTTGGCGGCGTGGCTCGGGGCGAATTAGACTCATCTTGTCCGAATCAGAGCCGCTTCCCATCCATTGAGTCATTCGCGGCCGTTAGGGCACTTCCCCTGGAAACGAAAATCGATAGGACCGTTAAGGAGGTCATCGTGAATCCCTCTGCATCCACGCATGCTGGTACATCATCGACCGCGAGCGCGGCCGCGCCCTCACCAGAACACATCCTGCAAATCGGCATGGGGTTCCTGGCCTCGAAGACGCTTTTGAGCGCAGTGGAGATGGAGGTGTTCACCGAGCTGGCGAAACATCCTGAGGATTTGGAGACGCTGACGGGGCGACTGGGATTGCATCCGCGTTCGGCTCGCGATTTCTTCGACGCGCTGGTGGCCCTCGGATTCCTGGAGCGAAACGACGGAGTCTATTCGAATACGCCTTCGACTGAATTGTTTCTCGACCGGCAGAAGCCGTCGTACATTGGCGGGATTCTGGAGATGGCAAACCGGCGCCTGTTCTCACACTGGAACAGGCTGACCACCGCGCTGAGAACCGGGCAACCGCAAGGCGAAGCGGGACAGGCGGGTGAGAATGCATTTGCCGCGATCTACGCCGATCCGGCGCGGTTGAAGAGCTTTCTTGCGGCGATGACGGGGATCAGCCGCGGCGCGAACCTGGCGATTGCCGCGAAGTTTCCGTGGGCGCGGTATAAAACCGTGGTCGATGCGGGACCGGCGCAGGGCGATCTGCTGGTGCAGGTGCTTTCGAAGAACACACATCTGCTGGGGATCGGCTTCGATCTGCCTGAAGTAGGGCCGGTGTTTGAAGAGTACGTGACGTCGCACGCGTTGGAGTCGCGACTGCAGTTCCAGGCCGGCAGTTTCTTGACCGATCCGCTGCCCGGCGCCGACGTGATCATGATGGGGCATATTCTGCACGACTGGAACCTGGATGAGAAGCGGATGTTGATCCGGAAGGCATACGAGGCGCTTCCCAAGGGCGGAGCGCTGCTGGCGTACGACGCACTCATCGACGACGACCGCTCAAAGAACGCATTTGGGCTGTTGATGAGCCTGAATATGCTGATCGAGACGCCGGGAGGCTTTGATTACACCGGGGCCGACGGTGTGGGTTGGATGAAGGATGCGGGATTCAGCGAAGTGTATGTGGAGCATCTAGTGGGCCCGGACTCGATGGTGGTTGGAATCAAATAGGCGGCTCTTGCGGCGGGGAGAGTTTATGCGGCTGGCAGGCTGGGCTTCGGCCCAATTGCATGTGTACATGCGATGTGGAATCGCAGTTGGGTTGGGAGCAATGATTCTCCCATTCACTGCTGTACAGCTTGCATTGGCTCAGCCGGGGGCTCAGACGGCTCCGGCGCCTGCGCAAAAGACAATCTCTTCTGAGTTTGTTCCAGCGAGCTCGAGAACGGGCGCTCCGGACCTCCGGCTGACCGATCTTGGCGGCAAGCCTCTAGCGCTGGCTCAATACAAAGGGAAAGTTGTGCTTCTGGACTTCTGGGCCGTCGATTGCGGCGGATGCGTGATCGAGGTGCCCTGGTATGTTGAATTCGACCAAAAGTATCGAGATAAAGGCCTGGTCGTTTTAGGCATCGACATGTACGGGGAAGCCCCGAATTACATTTTCCCCTTCATGGCCAAGCAGCACATGGAATACCGGGTTGCCGTGGGAAACGATCAGATCAGGCAACAGTTCCACGCAGACGAGCTACCCAAGACTTTGCTCATCGATCGCGACGGGCGAATTGCCGTTTCGCACGTCGGCATCGTGGATAAAGCGGCCTTCGAGCAGGATATTCAGGCGCTGCTTCGCGAGTCGGCCCTGGGCCGGTGAGCACTGACAATTCAGCAGCGCGAATTCTGTAGGAGATCAATCGTGAGCCTAACGGCAAACGCGCCCGCATCCGCGGCAGCGAGAGAAGTTGCAATCGGCGAGTCGGCGGTGAGGAAGGCGAGCTGGCGGCTGCTTCCGGTGTTCGCGGTCGGCTACGGGCTGGCCTTCATGGACCGCATTAACGTCAGCTTTGCTTCCCTGCAAATGAACAAGGATCTGCACTTCAGCGCGTCGGTCTATGGATTTGGCGCAGGGCTGTTCTTCATCGGATACGCGCTGTGCGAGGTGCCGTCGAACCTGATGCTGTTGCGCTTCGGCGCCAAGCGCTGGCTGGCGCGGATCATGATTACGTGGGGATTGCTGGCCACGGCGACGATGTTCGTGCGCAATCCACTCGAGTTCAACGTGCTGCGGTTCCTGCTTGGCATGGCGGAGGCGGGATTCTACCCCGGCGTGATTTATTACCTTACGTTGTGGTTCCCGGCACGGATGAGGGCGCGCGCGGTCAGCCGGTTTTACGTTTCGCTGCCGCTGAGTTCGGTGGTGATGGGCGCGGTGGCAGGCTGGCTGCTGGGACTGAGTGGAAAGCTCGGGCTCGCCGGGTGGCAATGGCTGTTTCTGGTGGAGGGGTTACCAACCGCGATCTTCAGCCTGGTGATCCTGAAGATGCTGCCTGATGGCCCAGCGAAGGCGACGTGGCTGACAGCGGAAGAAAAGAGTTGGCTACAGGGCCAACTGAAAGCCGACGGCGAAAGAGCGCACCTGGGGCACAGCGCGGGCATAATGCGAGCGCTGCTTGAGCCCAAGGTGTGGATGATCGGCGCCTATTTCTTTTTTGCGCTGATCACCAGTTACGCCTACAATTTTTCAGCGCCGGCGATTTTGCAAGGAGTGACAGGCTGGAGCATTGCGAACGTGGGCTACCTTGTGGCGTGCATCGGATTAGCGGGCGCGGCGGGGATGCTGTTGAACAGCGCGCATTCCGATCGGACCGGGGAGCGAACGCTGCACTGCGTCGTGCCTTGCGTAGTGATCGCGGCGGGATATTTGACGGCGAGTTATGCGCGTGAACCGTGGCTGGTGGTGCTTGCGCTGGCCGCAAGTTTCACGAGCTTCATGTCGATGCTGGGACCGGCGAATGCGGTTCCGATGCAGTTTTTGGCGGGGCGCGCGGCGGCCGCGGGCCTTGCGGCCATGAATACGATCACCATGTTCAGCGGGTTCATTGGGCCCTACTGGATGGGCGTGATGAAGGATCGGACGGGGAGCTACGATGTGGGGTTGCGAGGGCTGGTGTTGCCTGCCCTGTTGGCGGCGGCGACGATGGTCGCATTGACGCGAAACCTGGCGCGGCGGCCGGTTGGAGCGGGTGCGGAACTGGCGGAAGAGGCGGTGTGATGCAGTTGGGTTCAACTGCCAGACATGCAGCGGCGATCCATAACTATGGTGCTACAGCTGCCGGTAGAATGTCTTCCACATCGACCCACTGGGTGGGATAGTTGCCGGTGTAACAGGCGGTGCAGTAGCCCGTTTTTTCTTTATCCTGGACTGATTTCAACAATCCGTCTAGAGACAAATACGCGAGCGAGTCGGCCTCAATGAACTGGCGAATCTCCTCGACGGAGTGATTGGCTGCGATCAGCTCGCTCTTTGAGGGCGTGTCGACGCCGTAGTAGCAG
>DASXFF010000115.1:0-1778 GCA_036489735.1 Occallatibacter sp. | reverse complement strand
ATCTGTTCGCCATGATCGGGATGCCATTCCAGGAGGGTATCGGCAAAACCATCCCGCTCGCTGACGAGAATGAGTTCGGTAGTATCATCCGGCACTGGTACTTTGGAGGCGCCCATGCGGGTGGTCAGGAGCGGTTTCTTATGTTTAACGTTCCCGTTGATCCAAAGCCAATAATCCAATTCCACGTCCGGCACCGGTTTCCCGCTATCGGCGGCCACGACGTTGAGCAACAGAATTCTGCCGGTCACGTTCGTATTCGTTGCCAGGGAGGTCGAGCTTGTCAACGAGGACGCACTGCTGGCCAGTGGGTTCACTTCAGCCGCCACGAGGGTCACGGAAGCGGTAGAATGAGTGGTTTCGTGCGCGGAAGCGGAACGATGGGACGCGAAAAACCAAAGCACGGCGACCATGGCGGCTCCGCCCAACGCCATTTTGAAAGCGTGCGCTTTCGTTAATCTTAACAACGCCAATCCCAGTCCGCCTGCGGCCGTGCCGGACAACGCGATGCGGGCGACGTTTCCAGCCAGGCCGGTCGGGGCGGCCATGACCACGCGGCCGGCGAGCAGGCTGGATAAAAGGATGACGCTGAGCGTCACGTCGCGCGCAGTCAGAAGCTCACGCAATTTCTCCACGGCCCGGCTGACGCGTTTTTGCGCGGCATCATCGGTGATGTTCAGCGTGTTGCCGATGGACCGGAAATCGCGCCGCTCAAAAAATCGCAGCAGGACTGCCTGTCGGTCGGAGGGGTCAAGGGATTCGATGGTCTCATCGAGCATCGGGGCTAATTGCTGCCAAAGATTGTCGGGGGAATCGGAGATTGCATTCATTTGAGCGGCTTCCTGTTCGCGAACCTGACGGCGTTGCTCGCTGCGGACGAGGTTGGAGGCGACAAATCCCGTGTGCCGGTGCAGCCAGCCGCCGAGCATTTCCACGTTGCGAAGCGAGGGCGCTTTGCGGGCGAGGTCGGTAAAGACAGTCTGGGTGACATCCTGCGCCAGCCCGGCGTCCCCGCCCACGCGGCGGATCGCAGTAGAATAAACGAGGTCAAGGTATTGCCCGACCAGTTGGCGGAAGGCGCCTTCGTCGCCATGGTCGGCGTAATCGCGGAGCAGCTTAAGACTGTCGTTCAGATTCATTTCATCCATAAGAAGCCGCACATAGGGGAAATCCGACAACCAATCGGGAGAGACGTCAAGCACATCCTATCCATTGATTAATAGATTGTTAGGGCAAAGCGCGGCGGGTTACTAATCAGAGCCTCGTGCCTCGGCTGGAGAGAACTCGCCCTCATCCGCCTTCGCTGCGCTACGGCGCGACAAGTCCCGGCTCAAATCAGAACTACAGATGAAACGGCAGTCGCTCCGCTCGTTAGAGTTAGAACAACACATAAGCAGGCACTCGCTCCGCTCGTTAGGGCCCCCGGGAGAAGGAGAATTATCGCCTGATGATTTGATACGCCGGCGGGTCTTACTGGTCATTTACGGCTGCGCAGCAGCGCAGCCCTACCATAAAAAATTTAAGTTCACGCGCAACCATTTTCTGTTAGGCGTTGCAACCACCAGCGCGAATCTCTAATTTTGGCCGCGGGACTTTTAACCATATGCCTGACAACGCATCGCTGCATTCGCGTCCGCCCCTGGAGCGGATGCTGCGTATTCACCAGACCTTGCAATCCGGCAAGTTTCCCAATGCCTCCACGCTGGCCGCCGAGATCGAAGTCGCGACCAAGACCATCCACCGCGATATCGAGTTCATGCGCGACCGCATGAACCTGCCCA
>DASXFF010000021.1:0-3262 GCA_036489735.1 Occallatibacter sp. | reverse complement strand
GCTGTCCCTTCAACCTGATTGAGAAGCGGGAAGGAATAGGTGAGCAGGAACGAGGCAATCCACAGGGCACTCACCGCTACGGAGATGCCCTGAGAACGGATACGGGCGGGAAATATTTCAGCGATCAGGACCCATGTGATGGGCGCCAGGGTAAGGGCGTAACAGGCAATCGCGCTAAGCGTAAGAACAAGAATTGCGGTTCCGCGCAAGTGAGCGTGATAAGCCCACGCGCAAAGCAGATGGGAGACGCCGATGCCGATGCAACCCGCGAGCATCATGAGACGGCGGCCAACGCGGTCAACCAGCGCCATGGCAAAGATGGTGAAGATGAGGTTAATGGCGCCAGTGATCACGATGTTGAGGAATATGTCGTTGGCGCCGTAGCCGGCGCTGCGATAAACCTCGGCGGCATAATTGAAAAGAATATTGATGCCAGTCCACTGCTGAAGCGCGGCGAGCGCGATGCCCACGAGTAATATTTTCCGGAATGCTGGAAGAAAAAGCTCCCATCCTGAAGATTGGGCGAGGGGAGCCTCGGAGCGCTGTGCGGATTCGATGCCTGCCATCTCTGCGCGTGCGAAGACCGAACCACCAATGCGTTCGAGAATCGCACGAGCGTCGTGGGTGCGGCCAACCCCGAAGAGCCAGCGGGGACTCTCGGGAATGAATAGAGAGGCGAAGGTAAAGACCAGCGCAGGGACAGTGACGGCAGTGAACATCCAGCGCCATCCGTACTGTACATTCCATGTGTAAAGAAGCAAATTGTGTGACAGGGCGGCGGGCACAGGACGCGCGATGCGCCAATTGACGATCTGGGCGAGGAGGATGCCGACCACAATGGCAAACTGATTAAGACTGACGAGGCGTCCGCGATGGGTCGCGGGGCTGATCTCAGCAATATAAAGTGGCGACACATTGGAACTAAGGCCGATCGCGGTGCCACCGAGGATACGCCAGAAGATGAACGCAGAGAAGGACCAGGCCCAGCCAGTGAGTACAGAGGAGACGGCGAAGAGTATGGCGGCAGCGAGAAGAATGCGGCGGCGTCCGTAGCGGTCAGCCAGAGTGCCCGCGGCAAGTGAACCGAGCAGGCATCCGACAAGAGCGCAACTGTTGGCCCAGCCAACGAGAGCGGCGGAGGTGAGGTGGAAGTAGACCTCGTAGAATTGCCGTGCGCCGCCTATGACGACCCAGTCATAGCCGAAGAGGAGCCCTCCCAGCGCGGCGATCAGTGCGATTCCCCAGAGGTAGAGGTCGTGCTCCGGTGTGACCGGGGAGAAGTCAGAAGCGGCTGGAAGTGTGGGACCGTGCATCGCTACCCCTTGTGGAAACGGCGAAGATCGATTGCGCCCGAATGAGCGGTGTCCATGGCCAGAACTTCTTCGAGCATGCGATGTCCCCCGGTCTCATCGCCCAACCCGAATAATGCTTGCGCTTTGAGGAAGCTGGCGGTGATGGTCTGGCGGCTTGCGAGATCTTCGTCGAAAAGTAGCATGGTGGGCAACGATGTAGCGAAATAGTCGATCTTCGGCGGCCGGTGCTGGAGTTGGGCTGAGTATTCGAGGATGGAGTGAAAGACGTCGAATGATTCCTTCTCGCGGCCTAGGCAGCGCAAGGCACAAGCACCCCAATGGGTATTCTCAGAAACGATCCTAGCTTGCATCTGCTGAAAGTCCCCTTTCTGATTTGCGGCACGCGTCCAGTAGCGTTCTGCTTCATCGCGATCGCCGGCATCGCGATGCGCCACGCCAAGCCAGTAGTCGATCAAGCTGAGATTCATCAGCAGATGTTTGGCTTCACTCAGGTTCTGCGGCGGGTTGGATGCGGCGATGAGATTGGCGATGGCCGACGCGGGCTCTCTGCGCTGCAGTGCGCCATGAGCGAGCAGGACATTGGCGCGGACGTATTGATCGAGCACCAGGCCCTCGCCGCCTTCCCATGGTTGGAACTCGCGGCTGAGGAGCAGGTCGAGCGCGCGTTGAGGCTGATCGAGGCTGTTGTAGAGCGAAGTGAGCTCGACGCATAGATCGTCACGCTGTCTAACCATCGCGGCGTTCGCTTCGAGATTGGATAACCGGTCTGCGAGGGCATGGCCGATGCGCTTAAGGAGTTGATCGTTTTCGTACAGGATGCGCGCATCGCTGGGCGCGGCAGCGCGGGCTTTGCCAAAAGCCTGCAGGGCGCGTGCGGGATCGTGAAGCACATTGAAGTATCCGATGCCCAGATTGCGCCAGGGAGTGGCAAAGGAGGGCCCGAGTGCAACGGCGCGCTCCCACAGCACGATGGCTTCGGAATAACGGCGCCGGTCATAGAGCAGATTGCCGAGATAATAAGGCGCATGCGGATCGTCTGGATCTGCTTGAACAACTTTGTTGAGCAGAACAAACTCTTCGAGGCGGCTTGGGAAAACGTAGATGGGATCAGCGTGGCGAGCGCGCTCGCGGACAACGGCGCACTCACCGGGACGACCGAGGCGGCTGAGAAGGTCGGCCTGTAAATAGAGCAGCAGAGGCACAGCGCCGCCGCTGCTACTGGGGTTTGCGGCGATGAGTATCGAAAGTGCCTCGTCAATGAATCCAGCGCGCACCAGATCGAAGGTAAGGTCGAGCAGAAGCTGCCCGTCCTGGGTGGGCGGCGCATCCATTTCAAGCCAGCGGCTGAAAATATCGAGAGGATCGAGGGCGCGGGTTTCCTGAAGAAAGGCTGCAGCCTCCGCGGCGCGGCCCAGACGGTGTAGCACGAGAGTGCGGAGATTGCGGGCATTGAGGTTGTCAGTTTCAGCGCGGAGGCACCGGCCGAGATGATCCAGCGCGGTGTTCCAATCGGCGCGAGTGCAGTCAATTTCGGCGAGACGGTGATACGCGGGTGCGCGCCACGCTGCGTTCCAGGTGCTCTTATAGAAAGCGTCGTACGCTGCTTCCGAACGGCCCTGATACAAAAGCGCCAAGCCTAAAGTGTAGTGCGGTTCGCCATCCGGTGGATTGGGGTTGCGCTTCGTGAGGCGCGCGATGGAAGCAAGCAGGTATTTTTCTGCCTCGATGAACTCGCCGCGATTCAGGTGCCAGCGGCCGAGGGCAAGATTGCAGCGGCAGTCGCCGGAGTCGCGCTGAATGCCCTCGCGCCAATAGATTTCTGGCGGCCGGGTTGGATGGCGATATTGCTCAAGATGGATGCCTATCAGATAAAGTTCGTCATTGCTGGACACCGCTTCCGGCAATGGCGGTTCCGTCGCGACCGCCGGAGCCGGCACCGGTTCTATCTC
>DASXFF010000147.1:0-38490 GCA_036489735.1 Occallatibacter sp. | reverse complement strand
ATGACTTCGCCGCCGGCAGCGAGCGCCGCATCGGCCACTGCGCCCATGAGTCCGCGGCAAGCTCCTCCATAAACCAGCCCGAGGCCTGCCTGGGCGATCGCAGTGCCGAGCGCCGTCGCCTCAGCTCGAAAGGCGGGGTTGCTTCCGAAAGCCGATCCGCAAAAGACGGCGACGCGGCGAAGAGGCATGGATGAGTTGATCATTGTGGTTTCAGGATAACGGTTTCGGCTGGAACGTCTCTTTTCATAGGCTCGTCCTTTGTGTCATGCTTACTTCCATGGGAAACAAAGACAAAGGTGGACGAGAAGCGAAGAAGGCTCCCAAGCCGAAGCCGAAACCTGAACCCGGGCGCAAGCGCGAGATCTTTACGCCGCCACCGCCGCAGAAATAGCCGTGACTTAGATTCACGATTTGTGTTCGGCTGGAGAGCCGGCCTGAGATCGTGTCTCGATTGCAGGGTCTGCGACGGCGGATTGGCTGGCGCGATCCTGGCGACTTACCGACCAAGCAGAAGGCCACCCCGAAGGATGGCCTTTTTGTTTGCTTCAACAATGGCGAACGCCGCTCAGGGCTGCCGCGCTAGCGGATTGCCATCGGCGCGCGCCTGTGCCTTTTCTGCGAGAACCTTGTGCGCATTGTCTTCGAGAGCCTGGGCCTCAGGCATGAAGGTAAGCGCCTTCTGGACTATCGGATCCCACTCCTTGATGACTCGCAACCCATTGAGCTGTCCGAATTGAATAGTGACGATGTCTTTCTTGATCTGCGCTTTCATCCAATCGGAAACACCGCCGATGTCGGCTTCGGTCCATTCGACATCGCGGCTGGTGAGATATTTCTTGAAGTCGCTGAGGACGGCATCGTCAACCTGGAAGTTCTTGTCCACAGTGTGGGTGGCCACATAAATCGGCGCAAAGTGGAAAAACACATCCTTGTAGATCAGCTCATCCTGGAAGCGGTTGGTGGTGGGCTGCTCGATTTTTTCGTCGGGCGTGATGCCGCCGCCGCCATAAACCGTGCGTCCTGAATCAGTGAGCTTAACCTCGCGGCTGGTGGAGTCGGGACTGGGCGCTGAGCCGGCATGGTTGTAATAGTCGTAGAGGGAAACGCCCGCGTAGTTGCGCTGAATGAGGCGGCCGGACGGCGTGTAGTAGTGATACGTGGTGAGCGCAAGGCCGGAGTCTTCGCTGAGGTTGTAGACCGTCTGCACGAGGCCTTTGCCAAAGGTGGTTTCGCCCACGATGAGGGCTCGATCGTGGTCCTGCAATGCGCCGGAAACAATCTCCGCGGCGGAAGCGGTGTCGCGATTCACGAGCACGACAATGGGAAACGTTTTGCCGTCGTTGCCGTGGGTGGCGGTGTAATTTTGATCGGAGTAAGCGCGGCCGCGCTGCGAAACGATGGTCTGGCCTTTGGCCAGCAGGTGGTCGCACACATCGACTGCCTGGCTCAACAGGCCGCCCGGATTCTCGCGCAAATCGAGAACCAGGCCCTTGAGGTCGCCAAAGCCGGCGATCGCGTCCTGCATCTCCTGGCCGGTGGTTTCCTGAAACTGCGTGAGGTGAATGTAGCCGATGCCGGGACGGATTTCGAATTTGAGGTCGATGGAGGGATGCGGAATCTCGTCGCGAATCAGGTCGAAGACCAAGGGTTTGGGCTGGCCATAGCGCGCCATCGTGACTTGAACGTGCGTGCCCTTGGGCCCCTTGAGGGCTTTTGCGACCTGGTCGGAGGACCAGCCGTCGGTCGATTTGCCGTCGACATCCACCACCTGGTCACCGGGATGGATGCCGGCGCGGTATGAGGGAGTGTCCTCGTAGGGAGTGACGACGTAGACGCTGTTCTTGCCGTTGTTGTCATTCTGTTGCTGGATAACCATGCCGACGCCATAGTAGTGGCCGGTTTGATCTTCGCGCAGGCGAGCGTAGGACTTGGGATCGTAAAAATGGGAGTGCGGGTCAAGCACCTGCAACATGCCGGGGATGGCGCCGTCGTAAATGACGTCGTCGGCTTTGTCTGGGGTGATGGGCTCGGCGTAGTTTTGCTCAACCACCGCATACACGTCGGTGAATTGCTTGAAGCTGTCGCGGAGCTGGCTTTCGTCTTGCGAAGATTGGGCGCCGACGCGGCGCTCGAGGATGGTGCCGGCCACGGCACAGGCAATGAAAAAAAGTGCCACGGCGAAGAAAGCGCGACGGGCGCGGGGACTCATGGGCAAACCTGACCTCCGGACAGCGTGGGCAGCTGACGCCTCGCAGCGGAATCTCCATCGCAGGTGAGCGAATCCGGTGTCTTCACGATATCCGCCCGATAAAAATTGACCTTGCCCGGTACTGGCAAGGCCTGGGTGATGGAAGAGCCGCTCGCGCCTAGGCTGCGAGCCTGTCTTCGGCTAAAGTATAACACTCGCTCATTTGACGCGGACTGAGCGGAGCCGGTAGCGATGTTACCCCCGTGCGGGCGCTCATTGGCGCAATTTTGGAGTGCGAATCGCGGGCGGATTCCCGGCCTTCGCTTTCCGTTTTCGCTCTCCCGGCATTTACAATGACGTCTATGCATCAGGCGGCAAGAAAGCAGGCTCCAGCCACCCGGCCGGACGTCTCTTCTAAGATTTTGGATTCTATGAATTTGAGAATATTTCGAGCAATCGCGCTGGTCACGTTTGGATCGATTCTGACCGCGTGTCCCACACTTGCCCTCGGCCAGGTCAACGAACCCCAAAGCCCCTACGGTGGCTCGGTGATCGAGGACATTGTCGCCCGCGTCAACGACCAAATCATTACCAAGTCGGACTTTGACCGCGCGGCAACCGAGCTGGACCAGGAGGGACAGCAACACGGCATGTCGATGCAGGAGATGGCGACCCAACGGAGAGACCTGCTGCGCAATCTGATCGACCAGCAGCTCTGGCTATCGAAGGGCAAGGAACTGAGCATCACCGGCGAGACGGAGTTGGTGAAGCGCCTGGACGATATCCGCAAGCAGGCCAACCTGGATTCGATTGACGACCTGGAGCAAGCGGCCAAAGAGCAGGGCATCTCTTTCGAGGACTTCAAGGCCAACATCCGCAACCAGCTCATCACCCAGGAAGTGATGCGGCAGGAAGTCGGGGAACATCTCCAGATGACGCCCGGCGAGGTAGAGCGGTACTACGGGGAGCACAAACAGGATTACACGCAACCGGAAAGCGAACGCCTGAGCGAGATTCTGCTTTCGACGGGGACGGATGGGGCGGGCGATGCGGCAAAAGTT
This sequence comes from Occallatibacter sp., assembly GCA_036489735.1. Classification (GTDB taxonomy): domain Bacteria; phylum Acidobacteriota; class Terriglobia; order Terriglobales; family Acidobacteriaceae; genus Telmatobacter. Next base: position 35,241 of record DASXFF010000147.1, on the reverse strand, counting down.
GCGGCAGCCAAAGCCAAGGCGGATGACCTTGAAGCGCGGCTCCATTCCGGCGGCGACTTTGCGCAGTTGGCGAAGAGCTTCAGCGACGGATCGACGGCTGCATCGGGCGGCGACCTGGGCGAGTACAAGCGGGGCCAGCTCCCGAAGGTGCTTGAGGACAAGACTTTCGATCTGCAGACCGGCCAATACACCGACCCGATTCTGACGCGCCAGGGCTACATCATTCTGAAGGTTGTGCAGCATACGCCCGGCGGACCACGGCCATACAAGGACGTGCAGGACGACGTGGAACAGGCTTATTACATGAGCCTGATGGATCCAGCCATTCGCGACTATCTCAACAAGATGCGCAATGAGGCTTACATAAAGATCGCGGCGGGCTACACCGATTCCGGGGCTACCTACGACGAATTGCACCAAAGCATCAGCCTCAGTTCATATGTGCCACCGGCGCCAAAGAAGAAAGCCAAGGTAGAGAGAACTCGGTTCCGCGAGAGCACTCGAACTTTCCGCGATAAATCGGGATCGGCAGCGCCTCCCGCCGCCTCGGCCAATGAGGCGCAGTCGGGCACGCCGCCGGCGATACCCGCGTCCACGAAAAAGAAGAAAAAGAGCAGCAAGAAGGAAGAAGCATCCACGGAGAAGCCGGGCAAGAAGGAGAAAATCCGCTTCGGGCAGGCGCCTCGCGAGACGCTGCCTGCCGCCCAGGCAAACTCAGAAACGGAGAATGCAGGAGCGCTGCCGGAACCGCCTTCAAACTCTGAAACGGCCTCGAACACTGATCAGCCTGCCAATCCACTGGAGCCGACCGCTCCTACGAAGAAGACGCGCTTCAGCGATCAGGCGCGGCAGCCGAAGGGACCAAAGACAAAGGCCAGCGGTGGAACGGGAGCATCGACAGGGCCCGCGCCTCCAAGCGCGGCTGAAATTGCCGACCAGCAGACCCAGTCGGCTCCCCTCGGTCCGTCGAACAGTTCATCGAAGAAGAAAAAGAAAACGACTGCCACAGGCGAGAAGACACGGCTTGCCAACAAGAAAAAGACCGAGGATGAAACGCAGCCCAAGCCTGCGCCGCAGCCCACGCCCATCGCTCCGGTCGCAGGCGCGCCGGCTCCCACAGACCATCCGGAAGCACCGCAACCGCATCAGCCGCCGGCGCCACAGCAACAGTAGCGGGCGATTCAATCGACCGAAAATTCAGGCGGGCTCCGGAGCAGATTCCGGGGCCCGCGTTGTTTCGGGGCGCCCAGCACTTCCCGTTCGAGCGGCGCTCTTTGGCAGACCGGCCGAATTGCGTTAATCTTCTCGGCAGAATGAAAGACATCTATATTGCCGATCTGATGGGCTTTGACGAGGGCAAGCTCTTCGACAGCTTCTTTCTCGTTCTGGCCAAGCAGCAACGAACCACAAAGCAGAATAAGCCTTACCTGAACCTGACGCTCGGCGACAAGACCGGGCAAATCGAAGGGCGCGTGTGGGAGCTTGGCGACCCGAGGATTGCCAAACAGTTCGACCGCGGCGACCTGGTCAAGGTGCGCGGCTGCGTCTCGCGGTTCGACGATCGAGCGCAGTTGAAGGTGGACCAGCTTCGCAAGGCGCTCGATGGCGAGGCGGACAAAATGGACATGCTACCCGCCACCACCTGCGACGTGGCTGCTCTGTGGACTGCGCTTCAGGCCGTCGTCGCCAGCCTGACGAATCCTGACCTCAAGCGCCTGCTCGAGACGTTGCTCGACGACCCGGTGATTGCGCAAGCGTATCGCCAGGCGCCCGCGGCGCGGCAACTGCATCACGCGTGGCTGGGCGGCCTGCTGGAGCACGTCGTGAGCCTGCTCGGTCTCGCTGACCGCATCGCCTCGCACTATCCCATGCTCGATCGCGATCTACTCATCACCGGCGTGATTCTGCACGACATCGGAAAGATTCGGGAGCTGAGTTGGGATACCGGATTCGACTACACGGTGGAAGGCGTACTGCTGGGGCACATCCAGATGGGGGTGGATCTGGCGGAGAAGACGATCGCAGGATTGCCCGATTTTCCTGACCGGCTGCGCACTCTCGTGCTGCACATGATCCTGGCGCACCACGGCAAGCTGGAATTCGGCTCGCCCAAACTGCCCATGATTCCCGAAGCGCTGGTGTTGAACTTTGTCGATGACCTGGATGCAAAGATGCAGGCCATGGCCAGCGAGTTCGAGAAGTCTGCGCGCGAGGGCCGTGCGCCGGACGAAATGACCGGAAAGGTGTGGGCGCTCGATCAGCGGCAGTTGCTGAACACCAGGGCGTGGCTGGAATCTGACCCGCAAAAGGCTTGAAATGCGCTAGAATTGCGGCAACTTTATGCGCCGCCAATCGCTGTGTCTTCTCTTCTTGAGTTTCGTCTTGTGCCGCCCCTGCGCGGCCGCCACTGAACAGTGGTTCGAGGTTCACAGCGAGCATTTCACTGTGTTTACCGACGCCGGTGAAAAACAGGGCCGCCACCTTGCCGGCCAATTCGAACGCATGCGCTGGGTGTTTCAGACACTCTTTCCTAACGCGAACGCCGATCCTGCAGAGCCGATGACTGTGGTCGCAGCCAAAGACGAAAAAGTCTTCGACACCATGGAACCCGCCTCGTATCTGGCAAAAGGCCAGATGAAGCTCGGCGGGTACATGATGCACACGCAGGACAAAGACTACATTCTGCTACAACTCGATGCCCAGTACGAGCACCCTTACGCGAGTGTTTATCACGAATACACGCACATCGAGTTCCGCGCGGACGCGGTGTGGATGCCATTGTGGCTGAACGAAGGCATCGCGGAATTCATGCAGAACACCGACATTACCGACAAGGAGGTATATCTCGGACAGGCAAGCGCGGATAACATTCTCTATTTGCGCCAGGAGCGGCTTATTCCATTGAACGTCCTTTTCCAGGTCGACGCCAGGTCCCCGTACTACCACGAAGAGCAAAAGGGCTCGATCTTCTATGCGGAATCCTGGGCTTTAACACACTACCTGATGGTGACCGATCGGCAGCAACATCTGCATCGCCTCGACGATTACATTCGCCTTGTCAGCCATCACGTCGATCCAGTCACGGCAGGGGAAAAAGCTTTTGGGAACCTGGATAAATTTTATGAGGATCTGGAGTCCTACATTCTTCGAAGCGACTACATGCATTTCGAGCTATCGAGTGCCGGGGCGCCGATCGATGAGTCTTCGTTCAAGGCGGAATCCTTGACCGAGGCACAGGGGGACGCGGCCAGAGCCGACGTCCTAGCCTACTTGAATCGCACCGAGGATGCGCGCGCCCTGCTCGACACGGTGCTTAAGCAAGACCCTCAAAATGTAGCGGCGCACGAAACGATGGGCTTTCTTGAAATGCGCGCTGGGCATCGCGAGAAGGCGCGGGATTGGTATGGCGATGCAATCAAGCTCAATTCGCAGAATTGCCTGGCTTACTACTATTTCGCCACGCTCTCGGTTGACCTGGGCTCCGATGACGAGAAGCAGATCGAGGATGCTTTCCGGACCGCCATTAAAATGAATCCGCAGTTTGCACCGGCTTATAACCGGCTCGCGATTTTCCTGAGCATGGAGCACGGCGATCTGGACGAAGCTCACCGCATGAGCCTTTCTGCGATCCAGCTTGATCCGAGTAACATTTCATACCGCGCGAATGCAGCGAGCACGCTGATCGAAATGGGCCAGTACGACAACGCGCTCAATGTGCTTCGCGTCGCCGCGAAGGTGGCCGGGAACCCGGGCGAAGCCGAGATGGTGCAGTCGAAGATCAGCGATGTGGAACAATTGAAAGCCGCGCATGCGGACGAAACAACGGCAGCAGGCGAAGCACCTGCGCCAGCGACAAACACATCCTCGGGATCGCGGGCAAGTGAGAACACGGGCCCGGTCGGCGTTCTGCCGAGCGGCCCATCCGACGCACAGACTTCCCAAGTAGTAACCGTGGTGGATGAATCGCCAAAGCACCCGACAGAGCCCGTTAAAGGACCAAGGCACACTGCCACCGGCGTGATCCGCGGCGTCGCGTGCAGCTATCCGTCGGCGATTGAATTCCACCTGGAGACGGCTGCCGGAAAATCCATCGCTCTTTATAACAACAATTTTTCCAGCATCGACCTGACTGCATCCGCGTTTACGCCTGCAGGATCCATGAACCCGTGCAAAGACTTTGACGGCAGGAAAGCCAAGGCACAGTACGTCGACACCAGCGACACGTCGATGGCCGGGCAGGTGGTAGCCGTCGAGCTGATGAAGTGAACGTGCAGGGATCGCACGGGCCAATCGCCGTCTCGAATCTCAACGCGCCGGTAGTGGTCAATTTGAAGGAAAACATCCCTCAGGGGCTGAAGCCCAATCAATTTGGCTTTATCGGCACGACTGAATTCATGCCCTGACACTTCGTGCCCTTCAGAAGCAGTTTTTCCGCAGCCCTTGAAGTCGTGCCCCTTTAAAACAGGTTCAAACTGACCCACTACCATCGTGTCCGGCTGCAATACGTGCGTGCTACAATTCGCATCGGCTGATCGGGTGCATCTGGCAACGCGATAGGATGCGCAGCCCGGATCGGCACAAACTCTTCTGTTCCTTCCCCACTGGAGAAAACCGATGCCCGACACGATTGTCCCTGACAAAACAGGAAACCCCGCGCCGCTTGGCCTGATGGGTTTCGGAATGACCACGGTCCTGCTCAATTTGCACAATGCGGGATTCATTGGGCTGGATACGATGATTCTTTCGATGGGGATTTTTTACGGCGGCATCGCCCAGGTGATCGCGGGGATCATGGAATGGAAAAAAGGCAACACCTTCGCCGCGACAGCCTTCACCAGCTACGGAATGTTCTGGCTCACGCTGGTGGCCCTGATTGCCTTGCCGCACGCAGGGCTTGGCCTGACAGGCCCTTCAGGGTATTCGATTCCCGCATACCTTGCCGCCTGGGGCGTTTTCACGCTGGTTCTGTTTATTGGAACGCTGCGCCTGAATCGTGCGCTGCAAGTTGTGTTCGCGACGCTGACGATTTTGTTCTTTATGCTGGCGGCGGGAGAAGTTGCGGGAAGCGCCGCGGTGACCAAGACTGCGGGCTGGGTGGGGCTGCTCTGTGGCGCATCCGCCATTTACGCCGGCCTTGCACAAGTATTAAACGAAGTCTATGGCAGAACCGTGTGGCCGCTGGGGCCGGTGACGCGCTAGGGTGAGATTCTCTGCCGGTACGAGTCAGGTGTCTCAATCACGAATTCCGTTTCTCCGGACAACGCCAACAAGTCGGCGTCGCCTGTCACGAGGAGATCGGCTTTGCCGCTTTGGGCAAGGTCAAGGAATGGTTGGTCCCTCGCATCGCGGCAGGAGACCGGGCATTTCTCCAAAACATCGATGTTTTCGCAATGAGGGAAGTAATCGCTCTGCAACTCCAGGCAACGTTCCACGGAAAGCATGAACTTTGGATAGCCGAGAACGCGAATCAGCTCTTTTGCGGTTGCGCGAGAGACGAGCGGAATGCAGCTGCCATCACGCCACTGCAATCGCAGCCATGCTAAACGGCCGGAGGTAAAAACGACGGCTGAGATGACGGTATTTGTGTTAAAAACCACTCGGAGGGCGGGCTGCACGCTTACTCAGTCTGACGCGCCCATGCAATGGCGTCTTTAACATCTTCCTCAGTGATTCCAAGTTTTGCGAGATGTTCCCGCACTTCGTCTGCCCCGCTGCGGTGCAGCGGGCGTAGCGTAATGGAGCTTCCGTCTGTGCTCACATCAAAGTACTCCACACCGACGAAGTTCTTGGCCACGGCTTTTGGCAGTGTGAGTTGGTTCTTTACAGTCAGCTTGGCCAGCATTTCGCACCCCCGGACGCAAGGAAATTGGAAAACAATGAGACAATGAAATCTTACTACATTGTTTCCTTACTTTTCAAGCCAATTCCACTGCTCTTTTGTCAGCGGAACCACTGAGAGCCGCCCGATGGATAGAAGCGGCGAGCGTGCGAAGGCCTTCTCGGCTTTTATCTGGACGAGGGTCTTTGGGTGCTTGAGAGGCTTGCCCGCCTTGACGCGAACGATGGGCACTTTGGGATCGGATGCGTCGACGCTGACGACCGTACCGGTGCCGACGGCAGTGCGTTCGTCGCCGGTGTGATAGAAGATCCACTTGGTTCCGGCCTTCATCTCGCGGAGATTCTTGACTGCAGCCGGAGCGGTCACCCCGTCCCACACGGTTTCGCCGTCGCGCAGAAAATTGTCGAAGGAGTAGACATCGGGCTCGGATTTGAAGAGGAAGTAGGACATAAACAGGGATCAGGGATCAGGGATCAGGGGTCAGGGGTCAGGGGTCAAGATTCAGGGTTCAGGGTTCAGGTTTCAGGTTTCAGGGGTCAGGGGTCAGAGATCAGTTCGTAGTTCGCCGATCTTCGTTCTCAAATATCGGATACCAGTTTAACGCTAGCAGCGCGCCTTCGGGCGTATTGCCTGAATCCTGAAACCTGACCCCTGCATTTATTCCCTGCCCTTTTTGCGGATCTCGATGTTGAGGCGCTTGATTTTCTGGTTGAGTGTCGAGAGCGGGATGCGAAATTGCTCGGCGGCTTCGGTCTGGTTCCAGTTGCAGCGCTCGAGTTTCTCGATAATGATGCGCCGCTCGATGACTTCGAGGATGTCGAAGAGCGAGGAGTTGGGGTTGTGTTCGAGGAGCGCATCCTGGAAGCTGCGTCCGGTGATGTGGCCGGGAAGAAGTTCAGCGCCGATGACTGGGCCGGATGACAGCACGACACCGCGCTCGATGGCGTTCTCAAGCTCGCGGACATTGCCCGGCCAATCGTAATCCATGAGCGCGCGCATGGCGTCCGTGGAGAGCTTGCGCGGACCAAAGTTGTTCTCGCCGGCGTAGAAATCGAGGAAGTGCTGGGCCAGAAGCGGAATGTCTTCGCGGCGGGCACGCAGCGGCGGCAGGTCAACGGTAATCACGTTGAGGCGGTAGAAGAGATCTTCGCGGAAGCGGCCATCGCGCACTGCCTGGCGGAGATCGACGTTGGTGGCGGCGAGGATGCGCACATCCACCTGAATCTCCTGAATGCCGCCGAGGTGCATGAAGCGCTTGTCCTGCAGAACTCGAAGGATTTTGGATTGCGTGTCGAGGCCCATGGTGGCGATCTCGTCAAGGAAGAGCGTGCCGCCGTTGGCCACTTCGAAGAGGCCCTTCTTTGAGGCGACGGCGGAGGTGAACGCGCCCTTGACGTGCCCGAAGAGCGTGGACTCGAGGAGTTCAGACGGCATGGCGCCGGTATTGATGGGAACGAATGGCTTGTCGCGCCGCGGTGAGTTGGTGTGGATGGCCTTGGCGATGATTTCCTTGCCGGTGCCGCTCTCGCCCTGAATGAGGACCGTGGAACGGCTGGGGGCAACCTGGGCCACAAGATCGAATACGCGAAGCATGGAATCGCTTTTGCCGACGATATTGGCGAAGTTGTAGCGCTGCTTGAGGGTGCGCTTAAGCTGTAGATTTTCTTCCTCGACGCGGCGGCGGGCCACGGCGGAGCGAATGTCGGCGAGCAGCTTTTCGTTATCCCAGGGCTTCTGGACAAAGTTTTCCGCGCCCGCGCGAATGGCCTCGACAACGTTATCGACAGTGCCATACGCCGTGATCATGATGACGGGCAGATCGGGCTGGCGCTCTTTGAATTGCGGCAGAAGGTCCAGGCCGCTCTGGCCGGGCAAAGCAAGGTCGAGCAGGACCAGGTCGAAGCTCGACTGGTCGAGCATGCGCAGGCCTTCCTCACCGTTGGCTGCGGCCTTCACGGCGTAGTTCTCAAGGGAGAGCAACACCTCGAGCGATTCCTGGATTCCGGCCTCGTCGTCAACAACAAGAATTGAAGCAACGGGCGAACCGCTCTCGAACGAGGGAGTGGAAAGAGTCGCGTTCATGGGCAGCGCGTCGCGCGTGGTGGGCTCAGGCATGGACAGAGTTCCTTAATAGGGGAAAAGCAAGGTGAAAAGTTGTGCCGGAGCCGACCGCGCTTTCGACTTGGATTTTTCCGGCATGTTCCTGAATGATTCCGTAGGAAACAGACAGGCCGAGCCCCGTGCCGCGCCGATCGCCGGGCATGTTCTTGGTAGTGAAAAAGGGATCGTAGATGCGCTTGAGGTTCTCCGGCGCAATGCCGGATCCGGAATCGGAAATGACGGCCTCGACGTGGCTGTTGGCTAAAGTGGCAACCCGCAAACGCCCGCCAGCGGGCATCGCGTCCTTTGCATTCAGCAGCAAATTGAGGAACACCTGCTGCAGTTTGCCGGGGTTGCCGTGGATGGGCGGCAGTTCGTCGGCCAGATCGAGGTCGATAAGGATTTGTGCGGTTTTGAACTGGTGCTCCAGCAGCGAAAGCGTGTCGCGAACCACCTGATTGAGGTCGGTGGAGCGAAATTCGGTGGTTGAAGTGCGCGAAAAATTCAGCAGGCCGTTGGCAATTTCGGCGGCCCTGAAGCTTTGCTGGGTGATTTTGTCGAGCACCGGGCCCAGCCGCGCGTCGCCGCGCAGTTGCTTGGCCAGCATCTGCGCATAGGAAGAGATGACGGCCAGCGGGGTGTTGATCTCGTGGGCCACGCCGGCGGCGAGCAGGCCGATGGAGCTGAGCTTGTCGGCCTGGGCCAACTGCGATTCGAGGGCGACGCGCTCGGTGATGTCGTCGACCAGAATGATGCGGCCCACCGGAACAAAGTCGCGCGAGAGCAGCGGTGCAATGGCAATGTTCGCCGTGCGCAATTCGCCGGCGCGCGTGGTGAGGCGGAATTTGTAGAGGTGGTGCACGCCCTGTTCGTTGCGGAACCCCTCAAGAGCCTCAATGAACTCCAGCGGAAAGACGGAGCGCAGTTCCTGGCCAAGAGCTTCGGCGCGGCTAAAGGCGTACATCGCTTCCATCTGCGCATTCCAGCTTTCGATGCGGTCATTGAGATCGATGGCGAAGATGCCAACGTTGATGGACTCGACGATGTTCTCGTTGAATTCCTTGAGGCGCTCGAACTCGACGATCTTCTCTTCCAGGCGCGCGTAGAGACTCGCGTTCTGGATGGCAATACCGATATAGCCGGCCAGGGATTCGAGCAATTCCACGTCTTCGCTCGACAGAAAGTCGCCGCCAAGCGTGCGACCCAGGCCGATCACCGCGATCGTGCGGCTGGCCGCTTCGCCATTTTCCAGTTCTACAGGCGCCACGCGGCAAGGCAGATAGTAGTTCAGGTCGAGCTGAGCGGCGGCGCGCTGCTGATCGGGCGGCAAATGAAGGGCTGCCTGGGCGTTTTCGAAGAAAATGTGAGAGTGCTCCTCAGCGCGGTCAAAGTCCAGGAAGCCGAGAGATAGATTGCTTTGCCCGGCGCTCACTTCTCCCGGTAGGCCATGCGAAGCTGCCAACCGCAGACGTCCGCCCTCTTCTGCCAGGAAGATGGCGACGCGGGCAACGAGCAAAGTGCGCGGCAATTGCTCGACGATGGAGTTGAGGAGTGCCTGCAGGTCGGTCTCGGAGCCGAGGCCGCGGCCAAACTCGACCAAGGCGCGGCGGTAATCGTAGCGATGGCGGTCGAAGGCGCGGTCGACCCAGCTCTGAATGCGGCGTTTGAGTGGATCGAAGGCTGCGGCCGTGACGAGAATTGCGAACCCCAGACCCCACTCGCGGACCGTTTCCGGCAGACGGGTGTGGATCACGATCGAGATGAGCGCGACGACCCCGAAATAGCCACCGAGAATCAACGCCGTGACCAGCGTGTAGGCGACGCCGCGCTTGAAGATGAGGTCAGTATCCATCAACCGGTAGCGAACGATGGCCCAGGCAAACGTGAGTGGCAAAAACACCAAGGAGAGGCCCGCCAGATTGGTCAACAGTTGCGGCGGATTCAGGTGAAGAAGATAGGGGATGGCGTAGAAGAACGTGAACGGAAGAACCGCCAGGAGGGTGCCGCGCGTAACCCACTTCAGTTGCTGGCGCAGAAGCGGCGAGGAAGCGCGGCTGTAACTGCGCAAAAACAGAAGCGCGGCGCACATGTAGAAGATGGCGTCGTATGCCGTGCCGATCTGATTTAGCCGATCAAGGAGCAGCTTGGTAGCTTCGCGCGTCGAGATCGACCAGATCCACAAAGCAAGCAATCCGGCGCCGGGCGCGTAGACCAGCGGCAATAGCCAGCGGCGGCGGAGATTCTTGAAGCGCTCTTCAGGGAAGCTGAGCGCAAAGTGGAGGAAGAGCGCCGGCTGCAGCGCCGCGGCCACCACATTCGTCCAGAAGACCATCCAGTCCAGCGTGTCGAATTTGCCGCTGTATCGCAGGGCGTAGAACGCGAGTGAAACCAGGCAAAAAAGATAGAAGTGCGTGGCCCTGGGAGCGCCCCATCGCCGGAAGAGAACGTAGAGACCAATAATGAGGTAGATCAGGCCGATAATACGCAGCCCGAACTCCAGGCTGTGATCGATGGGATCGGGAATGACTTTGATGGGAGCTTCGAGCGGAATGCCGTCGCGGGTAATGGTGTAGTAGAGCTGACCGTAAGGGCCCGCCGAATACAGTGCACGCTCCAGATCGGCGACCAGCGTCACCGGCGACACATACGAGGTGGCCGATTCACTGACCCCCGTCAGCAGGTCTCCCACCTGAATCCCGGCGCGCTGCCCCGGCTTGTCTGGGAGAACCTTTTCAGCTTGCAGGCCGCCCTGCGCTTCGCCCCACCAGACGCCGTCGTCCGGCTGGGGATACTGCCTCTGCTCCATTACGTTGAGCACCGCCAAAAGAAACAGCGCCGCTGTGGCCAAGGCCAGCAGCGTAGCCTGTACGCGGTTAAAGAGGCTTGTCTCCATGGCGGGGTTCCCTACATCAATCGATTTACAAGCACGTCGGTTGCCATGCATGGGGAATGCGGCAATACGTCAGAGTTGTAAGGCCAATCATCTGAGAACAATCGTGATATGGACTTTTGAACGCAGGGAAATCTCAACCTACGGTGAAGTAGATCACAGTGCCGGTGCAAAAAACAAGAGGATGCATCCACAGAACCGAATCCGCCTATGAAAACCTGTAGATGGACCGCCGGTAGCCATGCCGTCTTCAACTTGACGAAAACACAAGAGTTCCGAGAGGTTTGAGTGAGCAGCTTTAACCCCGCCCTGTTTGAGGCGGCCGTCCCAAAGGTCCCGAAAAATGGCCTGAGCTTTTCCCGGCTCATCTCAGCGCTGGCCGTAGGTCGCCTTCGAACCGTGCTTGCGCAAGTAATGGTATTCCGAGACGTGTTCTGGAATGCCTGATTCGGCCGCACCGAGCACAACGCTTCGAAATGCCAGCCGGGCAATGTACTCGAGTACGTCCGCATGCTCGACGGCCTCGACGACGTCTTTGCCCCATGCAAACGGGGCATGGCCGGCGACGAGCACTCCCGGGATGGCCACGGGATCGAGGTTTCCAGAACGGAAGCATCGGACGATCACTGCGCCGGTGTTGCGGACGTAGCCCGAAGCGACTTCTTCAGCAGAAAGCGGCTCGGTAACGGGGACGGGGCCGTGAAAATAATCGGCGTGCGTGGTGCCGAGGCAAGGGATGGGGCGATTCGCCTGGGCCCACGCCGTGGCGAATTCGGAATGGGTGTGAACAACGCCGCCGATTTGGGGAAATTCGCGATAGAGCAGCGTATGAGTATCGAGGTCGCTCGAAGGACGCAGAGAGCCCTCGACGACTTTGCCATCGAGATCGGCCACGACGAGATCATCGAGGGTTAAGGAGGCATAATCGACTCCGCTGGGCTTAATGACCACGAGCGGCTGCGGTCCAGCGCGGTCGATGCCGCTCGCGTTCCCGAAGGTGTGGGGCGCAAGCCCGCGGCGGGCGATCTCCTGGTTGGCGCGAAGGACTTGTTTGCGAAGAGATTCGAGCAGCATGGCGTGTCTTGAACCAGAGTAAATCCTTCCGGCGAGCAAGAGACGAGGAATCAACGATCGATGCGGAGAGGAGCAGGCGCCGCCGGCAAGAGGAGTAACCGAGACAACCGCTCTTCAAATCGATCATCACAACGCAGCGCGACCTAGGCTACAATGTTGCCAATTCGAAGCACAGCCTTCGTTGGGGGTTCTAATGCGACATCGTTCGATCTATGGAGCGACGCTCGTAGCTGCGTGTCTGCTCCTTTCCGTATCCGCTTCCGCAGGCAAGTGGAACGTCGCGGATTATCCGCTTCGGGTACATATTTTCCAGTTCAACTCTCATTCACATTACCGTTACGGGGAGTTGCAAGGCGCCGATGGCGAGGGCCGCGGCAATCTCTATCAAAATGGCCAGCCGCAGGGCTTCGACTTCGGCTATCAGTGCGGCGCACGGATCATGGTGTCGCCCGGTTTTGAGACCTACCTGGCGCGCTGGAGAAAAGCCGGAAGAGAGCTGGAAATCCTGCTTCCCACATTAGGCGGCAAGCCCGGTGAGATGAACGCCTGCGATCTGGATGTGACTCTGAAGCAGGATACGGTCTACGTGAAGCACAACGGCCTGCTGAGCGAAGAGCCGGCTACGGAGTACAAAAACTGGATGACGCGGCACCAATACGATCCGGAACATGGACTGGATCAGCCGGTCAAGCTCGAACCGGGCCCGGCACAGCCTGTCGCCACGCAATAGGTTCGGCGGTCGCGACGCCACCGAATCTCCGCGTTCACGCGGTTAGGCTCTTTGCATGAAGTTTGCCAAGGGGCTGCACGAGGGGGTTCGGCGCGGCGGGTTGGCTAGACCGTCGCCAAGGTCGTTGAAGCGGAACGGAAGCCGCTTCATCTGCATCAGTCGGCTCCGAAAGAACACTCCGAGTTTGATGGACCGGTTGAGTCCGGATTCAAATTGGCGGAACCTTCACAGGTCTCTGCCCGTATCTTCACTGGTGGCGCCCTGATCGAACTGAGTGCCGCTATGCCAGCTATCCAACGGGAAGGCCACATCCATGAGGGTTTTTCCAGTCGCCGTCGCTCTTAGCATCTGTGCATGTACATGCCACGGCCAAACCTCCGCCACATTCCATTTTGCGGAAAAGCCGGGACCTTATTTCGTAGGTCTGAAAGTGGTCGAACAGTACGACTTTTCTCGCACCTATCGGCCTAAGGCGGACGCGCTAGGCAGGTTAACTGTCGGAGAGCGTGCCAGGCCGCTGCAAACACTGGTGTGGTACCCAGCAGAGAAGACCACGGAAACACCTATGACGGTTGGGGATTATGCCAAACTTCTTGCCTCGGAAACGAGCTTCGACAAGGCTCAGGCATGGGGCGAGTTCAAGACGTGGATCGATGGGATGAAGCCAACACTGAACGATCCGCTATGGTCAAGGAAAGATGCGAAGGCGATGGATGGGAAGTTTCCGGTGGTCATCTATGCGCCGAGCTTCTCAGCGATGTCGTGGGAGAATGCCGACCTCTGCGAATACCTTGCAAGTCATGGATACGTGGTCATCGCGAGCGCCAGCATAGGAGCAACGGAAAGGGTGATGACACGCGATCTTCAAGGGATCGACGCCCAGGCGCGGGACATATCATTCCTGATCGGATATGCGCAGACGTTGCCAAACGTTGACACCTCGGAAGTCGCCGTGGCGGGTTTCAGTTGGGGAGGCCTCTCAAATCTATTTGCCGCGGCGCATGATAACCGAATCGACGCACTGGTTGCCCTCGATGGGAGCATGCGGTACTTTCCTGGTTTGGTAAAGGAATCTGGTTATGTGCATCCCGAGGAGATGACCTTGCCCTTGCTCTTCTTTACACAAGGGGCGATCTCGATAGAAGAGCAGGCAAAAGATTTTGCAGACAAGGATAATCAGGGCCCCAACGTGCTGAACGAATGGACGCACGGTGACTTGATCACGATAGATGATATGGCTCTGAACCATGTGGAACACAGCTCTATGTATCAGCGAAATGAAGAAGTGTGGAAACAGTATCCGGAAAACCACAAAGGTGACTACACCCGTGCTGACGGAGCAGTCGGGTACGGGTGGGTCGCGCGCTATACGCTTGAGTTTCTCGACTCCTATTTGAAGCATGATGCCACTGCATCGCAATTTCTAAGGAACACACCGGCACAGAACGGAGTGCCACTCCATTTACTTACGATAGATTTCCGCCGCGCTAAAGACGTGCCGCCGACGTTCGAGGGCCTGCGGATCGAGGCGGGTGAGAAGGGTTTCGATCATCTGGCCGACTCCTATGCGGCGATGCAAAAGCAAACGCCAGACTTTAAGATCAGCGAAACGACGATGACTCTGTGGGCGACGGCACTAAGAGACGATGGGCATCTTCCGGAGGAAATCGACGTTCTCAAGCTCGAGATCCAGGTATATCCGGATTCTGGTGATACTTATGCACGTCTAGGAGAGGCGTATCAGGATACTGGCCAAAAGCAGCAGGCGATCGATAGCTATAGAAAAGGATTGGAAAAGAGCCCGGAGAACCCTCTTCTAAAGCAGAAACTTGAGAAGCTCGAAGCGACTTCGACATCCCAATGACTAGGACTTCTGCCAACATCCTAATTTTAGCGAGTTCGCCCTCATGAGTGCATCGTGTCAATTATTCGGTGCCAACGCGACCAGCGAAGCTTGCGTCGCGCGATGGAAATGACGAAAAGATCTATCTCGTCCGTTTCCACTACATCCCGCCTCGCGGGCCTCAGCGCAGCCAGTAAGGCTTGGGGACCACCGCATTCATCGCTTCAAACTCGGCGTCGCTGAGCCGGAAGGCGGCCGCGCTGACGTTTTCTTCGAGGTGCTTTACCGAGCCGGTGCCGGGGATGGGCAGCATGATTGGCGAGCGGCGCAGCAGCCACGCCAACGATACCACTGCTGTTGAAACTTTCCGCGCGGAGGCAATCTTTTCTACCGCGTCGTTGGCCTTGCGGGCCTGGGCCATGGGCCCCCAGGGCAAAAACGCCATGCCATTGGCCGCGCAATAATCCACGACAAAATCCCACTCGCGATCTGAGAAGCTGTAGCGATTCTGAACGCTGACAATGGGCACGATTTTCTGCGCGCGCTTGATGTGCTCGAGGGTCACATTCGAGAGCCCCACGTGGCGGATCTTCCCTTCTTCTTTGAGGCGCGCCAGGGTTTCCATTGAAGCGTCAAAGGAAACGGCCGGATCGGGAACGTGAAGCTGGTAAACATCGATGCGTTCCAGGCGAAGTCGCTTGAGGCTGCCTTCGATGGCCTGCTCAAGATGCGCAGGGCTGGCGTTGTGCTGCCAAACTCCGGGACCGTGCCTCGTCCATCCAGCTTTCGTTGCAATCACAAGATCACTTGGGTATGGATAAAGCGCGCGCGCGATCAGCTCTTCAGAAACATCGGGACCGTAGGAGTCAGCGGTGTCAATGAAATTGACCCCGAGCTCGACGGCGCGACGAAGCGTGGCGATTGCCGCATCCACATCCTCAGGCGGGCCCCAGATGCCCTTGCCGGTGATGCGCATGGCGCCGTATCCCAAGCGATTCACTATGAGATCGCCGCCAATGGTGATGATTCCGGCTTGCGCGGCAGGTAATGATGCGGGCAATGTAGACATCTTCGACTCCAGCTTTCAGTCCCCAGTTCTCGTTTTCTCGCGTATCGTCAGCAGCCAGGGGCAAAATTGGCGAAAGAACGAAATGCGGATCCTTCGACTCGTCGCTGCAGCGACTCGCTCAGGACGACGGTTTGAGAATCTTCGACTCTCAAACCGTCACTTCCCAGCCCGGCTCATAGGTGCGGGCCCAGTATTTCATTGCTTCAGGATCGCCGAGGATGTGAGCGGTTTCACTGTCGATTCGTAAAAGCCTGTCGACGAACCAGGCAATGTTGGAGAGCAAGAGCATGGTGACGGCGACGTTGGCCACGACGACAGGCGAGTTGAGTTGTTGCCGGCCGCGAACGGCGGCGATGAAGTTGGCAAAGTGAGCGTTGGTCATGGAATCGGCACTGAGCAGATCGCCGGTCGAAGTTTCTTTGCCGGTGCGATACGAATCCGTCTGCTTGCCTTTCCAGTCGTAGACGTCGTAGCCCTCGCGATCAATGACCACCGAGCCTTTGGTGCCCATGATGACCGACCCGCGGTCGCGATCGTAGAGGCGAAGGCCCTGGCACGAGCGACCCTCCCACGAGATGAGCTTGTCCGCATACTCGAAGTTGGTGATGGTGGTGTCAGGGAACTGCCAGTCGTCCTTGAACTGGTAGCGTCCACCGCTTGCGGTGACGGCTTGCGGAAAGCCGGCCTGGAGCGCCCACCGGCAAATGTCCACCTCGTGGGTGCCGTTGTTGAGCGTCTCACCGGTGCCATAGCGGCGCAGCCAGTGCCAGTTGTAGGGTTGAATGTTGTCTTTATACTCGCTGCGCGGCGCCGGGCCTTGCCACAAATCCCAATTGAGCGAGGACGGCACGGGCGCAGGCTTGCCGATGCCCATTGTGCCGCGCGTATTGGCGTACCAGGACTTGGCCATGTAGGCGTCGCCGATGAAGCCATCGTGAATCTTTTGGATCATGCGGATCGTGTGGTCAGAGGATCGCTGCTGATCGCCCACCTGAACGAGCTTTCCGAATTTTTTCTGCGCGGCGACTAGTAACTCGCCTTCGCGCGGATTCTGGCTGGATGGCTTCTCGACATAAACGTGTTTGCCGGCCTTGAGACCGAGCACCGCCATTGGTGTGTGCCAGTGGTCGGGAGTGGCAATTGTGATGGCGTCTACATCTTTCGATTCCAAGGCGTGACGAAAATCGGTTTCTGCCTTGGGCGCGTAGCCGAGCTTTTGTGCCGCTGCACCCGCAAACTTCGCCAGAATGCCGGAGTCGACGTCACAGATATACGCCACACGCGCAGTGTTGCTGTTCGCAGCCAGCCCCGAGAGATGCGCATAACCGCGCCCATTCAGGCCGTTGATGGCAAAGTTCAACCGATCGTTGGCGCCGAGAATCTGCGCATAACTTTTCGCCGTGGATGAAAAAGCTGAGGCCGCCACTCCGGCGGCCAGTCCGTTGACAACATTTCCGACAAACCTTCGACGGGAAATCATCTGCTTCTCCCAAGAGTCCTTCATAACATTCAGCGGTAAGCCGGCGGACTATCCAACTTCGTCCGCAACCTGCCCATTCCGCCGCATCGAATTATACCGTTGCCCGGAAAGGGGATTCTCGGAGCCCCTTCCACGGTTAGGCTTTACGTCCCTTTGGGGCGAAAATGGATAAGGGGGTTGTAAACTTGGGCCGCGTGGTGACGTCTACCAAATCGATGGCAGCCGGGACAGCCGTTAAGCCGATGACCGCGGAGGCGGAAGAGGAAATCGCCGCGCGCGAATTCGCGAGCATCGTCGAAAGCCACCGGCCGCAAATCTTCCGTTTCCTGCTGGCATCTCTCAGGGACGTGGACCTGGCGGAGACGCTGACGCAGGAGTGTTTCCTGAAGGCGCACCGGAACTGGAGACACTTCCGCGGCGATTCAAGCGCCATGACCTGGTTGATGCGGATCGCCATCAACTTGCAGAAGGACCACTGGCGCAACCGGCGCTTGCAGTTCTGGCGTCATACGCAATCCAACGCCGTGGATGTTGACGAGGCCAGCGACTGGCTACCGAACGGCGAACGGAACGCCGAGCAGCAGATCCTGGCGCGGGAGCAAGTGGCGCAGGTTTGGCAAGCGGTGGAAGGCCTGAGCGAGCGGCAGAAGACGGTTTTCCTGCTGCGCTTTGTGGAAGAGCGGGAGTTGAGCGAGATTGCACGAGCCACGGGATTGAGCGAAGGAACGGTCAAGGCACATTTATCGCGGGCGCTTGGCAGAGTGCGCGCAGAGCTGAGAGGAACACGATGATCGAGAGAAGCAAAATCGCAGCGGAGATCGACGATCCGATCGTGGCCGAAGCGTTAAAGCACTTCAAGGCGAGCGTGGATACCTGGAGCGAGGCCGCGTACAGCCGGTCGCGGATGGTGCGGGGCGGGATGCGGACCAGCTGGCGCCTGGCGGCGAGTTGGGCACTGGGATGTTTGCTGGCAGCGGGAAGCGTGGCAGGCGCACTTTACGAGCGCCATGTGCGGCAGGAGTCGGCGCGGATTGCGGCGGTGAAGGCTGCGGAGCAAAAAGCTGCGCTGGAACGTAAAGCTGCAGAGCAGCCTGTTGCCGTCGTGACCAAGCCTGCGAGGCCCGTCGCGGTAAAACGCGCGGCCGATGAAGATGAGAATCTGCTGGCCACGGTGGACAGCGATGTTTCGCGGCAGGTTCCGTCGGCGATGGAGCCGCTGGCACAAATGATGGAAAGCAGTGGAGCGAATTGAAGCTCTCATAAAGCCAATAAAGAAGAAACAGGAGCCAACGTGGGAAAGCACACGTTGGCGCATAAGGCAGGGGAAACCAATGAAGATGTTGAAGAATGTGCGACTGGTTTTGGCGGTAGCGGGAGCAGTGATGGCGGGAGCCTGGGCGTGCGCGCAAGGGCCCGATGGCGCAGGGATGGGACATCCAGGCGGCCCGAGCATGGCGCCTGGCTTTGGGCAGCACCGGCCTCCGATGGAACGCTCATTCGGATTCGCAAACGGGCATTTCTGGAACAACCCCGACGTCGTGAAGCAATTGAACCTGACTGACGATCAGCGCAAGGCGATGGATGGAATTTTGCAGGACCACCGGATGAAGCTGATTGACATGCAGGCCACGCTGAGCAAGGCGGAAGTAGCGATGATTCCGCTCATGAAGGCCGACACTCCGGATCGCGCGGCGATTGAAGCGCAGATTGACAAGGTCGTAGGCGCACGCGCGGATCTTGAAAAGGCGAATGCGCGTTTTCTCCTGGACATCCGGATGCAGTTGAAGCCGGAGCAGTGGAAACAGCTGCAGACCTTGCACCAATCCCGGATGCACGAGGGGATGCGCGGACATGGTGAGGGTGAATGGAGACACGACGGGCGCGGGCCGGGCATGGGCGAGCCAGGTATGAACGGCTCGGGCGGCCAGTTCCGCGGGCCCGGGGGTCAGTGGCATCGGCAGCAGGCGCCACCGCCGCCGGACGGTACTCCGCAGCCGCCGGCAAATGGCGCTCCGCAAACTTCGCCGGGGCCGACGACGGGATCGGGCCAGGAGCAATAGCAAAGATTCAAGCTGCGAGTTTTGCGTGACACATGATTCGCTCATCATGACCCGGAAGTCACCCCCTCGATCGGCCAGAGCTGGGAACAAAAACGCTTCGCTCTACACAACATGAGTTGACAGAAACTTGGCGGCATGGGGACGCTCCCTTTGCCGCCGTTTTTTGTGCGCAGCACAAAATGCCTGGGCTCGCCACGCGCAGCGAATTCACCCTCGAAGCCTGCGCAACAGTCCGAGCCGATTCTGTACCATCAGGATGGAAGGAACGATTTGTGCCCACTCTTGCTGCCACTGACTCTCTGATCCTGCTGATCTACGCCTTTTTCGTGCTGGCTGCGGGATTCTCACTCAAGACGGCAATCACAGGGAGCGGAGACTTTATGCAGGCTGGGCGCGCGATTCCGGCCTGGTTATCCGCGATGGCGATGCTGGGCGCGAGCCTGGGCTCAGAGGAGGTGCTGGGCATGGGCGCGGCGGGCGCACGCTATGGGCTGCCCAGCCTGGGATGGTTCGCGCTGGGTTCGATTCCGGCGATGCTCTTTGCGGGGCTTTATCTCATGCCGGTCCTTTACGGGTCGAATTCCGACACCGCTGGATCGACGGCCGCGTCTCAGGATAAAACTACGCGCGTTGCCCCGCGATCGATTCCCGAATATCTTGGATTGCGCTTCGACCGCAAAACGCGCGTGCTGAACGCACTTCTCTTTTCCGCCATGGCGTTGTTCAGCGCCGGCATCGCGCTCTATGCGATGGGGCGGGTCTTCGTCGCGTTGCATGTCTTCGATCGAGTGGCCCGCGGCTTGAACCTGCCGCCAATCGGAGTTTTGCTTCTGGCGATGGCTTTGCCCGCGGCTTTGGTGCTGGCCTATGTTCTGCTCGGCGGGCTTGGCGCCGCGATGTACAACCAGGCGCTGCAGTTTTCGATTGTTGTTGCCGGACTCCTGCCTGTCGTTTTTCTGGGATTGAAAAGGATCGGGGGCTGGAGTGGGCTGAAGACCGCGGCCCTCGCGCATGACCTCGGACAGGCGTCGCCTGGATCGCTTCCTGGGGGTGCACATTCCATGGGAGCAGGCGCCATCGTCCTCGTGCTGGGCGTGGGACTTGTGCTGGGAGGCGGAACGTGGTGCACGGACTTCAGGCTGTTGCAGACGGCGATGGCGGCGAAGGACGTCCAGTCGTCGCGAAGAAGTCCGATCATCGCAGCCGCGGTGCGCGTTTTCGTACCCCTTGTCGTAGTGATTCCGGGACTGGTGGCCGTGGCCTTGCCTACACCGCATACGACGATCGTCATTCACAACGATCATGGTGCGATCTATCACGACATCACCGTTGTGCCACCGGCGGCGGAAGCCGGGACCGGCCTGGTTCCTGCGAAGACCGGCGCGGACGGAAAGCCGGCGATGGACGCCGACGGCAAAGCAGATCTCGATTACACGATGGCGACGCCCAACGTGCTGCTTGAGCTTTTGCCCACGGGCCTGCTGGGGTTGGGAGTCGCTGCTCTCCTGGCTTGCTTGATGGCGGGGATCGCCGCGAGTGCAACGTCGTTCAGCACGGTTTTCACGTGCGACATCTTCCAGACGCTTGCCGCCAGGAACGCCTCCGACAAGCGGCTGCTTTCCGTGGCTCGATGGGCCACGCTCGGCGGTGTGCTGCTGATCTTCGGTGCAGCGTGCGCAGCGATGCGATTCGACAACATGCTTGAAGCCTTGATGCTGGTCTTCGCATTTGTGAATGCTCCGCTCTTTGCGGTATTGTTGCTGGCGGCTTTCTGGAAGCGCGCCACCGGACACGCTGCTTTTGCGGGATTGATCGCGGGAGCGGTCGCAGCCTTGCTGCATCATGGGCTTGCGTTGCCGCGCGACGCGCGTCCCGGAATCGACGGCGGCTGGATTGCCCCCCTGATTCATCCTTCAAGCGAGATCGCGCTTTGCCTGGAGACGGCAATCGTTGCGTTCCTCGTGAGCCTGCTTATAACGGCCACCGTCAGCCTGCTCACCAAAGCGCGGCCGGAAGATGAACTTAAGGGACTTGTGTACTCCATGGTGCCCAGGCCGCCACGGCGCGCAAACAGATGGGGGCGTCTGGAGACGATGGCTGTGGCCATTCTGATTGCCGCCATTGCGATCAATCTGATCTTCATCTGAGCGGGAAAGGGATACGATGTTTTACGATCCGCGAATCTCCATGGGTATGCTGTTCACGTTGATCGGGACAATCCTGACCGGTTTCGGCCTGTCCACGCGCGCCGATGCGGACGTCTACGCAAAAAGCATGGGGATCGACGCCAATTTGTGGTGGGGATTGGTATTGCTCGTCTTTGGAATTATCGTTCTGACGATGGGCCGGAGGGCGCAGGCGCGACTGGAAAAAACGAATCCGGCTGCGATTGTGAAATCGGAAAAGCGGCGCCGCGTCGACCATTGAAAATCGGTCTCGCTCCCTCACTCCGTCCGCACGCTGAATCGCATGGTCCGGTAGTCGAACGTATAACTGTGGAGCTGGTCGAGCGCGTCAATTCCGATCACCCCATAAACATCGTCGCGCGCAGCTGAGCCAAGCGGCTGCGTGAGAACCGGAATGAAATGCAGGTCAACGGTCTTGTCGCCGAGCGCGAGGGGTACGGTCTCGGCGATATACGCTGACGCCGTCCCTGAATCCATGCCAGGAAATGAGAATGGCTGCATTTTTTGGCCATTAAATTCCGCGGCATGTTCGTCGAACCAGCGCGATGTCAGGTACGTCTGCTGTCCGCCGGCATCAATGGCAAACATCCGGTCGTCGCTTCCATTGGAGTCGCCGGGGCTGCCCGCTGGAACTTCTTGCGAAGTCGAGTCGGCGGCGCGGCCCTGGCTCCGCCCCAGCGCGACGATGATTTCATCGCCATCGAGATAGAATCGCGCGCCGGTGGTCAGGCGATCCTGATCGGCTGGCGGATCGATCTCCTTCGCGGGGTCCACCTGAATGGCGTTATCAGAGACTGTGATTCTTCCCATCGCAGCCACCGCCGAATACCCGAGAACGCCTTCGACTCGATAGCCGGAATCGGGGAAAGCATAATCCGCGTCATTGAATACGAACGCAGTAACGTTGTGCAACGTGAGGCGGCCACCGATGGTGAAGCGTGGAATGACGGTTGAGTGTACTTCGATGGGATGCCCGGTGAGCGTTCGAATCGTCACCGATTTTTGTGAAATATCGAGGCCCACGTCTTGTGCGATAGAACGCGAGATCAGATTGAACGGCGCGGTGGGGTCAAGCATCCAACTGTGGGAACGCGCATCAATAAAGACCGGCACATCGATAAGGCCGAGAGGATCGTTGCTGACCTGAAGCCTGAAGGGCTCGCAGGGATCGACGGTAACGGGCGGATCGTCCTTAGCCAGCGGCAGCATCTTAAGCGGCATTTCAATCTCATCCTGCTCCGCGGGACTCAACTTTGCGTGCAGCCGGTCATCGAGAGTCTGGTAAGCTTGCGCGGCCTTGGTCCAATCGCCAAGACGCAGGTAATCTTCGGCAAGTGTCATGCGGAGCAGTTTCTCTCGAGCTGTATCTCCGCTCGCCGTCACCTGGTCGAGCAGCGGCTCGAGAAGTTGCACCGATTGTTCCAGTTGGTTGGATCGATTGGTAAGAATGCCCCGATAGAACTGTGCCTGTTCCGGAGGCATGTGGTCGAGCTGAGCTTCAACGCGACGATACTCGTGATCGGCGAGCAAATTCTGGAGGCGCGCCTCGGAATCAAGGCCACTGGTGGTTCCGGTATGAAGCTGAGCATCGAGGCCAGGCTGTGGCGCTGTCGATTGCGGCAGCGTGGCTGTGGGCGCGCTTTCGGTCGCAGGCGATGATGGCGCGTCTTGCCCAGACACAGGTGAGGCTGGAGA
Organism: Occallatibacter sp.; assembly: GCA_036489735.1. Classification (GTDB taxonomy): domain Bacteria; phylum Acidobacteriota; class Terriglobia; order Terriglobales; family Acidobacteriaceae; genus Telmatobacter. Next base: position 12,275 of record DASXFF010000147.1, on the reverse strand, counting down.
GGGCACGGGGGGCGAATCTTGCCGGTTCTGATTGGACGGCGATTGCGTGGCCTGCTGCGCGATGCAAAGAGAAATGGGCGCAGCGAGCACTAAGACGAGACCCAGCCTTGACATAAGCGATAGCCCCCGCGCGCGCAATTGCGCCCGGCGCCTTCTGCCGCGCCGTGCGAATTCGGTCCCACTGGTCATCTTCAATTCGACGTTAACAGATCAGCAATGGTCCCGCGAAGCCGGCCGAAGTTCCGGGCGGGGATTGGCGTCGCTCTAGCCGATCCGCTCGTACGGTTGGTATTCCGGCTCCCACACGTAGCCGCGGATTCGCTCGGTGAAAGCGGCCTCGTCGCATGCATCCGCGACGCCCTCGTTCATCGCTTGCCGCCCAACCGCCGCAGCCACCGCCGCGCTGGTTTTGCGCGAGTCTGCAATCGGCGGCAACAGCGGGGCGTTCTTGTCAGCGCGCGCAGGTGAAAGCGAAGCCAGCGCTTTGGCTGCAGCCATAATCATGCCGTCGGTCACGCGGCGCGCACGGGAGACGAGAATGCCGAGGGAAAGACCGGGGAAGATGTAGGAGTTGTTGACCTGCGCGATGCGCACCAGGTTGCCGTTTACGTCGACCGGAGCGAACGGGCTGCCCGTACCCACCAGGGCGCGGCCATCGGTCCAGCGCAGCAGATCGGCGGGCGCTGCCTCCGATTGCGAAGTGGGATTCGACAACGGAAAAATGACGGGATGCGGAGTGTGGCTGGCCATCTCGCGCACAATCTCCTCGGTAAACGCTCCGGGCTGCGCGCTCACGCCTGCCAGCACCGTGATGCCTGCATTGCGCACAACGTCGAGCAACGAAATGGCGCCTGTGCCCGGCGTCGATAATTTCCATCCAGCAATGTCTTCGCGCTTGCGCACAAACGGCTGCTGCGCGGGGCGGATTCCTTCAGCACCTTCGACCAGCAGGCCAAGATGATTGAAAGCGTAAATGCGCCGGCGCGCCTGATCGTCGCTCAGGCCTTCTTGCTTCATTTCGGCAATCAGGAGGTCGAGAATTCCGGCGCCGGCCGATCCCGTGCCGTACATGGCGATGGTTTGCTCGCGGAGCGGAATGCCCGTGGCGTTCACCGCCGCAAGCAGCGTGGCGGTCGTCACGGCCGCGGTTCCCTGAATGTCGTCGTTGAATGTGCAGAGCCGGTCGCGGTAGCGCTCCAGCAGACGCGAAGCATTCGCACCGGCAAAATCCTCCCACTGCAAAAGAACGTGCGGCCATCGGCGCTCCACTGCGCTTACAAAGGCCTCGATAAAATCGTCGTACTCCTGCCCGCGAATGCGCTTGTGTTCCCAGCCGATGTAAATCGGGTCATTGAGCCGATCCTCATTGTCGGTGCCCACATCAAGCAGCACTGGCAAGCAATGCTCGGGCGGGATGCCGCCCAACGCCGTGTAGAGCGCCATTTTGCCGATGGGAATGCCCATGCCGCCTGCGCCTTGATCGCCCAGGCCGAGAATGCGCTCACCGTCGCTGACCACAATGCAGCGAATCGGATCGAAGTGCGAGCTTGAGAAGATTTGATCTATGCGGTCCTTATTGGGATAGCTGACAAAAAGGCCGCGCGGCTTGCGCCAGATCTCGGAAAAGCGCTGGCAGCCTTCGCCCACGACCGGCGTGTAGACGATCGGCAACAGCTCTTCGATATGGTTGGCAATGAGCGAATAAAACAGCGTCTCATTGTTGTCCTGCAGGTCGCGCATGTAGCTGTATTTCTCAAATGTGGTTTCCCAGTCATTGAGAGCGCGCATGCGGCGCTCGCGCTGGTTTTCGAGGGTTCCGATGCGCGGCGGCAGCAGGCCATGCAAAACGAACAGGTCACGTTCCGCTTCAGTGAATGCCGTTCCCTTGTTGAGGCGGGGACTCATGAGCAGATTGAACCCACTGAGGTGGGTGCGAATCGCGGAGGGATTCGGCGTGGTCGATTCAGTGCTCAAGACAGAAATCTCCAAGGTTTAAGAACTGCGTGCCAAAAGCATCTAGCTGAATTCGAGCACAATTATCTCCGGCCGTGTGCCGACCCGCATGGGAGGGCCCCAGGTCCCGGCGCCGGTCGAAGTGTAAACCTGCAGCGATCCAAAACGGTGCAGCCCGCGAGTAAAGCGCCCGTAAACACGTTGCGTGATCCAGGTGAAAGGCAAAAACTGCCCGCCATGCGTGTGGCCGGAAAGCTGCAGGCTGACGCCGGCCTGCTCCACGATCGGCAGCCGCGCCGGTGCATGGTTAAGCAGAATGCACGGCGCAGCGCGATCGAGATTCAGGCCATCGAGAAACGCCTTCATGCGAATGATATGGGTGGAGTCGTGATAGAGTACGCCCGCCACCGTGAGACCGTCGAGGTTGACGGCCTGGTTGGCGAGAACACGAATTCCCGCGCGCTTGATGGCCTCGATATATGGCGTGGGGTCGCTGAATTCTTCGTGGTTGCCGGTCGAAAAGTAAATGCCCTTCGGCGGAACAAATGATTGAAACGGAGTGAGCAGCCGGTCTAGATCGGTATGCGCGCCGTCGAATAGATCGCCGGGAATGAAGACCACGTCAGGCTCGAATCGAGCAGCCAGAGCGACCATACGGCGGCAGAATCGCACGCCGTTAATGGGTCCAAGATGCAGATCGCTCATCAGAACGGCCCTGCGGCCCCGCCACGACGCGGGCAGGTTCGGAAGCTGGATGGTAAAGCGCCGGACGCGAACGATGCGGGCGTTGATAAGGCCGTAGAGGCCCATGAGCGCGGCGGCGGCGTAGAGGCTGGCAGCGAGGACGTGGCGGATTGCGAGAGGATCCCCGGCCAGGTGTGAGAGACGGAAGACGAACCATCCGATCCAAGCGATGCACGATGCCCAGAAAAAAAAGTTGAGAAAGCCGAGCCACACAGCGGCCAACCAGTAAAACAAACGGACAGCGGGGTTAGCGTAGCGGAAGGAGAGCAGGGTAGCAACCACGAAGGTGAACGCCAAAACCAGTAAGGAGGCATGCAGGCCAGCGGTAACCGGAGCAGCGAGACCGGGCCAGAATGCGACGACGGTCAAGTAGATGAACCAATGAGCTAAAAGGAGGATGACCTGGATAACGAGAATGGGAATGACTGGCCAGGCTTTCAAATCCGGAGCTCCCCCCTTCCATGATGGCATGGACCCCGGCAGGTCCCTGCCACATGCAACAATCTTTTCATGCACTGTGACGCCGACAACGCGCTGGGAATTTATATCTCGATCCCTTTTTGCCGGTCGAAGTGCACCTACTGCAATTTTGCTTCGGGCGTGTACCCGGCGGCGGACCACGAGCGCTACGTCGAGCGCCTGATCGAGGATCTTTGCGGAGCAAGAGCGCGGGCTTCGCGACTCGGAGCAAAACTCCCGCGGCGCGTGGACACGATCTATCTCGGCGGCGGCACACCGAGCCTGCTGGCGCCCGAACTTTTGCTCCACCTCTTCCGCTCCATCCGGGCACAATTCGATCTCGTTGCGGATGCGGAGATCACCATGGAGTGCGCGCCTGGCCAGATACCGGCCGCGACGCTGGAAGCGATGACCACAGTAGGCGTGGATCGCGTGAGCCTTGGCGTGCAATCGTTTGTGGATGAAGAAGCGCACGCAAGCGGACGCCTTCACAATCGATCGACGGTCGAAGAAGATTTGCGGAGCCTTCGTGCCGCTGGAATCCAAAACTTAAATGTGGATTTGATTGCCGGCCTGGCGGGGCAGACATTTGCGTCGTGGGAAGAGTCGCTGGCGGTTTTGGCGGATTCCGATGTGCCGCACGCCAGCGTCTACATGCTGGAAGTGGACGAGGATTCGCGGCTCGGGCGCGAGTTGCTTCAGAAAGGGACGCGGTACCGCGCCGGACTGGTGCCAGCCGACGACGCAATCGCGCGCATGTACGAGCGCGCCATCGAGCGGCTTGATGGCGCCGGCCTCAACCAGTATGAGATTTCGAACTTCGCGCGGCCCGGATTTGAATCGAAGCACAATTTGCGCTACTGGAAGCGCCGTCCGTATTTGGGCGTAGGCCTGGATGCGTCGTCGATGATGCGGTCCGCGCCTTCCGACCCAACTGCACCTTGGTCCGCCGGCGTCGAGGAGGTCAACCGAGACTTCGTTCTTCGCGCAACGACCACCGACGACTTGAAAGCCTATCTCGCAGGCCCGACCCCGCACGAAACATCGTGGCTCTCGCCGGCGCAGCAGTTCGAGGAAGCATGGTTTCTCGGGCTGCGCATGAACGACGGCGTAGTCGTCGACAGGATCACTCACGAATTCGGTCCGGAGATGATCGCGCGCGCAATGACGACGGTCGAGCGCCTGATCGATGATGGCTTGCTGGTTTTCGACGGCGAGCGCGTTCAGCTCACACCGCGCGGAAGGCTGCTTTCAAACGATGTGTTCGCCGAGTTCCTCGACTCGACCCCAGAGCCGGAAGCAGTTTTGGCCGGATAGGCCCTGCGTTCCCGCCAATCTCAAGCGGCGCACTCCGCCAGGCGCAAGAATGCTTCCGCCATGTTCGGCCGCCGGTCGCACGCGGAATAAACCTACCAAGCCAGCAATTCGTCGCCCGAGCTCTCGGAGAGAAATCGAACGGGTGACGGAGCGGGATCCTGCGAGCATCCGAAACACTGGATGGACTCCGGTCCGGCAGCCTTGGCCCATTCCAAAGCCTTCTCCGCCTCGCGCAACACGACCACCGGCGAACGGCCGCGGCTGTTGGCGATCCCAAAACACGCGGAAAGGCGGATGGTTTCGCCCGCGACGCGAAAGGGGACGGAGAACACGTCGATGCGAAGGCGCTCGCCCAAAATCATGGCACTGGCGGTACTGCACGACGGCAACGCAATCAGGAACTCATCCATTCCCGGCCGCCCCAGAAGATCGTAGCTGCGCAAGAGCGCACCGGCCCGGTTGGCCACCTGGCAAAGCAATTCATCGCAAGCGTCCACGCCCAGGCGTGAGTTCCAATGACCGAAGTCGTCGATGTCGAACAGTACCAGGCATAGCGAGCTATTGATGCGCTGTGCGCGGTCGGTCTCGCGGAACAACATCGAAAGCATGGTCTCGCGGTTGTAAATGCCCGTGAGGCGGTCGAACTGAGCGTTGCGAATCGCGGCCTCTCGCAGGGTCTCGAGTTCAAGCACCATCCCCTGGTTGCGCAGCAAGAGCTCGATGCGAAGCTGCCAGTAGGCCGGTTCCGCCGGGCGCAGGATCAGATCGTCGATAACTCCATCGGCAAGGCGATCAATCCATTCCTGGGTCACGGTGTCTGCGATCAGCACAATCGGGATGCGTGGGCACGAGTCGATGGCCCTCGCGGCAGCCAGCAACTGGCCAATGGGCATGTCTGGCAGCTTTGCATCCAGCATAAAAAGTGCCGGCGGATTCGCGCCCACAAGGCACGCGAGCGCCGCCTGCGCCGACAAAACCACTTCAACGCGTGCACCGGCCGCCCGAAGCAGCGGTTCCACGGCGGCCAGAAGAGCCGGATCGGGCGATGCGAGCAAAAGAACGGAAGATTCGTGCGATGACATCGCTGCAATGCTCCTGTTTAGAAGCATCGGCAAAGATTAGAAAACATTTAGAAACGAGCCAGTAATTATTGGATCGCAACAAGGACTATTGGGCGGATTTGTGGTGACCGTTCGGCGGATTCGCGCCAGCTTGTATTCCATTTTCTCGCGGGGCGAAGATCCGACTCGTTGGTCTCGGCTTCCGCTCCGCCGACGCCAATCGCCGTCATTCCACAAAGTCCACTTGCGGCGCAATGGGGATAATGCCCCGCTCGTGCCCCATCGCCAGCAGTTTGCGGATGGCTTCGCGACCGTCGGCACCGTAATCCAGAGTCCGGTCGTTCACATACATGCTCACAAACTGGCTGGCCATCGACGTATCCAGATCGCGCGCGAACTGCATGGCGTATTCGAGGGCCTGTTCGCGGTGATCCAGCGCATACCGGATCGAATCGCGCAGCGCCTTGGAAATCACCTTGTGGGCTTTTGCGCCGAGCGAGCGGCGAATGGCATTTCCGCCCAGAGGAAGGACCATGCCGGTAGTTTCACGCCACCACGCACCCAGGTCAATCACCCGGAACAAGCCGCTCGTCGAATAGGTCAGTTGTCCCTCGTGAATGATCAGCCCTGCTTCATATTTGCCGGCCAGGATATCGGGAATGATGCGGTCGAACGGAACGGTGACCGTCGTGATTGCCGGATTCATAATCTTCAGCGCCAAATACGCTGTGGTCAATGTTCCCGGCACTGCAACCTGGATGCGATCCAATTCGCTCAGGTCGATCATGCGATTGGAAACGACCATGGGCCCGTAGCCCTCGCCCACGCTGCCGCCGCATGCCATCAGCGCGTAATTCTCCTGCAAATATGGATAAGCATGAAAGCTAACAGCCGTTACATCGTAGAAGGCTTCTTCGCGTGCGCGGCGATTGAGAGTTTCGATGTCGCACAGCGTGTGGTTGAAGCGGTAGCCTGGCACGCGAATCTTCTGCGTCGCCAGCCCGTAAAACATGAACGCATCGTCGGAATCGGGGCTGTGGGCAATAGAGATTTCGGTTATGGCCTTGGCGCTTGAAACTTCCGGGGTCTTGGTGCTCACGTCAGGGGAGATCCTTTCGGCAACAAATCGATCCATCTTCTTCAATCTTGCGACAATCTTTAGTGTATGACCACACGTTGAGGAAGACTGTTTCCAACGAAACCGTCGTTCCATCATCTCATTACAAAATGATCAGGACTTCAATTCGAGGTCCGGTCGCTCGCCCGGATCAACCGAGGGCGGTTTGTTCCCCAGCTTGGAACGATGCAGCCAGATATGACGGGCAGCCCCCGCAGCCGCAATCAGCAGCGCCCCGAGCGAGACGAGAAAGACAATGAAAAGCCAGCGCATGAGGGTAGACCCAAACAAGCATAGCAGAGGGTCTGTTGGCGGCCGTGACGTTCGTTTACACTTTCGTACCCTGCGGCGAGCTCGGATTTGGTGGGCCCAGACTTGCACGCAACCATTCAAGGTAGGCACGACTGCCTGCCTCGATCTCAAGCACCAGAAACTCAGGAGTTTGATAACTATGAAGCTGCTGCAATCGGGCTTCGAGTGCGGGTAATTGATCCGTGGCCGTCTTCAGCAAAAGCAGCGTCTCGGCCGAGGATTCAATCGTGCCCTGCCAGCGATAAATCGAATGAACGGGAGGAAGAAGGGTGGCGCACGCCGCCAGGCGCTCCTCGACAAGAGTCCGGCCCAGGCGAGTGGCTTCCTCGGGGCTGACCATGGTGGTCATCACGATGCGGGCGGTCGATGTGGCTTCGATCATTGGGCTCTCCACGATCAAAAAATGCTGCAGGATACGATTCTGCCACCACTCTACGCCGGAAACTTCGCGGCGCAGCAACCGCATTCTCAAAAACGGCAATCAAATTTCAATCGCGGAGAAAGTGTGCCGATGCGGACCCTGGGAACGGCCCCGGCTCCGCATGGCGCAACCAATCAGATTCGTCGAAGCCTAAACGTCGTGTCTCAAGAGGTTGTTGCCATCGAAATCTTCAATCGTTCGACGGCGCAACATCTTCGAGGAGGCTGCGGCCCCGCCGCGCCAGCCGATAGAGTCCATCGGCTGCATACGCGCGGCGGCCGAAGCGAGGGGAAGTGCGCCGCGTCTTGGGCGCAGCCCGTTGATTGGCGTCCATGAAGCCCGTCCTGGGTCAAATTGAACAACAATATGTTGAAACTTCACGCCTGGAGCCCGCTAACAGGCTCTAGCGAACCAGCTCCGCCACCACTTCAATCTCCTGGCTCCGCGTGGTGCCCGGAAGATCGAGCGATCCAAGAACCAGCGGCTTGCCTTGCGACAATTCTGACGACTCGTCCAGAACGTTCTGGCGAACCACCGGATCCTGCGCGGAGGCCACGCCTCTTTCGTCGGCCAGGCTCGATTGCTCGATCTTTGTGCGAAGACTAATGGTGTCTGGCGATCCGTTCACGTCCGCCTGAATGGATAACCCGATGTCCTGGTATTGCACTTCAGTGTGCTGAACCTGGCCGTCGAAGTTACCTGTGACAATGGGCACGCGGCTCCCCTGTTTGAACATCGATCTTGAGCCGGAAAATGCAAGCAGCGTGAACTGCTGGGACCCAAGCCGCTTGCCGCCGTCGATGTCGGTGATCGTGTACGTCAGGCGATAGAGCTTCCGCGACCGGTCAAGATCGGAGATCAGCTTCTGCGCGACCTCCATCTCCTCAGGCGTGGCCTTAATGGTGATCGCATTTTGCATTTGAACGCCATAAATCTTCGCCTTGGGCAGGAAATTGCGCAGGGCGGTTTGAATGTCGTTGAAGGCCTGCGAATCTGAGGAATTCGTCAGAAAAAATGTTTGAACTGTTTCCCCGGCCGATTCGTGGACCGAAGCAGTGCCGGCGTCTGAAGGCTTGGATTCTTGCTGGCTCGTTTGCGGATTGGTTTGCGCGCCGGCCTGCGGCGCGACGAGCATCATAGCGACCGCGAGCACGCCTACGAAAACGGCGGCTGACTTCACGGGTCTCGCATTTGCGTAACCGTGCAATGGCATATATCCCCCTTATGGCCGCTCCGAAGAACGCCATGGTGTCTTTGTCGATTGGGCCAGGATCCCCTTTGCTGAAACAGACGCCATCCCTGGAATTCCGCTCGAAAATTTATTTGGACGTCTGCTTCCGATATCGAGAAAAACCCGTCGCAGCCAATCTCCCTGTCCGATCCCGTTCCTGAAACGGTGCCGAAGATCGACTCAGCCTCTCGCGAAAAATCGCTGTGCAGCTTGCCGTCCCGGCCACGGTGTTGCAGTATTGACCTTGCGGCTTACGGCAGATTCAGAACGCGGCGCGAAAACTCTGAATAGGCTCACATCAACCGCATGTGGAGACCATGATGAGCACAGCAATCAAATTTGGCACCTCGGGATGGCGAGCGATTGTGGCCGACGAGTTTACGGTGGCGAATATCCGGCTGGCGGTCGAGGGAATCGCTGCTTACGTCAAAACGCTCCCCGCTCCGCATCGCGTGCTGGTCGGCCGCGACCCGCGGTTCCTCGGCGAGAGCTTTGTCTCAGAAGCCGCGCAGGTACTCGCCAAAGCAGGCGTCACGCCCGTCGTCATTCCCGAAGCCGCGCCCACGCCCGCGATCGCCCAGGCCGTGCGCACCCTCAAGACGTCGGGCTCGATCAACTTCACTGCTTCGCACAATCCGCCAGAGTACAACGGGATCAAATACTCCACGCCCGACGGCGCACCTGCCCTGCCCGAAACCACGCAGCAAATTGAAGCCGCTATCGAGAAGGTCGCAGGCGGCGGAGGCGGCCACGACGTCCCGAGCCCGCTCGCATCGACAGGCCAGTTTGAAACCACGGACGTCAAGCCAGCCTTCCTTGCGCGCCTCGCCGAGCTCGTGGATCTCAAAACAATTGCCAAGTCCGGAATCAAAGTCGTCTACGATCCATTCTGGGGCGCGGGCCGCGGCTATCCCTGCCACCTGTTGCGCCAGGCCGGCGTCACCGTCGAAACCGTCCACGATTACCGCGATGTGCTCTTCGGCGGTCACGCACCGGAACCCTCCGACGAACTGCTCGGTGCAGCAAAGAAAAAAATGCAGGACATCGGCGCGGCGCTGGTCATCGCCACCGATGGCGATGCGGACCGCTTCGGCATCGTCGATAGCGACGGCACATTCATCCAACCCAACTACGTCATCGCGTTGCTCTTCGACTACCTTGTGGAAACGCGCGGCTGGAAGAACGGTGTAGCCAAGAGCGTGGCCACCACCAACCTCATCAACGCCCTTGCCGAACACTACAAAGTTCCGCTCTACGAAACGCCGGTGGGCTTCAAGTACATTGGCGCGCTCATCGATCAGGACAAGATCGCCATTGGCGGCGAAGAGTCTGCCGGGCTCACCATCCGTGGCCACGTACCCGAGAAAGACGGCATCATCGCGGGCTTGCTCGTTGCGGAGATGGTGGCCTCCCGCGGTACAAGTATTGGCGTGCAATTGCAGGCGCTTTTTGCCAAGGTTGGTTCCTATTTCCCTGTTCGAGAGAACTTCCACTTGACCGCAGACCAGAAAGCCGCGTTCACTGAGAAGTTGAAGGCCGATCCGAAGGAGTTGGGCGGGCGCAAAGTCGTCTCCGTCGTCAGGACCGACGGGCTCAAGGTGGTTTTGGACGATGGCTCCTGGGTCTGCTACCGCCTTTCAGGCACCGAACCAGTGGTTCGTGCCTACACCGAAGCGCGCAATGAGCAGGACATGAAGGCTCTTCGGTCGGCGGCCGAGAAGTTTGTGCTGTCAGCCTAAACCGGGTTAATGATTTTTGGCTGAGTCGGCGTTTGCGCGCTGGTCTTTTCCTGGACGCGGGATTCCCGGCCGCCTACCTGGGATTGAGGAACTGGATTGAGGAAGATGAACCCGCAAACCGAAAAGACCGGCACAAAGGCGACTCTGTCAGAGCGTCTGCGCACCGGCGCCCTCGATTATGCCGAGCGTCTTTGGCGCCCCGCAGGTACGGGGATTGTAATTTTGCTTACGCTTTTGGTCACTTGGCACGTTGTCTACGGCAATCACGGCTTATCGATTTGGCAGCAAAAACGCGTCGAAGACCGCGCCTTGCAGCAGGAGATCAAAGACCTGCAGCAGGAGAATGCGCGGATGCGCCAGCACATCGACCATTTGAATTCGGACCCCGATGCGATCGAGCGCGAGGCCCGCGAAAAACTCCATTACGCCAAGCCCGGCGAAGTCATCGTCAATCTATCCGATCAGCCGCAGACCGAGCAACCCGCCACGCGATAGAATTTGCGGCCTTATCTCTCCAGCTCAATTCCTCTCTTCTCTCTTTTCTCTCGGTCCCGAGTTCCTCAGTCCCCGCTTTCTCGGACCCCTGGTCCCTAGTTCTCTTGTTCCCTTGGTCTCTGCTCTTCAGAAGTCGATGTGCGTTCGCACCGTGGCAACATACACCGGCCCGCGATCCGTGTTGTAGCCCGGATGTGCGATTTCGGTGCCGCCAACGGCGCCGTAAAGACCGCGCCAGATGTGGGCGTTGTAATACCACTCCACAATGTCCTCTCGGCCATAGCGGAGACTGCCATCGCCCAGCAAAAAACCCTGTCCGCCGTAGTGTAGATAGTTCTGGTGGTCGCGCTTGATGGCGTTTGAAACAAACGCCGCTCCCACTTTGTCGCTCGACCGCCGCCAGCTTTTTCCGTTGTAATCGCCGCCGAACAGAATGGTCTGCCCCACTTCGGTGTAGGCAAACGACTCATGCTGGTCCTCATTCCAGCCGAAGCGCCCAAACAGCCGTAAGCTGTCTGTCACTTCCTGTTCTGTATTCAGCCCGAACCCGTATTTCACTGCGCCGACTTTCTCGGTATCGGTGATCGTGGGTGTCGTCACCTTGCCCTCAAGGTACTCATCCACCGATTCGCGGTAATCACCCATGTGCGCGTGATTCAGATAACTCAGCACGCGAATCGCGCCCTGCCGCTTCGGATCGAGCCATTTTGAAAAAAGGCCCTTGCGGAGCTCGAACTCCCAGTTCTGCCCGCTGGCACGCCGCAGCGCCCAATCGAGATTGGTGCCATTTGCAACGGTTGGCATCGCGGCGATTCCATAGCGGGCTGACCAAATCCGATCGTCGTACTCCAGAACTCCAGCAAACGTGTAGCCGCGTGTATCGGCCGCATAATCCCACGCGCCGTTATTGACGATGGTCCAGTTCGTGAACTGTAAGTGGCTGTCGGAGCCGACGGAATTCACGTCGAAGATGTCTGCCAGGCTCATCTTTCCCACCCTCACCTCGAACCGCCTCGCGGGAATCTTACTCGCAAGTGCGAATGTTCCGCGGTCCTGGTCGGTCATCTCACTGGTCAAGCCGATCATCTGGTGAATCTCACCGCGCGCCAGATACGGCCCGATCCCCAGGCTGGGGTCGCGAACAACATCCACGTTCGTCGCACCGGCCAGTCCCAGCGCCTGCGAGATGCCGCGTCCTCCGGCATTCTCAAAGTCGACAATCAGATCCGTGTTGAATCGGCTGTTCGGCCACAGTTGATAGCCGAGGTAAAGAGTCGCAACCTCCGAAGCCTTGCTTTCGAAATCGTCGATCAGGCTGTGCGGTCCCTCGTAGGGCGAGTGAAAATGCCCATGCATTTGGAAAATGCTGTTGGCCTGGCCCGAAACCCAGTAGCAAGCCCCGCCCGGGTGCGGAAACATGGTCAGG
>DASXFF010000183.1:0-20043 GCA_036489735.1 Occallatibacter sp. | reverse complement strand
GGCCCGTGCCTAAAGGCTATTGAGATGCGAGGGGAATTCAGCAGCCTGAAGGCTGCTGCTCCTTCCGTCGGTGCTATCCCATGTCCCAAAAACAGGACATGGGGCACCCCATTTTTGTGGGGGGTTGGACACGGCGAGCTGAATTCGACCTGAAGTCGATGGTCAGAACTGATGGAAGATGTCGTAGAGGTAATACGCCAATACGACGATCGTCATCACGCCCACGAGCGACAGTGCGACCTTCTTCAAGGGACGAAGCTTGCTGACCCGCGCCGCAATCGCGTCCTGGTCTGACTTCAGACGGCTTGACGAATCGGCCAGGCAAATCTGCGCCTCTTCATTGCGTCCCACCCGCGCCGCAAAAATGGTTACGGCCACCATAAAGACGAATGCCGCGCCCCAAACAGCCCACATCATAGGAACGAATCCCATTCCAGTCTCCAGGGTCACAAATTTTGCGTGGCTCCAATCGCGCGCATCCGCGATTGCGGCGGCACGCGCATGGTCCTCACGCTCGTCATCTTATGGGCTTATAGGTTTGCGCCAGGGTGACAGGAGTCACAGGCGCTCGATCAAGTGCCGGTTTCGCACCACATTCCGAAACGGGAGTCGAACTGCTATTCCACTTCCTGCCTGGCGCGGTATCCGTCGCGCGCAATAATGTCGAATTTCAGCGGTTTCTTCTTCTCATCCTGCATGCGCAGCGGCTGGCCTTCGTCGTCCACCAGCTCGACGCGAATCTTGCGCCATGTGCCGTCCTGCTTGGGGTTGGTCGGATGATAGACCAACTCGTATTTGGCGCGGATGTTTTCGTTGATGGCCTTCATGTCGTCAGGCAGCTCGCCGGCAAACCGCGGCTCAAAGTGCATGCCCCCGGTCATATTGGAGAAGGTCCGCATCTGATTTTCGCCTTGCAGGTAGGCCATGCTCTCTCCCTGCATGGTCTCGATGAAGCCGCCGGTTGAAATGGTAAAGATCGTAATGTCCTGCGATGCCTTGACCCGTTTCAAAATCTGATCAAGATCGAGTTTCGACATCGTATCGATGCCGGAAGCGACCAGCAGAATGTACTTCTGGCCTTCGATGCGCGACATCCGGTCGAGCGATTCATTCAAAGCATCGAAGAGAGCCGTCTCGCGGAAGGCCGCGGGCTGGTAGACCTCTTGGGCTAGCTCGTTGATGCCTTGCATAATTTGTCTTTTGTCCTGCGTAAAATCGCTCACGATGTGCGAATTCAGGTCGAAAGTCATCATCGCGGCGTAGTCCTGCGGACGCAACTGCTCGGTAAAAGCCGCCGCGGAATTCAACGCGTCGACTCTGAAGAAAAACCCGCGCGCGGAGTATTCCATCAGGATCAGGACCGTGATCGGCGCTTCGGTGCGCTTAAATCCTTCAACCTTCTGTTCCACTCCATCCTCATAAACCCTGAAGTTCGAAGGCTTTAATCCTGGCACGAATTGGTGAGTTTTTTCGAGGATCACTCCTACGTCCACCGTCACCTCCGGAACCTCGACGCGCAGGCTCATGTTGGGCGCGTTTTCAGGGTTCTTGAACTTTGGTTCCGATGGCGCGGGCGGCGGCGTGTTGTCGGGATTGTCCGGTTTTTTGGGCAGAGCGATCGGTCCGTTGTCGCCGCTGGGGCCCCCAGCTTCAGGCGCCTGCTGATCGGGCTGCTGAGCCGCGGGTGGCTGCTGTGCCGCGGGCTGTTGGCTCTGGTATTGCGCACGCGCCCGCTCTGTTGTTATCGCAACGAGAAAAAGTGCCGCAAACAAAACGACAAGCGAAAAACCGCCAACCCTTCTTGCCATGGAATGTGCCTTGGTCATTGCAACCTCTTGTGTTCCTCAGAATACGCGACCGAAGTCTTGCGCCGGAGCGGTCTGGGCGAATTCAAAAACGTCCCTCAGGGGGCTAAAGCCCCTGTCGATTTGATTGGCTTTATCGGCACGGATAAATCCGTGCCCTTTCAAAACCGCGGTCCCACGGAGTTTTCCGCAGCCTTTAAAGTCGTGCCTCTTCAAAAAAGCGATTCCTTGGAGTTTTTCCGCAGCATGTAAAGCCCTGTCGATTTGATTGGCTTTATCGGCACGGATAAATCCGTGCCCTTTCAAAACCGCGGTCCCACGGAGTTTTTCCGCAGCATGTAAAGCCCCTGCTCCTTCCGTTGCGTTGAGTTCGATCTGTTGCACGAAGTTCGACCGTTGCGCGCAGTTCGATCCGTTGCGTTGAGTTCCCTGCTCTGCACCGATACGGGACCGGCCCTTTCGAGAGCGGATCCAATCTGGGTCATCCGGTTCCGGCTCACTCCGCGCTCTTGCCGTACTCTAATAGACGTGGAAACCAACCCGAAGGAAATCGGCTGCGGCCTCTCCGCCTTTGCCCTTCTTGCCTGCCTGGCGCCGGCGCTCGTTTCACCGGCCTTTTTGCGAGCCCAAGCGACGCCCGCGGTTGCCACGCCTGCGTCCGCGCCACAGCAATCTGCGCCTGGGGCAGGCGCGGGGGCCATGGCAGCGCCGCCGGCCAATCCCGGCTTCTTCCCTTTGAGCCAGATCCGCCCCGGAATGACGGGTACTGCCTGGACAGTCTTCCAAGGTTTTACTCCCGAACCCATGCAGGTGGAGATTCTTGGCATTCTGCGCGGCGCGCGCGGCCCTGGGCAGGACCTCATTCTCGCAAGGCTTCACGGAGACAAGCCCGAGTACACCGGTGTCGTGGAAGGCATGAGCGGCAGTCCCGTTTACATTGACGGCAAGCTGGCCGGCGCGCTCTCATACCGGATCGGCCAGTTCACCAAGGAGCCCATCGCGGGGATCACGCCTATCGAGCAGATGATCGAAGTCCGCGATCTGCCTGCGCACGATCTCCCCATTGAAGACGCGCGAACCGCGCCGGCCGCTTCGGGTAGGGGTGTGGGCGCGGGCGCTGGTGCGAGCAGCATGGCCGCCAGTGAGCGGCCGCTCGCCGCCGATCCAACCGACCCGCAATCCGCGATGACGTTCCAGCCTATGGACACGCCGATGGTGATGAGCGGATTTCTGCCCGACGCCATTCGTTTCTGGCAACAACAGACCGCCGGAACTTCACTGGCCCCCGTTGCCGCCGGCGGTTCGCTTGGCGGAATGGCGTCGAGCGGTGCGGGCGGCGGCTTGCCGGGCCAATCCGAAACCGGCCGCGATTCTGCCGATCACGCCCAGCTCGTTCCCGGCTCCGCGGTCAGCATGCAACTCATGCGCGGCGATCTTGAGGTCGCGGCCACCTGCACGGTTACCTGGATCGACCCGAAGCAACTTCTTGCCTGCGGTCATCCGGTGCTCGGCGCAGGGCCGGTCTCACTGCCCATGACCACGACGGACGTGGTCACCACCCTGGCCTCGCCGCTCAATTCCTTCAAGATCGTCAACACCGGAGAAACCATCGGCGCATTCACGCAGGACCGCGCGTCGGCCATTCGCGGCGTCTTCGGCACACAGGCGCACATGATTCCCGTTCACGTCGCCATCGATTCGCCTGAAGGCTCGCGCAAGGTCAACGTTGAAATCCTCGACCTGCCTTCCCTGACCCCCACCGCCGTGCAGGTGGTCCTTTACGAATCGCTGCTCGAATCGAACCTGGGTTCGGAGGCGCTGAGCTATCACGTCACAGGCAACATCGAGATCTCCGGGTTTCCGTCGGTCCCGCTCGATCTTTGGGCCCCGTCTGGCCAGCCAGCGCCAGCGTCGATGATGGCCGCTATTCTGGCGGGAGGCGAGTTCACGCGCCTGTATTCGAATGGCGCGCGCCAGGGGGTGATTCGCTCCATCGATTTGCATGTCGACGGCATTCCCCGCCCGATCGACGTGACACTCGACCAGGCGCGGATCGCTTCGACCGACATTGCTCACGCGGGCGACACCATCACCGTGGAAGCCACCCTCCGCCCATCGCATCAGCCGGAACGTAACGTCCGCATTGCTTTCAAGTTGCCGGCGCGTCTTTCGCCCGGTAATCTCCGCTTGCTCGTGTCCGATGCAGCCACCCTCGACAGAACTTTGCTGCAACCGCGCATGACGCCGACGCCGGCCGATCTGTCGACGGTTCTGGCCGAAGCCCGCGATCATCATGCTGCCGACCACGTCTACGTGAGCCTTCTGGCTCCGGAAACCCAGGCCGAGATCCACGGACAAACCTACACCGGGCTGCCGCTTTCGGTTGCCAACGCGCTTGAGCCTCTTCGCAATGCACAGGATGCGGGACTGAATGGCGAATCGGCGGAGCTGGTGGGCGAAGCGCCTGCCGGAGGCGTCCTTACAGGCTTCTGGATTCTGAATCTCAACATTGAGCCCGGCGGTTTAGACTAGGGGCTGTTCTTCACTTGGACGCGAGCGAAAACTTTGGCGCGAGCGGAAGTTGAAAGCTGGTTCAGCAAGCAATATCGATCATCCTTTCATTCGACCGGCGCTATTGGGGCAAAGCCGGCACATACCAAATTAGTTGAGGCTTCGGGGGCAATCATGGCTCAGATACAGGGTCTTGCGGCTCATGCGGCGGGGGCAGAGCTGCTTCCGCTGAAATACGACCCAGGCAAGCTCGGCGGATACGAAGTAGAAATCGAGATCACCCACTGCGGCGTGTGTCACAGCGATCTTCACCTCATCGCCAACGATTGGGGCATCAGCCAGTACCCCTTCATCCCAGGTCACGAGATCGTCGGAACCGTTGCAGCTGTCGGCAGCGAAGTGCGGTCGCTCGAGGTGGGTCAGCGCGTGGGTTTGGGCTGGCAATCGAATTCATGCGGCCAATGCGAGTGGTGCATGCGCGGCCAGGAAAATCTCTGCGCCGCTTCGGAAGGGACCAGCGTGCATCGTCACGGCGGCTACGCAGATCGCGTCCGCGCCAATGCAAGGTTTGTGGTCCCGATTCCCGACGCACTGGACAGCGAGCAGACCGCGCCGCTGCTCGGGGGCGGAGTTACCGTCTACAACGCGATGCGAAATGCGGGCGTTCATCCCGCGTCGCGCGTGGGAGTGGTTGGCGTGGGCGGCCTGGGTCACCTTGCCATTCAGTTTGCACGCATCTTCGGCGCTCACGTCACAGCCTTCTCCACCACGCTGGCCAAGGAAGACGAGGCTCGGGCGATGGGAGCCGATCACTTCGTCAACAGCCGCGAATCGAAGTCGATGAAGGAAGTCGCCGTGTCGCTGGATTTCATCCTGACTACGGTGAATGCCGATCAGGATTGGGGCTCTTATGTGCAGGCGCTCAGGCCAAACGGCTCGCTCTGGTTTGTGGGCGTGCCTCCGTCGCCGGTGTCGGTCAGCGCGTTTCCGCTGGTGACCGGGATGCGCACGATCAGCGGCAGCCCCATCGGCAGTCCCTTTGTGCTGCGCGAGATGCTCGACGTTGCCGCTCGCCATGGCGTGAAGGCCATCACAGAGCGATTCCCCATGGAAAAGGCCAACGAGGCCATCGAAAAAGTTAAAAAGGGGAAAGTGCGGTACAGGGCGGTGCTGGCGAATTAGGGACTTGATGGCAAGTAGTAGCCAGTTTGCTGGGGTACCGGCACCCGGCCCGGGCCTGAAGGCCTTTGCTGTTCTTCAGCAGCCATGGGCTTGAACAGGCTGCGGAAAACACATTCGCAAGGGTGGAAACTGCCCTCAGGGGCTAAAGCCCAATCAGTTTGATTGGCTTTATCGGCACGGATAAATCCGTGCCCTTTCAAAACAGCGATTCCTTGGAGTTTTTCCGCAGCCTGTGAAGGGCAATCAATTTGAGTGGCTTTATCGGCACGACTGAGCAGGCTGCAAAAAAAAGTCCTGTGCGTGGTGATTCGACGAGAAAAAGTCGTCCCTCTGCGGCTGAAGCCGCGTCGATTGCCGCGATTTTATTGGACGGATAGAGTCACCCCAGCGACGAGGACCCATCGCTGGGGACCCCGGCAATCCGTGCCCTTTCAAAACAGCGATTCCTTGGAGTTTTTCCGCAGCCTGTGAAGGGCACGTTGATGTTGCGGCAACTGTGCCGGGGATAAATCCCCGGCCTACCGCCCGATTGAGTTTTTCCGGAGCCTGTGAAGGGCACCTGCTCCCTCCGGCCTGGCTCCCGACGCTTGCTGAAGATCATCCATGAGACTGTTCGGGTGATTTCCACAGCCAACATTCGCTAATATATTTCGGAATGTCCTTCCCAATTAAGACGTGCGTTGTTTGTCATGAGGAGTTCGAGCTTCACCCCGGCAAGCCCGGGTTTGCCAATCGCTGCCCGTCGTGCAGTGAGCCGGAGGAGCCCGCGGAGACCGAAGCCCGCCCCGCGGAGTATGCAGAACGGCGCGCCGCGGTTGAAGTGAACGCCGCCCGCCGCCGCGCCATGCGCGATCTGCTCTACCGGAAAGACAGCTGAGCGCGATTCATAGATATCGGCTGGCAGCAAGAAACTTCCCTCAGGGGCTAAACAGCCTGCGGAAAAAGTTCCGGTGCGAGGTGATTCGACGAGAAAAATCGTCCCTCAGCGGCTGAAGCCGCGTTGATAGCGGTGGCTTTATTGGCACGACGAAACAGGCTGCGGAAAAAGTCTCTCAGCGTCGAAATCCCGAAAAACATCCCTCAGCGGCTGAAGCCGCGTCGATAGCGGCGGCTTTATTGGCACGGATAAATCCGTGCCCTTTCAAAACAGAGGCCCCACGGAGTTTTTCGCAATCTGCGAAGGCCACGTTAATTTTGCGGCAACTGTGCCGGGGATGAATCCCCGGCCTACCGCCCGATTGAGTTTTTTCGCAGCGTGCAAAACCCCGTCGATTTGATTGGCTTTTTCGGCCTGACAGCCGGCTTTTTCAAAACCGATCCATACAATGAGTCAAGGGCGTTCATTCCCTCACCCGTCCACTCCACTAGAATGGAGGTGTGCCCAGACCTTCCCCATCAGTTCCCTCCCAGGGAGCAAAAACCGCTTCCCAGGGGCCGCGCGTCGGCTTCGTTTCGCTCGGATGCCCAAAGAATCTTGTTGATTCCGAGGTGATGATGGGCCTGCTGGATCGCGCCGGGGCACGGCTGACGGCGCGGCCAGAAGACGCTGAAATCCTCGTGGTCAACACCTGCTCCTTTATCGACACGGCCAAGCAGGAATCGGTCTCGACCATCCTTGAGATGGCGCGGCACAAAACCGAGGGCCGTGCAAAAAAGCTGATCGTCGCCGGCTGCCTGGTGGAGCGCTATCGCGACGAAATCCGCAAAAACATTCCCGAAGTCGATGCGGTGGTAGGCACGGGCGAGCTGGAAGCTATTCTCGCGGCTGCGGGGCTTGAATCCACTCCCGCCGTAGCGCCGCCATCGCCGTTTCAGATTTTGACGAGTGCCCACGCGGAGGTCCGCTCTGGCAAAGAGTCCCAGGCGGGCACGCATCGATCGAGGGCCGAAGGCGACGCGCGCGAACGGTCAGGCCGCTTCCTTCGCGACGCATGGGGCGGCGCGTCGTCTCAACTTCCCACATATCTCTATGATGAAAACACCCCACGGGTGTTGTCGACGCCACGAGCTTCCGCCTACATCAAAATCGCTGAGGGCTGCGACCATCCCTGCACGTTCTGCGTCATCCCGAACCTGCGCGGCAAGTTCCGATCGCGGCGTTTCGAGTCCGTGGTGGCTGAGGCCGAGCAGCTGGTCGCGGGGGGCGTTCGCGAGATCACGCTGATCGGGCAAGACACGACTTGTTACGGCGAGGATCTTGGATTGAAGGACGGCCTCGCAACGCTGCTGGACCGGCTGGCGCGCATTGAGGGCCTTCGTTGGCTGCGTTTTCTTTATGCGTATCCCAACCGCATCACGGGAAAGCTGCTGGAAACCATTGGGAAGCACGACAACATCTGCAAGTATCTCGACCTGCCTTTGCAGCACGCTTCGCCCGATGTCTTAAAGCGCATGAAGCGCGGCGCGGGCGCCGATATTTTCTTGAAGACGCTCAACAAAGTTCGCGCGGCTGTCCCCGGCATTGCGCTGCGGACCTCGTTTATTGTCGGCTTCCCCGGCGAATCGCTCCGCGACCTTGAACTTTTGGAGGAATTCATCAACGAGGCCAGGTTCGACTGGCTTGGCGTGTTCAGCTATTCGCACGAAGAAGGCTCGGCGGCCTACGCGCTCGATGAGCAGGTGCCGCGCCGCTCGATTGAGTCGCGACGCAAGCGCCTGATGAAGCTGCAGCAGTCGATTTCGCGCCGCGCCAAGAAAGACTGGGTGGGCCGCGAGCTGATCATTCTGGCCGAAGGGCCGAGCGAGGAGACCCCGCTGCTGTGGGAAGGCCGCACCGAGTTTCATGCTCCAGAGATCGACGGCAAAGTTTTCATCAACGATTTCGGGCCGCTGGACGATCTCGAAGAGGGCCGCTTCTACCGCGCGGAGATTACCGAATCGCACGACTACGATCTGGTGGCGCGGATCCTGTCCGCGGCAAATTAGCCCGCCGCCTAAATCGCACTTCAAAAAGAACAGGCGGCGGATCTCTTGTTCCGCCACCTTTCGAGTCGTCGGAGAAAGTTCGGGGCCGGATGCGTTGCCGGGGATTCACTGCACCTGAATCGCGGTGAGGGTTCCTCCGACGGCATCGACCTCTGACGAAATCTCTGCGGAGTCGTTGAGGTTCCCTTGCCATCCACAATCAACGTTGACCGAGACCGGCGGGGTGGTCACTACGTAATAGCCGATCAGCGGAATGGTGACCTGGCCTCCAGCAGGCAGTGTCATAAAAGCATCGGGAAGAGTGTATTCGCTGAGCGGACCTCCGACAGCACCAACGAGCTGACAGAAAGTCAGCGCGTAGTGATTCGGATCGGCATTGGAGAGGATTTCGCTTCCGGAAATGAAATAGCTTCCAGCTTTGGCCAGTGAAACTCCAGTTATAGGGGATCCATCGATTCTGCCCGGAAAAATCTGGAAGGAGCTCTCATGAGACAACACGCCGCCCGCTGGTCCCGCCGGACCCGCTGGACCCGTCGGTCCTTGAGGTCCGGGGTTGCCCATGATCCCTTCAGGACCCGGAGCTCCTTGCGCGCCGTTCGCTCCCGCCGGCCCAATCGGTCCTTGCGGACCGGCCGCCCCGTAGGTCAGATCGACTTCATTAAACTCACCGAGGCTGTTGGCGACGATCATCACATACGTGCCCGCCGCCGTATTGGCCGGCAGTGTGGCGACAATCTGTGAATTGGTGAACGAGGCGATCGCGAGAGGCGCGCCGCTGAAAAGTACGGTTGGAGATTTCCTGAGCGTCTCGAAGTTTGTGCCGTTGATGGTGACCTGATTGGCGGTGTAGTTGATGGTGGCGTTGCTGACCGTGAGGAAAGGAATCGCCGCGCCGAAAGCAAAGCACGGGACGAGCGAAAACAGAGTTGCGAGCAGGATTCTGCGCATAAATACATTTCTCCTTTCAAGTGAAAAGCGCCGTTGCATTACATGGCAGGCGTCGGTGATTTTCAACGCCTCTTTTAGGTCGACGCTGCGGCGATGATGGCCCGTAGGACCAAGCTGCGGCCTGCGATCCTGTCATCGGCGCTCATCGCCCGTGGAATCCTGCTGTCCCCGGCCTTCGGCGAACAATCGCAGCCCTACCCCATCAGAATCGAGATCACGACGAGGACGATGTTGGCGGGCTTCGTGGGAGCCGGCTGCGAGCTTTCGCCTTTTATCCCACCGAGCTGCAGGAACGCATCGGCCGCGGCTGAGGCGGGCTTTGGGCACGCGGCCAGTGTTAGCATTGCGACAGAGGCGGCGAATACGAGTGTCTTGATCTTTTTCATGGAAATTCTCCTTATTTGAATTTGGCGCCTCGTTTCGTTCGCGCCGTGTGATGAATCGAGTCTGCCCCACGTTCGACTTCGACTCAATGAGGCGGAGATGAGTTGCGGATGAGTTCAGCGCCTCATTCAACTCATCCAAAACTCATCTCGGTTCCGGCCGCGATTTGGTAATCTCTCCCACATGAATGAGCAAATGGAAGGCCTCTCCACCGACCAACTGACCGGCCTGCGCCGCGTCCTCAACAGCCCCGTACTGACTCCGGTCGATCCGGACTATGACACCGGGCGCAAAGTCTGGAACGGCATGATCGACCGCAAGCCTTCGGTCATTGTTCGGCCCACCAGCATTGCCGACGTGATTCAAGTTGTTCGCTTCGCCCGCGAACATGGTCTGGCTGCTTCAGTCCGCGGTGGCGGCCATAGCGTGGCTGGGAAGTCTGTGGCCGACGGCGCCATGATGATCGACCTTTCGCTGATGAACGAGATTCAGCTGAACTCCAGCCGGCAAACGGCCCTGGCGCAGGGCGGCGCGAAATGGGGAGCTTTTGACGCTGAGTGTGAAAAATTCGGGCTGGCCACGACCGGCGGCGTGATCTCGTCAACCGGCGTCTGTGGCCTCACTCTTGGCGGCGGCATCGGCTGGCTGATGGGCAAGCATGGAATGAGCTGCGACAACGTCGCTTCTGCGGACCTGGTAAACGCAGACGGCCATCACCTTTCCGTAAGCGCGACTCAGAATGAGGATCTTTTCTGGGCGATTCGCGGCGGCGGCGGAAACTTCGGGATCGTTACGGCGCTCGAATTTAGCCTGCACCCGCTGACTTCAGTCTTTGGCGGCATCGTCTTGTATCCGCGCCCATTGGCTTCTGATCTGTTGCGGCAATACCGCGACCTGACAGCCAACGCGCCCGATGAGATCACTGCCTATGCAGCACTTCTGACTGGGCACGGCCATCCTATGGCGGCAGTTGCGCTGTGCCACAGCGGTTCGAGCTCTGATCGCGAGGCGGCATCGCGGCGATTCTGCCTTTCCTCGCCACCCGCGGCCGACATGTTCGGCGAAAAGAAATATACCGAGCTGCAGACCATGCTCGACTTCACGGCCCCGGCCGGCGCGCATTACTACTTCAAATGCCCCTTCCTTCGCGAACTGACCGACGAAGCGCTGCGCACGATCCTGGAGTTCACTGAGCAGATGCCGAGCGAGCAGACGCAGGTCGTCCTCGAGCACATTCACGGCGCGGCCAGTCGTGTGCCTGTTGAACAAACAGCCTTCGGCCTCAGGCGCGTGCACTACAGCATCAACATCATGCCCGCCTGGACCGATCCTTCGCTTGCCGAAAAATGCATCGCCTGGGCGCAGGAGTTTGCGGCAGCACTCACGGCTCTCGGAGCATCCGATGCGTATGTGAATTATCTGGGAGACGAAGGACCGTCGGCAGTGAAGGCCTCCTATGGTGCAAATTATGCCCGCTTAGCCGCACTCAAGAAGGAGTACGATCCCGACAATTTCTTCCGCTTCAACCAGAACATTGTGCCGGCCGGCTAGTCACGTGCCATGTGCGAAAGCCCGATCGATGCAAGCAGCTTATGGAATCGCGGATCCGCCAAGTATGCGCGGAACTCTTCGTTGAGTACCACCACGTATATGGGAGTCGACTTGACTGCAACCGCTTGTTCAAGCGACTCGAACATTTCCTTTGCCGCACCAAGTTTGGCGTAGACCGACGCAATAAGAACGGCTGGTTCGGTTCGCTTTTCCGCGGCCTTCACCTTCTTTACGATGGCCAGCGCGCGCTGGCGTTCGCCTTTGCCCGCCAGCGCCGTGCCCAGAAAAGCCAATGCCTCGATGCTGTCTGGCGAGAGCGAAAGCGATTTTTCGTACGCAGCAATCGCCTCGTCATACCTGCCGAGCCCTGCCAGGTTCCGCCCAAGGAACAAGTGGGTCCGGTAATAACCCGGATCGAGCTCGGCGGTTTGTTGCAGTTGCCTCAGGGCAATATCGAATTGGCCGGCGTGGCTTTGTGCAACTCCAAGGTAAAGATTCACGCCGGTCGACAGCGGCTCAATCTCTCGCGCACGTTGCATCGAGCCGATCGCATCCTGACCTCGGCCCACCGCCGCGAAATAGAGCGACTGCCAGATAAGCGCGGTAATCTGGCTTGGATCCAGCGCCAGTGCCGCCTGGAATTCCCGGCCCGCGCCGTCCCAATCCCAGTCGTACCAGCTCTTGATCAAGCCCAGTGTGCAGTGCGCCTCGGCCAGGGTTTCGTCGAGATCCAACGCCCTTTGCAGATGTTTCCGCGACTCCGCGACGGCCTCAAGAGGTTTCATCGTACCGACGCGGGAGGAACCCATTTGCGCATAGCAGTCGGCCAGTCCAGCGTAGGCCGGCGCAAATCCGGCATCAATCGAAAGCGCCTCATGAAAATAGGCCATGCTCTGCTGAATCGCGTCGGCCGTCATCTTGTGCCAGAAAAAGCGGCCTTTGAGATAAGCGTCGTAGGCGGCTGAAGAACGCGAGTAGCGGCGCGCACCCACCGTCGCGCTCGGAAAAAGCTCCAGCGCGAGGCTCTCGCTCACCTGCTGAGTGACCTCCTCCTGCACCGCCAGAAGGTCGCTCGCTTTGCGATCGTAGGTCTTGGACCACAGCACGCAGCGCTCGCCGAGATCGTGCAGGACTGCGCTGATGCGCAGCATATCGCCCGACCGCCTCACCGTTCCTCGCAACAGATAGTCCAGGTTCAGCTCACGGCGCAGCCGGTCGAGATGATCCTCCATCCCGTTGCCGGACTCGAGCCGCGGCACCGCCGTCACTCGCAGGCGTGCGGGGTCGATGCGCGAGAGAGCGGAGATCATATCTTCGGTCAATCCGGCCGCGAAATAGCTTTCGATCTGGCCCGAAAGGTCTTCAACGGGAACCACTGCAATCCGCAGCCGTTTTTCTTCGCGGGCCGGCCCGCCGCGTACGGCCGATTCGATCTTTCCCACAAAGCGGTATCCCAGGCGCGGCAGAGTCTCAACATACTTTGGGTTTTCAGCCTGATCGGCAAGCGCCAGCCGAATCTGCCGAATGCAGAAATTCAATCCCTGCTCAAAATCGACGAAGGTGTCTTCGCCCCAGATGGCCAGCCGGATCTGTTCGCGCGTGACCAACGTCCCGCGATGACTTATCAAAAATGCGAGCACCCGCGCCGGTTGCTGTTGAATCCGGACGGCCGTGCCGTTTTTGCGCAGCTCAAATGTCTGCTCGTTGAGCTCAAATTCTGCGAATCGTGTGGGCGACATGGTGGAGAAAGAAGGGAGCGATTCTTCGCGTCATTATAGCAGTCGCAATTTTTGTACACCCCGCCATCTCCACCGTCGTCCTGACCCGCCGCATTCGTTCCGATGCCCTGCTTGGCTCGGCTTGAGTGGGGAATCTATCGGCCTTGTTCCTTTGCGGTCATTGACGGTACACTTCACAGGCCCGGAAAGGCCCGGGAAAAATCCCCCCAACGCAAATCGAATCCGAGGTCAACTGCCATGAAATTTATGACTACCTGGACCTTTCCTACGGGAAATGTTCCTGAAGCTGCCGCGCGCTTTCTGGCCGGCGAAGCCACTCCTCCTCCCGGTGTAACGATTCTCGGGCGCTGGCACAAGGCGGACTGCAGTGGAGGATTTGTGCTGGTCGAGTGCAGCGATCCGACTTTGCTTTATGGGGACGCAGTCAAGTGGGCCGACTTGCTGGAACTGCGCGGCAGCGTGGTCATCGAAGACGGCGACGCCGCACCGATTCTGGCGAACCGCTTCAAGAAATAGGCTTCCCTCCAGCGTTCTCCGCGTCCCTTTTTTCGACGGCGGCCGCACGTGACTTCACACGGTTAAGTCTCGGCGGAGCCGCGCCCGACCGCAAATGACTTATCTATCTTGTTGGCCGCAGTTCCTTGGGGGCACTTGGTTTCTTCGCACTGTTTGTCGGCTCCCTGATCCCTGTTCCGTGTTCTTTGTAGTATCCTTCCGCCATGAAAAACCCGCTTCCCCGCCTCGCTTCGAGCCTGATCTGCCTCACGCTGTTGGTTGCCGGACTTGCCGTAGCTATGCCGACAGCCTCCGCGCAGGATTGGGCCAAGGCCATCCTCGATAAGTCGCCGCGCCACCAGGAATGGGTGAAGGTGAAATACGGCAACCGCACCGTGGACGCTTTTGTTGTGTATCCCGAAGTGAAGCACAAAGCGCCCGTGGTTCTGCTCATTCACGAGATATTCGGACTCAGTGACTGGGCGCGCTCGATGGCCGATGACTTTGCCGCGATGGGCTACATCGTGATTGCGCCCGACCTGCTTTCGGGCGATGGTCCGAACGGTGGCGGAACGAGCACATTCCCTGACCAGCAGTCGGTGATTAGGGCTGTCTCCAGCCTCGATCCCGGAACGATCACTGCCGATCTGAACGCCACGGCCGATTATGCGCTGAAATTTCCGTCGGCAAACGGCAAGCTTGCCGTCATCGGCTTCTGCTGGGGCGGAGGCCAATCGTTTCGCTTTGCCACAGCGCGACACGGCCTCAGCGATGCCTTTGTCTTCTACGGGCCGCCGCCGACAGCCGACGCCATGAGAAATATTACCGCTCCGGTATACGGTTTCTATGGCGGCAGCGATGCGCGAATTTCGTCGACCGTGCCGGATGCGAAGACTGCGATGGCTGCGGCCGGGAAGGAATACGATCCGACGATCTACGATGGCGCGGGACACGGATTCATGCGTGCGGGCGAAGACCCCACCAATACGAACCCCGCAAATCCACCCGCACGTGCGGCGGCTCTGAAGCGACTGAAAGAATTGCTGGGAAAAATGTAGCTGATCCCAGGGTTCCGTCTGCCGCAGCCGACTCCACCGTGCTCCCTACGGAAGCGGGACCGCGGAACACGCTCCTGCACGGGGGTAGGAAGCCGCTGTAGGATAAAACTGAAATATTCGCGCCCGCATCCATGCCCGCACGCAAAAAATCCGTCAAAATTCTCCACTGCCCCACCTGCGGAATGATCGTCCGCATGGGTGATGAGGACTTCCCTTTCTGCAGCGACCGCTGCCGCAAAATCGACCTTGGGAAGTGGGCGATGGGAGCTTACAAGATCAGTTCGCCTGTCCTCGATCCCGACGTGCTGGAAGATCTTGGCGGCCTCGCCGGTGGCCACAGTAAGGACTCGGATGAAAGCTGAGGGCTCCCCGGAATCACCGATCCAAAAGCCCACGAAGTGGTGGGCCTGGACCGTCGCAACATTCTTCGGCGCCGGCTACCTGAAGCCCGGCCCGGGCACCTACGGCTCTATTGCCGCAGTGCTTTTGTGGGCCGCAGTAGGGGTGATCCGCCACCCGCCTCTGGCCGCGATGCTGATCGGCCTCTCGGTATGGATCGTGCTCGCAATCGCTGTCGGCGTGCCTGCCGCGACCATCGTCGAGCGCGAAAGCGGCCGCACCGATCCCGGCTTTGTCGTCATCGATGAAGTCATCGGCCAATGGATCGCGCTGCTCTGGTGTCCGTTCGATTGGCGTCACGCGATCATCGCGCTGCTGCTCTTTCGTGCATTCGATATCACGAAGCCGTTTCCTGTGAGACGGCTCGAGCGGCTGCCCGGCGGCTGGGGCATCGTCTTCGATGACGTGGCCGCAGGCTTGTATGCTTTAGGTATAGCGTCGCTCGTGCGCATCTGGTTCTGAAGCGGCTGGCACCTGGTTTGGCGATGCACGGATTTGGTTCTTAATTATGGCCCGCTCCTCCCCTCAACCCGCACCGGACGCCGGCCACCTGCCTCGCGTCGACGCTGTTCTGCCCTCTGCCGCATTGCCCGACGGCGAAGTCGAGCTGAATGGAGTCTGGCTCGGTCCCAATGGCTTTGGCCTGCCTTCAGTCGCTGTCGACAACCAGCCGGCCCACGTCCTGATGAGCCGGCCGACGCGCCTCGTCTTTCGCGTCCCCGCACAGGCTTCTGCCGGACTGATTGAGGTTCGCACACCCGCCGGCGCGGCGAACGCCGCCGGTCTCCGAGTGGCCCGCCAACTCAACGACGGGCTCCATCCCGTCACGAGTCCCGCGGTGAGCCGTTCCGGAATGATCTATGCCACGATCTCCGGGCCGCGCGGCAAGCAGACGCCCGTCTCCGTGGTTCGCGTTTCGCCCGACGGCCGCGCAACTCCCTTCGTTACGGGGATTCTCAACGCCACTGGCCTGGCCTTTAATCCCGATGGCGATCTCTTCGTCACCTCGCGCGCAGAGGGCAATGTATATCGCGTCGACGCGGCGGGAGAATTCACGCAATATGTGGAAGGCATGGGCGTGGCCACCGGCGCGGCATTCGACCACGAAGGCAATCTTTTTGTAGGCGACCGCAGCGGCACGATTTTCAAAATCAATCCACAGCGCCAGATTTTCGTTCATGCCACGCTGGAGCAGAGCGTCTCCGCGTATCACCTGGCCGTCAACGAGAACGGCACGCTGCTGGTCACAGCTCCATCGCTTTCGTCGAATGAAGCCATCTGGGCCATCGAGCCAAATGGCAACACGCGCGTCTGGTATCGCGGCCTCGGCCGTCCGCAAGGCCTTGCCGTTTCGGGCAAAGGCGACGTGTATGTCGCAGCATG
Source organism: Occallatibacter sp. (assembly GCA_036489735.1). Classification (GTDB taxonomy): domain Bacteria; phylum Acidobacteriota; class Terriglobia; order Terriglobales; family Acidobacteriaceae; genus Telmatobacter. Next base: position 3,663 of record DASXFF010000183.1, on the reverse strand, counting down.
TTTGCGCGGACGGCATGGCCTGGTCCGCATTACGCCGGGCGGGGAAGCCTCGCTGGTTCTCGCCGCCCCCAATCTTGTCGGCGTCGCCTTCTCGCCACTCGGTACCACCATCGTCGCCACCAACGAAGCCGTTTATGATGTGGAGTTGGGAGTCGAAGGACTGACACTGTTTTAGGTTTTAGGTTTCAGGTGTCAGGTTTCAGCCATTTACCCAAGATATCTGCCTCCGTTTGCCAATGGAATGAGGTGCAAATTCTGTGCTGACGTCTGCTTCCTGACACCTGATACCTGACACCTCAAACCTGCCCTTATGAAATCTGAAATCATTGCCGTCGGCTCCGAGATGCTTACCCCCTACCGCCAGGACACCAATTCTCTTTATCTGACGGAAAGGCTCAACTCGCTCGGCATCACGGTCGCATTCAAAACCATCGTCGGCGATCGTCGCAAAGATCTGATCGGCGCCGTGAAGACCGCTCTGAGCCGCACGGACATTCTGATTCTGATGGGCGGGCTCGGCCCCACCGAAGACGACCTGACGCGCGAAGCTGTGGCCGAAGCTCTCTCCATCCCTTTGCGCCGCGACGCCACACAGGTTGCCGCTCTCCACGCGCGCGCCGCCACATGGCGCATCTCCATGCCGCAGAATAATCTCAAGCAGGCCGACGTTCTGGACGGCGCAACCGTTCTCACAAATCCCAATGGCAGCGCTCCAGGGCAGTGGCTTGACGTGACTTTCGCAGGGTTTCGCAAGCTGGTGATGCTCCTTCCCGGCCCGCCGCACGAGTGCACTCCACTTTTTGACGCCGAATGCCTGCCACGCCTGCGTGACGTGGTGCCGCACAGGACCATCGCGGTGCGCACGCTCAAGGCCGCCATGATTCCCGAGTCCCAGGCCGACAAACTGCTCGCTCCCATCTATACGACCTACATCGACGTGGAAACCACTCTGCTGGCCCACACCGGCGATCTGCAAATCACTCTCATCTGCTCGAAAGCGACGGTTGAGGCAGCTGAGGCGCGCGTGAGTGAGCTCGCCGAACGAATTGAGGACGCTCTCGCGGACTGGTTCTACTCTTCGCAGGGCGACACGCTGGAGCAGATCATTCTTTACTACCTCGGGCTGCGCCAGGCAACGCTGGCCGTCGCGGAGAGCTGCACCGGCGGCCTGATCGCCCAGCGCATCACGTCGGTGGCCGGCGCGTCGCGCTCGTTTGTTGGCGGCGCGGTGGTCTATTCCGATTCGCTGAAGACCGCATTTGCCGGCGTGCCGGCCGAACTGATCGCGCAGCACGGAGCGGTTTCAGCCCAAGTGGCCAAGGCACTCGCCGACGGCATCCGCGCGTCGACCGGCGCGACCATTGGCCTGGGAGTCACGGGCATCGCGGGCCCAGGGGGCGGCACCGATTCAAAGCCGGTCGGCCTGGTGTATGTTGCAGTCTCTGACGCGCAGGGCACTGACTCAATCGACCGCACCTTCCGCGGCGACCGTCAGCGCGTTCGCGAATGGGCCGCGCAATTCGCCCTCGACTTCGTCCGCCGGCGGCTGATGTAGCCTCAGCGAAAGCCTTCACCACCTGGCGAATGGGGCGCACAGCTATTTCTATTCCCTACCCCAATTCCTGCTCCCTGATCCCTGCCGCCATGACTTTAGTCATGCAGGGTCGGTCTGCGACGCACAACTCCACGCGCAAACACCTGCATCCACATCATCAGATTTTCAAATTTGAGAGATGGGATTCTCCTCTATTGGCGGAATGACCCGCTCTCTGACTTCTTCCTCTGAGGTGATTTGAATGAAATTCAGGTGGATATTGTGTGCCGTTGTGGCCGTGGCCGTGACTTCTCTCGCGTACGGAAAAGAACCCGTCGCATATCAATCAGGAAAATTGGTGCAGATGAACTCCGTTCATTGCGGCACCGCTCAAAAGAGCGACACGTCGGCGCTAGGCGAAATCATCGGCACGGACAACCGCAGTACCAAGACCCAGGACCTTCTCTGCCAGGAGTACATTCTGCAGACGGATGCCGTCGTCTATCACATTCGCCCACGCGACGATAAGCATCCCAATCTGCTGCCGATTGGGACCACGGCGCAGTTCCGTATCGAAAAGGACAAGATGATTCTTCGCGCCGAAGGCATGGAGAAGGAGCGCCAGTACCTCGTGGTTTCAATGGGGCCGCGCTCCGACAACGCTTCATCGGTCTCGGCGCTGGCGAGCAGGCCGTAACGACCGCTGCCCAAACATCTCCTCCGAGAGCCCGGATGGCTGCGCAGTTTGCCTGCGTGGGCGTCCGGGCACAATTTCCCGGCGCAGATCCCGCCCCAGCCCATTTCGAGCCTCGACTGCGCTCGATTTACTTTTTCGCCCCAATCGGCCTGTAGCCCGACTTCGCGGCCTTTTTCACCGCAGACAACGCCTCGTCAGTACTCATGAGTGCGGTCGTTTTTACGCCTTTCAACGATCCTCCCGCAAATGCGGCGATCGCGAACGATGCCATGCTTGCGTTGTCCGGCATCTCCACAATCATCACCAGATCGTATTCTCCAAACGACAGCCAGGATGCGCTCAGCTTGCCGCCAAGCTTCTTCGCTACTTTCTTCACCACTGCTGTGCGGTCTTCCGGGCTCTTGATGAGAGACGCCAGCGCTTCGCTTGTATACGAGGCTTGCACCAGATAACTTGCCATGGGGATTCACCTTTCAAGGGAATTTTCCTTCGCGGGGGATGTAAGGCTGTTCGAGTATACCGCCGGAATCCCGAGTATGCTTCTCTATTGGAGTAGACGGGCTGTCTCGCTGAGCGGAGGTCTAGTTGACGATGCAGAGTTTCGCCGCAATCGTTCTGGGTGGTACGGGGCAAGTTGGTGGTGCAGCTGTTGCGGAGTTATTGGCGATTCCACAATGCCGCGAGGTGGTGATGGTCACCAGAAAGCCCATCGCGGCGCGATCGCGCGTGCGCAACGTCGTTCTCGATACGGGCGCTGCCGACTTTGCCGACCGCACCGCCGCCGTTGCCCGTGAAATTTTAAGCCTTGGCCCTGCGAGCGCAGTGAGCTGCGTGGGTGTCGGTTCAGGATCGGCACGCTGGAGCGAAGAGGAATTGAAACGCCTTGAACTTGGCGTTGTGGGCGCATTCGCGCGTGGATGCCACGATGCCGGAATCGCCCAGTTTTGCCTGCTTTCCGCGGTCGGAAGCTCAGCCCGCAGCCCGATTCGGTACTCGCGCGTGATGGGCATGAAGGAAGACACGGTGCGAAGCGTCGGTTTTGCGCGCCTCTCCATCTTTCGCCCCGGCATTATTGTTGGCAACGCTCATACCCCGCCCTGGACCACCTGGTTGGGAAACCTCGTACCTGGGCGGTTCGGCAATATCGATCAGCAGGTTCTCGGCCGCTCCATCGCCGCGGAGATCGCTTTGCACAGTGGAGAGACTGGAGAAGTGATCCTGGAAAATGCGGCGATGAAGAAATTGGCGGCGGAGCTGAAAGCGGCGAACGAGTAAACGGCAGATGCAGGTCCTTCGACTCATTTTGGTGCAAAAGCGCACCAAAATTCGCTCAGGATGACCCGTTGATTTTGATATGAACTTCAGGGCCAGAAAGGAAGCCTCCCTTCGATTTGGCGAGTCACCACCGAACCACAAACAACCAAAATTTGAA
>DASXFF010000174.1:0-7285 GCA_036489735.1 Occallatibacter sp. | reverse complement strand
TTGCTCGAACATCATGGCCAGTTCACTACAGTCTTGCAATCGAATACTGAGCACCTGACTCACTCTTCGCAGGTTTTTCACGCGCTTGAATTGAATGCAATCCAACTTGCCTTGGCGGACAAGAACCTGCTTGCCAGTTGGCAATCGGAAGTCGAAGTCGCCTCCTTCAATACGATCTCGCGGTCTCCTTACGAGAAGGACTATGACGCCATAGTTGACGTGTGGATTGGCGACAACAGGGCACGATTCGCACTGGAATATGAGCGCACTCTAAAAAGCGCGAAGCAATATGAACGGGTACGCGCTGCGCTTCATGCCGAACACCAAATTGCCTGCGTGTTGTATCTGACATCCGGAATGGAGGTGCTAGTTCATCTCATCCATGAGTTTGAATCCGTACCCAAAAAGTTGGCATTTGCCAACGCCAGAGATTTTAGGCAGACACTTCTCGAAACCAGGGTCTTTGTCCGCGGGGACGCCACCGGGACCAGATTCCGGGAACTGCTTCAATGAAGATTCTATCGATCTTCGGTGCGTTGTCTTCTCATTGGCTTATCATTGCCCTCTTCTCACCGTCTTTACGCGGTCTGGACGCGATAGGTATGCCGTTTTTGGGGATTCGGTAACATGCCGACGTTCATCGAGTTGCGTGCTGACTACCCCCTCATTTTGACTTTGCTAGAACATGCAAAGCGCTGTGCTCTGACATGGTTTTATATTGCTGGATTCACTTCGGCCCGCACGGTTCCTTTCCTGCTGATTCGACAACACTATCCGGTTCCGGTCAGTTTATACACCGGCTCCAGCGCTAACTTCGGCTCATCCGCGTGCGCCCTATCGGCAAGCGAATCCACTTGGCGATTAACGTCAGCTCATGTGTCCCTTCGCGAGCGCCAGTCTCATATCGACGAGCAATTGATGTTCCCCGCTGATACCACTGCGCAACTCTGCGCGGCAGCAGTGAATACGATTTCCGCGAGTCGGCAGCTTCTTTGTTCGCTAAATCAGCAGACTGTGCGGTTGTCGCAGTCACATGCTATTGCGCGCCTTTCGCAAGCGGAATCCGAAGAAAGGAACGTTTTCGGTTCTGCCGGCATTCGGTGGCGTGCCTGTTCTCGGACCGTCGGGCAAATCAGGTCAAATTAAGGAGGAAGACATCATGTCTCGAAGCAGAGGAGCCGTAAGTTTTGAGCCGCTGTTTACAGCGGAGGACATTGGTCTGCGCAAGGAGGCCAATGTCGAACACGTAATGAAAGTTTTCATTACCCTCGGCGAGGGGCAGGCTTCTCGCTGGATTGAAATGCCCAAAGGCGTCTTGTTGCTACAAACCGTGCCGGACGAGCCTGCGTCCGGCGCCATTTATCTGTACGACCGCGAGCAGCAAGTCTTCTACTTTGTGGTCTTCGATCTGGGGCGTGACGACAGCCTGACTGCAGCCGAGTTCGATGAGCTTGTTACGGAATACAACCTTGTCTCGTGGACGGCACATCCGGCGCTTCTCCGGAGGGGCTTCGCGAAACATGCGATGGCGTAACGAAGAGCTTACAGAGGAGGCTTTATGAAAGGAATAGGCCAAGCGAGCGCGGAGATGGCACAGAGATATTTCTCATTGTTCGCAAATCGTCTGGCGTACACCCGGCAGTCCCACAAACCGGGCGCCAACGGGAAACACTACTACTATCGTCCGAAGCGGGATCGGCGGATTTCACCCCAGACCATCCGTGAGCATTTGAACGGGCAGGTGACCATTGGCATCTACGCGCTGAATCCGAAGACGCAGCGTTCCAAGTGGGTGGCAATCGATGCCGACTATGAGAATGCGCTGGAAGATCTTCTTAAGTTGCAATGGGAGTTGGGTCAGGATGGAGTCGAGGCGGCGCTGGAGAAGTCGCGGCGCGGCGCTCACCTCTGGATCTTTGCCGACAAGCCATTGCTTGCAAGGCACTGCCGAATCTACATCTACAACCTGGCGCTTCGCTTGAAAGTCCCGGTAAAGGGCAGCTCCGGTCTGGCGGAAGGAATCGAAGTATTTCCGCGTCAAGATGAACTCGGCCCTGACCAATTCGGCAATGCGATCCGGGGGCCGCTCGGCATCCATCGTGCTACTGAAAGGCGGTACTGGTTTTACGGGGCAGACTACCGGCTCGAAGCGCAACTCGCCTATCTGGAGCGCCTGCGCAAGATCACGGAAACCGAAATGGGACGGTTCATCGATGGACTCGAAATGCCGGAAGAGTTTCGTCCGAAGCCAAGAGTTGAGTTGCCGCCTTGCGATCTGACGCGCCCACAATTTCGCATCCTCGACCACGTCCGGCCGACATGCACGCGTGGCGGAAACTACTGGACGCGTTGTCCATCCTGTGCGGACCATGGACGTGATCGCAGCGGCGACAATCTGGCCATTTCGGTTTCGGATTCGCGCAAGTACAAGTGCTGGGCCGGTTGCACCAGGGAAATGATACGCGCGGCCTTGGGACACCCGATTCGAGTCAGGAGGCTGATTGAATATGGAATCTCAGCTCACAACGCACAATAGGCGTGTGGAGGCCGAGGTCCTGACACGTCAGGGACTACGGCTCCCCCCAATGACGTTGAAGTGTCTAGGAACTGTCGGCATCTACTGTCAGCCTTCGGTGTCAATCGAACACCAACACCTGGCAAAGCGGTACGTGCTTCGCGGAGTCGAATCAGGCGGCGCGGTCTCAGAAATAGGCGCGTATGCGAGCTACGTGGATGAACAAGGTAACTCATTGGCCTGGCTGCAGCGCGTGGACAGCATTGGTGTAAACGGCGTACACGCGATCGTTGTCGCGCCGGTACTGATCCGAGTGCAAATGCTTCGGATCGAGCGGACGTACGATCTGCTCATTACCCGGCATCAACTGACAAAATCGGGGAATAGCCAGAGACCGCAGCTTGAGAGCTCGATTCTCTTTTATGGCCGCAGGGGTAGCCTGGAGATGGAGCCGTGGGGGAAAGACGCTGCGTTCCGCGGCACGGTATGTCCGGTTTTCTGCACGCGGGCGGGGGAACGCGTGGTGTTGCCAAACGATTTCCAAGACGCTGCCTGCCGAATCACGTCTGCCGTGTGCTGCCTCGGCTGCCGCCATTGTCATTTGCTCGGACCCGGGCCGATTGCCGCTGACCGGGTGGAGGATCGCAGTGCACTTAATGTAACCGACGAGCGGCGCCCGGATGTCAATGCGATTCCTGGCGGAGCGGTTTGAGGAGCCTTGGAATGTGCGATGGCCTGGGCGCGGTTGATCTACCAAGCATCGACGAGGTTCTTGCCGACCCAGCCGCTTCTTTCTGGCTGAAAATGGCGCTTCGCTCCGCCTTGGGTCGCGACCCCGTGGATGCGGCTCATGACTCGGAAATTCTGGCACAACTGCTGGGACAGAGATGTGATGCGATCGTTTCGGTGGGTTAACTCGGCCCTCCGCGATGCGTCTTTTTTTTCAGATCAGGTCCAAAACGAATCCACAAGCCTGTTGCGCTTTATAATGTCCCGCCCACAATTCCTGCATCTCTCGTGGCCGCATAACCCGGAACCGCCTAGAACCAGGAGAGAGGATGAATATGCCTGATACCACACCCGGAAATCGGGGATGGAATAGACAAAAAGTCCCTCGCATCGGATCGAAAGAGGCGGCGCGAGTCTTTGAAGAATGCGAGCATCTGCTAGACAGTTCTTCTGTTTTCGTCGAGAATCTGCGCCAGCTGGGCTTCGCTCGCTTCTTGGCGCCACTGAGCGAGGGGATCCTTGAGCTGGCGGTGCAGCCGGATTCATGGGGCGACCGGACCAGGGCTCGTCTGATCGCTTATGTCTTTGCTGGCCTTCGAGGGCTTCCCGCTGAAGCTGCGACCGTGGAGGAAATCGTGCAGGTCTCGAATGTTATCGTGCCCTGCTTTCTCCTCGAACTGGGGCGGAGAAGACAGCATATCGAGATCAAATTCCCCGACAACCCGTGCGATTCTGGCGCACGCTTTGAGTTCCGCGCCGGGCCGTCCCATCCGGTCTACTACATTGACTGTGAGCAGCTAGTCCAGCTCGTCGCCGAGGCCGGCGAGGAACTAGTGGGACTCTGCTATTTCGGAGACCAGCCGAGCCGTGAGCGCATTGAATCGCGACTAGCACCCAAAGGCTCAACGAGCGATTCCTAAGCGCGGCCGTGCCGTTCATCTTCTTCTTCCAAAACGAAACATACGAGCACCTCCGAGAAATTACGTTGCAGCTGCCGAGCGATCGCTTCTGTCCTTCTCGCCATCGCCGAACGATTGAAGCTGCCCGCCTCGATCCCCGAGCCGTCGGATCGCCGCGCGAGTGATTAACGCTGGAAGTCGCTGGAGACGCGAAATCCAGACCAGGCAAAGGTCGATCAGCCCAATCACTCGCGGGACAATCTGGCGGTAAAGGGCGCACTTGTTGCGTTTTTGCAAATGTTCCTAGATCGGGGGTAGAGAAATGCCAAAGAGCATAAACAAAGTCATCCTCGTTGGAAACGTCGGCAAAGACCCAGAGGTCCGATATACGCCGAACGGCCTTCCAGTCGCGAACTTCAGCCTTGCCACAAACGAAAAGTTCAAAAATCGAAACGACGAATGGCAAGAGCGGACCGAGTGGCACTACGTCGTGGCTTGGCAGCGGTTGGCAGAGATCGTCGGGGAGTACGTGGCCAAAGGTTCCAAAGTCTATGTCGAAGGCAAACTTCAGACCTCAAGCTGGGAGGACCGGCAGAGCGGGGAGAGGAAATATCGAACTGAAATCGTCGCCCGTGAACTGCTACTACTCGGGCCTTGGAATCATAGCGGCGGCGGCCATCAAGGCCCTACCCACAACGAGAATGAAAGCCAGCTTGCCCACGCTGGCTCCGGCGACATTGTGGATGAGGACATTCCATTCTGAACGTCTGCGAAATCACTGCTGGATGCTTATGAAGGGAGAATTGTCATGACTCCAACCAACGGACACGCGAGTGGCGAAGTCAATGCCCACGCTGGCACAGCGCAGCAGTTTGCTTCTGCTGGCGACCCAAACATCTCCACTGCATCGACAGCGACGGCTGCAAGCGTCAAGGACCTGATTGCCAATCTAGAGGTACCTTTTCATCCTTCGGTGATCGAATGGCGGGTCACCAACACCGGCAAGAGCGGACCGCCAAGAGGCCAAGTGGTGCCTTACGCTGACCAGCGCGCTTACACAGATCGTCTGAACGCACTGGTCACTCCGGCGGGCTGGACACGCCGGTACGCAGTTCATACCAGCGCGAACTTTGAGCGAAGCAAAGACCAGAAGCTCGTCGCGAAAGTGCTGGTCACATGCGAACTGACCATCTTCGGGCTAGGTGTACATTCCGCAACCGGTGAAGAGTGGGCCGACGACGATAACGCGGCCACTGCTGCCGAAGCACAATCTTTCAAAAGGACCTGCAGTTGTTTTGGACTCGGACGCTACTTGTATCACTTCAGCGGAACATGGGTGGATCTTGACGATCGCAGGCGGCCCAAAACCGTTCCGAAGCTACCCGACTGGGCGACACCGGAGGGATGGCGCGCAGGCCTTCGGCCAGACGGGCGTGGAGATGCAGAGGCATTCGAATCCAAGGTTGGTGAAAACAACGGCAATGGACTGCATAGTGGTCGCGGAACGAATAACCCCGAGGACAACGTTGTTCGCGCGATAGAGCTTATGCAACGCTCGGTTGGTACACGTATGTATCGGGGACTACTGAAGACCGTGGCACGAGTGTGGGAGCCAAAAGATATTCGTGAGTCAGCGATCCAACAAAGAGTTCTGGCTCACATGCAAGCCGCTGAACGCGGGTTCCGGCGATTGGATGCGGCGCTCGATAGCGTGGGGCCGGAAGCGTTGACGCAAATACTCCGCTCTCGAAATATGCAATCTATCGATCGAGTGGATAACCTCCAGACTTTGCATGAGATCGTGCTCGCACTCGAGGGGGCCCCGCTAAAACCATAGATTACTCAGCGGGGAGCAATAGAATATTCAATACTTCGCCCCACAGTCTTTAGCGGCGTACCAGCAATTCGGAGAGCTGGAAAATGCGGTCGATGGCGACGGCAAGGATTCCCACTCCAATGACGGTTGCGGTCTCCAGCGTGACTCTTCTCACCACGGCTCTGTTCTTAGTTGCTCTCCAAACGATCGGCAAGTTGACTGCGGCGCTGGCCAACGATGTGAGCACTGTGGTGCTTCCGGCGAGTGAAGCACTGATTCTGCCGTGCATGGCCAACGTAGCCGCGGCGGCCGTGGTGCTCGCGCTACTCACCAAGCCTCCGAAAATCCCGGTAGCCAACATGCCATAGCTGCCAAAGGATCGGGTGAGCAGGGTTCCGGCAATCTGTATGGTGATGAACAGCGTCCCAAACCATAGAACCTTTCCCAGGGAGATGGGAGAAGCGAGTGATAATGTTCCGGGAACGTTGTCCTCGATCATGTGATCCCGCCAGATCCATAGGCCGGCGACGAGGGTCATTGCCAGAAGCGGTACCAGCGTGGCGCCGAGCGAACGCGGGGAGAAGAGGGTTGCGAGGATCAGGTTTCTGGCGAACATTGCGATGGTGGTAAGCAAGCACAGCGTGGTGGTCCGAGCGACCATGCCAGCCTCCTGAGCCCTCGCAGCGAGTTCGGCGACGGTCGCACTGCTATTTACCAAGCCTCCGAATAACGCACCTAAATAGAGCCCACGCGTGCTGTAGATCCTAAGGAAGACATAGTTCACAAATCCGATTCCAGCGATGGCAATGACGCTGATCCAGGCATCGCTCGGGTTGAACAGTTGCCAAGGATCTATGTAGCGGTTGGGCAGCACTGGGTAGATGACGAATCCGATGAGGCCGAGCAACACGGCGCTTCGGATTTCTGCCGGCTGGAGACCGCCTGCGAAACGGCTGAGTTCAGTTTTCCAGGCGAGGAGCATCGTCATCACGATCGCTCCCGCTATCGGCGTAAAGATGTGGCCAAGGCCAACGAGAACGCCGAGCAGGTAGTTCACGATCAGGGCGGCGGAGGTGGTGATCTCCAGAGAGCGATCTGTGAGGATACTGCGGGCATTCATTGCGGCAATCAGTAGCAGCACACCGATTAGCGACGCAATCACGACGTTCAGACCAATGACGGAGGCGAGCATCCCCAGCAAAGCGACGATCGCGAAGCTTCTAACTCCTACATCTTTGTTGGACCATTCGCGCTCCATTCCGACCAGCATGCCGATGCCGATGGCGACCGCCATCTTCAAAGCAATGGGAGTGGCAGGGAAATGCA
>DASXFF010000166.1:0-15763 GCA_036489735.1 Occallatibacter sp. | reverse complement strand
TGACGGAAGTACGGCCATTGGCGTGCGTCGTTCCATACCAATAGCCACCAGCCGAATTGGTTGCCGGGTTGATGACTGCCGGGTCAAAGGACGCTTCATTGCCGTGAACTTCGTTCCATCCGTGATTGATCTGGTAGCGCAGGCCGGCGTTGATGGTCAGGTTCGGCCGCAGCTTGATGTCGTCCTGAACGAACGCCTGCGGGCTCTTCAGGCGGCCGCCGTATTCGGGCGAGAAATTCGCTCCCCAGGTTTGAGCCAGACCGAGCAGGAAGTCCGCATAATCCATACCGGTATTTGGGTTGGCGCAGGCTGTCCCAGGAGTCGAAGAACCGCAAATCGCGGGATCGGTCGTCCACTGCTGCGTGTACTGGCCTGAGAAATCCAGTGTTCCAGCGTTGGCGTTGCCCCACGCGGTCATGTCGTCGCGGTAGATCAGGAACTCACCGCCAAAATGAAGCGCATGCTTGCCGCGGATCAGGGTAACAACATCCGAAGGATCGAACACATGCTGGACATAGATTGCATTGGTGGCCGGGTTAATGCCCCAGTAACCGGATTGGCCCCAAAGGTTGATCGAGGGGAAGTCATCGAGGACGCCGAACTTCCAGCCGACTTGCGCGGCAAAGCCCTGGCCCAGGGACAAATCGCCGTAATCGCTATCTTCAAACGTATAGCCGATTTTTGCTTCGTTGATCATGTGCGGGCTGATGTTCCAGACGTCGGTGATCTGCGCCTGGTTGTCGGTGACATCGCCGCTTTCCCAGCCGATGGGGCCGGGCGTAAACGCGCTGGGAGAGACCGATGGGCTATCGTCCTGCGAGTCGGACATGGAGATCCGGTTGGAGCCCGTCACGTCGTAGTCCAGCCGGCCGTAATAGCGCCTGGTTGGATAAGAAGCTGGCGCGGTTGAGTAGAAGTTGTTCTGCAGGTTGCCCTCGGTGCCTACGCTTCCAGGAACGAATTTTCCGCCGGCGACGATGCAGTTTGCCTGGATCGTCGACACGTTATTCTGGCAAGCCGGGCCGCCGGGAGCCGGATAGAACGACTGAAACTTTGTGGCAACCGCGTCCTGCATTGCGGCGGGAATCGAATTGCTTCCATACTCTTCCGCGAATGACTTGCGGATGGGATAAGGATTGCCCTGCGAATCGGTGCCGATGGTCTGCGTGGTGGGATCGTAGATGTTCCAAAGTCCGCTAAAATCGCCGCTCATCACAGTCGGAGTGGGAACGGAACTGGTGTTGTTGTTGGCTGAGCCATGGTCGATGACCTGGTCGAAGTCGAAGTAGAAAAACATCTTCTTTCGCAGAACCGGGCCGCCGACTGCTCCGCCGAAGTGGTTCTGCCGGATGTACGGAACTGAGGGACTGCTATCGAATCCGTATGCGTTCGCGTTCAACTCGTCGTTTTGGATGTAGTCGTAAGCGGAACCATGGAATTGGTTGGTGCCGCCCTTGGTGATCTGGTTGAAGATCGTTCCGCCAATGCCGTACTGCGCCGAGAATGAGGAAGTCGAAATCTGGATCTCGGCCACATTCTCATAATTGGCAACGGTGGCGTTCTGACTTGCGCCCAACGTCTGTGAGACGCCGTTTTGCAGCACGTTGCTGTACGGCAGATTGCCGTTGATCGAAATCGAGCCCACTCCTGAACCCAGGGTGTTGGTCGCTCCAGGCAGCAGGGACATAAAGTTTTCCCAGTCCGGCCCCACTTGGGGAAGCAGATCCATGGTCTGGTTCGACAGCACCACGCTCTCCTCGCCGGTCTCTGTCGTCAGCAGTGGAACGTCTGAAGTGACCACCACTTCTTCTGCAGTCGAGCCCACCTGCAACTTGGCGTTCACGGTCGTCGTGCCCACCTCGAGCGTGATCGGTCCACGAACGAACTTCTCGAAGCCGTCTTTTATGAACGTAAGTTTGTAGCTACCCGTGAGAAGGGACGAAGTGTCGAAAAATCCGTCCTGGTTGGTGCTGTAGTCTTTCGAGACGCCGGTCTCGGTGTTCAGCACTGTAACCGTCACCCCGGGGATAAACGCACCTCCGGGGTCGGTTACGCTGCCGCGAATATCGCCTGAATTGGTGCTCTGGGCAAGGCAGTATCCGCCCATTGAGATCAGTAGAAGCGGGAAAAACCACCGCAACATATGCTTCATGTACAGCCTCCAGAATGGTTAAGCCGTTATTTTTTTGCCGGTTGAACTCGCCTGAGGTGAGTTTGTCCGAATGCAAGCCCCCAGGAAGTGCGCCGCCAACATCGCCCGTCATTTGCTGCCAGGACATTTTTTTGAAGTGTCAGAACACGTCCCTGCGATTCAAGACGTGATATCGTTCGTAATGATTAGTTAGTATGTACTCCCATCAGGGGTGAGTTGGCAACTATTTTGTTGTGCAATTTTGTAATCTATTCTTGCATCGAGGGTTCGCCTTCTCCCCTGCATGCCATTTTCGGGCCATTTCGCGGACAAACGGTTTTCTAAACTGTATTGAGAAAGATGGAGCTACGTTGAGGCGATATGCACAGGCGGTTCTCTTCTTCGGTCTTGGACTCGCAATTACCGCAAGCGCCCTGGCCGGCGATACTATCCCCAAAGCCGCCTGGAAGCGCCCTCTCGGTCTGCCGCTGGAGAACCCCGGTGTGACCCGTGTCTCCGGCGACATCGACGACGGTTACTGGCAAGGCGTACCGGTGGGCGGATTGGGAGCGGGAACGTTCTCCCGCAGCTATCGCGGCGATTTTGCCCGTTGGCATATCAAAGCTGCCGCGCACAAATATGAGCCAGTGTTCTCCAGCCAGTTCGCCATGTTTCAGCAGTCAGAGGGCGATGCGCGCGGCACAGCGCAAGTGCTGATGAACGGCCACCCGCACGGCAGCGAGCTTTCAAGCTGGCAGTGGGATTATCCCGTAGGCGCGGGCGACTACCATGGCCTGTTTCCCAAAGCATGGTTCGACTACCGCTGGGACAAGTTCCCCGCGCACGTTGTGATGGAGCAATTCTCGCCCGTTCTGCCCAACAATTATCGCGAATCCAGCTATCCGGTGGCCGTATACCGCATGCACGCCGACAACCCGACGAACAAGACAGTGACCGTCTCCATTCTGCTGTCGTGGACGAACATGTCGGGGTGGTTCCGCACTTTCACGCGCGATTTTGCCGGCACCCCAAACCAGGGCAACTACGACAGCTACCGCAGCGAGAAGCTGGCCTCCGGCCCGACGATGAAAGGCATCGTCTTCGACCGCAAGCGCGCCGGCGCCATGCCCAATGAGTGGGACGGGCAGTTCGCCATTGCCGCGCTCGACCAGCCCGGAGTGGAGGTGAGCTATCAGACTACCTTTCAGGCCAGCGGTGACGGACACGCGGTCTGGACGCCTTTCTCGAAGGACGGTCAACTCGCCAACGACCAGAAATCCTGGGTCAGCGATAAGGAAAAGCTGGCCGGAGCCATCGCTGTCCGATTCACGCTGCGGCCCGGCGAGTCAAAGGTTATCCCCATGGTCATCGCGTGGGACTTCCCTCTCGTGCAGTTTGGAGAGGGACGAAAATGGGATCGCCGCTACACCGATTTCTACGGCACGTCAGGGACGAACGCGTGGAAGATTGCCCGCGATGGGCTGCTGCACGCTGCTGAGTGGAGCAGCGCGATAGACAAATGGCAGGCGCCTTATGTGAACGATGAGACCAAGCCGTTGTGGTATCGCGGCATGCTGTTCAACGAGCTTTACGCACTCACAGATGGAGGCACGTTCTGGGGCCGGCCGGCCGGCTCCGACCCCAAAGCCGAGCCTTCGTTCGCCATGCTTGAGTGCTTTGACTACGCCTACTACGGCACCCTCGACGTACGATTCTACGGATCGCTTCCCTTGCTGAAGTTCTGGCCGGATATCGACAAACATGTACTTCAGGAGTTCGCCGACACAGTGCCGAAGGAGTGGCCGGAACAAGGCCTCTGGGTGTGGAAGTCGGCACAGACCGGCTCACCCGTCACCCACAAGCGAAAGAAGATTGGTGCGGTTCCGCATGACCTGGGCGTGCCTGAGGGCGATCCCTTTATCGCAGTCAACGAGCCCGGCTGGCAGGACACCAACGACTGGAAAGACCTGAACTCGAAGTTCGTCCTCATGGTCTATCGCGACTACGTTCTGACCGGCCGAACCGACACGGCATTTCTCCGCCACACCTGGCCGGCAGTCAAGAGCGCGATTGAGTATCTTCGCCAGTTCGATCACGGCGGCGGAGTGCCGGAGAACAGCGGCTATCCCGACCAGACTTATGACGATTGGGTTACGACGGGAGTCAGCGCGTATTCCGGCGGCCTATGGCTTGCCGCGCTGCGGGCCGCGGAAGAGACTGGACGCGTTCTCGGCGATGTCAAAACAGCGGATGAATATCACGCCCTGTTCCTGAAAGGACAGAAGACTTACATCTCGAAACTGTGGAACGGCGAGTACTTTCGCTACGACACTATGGGCGAATCGACGGACGATATTCAGGCCGACCAGCTTGCCGGCCAGTGGTACGCGAATATGACGGGGCTCGGCGACATTGTGCCGCATTCCATGCAGGTTTCTGCGATGAAGAAAATCTTCGATTTCAATGTAATGAAATTTGGAGACGGCCAGATGGGCGCGGCCAACGGCATGTCGGCGAAAGGCGAAATTCTGACCAATGCCGAGGCCAAGGAGGTCTGGGTCGGCACAACGGAGGGCTATGCGGGCCTGCTGATGAGCGACGGCATGAAGGATGAAGCATGGAAGACGGCCTGGGGGCTCTACCACGTGATCTATGAGCGCGAGGGCTACTGGTACCGCACTCCCGAGGCGTGGGACATCACGGGCAACTTCCGTGCCGGGATGTATATGCGTCCCATGGCGATCTGGGCGCTTGAAATGACACCATCGCGCACCAAGAGCCCCGACTGACGGCTTGATTCAGGAAAATTCCGGATTGCCCAATAGTTCCGGAGCCCGCGCCTGAGGCCGGAGAAATTACGACGACACACTGCCGTGCGGTTCGCTCTGAGCCGCACTTGCGGCTGCCGTTGCGAGCGCGGCCTCGTGCAGCTCAATGTCACGGTCTCGCACTCCAATGAGGTAAAGCAAGCCGTCGAGCCCAAGGTTGGATATGGACTGGTCGGCTTCTTTCCGAACTTTGGGTTTGGCGCGATAAGCAATACCCATGCCGGCCAGATTAAGCATGGGAATGTCATTTGCGCCGTCGCCCACGGCCACCACCTGCTCCAGCGAAATTCCCTCGCGCGCCGCAATTTTCGCAAGCATTTCCGCCTTGAGCGCTCCGTTCACGATGGGCGGAATCACGCGTCCAGTCACCAGGCCTCCGCTGATTTCCAGTTCGTTGGCGTGGAATGAATCGATGCCCAGGCGCCGCTGAAGATGCTGCGCAAAAAATGTGAAACCGCCGGATAGAATAGCCGTCTTGTAGCCAAGCAACTTGAGCGTCTTGATGAGGCGCTCGGCGCCATCGGCAAGCGGAATAGCCTCAAGCAGGCCATTGATCCGTTCTGCGGGCAGCCCTTTCAAAAGCGCTACACGCCGCGTAAAGCTCTCATCGAAATTCAGCTCGCCACGCATGGCGGCCTCGGTAATCTTAGCCACGCGCTCGCCGACTCCGGCCATCTTCGCCAGTTCGTCGATCACCTCGCCCTGGATCAGCGTTGAATCCATATCGAAGGCGAAGAGCCGCCGGTTTCTGCGGAAGATGCTCTCTCGCTGGCAAGCGATGTCGATGGAGAGCTGCTGCGCCGCAGCAAGGAAATCCGCACGCATGGAAAGCTCCCGCCCCGGATCGCCGCTGACCGCAAGCTCAATGCAAGCGTTTGCCTGCCCGTCGCAAGGCGTAAGCCGGCCGGAGAGCCGTTCGATGCGGTCAACGTTCATCTCATGCGCGGCAATGATGGCGCTCACCCTTGCAAGCTGTTGCGCGGTGATGGCGCGGCCCAGCACGGTTACGAGGAAATGATGCTGGTTCAGGCCCTGCATCCAGTGAGTCAGAGATGCGGCAGGAATCGGCTTGAGCCGCACAACAAGGCCCAGATGGCGCGCTCGCTCTTCAAGGCAGCCGGATAAAGCTGCATAGTTTTGCGGTTCCACCTCTAGAAGAATCCCGAGCGAGAGGCTCTCATGAACTACGGCCTGTCCGATGTCGAGTATATTGACGTCGTGCTCGGCAAGAACCGCGGTCAACTCCGCCGTGAGACCCGGCGAATCGGGGCCCGCGAAGTGCGCGAGAACTGCTTGCGGAAGCGCTGCTGGTGTGATCACTCTTTTTTCACTATATCGGACGCGATATGCCGCTTCGCCGGCGGACGCCAGTGCGTGCGCCGGGAAGCGGGGCTGCGGTAACAATCGATTCGGCGGAGAGCCCGTGCCTATTGTTTGAACTTCCGATAGCGGCGAATCAGGCTGTTCGTCGAGCTGTCGTGCTTGAGATCCGGCTCAGTGTCTCCCTCGAGTTCAGGAATAATGCGCTGGGCGAGCGCCTTGCCCAGCTCCACGCCCCATTGGTCAAAAGAGTTGATCTGCCAGATCGCGCCCTGCGTAAACACGCTATGCTCGTAGAGGGCTACCAGCTTGCCGAGCGCAGCCGGTGTCAGCTTGTCGAGCAGAATGGTGTTCGATGGCCGGTTGCCCTCAAACACGCGATGAGGTACAAGCCAGTCCGGCGTTCCTTCGCTCTTCACCTGCTCCGGCGTCTTGCCGAAGGCCAACGCTTCGGCCTGCGCAAACACGTTGGCGATCAGGATGTCATGATGCCGCCCAATCGGATTGAGTGTCTGGTAAAACGCGATAAAGTCGCAAGGGATGAGCCGCGTTCCCTGGTGAATCAACTGGTAAAACGAGTGCTGCCCGTTCGTACCAGGCTCGCCCCAGTAAACGGGGCTGGTTGCGTAGTCCACCGTTGCGCCATTGAGCGTCACATGTTTCCCATTGCTCTCCATCGTCAACTGCTGAAGATAAGCTGGGAAGCGCTTCAAATATTGCTCATAAGGCAACACGGCAGCGGTCTGCGCGCCGAAAAAGTCTGTGTACCACACGGTAAGCAACCCCAGCAGCACGGGGAGATTCTGCTCAAACGGCGTGGTACGGAAGTGCTCATCCATTTGATGAAATCCGTCGAGCATCTCACGGAAGTTCTCCGGTCCAATTGCCAGCATCGTCGAAAGTCCGATTGCCGAATCCATCGAGTAGCGGCCGCCAACCCAGTCCCAAAATCCAAACATGTTGGCCGTGTCGATACCGAACTTCGTCACTTCAGACGCGTTGGTGGAAACGGCGACAAAGTGCTTGGCAACCGCGGACTCGTCGCCGCCGAGGCCCTTGAGCAGCCATGCGCGCGCCGAATGCGCGTTGGTCATTGTCTCGAGCGTTGTAAATGTCTTCGACGAGACGATGAAAAGCGTTTCTGCGGGATCGAGGTCCTGAACCGCTTCGGCGAAGTCCGTGCTGTCAACGTTAGAAACAAACCGGAAGGTCATGCTTCGCTCGCTGATGTGCTTGAGCGCCTCATAAGCCATTACCGGCCCCAGATCGGAGCCGCCGATGCCGATGTTCACCACATTGCGGATGCGCTTGCCGGAATGACCTTTCCACTCTCCGCTACGAACCCGATTTGAGAAGGCCGTCATCTTGTCCAGCACTTCGTGAACGCCGGGTACCACATCTTCTCCATCCACAAGAATAGATTCGCCCTTCGGAGCCCGCAGCGCCACATGCAGCACCGCACGCTTTTCTGTAATGTTGATTTTTTCGCCCCTGAACATGGCGTCGATCCGCTCTCGCAGGCCTGACTCCACGGCCAGTTCCATCAACAGCCGAATTGTTTCCCCGGTGATGCGGTTCTTCGAGTAATCGAGAAAAATGCCCGCGGCTTCTACGACGAATTGCTCCCCGCGCGCAGTGTCTGCCGCAAACAGGTCTCGCATGTGCGTGGTTTGAATCTGCTTGTGGTGGAGCGTAAGAGCCTTCCACGCCTTGAGTTTCGTCAACTTCTGCACTTTGCGTTTGGTCGATGCCATCTGAGTCTCCTTGTTCCCTGCGCTTCGCTAATCGCCAATCGGCGGCTCAAATCCTCGATCCGGCCGGCAGGCACGGTCGAGGGTCCGGCTCGCTTCTTCATAGTCGTCGGTTGCGGCGGCGGTGCGCGCTCTCAATTGAAGGATACTAGCCGGGACATCCGCGACGGCAGGCGCAAGTGCACTAAAATGCAATTGACTCCTGTATCTGCATTGTGAAGCGGCGCAATCGGCTGCCAGCATCGAAACCGGAATGGAGCTTTGGTGAATGATGGAATCGGCAGCCGGTGCTGAGAATCCCCATGCGGTTGAGGTCTGGCCGGTCTGGCTGAATGCTGCTCCTTCCTCGGTCGAAACTTTCCGTGCGTTGCTGTCCGGGCAGGAATTAATCCGGGCACAAAGGTTCAAATTCCCCGCACTGTCCGCCGCGTTTATCCAAACCCGCGCCGCCCTTCGCATCCTGGCTGCGCGCCGACTCAACGCCGACCCGCGTAAGCTCGTAATTTCCACTGGAACTCATGGCAAACCCCACATCGAAGCATTCCCCGGCTTCGGCTTCAACCTTTCTCATTCCGGAAACCTTGCGGTCTTCGCATTTGTGTCCGGCGCACACGTCGGTGTGGACGTTGAAGAGCTGCGCGGCCTCAATGACTGCGACATTCTCGTCAATCGTTATTTTTCCGAACTTGAAAAGCGGGAGTATCGCAGTCTTGCCCCCGACCTGCAGCAGCAAGCCTTCTTCAATGCGTGGACCCGCAAAGAAGCATTCGTCAAGGCAACGGGAGAGGGCCTATCACTTCCCCTCAGCGCATTCAGCGTGTCACTCACACCTGGCGCCCCGGTTTCAATAGTCGTGCCTGCTGAACGCGCCACGGATGACGATTGGCAGCTTGAGAATCTGGCGATTCACACCGGATATGCGGCCGCGCTGGCGTACTCCGGACATCGCCGCGCAAGCGCCGCGCACCCACTGCTCGACATGGATTCGCTCGCCGCGAACCCGTGGTTATGAGCAACCTTGTCCACAGTTTGCGCTACCAATAGAGTGGAGCGATTCGCCAAAACCCGGCCGCGGACCATTTGGTGAGTCTCCCCACACTCCGTTACAATGGACAAGCGTGCAGCTTTGGAACCCAAATCGACCCCCTAGTCGCTTTTGGGGACTCCTGTTCGTTGCACTTGCATCCCTGGTGTTTTTGTGGGGATTGCAATACAAGCTGTCTCTTTACGACCCGCCGCAGGCGTCATCCCACAATGCTCCCATCGCCAAGCTGCTCTCCAAAGATGAGCGGCCCGAGTCCTCAAGAGCATCGGCGCTCACCTATCCCAGGCTCCAGGAAGTTAAAGCTATACGCACCTTATTGAATTCCGGCCTTATTATTTTGTTCTTCGTCTCCGCGTTGTGCGCCCCGGTTTCAATCTATCGGGTATGCGCCCAGACTCCGCCGCCAGTAGTGCGAGAAGCGTTTCTCGCTTCATTCTTCGTTCGACCCCCTCCGGTTCTCAGCTAATTGCCGCGCCGCTGAAACAGCGGCGGCTTCGCTTCAACAAGCGATTGGGTGCGGAAGACGATCACTCCACAGTGCATCATTCTGTCTGGGAAATCTATCGCGTCGCTTTGCGCCTCCTCCATCATCAACCGATCTTGAGGTCACTCGACATATGCGGAAACGAATATTCCTGCTTTTCATTGCGGCCACGATGTTTTCTTTCACGGCCTGCCTGGTTGCCTGCCATTCCAATAGTCACGAGCCCGATCCAGATGCGGGCCAGCCGCCGTCGGCCCGCGTTGCGGCAGCCGCCCGCGGCAACCTTGCCCACACTTTGAGCCTCGCCGGCCAGTTCCAGCCATACCAGGTAGTCGACGTTCATCCCAAAGTCACGGGCTTCATGCAGAAGATATACGTCGACATCGGCGACCGCGTGCAGAAAGGGCAGACGCTGGCCGTGCTTGAAGTCCCGGAGTTGAGCGCGCAACTCAAGGGCAGCGGATTCGAGATGGCGCAAGCCAAAGACGACCTGCTGCGTGCTCAGCACGAAATCAAGCGCGCCGAGGCCACGCATGCCGCGCTGCACACCGACTACCAGCGCCTACTAGAGGCGTCGAAATCGCAGCCAGGCCTGGTGGCGCAGCAGGAATTGGATGATGCGCAGAGCAAGGATCTATCTTCAGAGTCGCAAGTGGACGCGGCAAAAGCCGCAGCCGACTCAGCGCGCGAACATACCGAGGTGGCTCACGCAGACAACGACCGTGTACAGGCTCTACAGAATTACACCAATGTTGTGGCTCCGCTCGCCGGTGTAGTCGTCTGGCGCTATGCCGACACCGGCGCCCTCATCCAGAGCGGGACGAACTCCAACGAGCAGGACATCCCCATCGTACGGCTCTCGCAAAGCGGCCTGCTTCGCCTGCGAATGCCGATTCCGGAAGACGACATTCGCTTTGTACACATCGGCGACCCCATGCAGATACGCGTGGATGCGATTGGGCGGTCATTCACCGGCAAAGTGGCCCGGTTCACCCGCGACGTCAATTTTGAAACCCGAACCATGGAGACCGAAATCGATGTGGAGAATAGCGACCTGTCGATTTCTCCCGGCATGTATGCCAATGCGCAGATGCAACTGGCGCACGCCGATGGCGTAATCACCGTCCCGGTTGAAGCGCTCGTTCTCAAAGGCGATCGGCAAACCGTCTATGTGCTGGACTCCGGCAATCGCGTTCATGTTCGCAACGTAGAAGTCGGCCTGCGTGGGTCGAAGCTTGCGGAAATCAAGAGCGGACTTGAGGCTGGCGACCGGGTTGTGCTCGGCGGCCAGGACAATTACACCGAGGGAGAGCGGGTATCGCCAATCCTCACCGAGGAGCCGTCTTCTGACGTCGTGCATGAGTCGGGCGGGGTCATCGACCCGAAAGCTGCGGCCGGCGACGACAGCACCGGAGGGGCGAAGTAATGCCAAAATTCGCTCTCAAATATCCATTCTTCATCATCATGCTTTGCCTTGTGGTTGCGCTTGTGGGCACGGTCAACGTGGCTCGCATGCCTGTCGATCTGTTTCCCAAAATCGATATGCCCGTAGTCGTGGTGGCTACGTTCTACAACGGCATGCCGCCCCAGCAAATTGAAGCCGATATTACCAACACATTCGAGCGCTTCTTCACGCTCGGCGCCAATATCGATCACAGCGAATCGCGTTCCCTCACCGGTGTGAGCCTGATCAAGATTTATTTCAAGCCCGGCACCGACCCTAACGCCGCACTCAGCAATATTGCCAACCTGGCCATGGCCGATCTGCGCCGTCTTCCTCCGGGAACGCTGCCGCCCGTCGTGCTTGGCATGGATGCTTCAACTCAACCCGTCTGTCTTGTCACGCTGAAAGGCCAGGGTCTCAACGAGACCAAGCTAAAGGATCTGGCACAATTCCAGGTGCGCAACCAGATATCGAACGTGCAAGGCGCCTCGGTTCCGCAACCATACGGAGGAACCTATCGCCAGATTCAGATCTACGTCGACCCGCTCAAAATGGAGGCGCGTAATCTCAGCCTGAACGACGTCGTCACCGCTGTCGACAGCTCCAACCTGATTCTTCCCGCGGGCGATGTCCGCATCGGCTCGAAGGACTTCAACATCTACGCCAATAGCCAGTTCCCCGATGCGTCCGCGATGAACGATATGCCGCTCAAATCCGTCGGCAACTCTTCGGTTCTTGTGGGAGACATTGGCAAAGCCGTCGATGCCGGCGCGCTGCAATACAACATTGTGCGTATTGACGGGCAGCGCTCCGTCTACGTGCCCGTGTTCAAGCAGGGCGGCGACAGCAACACGATCACCATCGTGGATGGAATGAAGACCGCAATCAAGCACCTGGACGACATTCCCGCCTCGCTCAAGACTGCTGTTGTCTTCGATCAGTCTGTATTCGTAAAACTGGCCATCAGCAATGTCACAAGAGAAGCGGCGATCGGGCTGGTGCTTACCGGAATCATGATCCTCATTTTTCTCGGCAGTCCGCGCGCTACGATTGCGGTGCTGCTATCGGTCCCGCTGTCCATGGTTGTCTGCCTAATGATTTCCAACTACATGGGCGGGTCAATCAACACCATGCTTTTGGGAGGGTTGGCGCTGGTTTTCTCGCGCCTTATCGATAACGGCGTAATCGTGCTTGAAAACATCTTTCGCCACATGGAGATGGGCGAGGAGCCGGATGTAGCAGCCGACAACGGCGGCACCGAAGTGTCCATGGCCGTGCTGGCAGCCACTTTTACCACCTCAATCGTCTTTTTCCCGGTCACGTTTTTCAGCGGTGTAAGCCGATACATCTTCACGCCTCTCGCGCTGGGCGTGGTGCTCTCGATCTTTGCTTCCTACTTCTTCGCCATGACGGTCGTCCCGCTTTATTGCGCGAAATTCATTCGTCTGAAAGACGACAGCGAGGCGTCCGTAGAGATGCGGCTCTCTTTCTTTACCCGGTTTGAAAAGAGATTCAACAGGAACTTTCAGGGCGTGCTCAATTGGTACGAAGGCCTGGCCATGAGGGCAATGCAGCGCCCCATGTTCACGTCGATTGTTATCCTGGCCGGCGTGGCGATCGTTCTGGTAGCGACCGGACCATTTCTAGGCCGCGCTTATTTCCCCCGGACCGATCCTGGCCAGTTTGTAGTCGACGTGCGCATGCCCAGCGGTACGCGGCTTGAAGTGAGCAACCAATATGTAGCCAAAGTCGAGAACATTATCCGCAGCGTCGTTCGTCCCCAGGATCTCGACATGATCGTCTCCAACATCGGCGTCTATCCCGACCTCTCAGCCATCTATACCACCAATGCATCGATGGATACTGCATTTGTGCAAACCAGTTTGAAGGAAGACCACAGCATTGGAAGCTATGAGTACATGCGCCGGGTACAGGAGAAACTTTCGCGAGAGATGCCTGAACTCTCTACCTACTTCCAGGCCGGCGGCCTTGTTGATTCTGTCATTAACCAGGGCCTGCCCGCGCCTATCGACATTCAAGTGAGTTCCAACAACATGCAGGGCGCTTACGCATTGGCTGGAACACTTGCCCAGAAAATCAAGACCATGCCCAACGTAAGCGGCGTTTACATCCCGCAGAATTTGGACTATCCGGGCATCGCACTGGACATCGATCGCGAGAAGGCCAGTCTAATTGGCCTCTCGACGAAACAGGTTGTCGATAACGTGATCACTGCCATGACTTCCGATGGCATGGTCGCCCCGAGTTACTGGATCGATCCACACAGCGGCAACAACTACATGGTCACCGTGCAGTATGCGAATAACTACCTGCAGAACATGTCGATGGAAGACTTCGAAAGCATACCGTTGCGCGGCACCCGGCCATCCGGATACGGCCCCATGCAGGATTCGCATGAGAGCGCGAACCTGACGCGCCAGCTTTCGGGCGGCGATCACACAACCGGGTACACGCCGCTTAGCTCCGTTGCGGACATCTCGCTCATCAACACACCAACCGAAGTGGACCACTATCAGATTCGGCGCGTGATCGATATCTATGTCTCGACCAAAACCGAGGCCCTGCAAAAGATAGGCGCGCAGATTAACAAGCTTGTGGCAAATACCAAAACGGACAAAAACACCGTGCTACACGTGCGCGGCGCCGTCGTAAGCATGAACCGCTCATTCTTCGAGTTTGGGATCGGCCTCATCGTTGCCGTGCTACTGGTCTACCTCATTCTTATGGCGCAATTTACTTCGTTCGTCGATCCGTTCATCATCCTCATGGCTATTCCACCTGGTCTCGCCGGGGTCGTGCTTATTCTTCTGGTCACCGGAAGCACGCTGAATATCATGTCGCTGATGGGAGTCATTATGATGACCGGGATCGTAGTCTCCAACAGCATCCTCATCGTCGAGTTCGCCGGCACATTGCACAAGGAGGGAAAGCCTCTTTTGGAAGCCGTTGTGCAGTCGTGCAAAATCAGGCTGCGCCCCATTCTGATGACCTCCCTCGCTACCCTGCTGGGCATGATTCCAATGGCTCTTGGATTGGAGGCCGGCAGCGAACAGTATGCGCCGCTGGCTCGCGCGGTCATTGGCGGCCTGGCCGTCTCCGTAGTCGTCACCGTGTTTCTGGTTCCGGCCGTCTACCTCGTCATCCATGGCCGCCACGAAAAGCACTCCGCGATTGTGGAGGAGGCATGAAAGTTATGACTCAATCCGAAACTCGATTCACCTGGTCTGTGTTTATTTTTGCCGCGGCAGTTACTATTTCCGTCCCGGCATTCTGCCAGACCGCAACTAATCCGCAGCCATTACCCGATGCACCGAATGCGCCACACGCGCTGCTGGCGCAGTTAGCCGCACAGACTGCGCCTTTGGCGCCATCACAGGAACCTCCCGCGGCATTGCCGGGATCGTCATCGGCCCAACTCCCGCCTCTCACCCGCCCCGATGCTGAGCAGATGGCCATCAAGAACAACCCCAGAGTCAGTGTTGCCCGCCTGCTTGCGCTGGCCCAGCACCAGGTGGTTCGTGAGACACGATCTGTTGAATTGCCCACCGCGAATGCAGCCATTACCGCAGTGCAGGCTGAAGACGGTTCTCGCGTCTCCGCTGGTTCCCTCACCTCTTCCCGGCTTTTCGAGCACGCGGGCGCGGGTGGGGACTTCACTCAACTGATCACCGATTTCGGGAAGACGGGCAATCTCATCTCATCTGCCAAGCTGCGAGAGAAGGCCCAGAACGCGAATAGCCTCGCAACAACCGAAGATATCGTGATCGCCACCGACCAGGCATTCTTCGACGCACTCGAGGCGCAGGCGCTGCTGAAGGTTGCACGTCAAAACACGGCAACGCGTCAGACCACGGATTCGCAGATCGGCTCCTATACAAGGAACAAGTTGAAATCCACGCTCGACCTGAGCTTCGCGGATGTAAACCTGTCGCAGGCAAAGCTGCTCGAACTCAACGCAGAGGGCAATGCGGACTCTACAATGGCTGCCTTGGATGCGGTTCTCGGGCTCGATCGCGAAGTGACTTACGATTTGGTTGAAGACGCCGATCCTCTGGCGCCGCCACCCACCGACGCAGACCAGTTGGTGAAGCTGGCGTTGCAGCAGAGGCCCGATCTGCAGGCCTTGAATCTGGATCAACAAGCCTCGGTGAAATTCAGCCACGCAGAACGCGACCAGAGCCTTCCCACAATCTCTGCTGCCGGAACCGTCGGTAGCGTTCCCATCCGGCCCGCGGCATACTACGACCAGAACTGGTGGGGCGCAGTCGGCGTCAATATGAATATCCCCATCTTCAATGGCTTCCTCTATTCCGCTCAGGCCAAGGAGGCCGCTATTCGCGCACAGGCTGAGTCGGAGCAGTCCCGCGAATTGCGCGATCGAATCGTCCGCGATGTTCGCACTGCGTGGCTTGCCGCCAACACCGCGTATCGGCGCGTGTCTGTAACCGATGAGTTATTGAAGCAATCGAACATGGCGCTGTCTCTAGCGCAGACCCGCTACAGGCTGGGGTTAAGTTCTATTGTGGAATTGAGCCAGGCTCAATATCAGCAGACCGATGCCGCAATCGGCCATTCAAACGCCCAATATCAATATCGCCTGGCCCTGGCCACACTCAACTACCAGACCGGAACTACGCCATGATGCTTATCCCTTCGTCGTGGAGCTGCCTGTCACACCCTTGCTTTACCGGCGTGCCAGGGCGGAGACTTGCTGCATGAACAATCTCGTCTTCTCCCTG
>DASXFF010000151.1:0-27862 GCA_036489735.1 Occallatibacter sp. | reverse complement strand
CTCGCGAACTCGTTCTTGCGCAGTACGCCGTTGTTCACAAAAATGCACGTCAAATGGTTGCCGATCGCCTTGTGCACCAGCACTGCGGCCACGCTCGAGTCCACACCGCCCGAGAGCCCGCAAATTACATGGCCCTCGCCTACCTTCGCGCGGATCGAGGCTATCGTGCTTTCGATAAAGTGTGCCGCCGTCCAGTCGCCGCGCGCTCCGCATATCGTCAAAAAGTTTCGGATAAGCTGCGGTCCCTGCGGTGTGTGGTGCACTTCCGGATGGAATTGCACCGCCCAGATGCCCCGTCCCTCGTTGGCGATCCCGGCTAACGCGTTCTCGGTGACGGCAATTCGGCGAAACCCAGTCGGCAATACGGCCGCCTCGTCGCCATGACTCATCCACGCGTGCATCGTCTCCGGCAACCCGGCGAACAACGGCGTTGACGGGTCCTCCAGCGTTACTTCTGCATGGCCGTACTCGCGCTTCGGCGCGGAAAGCACTTTGCCGCCCAAATGATGAACGATGAAATGCAGCCCATAGCAAACGCCCAGCACGGGCACGCCGAATTCCAGAACCGCAGGGTCGGCTGCCGGAGCATCGTCGTCGTATACCGACGACGGGCCGCCCGAAAGAATCAGCCCAATCGGTTTCAGCGCGCGAATCTCGGCCAGCGGTGCGGTGCATGGCAGCACCACCGAAAACACATTCAGCTCGCGAATGCGCCGCGCGATGAGCTGCGTATACTGCGATCCGAAGTCGAGGATGACAATTGTCTGGGTGTCCACGCTCCAGTGTGTCAGCCTCGCCGCCGGGCTGTAAAGAACTTGCATGTGGATTGGAATTCAGCTGCTTGCGGGCCACGCGGCGCGAGCTCAGCCTCTACGGTAGCTTCGCCGCAGCCGCGATTGGATCCCAGCCGTCCCTGCCCGCCAGAAAAACCCGAGGCTTATATTGCGACGCCTGCGCCGCCGTCAGCTGATGCGACCAAGGCGCCCGTGCTGCCGCATTTGCGCCCGGCCCCTTATCGCGATACTCCGCGTAGTACGCCAGCGGCATCTTGTCCCGATTGCCCCACATTTTCCATCCGTCGGGAATCACATCGGCGGGCAGCTCCGTGTCCATGTACACGACCCGCGCGTAAGGCCGCCATGGCCGCCCCAGGCTGATCGTGTCGTGCGCCGATGCGTCCGTACCCGATCCAGCGTTCGCCTCGATCCCGCTCGTCACTTTGCTATCGACGATCACATATCCCGTCGTCTGCTCGGCCGACGTTCGCGACTGCGCCGTCAAATACCCTGGCCCGTTCGCATGAATCTCCACGCGGTCAAAAACTGCCGTGGCGTTGCCAAAGATGAAGTCGACCCCGCCTTCAATATAGGAGTCGACATAATATTGCCGCCCGTAGTCGGCAAAAAGCGTGTCCTGGTGGCCGATGAACCGGCAGTTTTTGAACACCGCCCTGTCCGCGCGGACCGCCGCGGCCACCGCCTGGCCCGTATTGCCCGCTGTGTTCTCAATAGTCAGGTTGTCCGCCTCGAAGCCTGTTCCATTGATCTCAACAGTCTGGGTGAAAAAAGTTCCTCCTGCCTGCTTCGCATTCAGGCTATTCGTAATCACCACGTCCTCGGGCGATTTGCCCATGCCTATCAGCGTGATGTTGGTGTGATTCTGCGTCACGATCACGCGCTCGTGATAAACCGCCGGGGCAATCTCGATGTACACGCGCCCAGCTCTGCCATCTCTTCCTATGTGCGGGAATGGATGGTGATCCATCGCCATTTGAATGGTCGGAAATTCGGTCGTCCCCTCGATGCCCGTCTTCACATCCGGGGAGACGCGCACCACCACATCTTGCGCGCGGGGCACAATCTTCACTTGAGCAAAAACGGGCAGGGTGAATCCGGCCAGAATCGCCGCCGTTACTAATGGTCGGTATCGCATGCACCCATTCTCTCGCTACCAAGCGGCCTGCCGCCTCAATCGTCGGCCAGGAGACCCGCATCTGCCACTTCTACCGTTGACGTTTGCCGCGCTCGCGCGTCCAAATGCCGATCGTTGCCCGAAAACTCAAAATTCATGCTTTGTTGGCCGGGGCGGAGCCGCGCGTGATCCACTCGGCAACCCGAATCGAGGCATTTACCACCTCAGTGGGTAAACTATGCACAACCCGCCCTCGCCTTTTACAATTCATCAGGGACTCCATCCCAACCCAGCTTTGCTCGGGAACGATGAAACTTGGCGGGGCCTACCTGACCAGGATGAAGGAATAGCATGAAGTTCATGAAATTCGGCAAGGCGCTTGCGATGGGCGCACTTTCGGCGGCCGTCGTGCTTTGCGTGACGTCTTGCATCGAGAGCTATACGGTTGGCTATTTGTATGTGACGGGAACCGTCACCGCCTCCAATAGCAATAACGGCATCATTTCCGGGTTCAAAATCGATCACAACACGGGGCGTCTGACGCCTATTAACACCCTGCCCGTTGCCTCCGGAGGCGCCAATCCGGTCCGAGCCGTTCTTACCCTCGGCAGCCGCTTCCTTTATGTCCTCAATCGCGGAGTTACCGCATCAGGCAGCGCCGATTGCTACGGCACGGGCGCCAATGCCTGCTTGAATTCCAACATTACCCAATTTGTGGTGGGCGGAAACGGCACCCTGACCCCGCAGGAGACCTTCAACTCAGTGGGCACCAACCCCTTCCGCCTGATGGCCGACGCTTCCGGCAACTTCCTTTTCGTGCTGGACCACGACGCGCCAGACAACGCCGCACCGGCCGCCGGCGACAACTGCGCGCTCGCCCTTGGCTCTACGGTGACCACATGCGGCGACATTACGGTCTTTAAGATCGACCAGAACACCGGCCGTCTCTCGCTGGTTGTGAATGCCCAGGTGACGGCGACCACTACGAGCCAGCCCATTACTTACTTTCCGGTCCCAGCCAATCCGGTCGATTTTGTGTTGTCCGGTTCTTCTCTCATCACCCTCACCGGCGCACCAAACCCCACTTCTTACCCCTACGTCGGCGGGACCGAGGCCTTTCCGTATAACTACTCCAGCGGCTCCGGCTCATTGACATTGAGCCAGAACAGCGTCCAGCCTCTGGGAGTGAAGCAGGCCGTGGCGATGGTGAGCGCGGGGGGCGTAATTTATGTGCTCGATAACGAGCCCGTCACAGCCGTTCTTGGCACCCAGACTTACAGCTCGAACAGCCAGCTTCTTCCCTTCTCAGTGGGCGCCGGCGGCGCGCTCCAAGCCGAAAACGGCGGCCCCGTGCCCGATGACCCCACGCTCTCCAATCCGATTTACATCATTCTTGAAAGCAAAGGGAAGTTTCTCTATTTGGCTAATCAGGGGAACAACGTCCAAGGGCAAAATGCGAACAGCGGCATAACAGGGTATTTTGTCAACACCGCGCCTGCCTTTCAGCTCACCTTCTCCACGGGTTCGCCGTTCGGCTCCGGATCGGGTCCGCAGTGCATCGTTGAGGATCCTTCTGACCAGTTCCTCTACGAAGCCGGCCAGTTTGACTCCACGGTCACGGCGCAAAGGCTGAATCCGGAGACGGGCACCCTCACTCCGCTGGTTGTTGTCAGCGATTACAAGCTCCAGGGGCCGGCTTCGTGGTGCCTGGTCGATGGGCGCACAAGTTAGTGCTGGGCCGCGCTCGCCAGTTGCGAAGCGTTATCACCGGCCAGTGGGCCGGTCCTGATGCCAGGTTCGGTTTTTTCCGCCACCTGCACGAATTGAGGGCCGGTCCACAGGCCTTGGCTGAATACCGGTTCGACTGCTCGCAGCGCGCGCCGGAATTCGAATCTTAGACTGTTTTTTTCAGTCGGCCTGCCCGCAGGCCGCGTTGTGAAAGATGCGCATGAAGTTCAAACAATCGAGCCAGCAGTTCGGGAACCAAAGCCAGCCGAACGCTGTAGCACAAGAGCCTTGCGGTCGCGCCTCCAAAGCGGCGGCCTTGAAGGCTGCAAGAATCGGCTATCCCCGCTCCGGTCTCGCCCTCCTGCTGGTTGGCGCAGGCAGCTTGCTCGCGGCTTCGCTTGTCACTGCCTGTTCCCAGCTCACGCAGACCCTGACTGTCGATTTCGTCTACGTTGCTTGCACCAAGGCGGAAGGCGCCAACAGCTACGGCGAAATCAATGTCTTCGAGATCAACTCCGAGTCGGGCCGCATGCGCCAGATTCCCAGCTCGCCCTTCCCTTCACAGGGACGCGATCCCGTAGCCGAGGCGGTTTCTGTCGACTACGGAAGCCTTTTTGTGGTCAACGAGGACGACAACACCATCGTGCAATTCGGCATCGGCACTGACGGCAAACTTTATCCCTATAACACTGTCAATACTCCTGGGATCTTTCCTCTCGCCATCGCCGCCAATCAGTCCAATCTATTCGTCGTCGACCTCTACCAGCCGCTTCCCATCTGTTCCGATGCCGCGCCTTGCTCCGGATCCATCGGCGTCTTTCCGCTCACTGCCGCCAAAGGCGCCACCCCGGTGGCCATCGGAACGCCTGTCGCCAACCCCGCCGTCAGTGGCCAGTACTGGCCTCTCACTCTCTCCGGAGTCAATGCATCCCACGTCATCGTGCCGACAGCGGTTAACGTCCTCGCTTCCGGCGCCGAGGTCTACGTCACCGCGTACGATTCTTCTGTGTCGCCCAACGCCGGATACGTCTTTGGGTTCTCAGTCGGCCAGGGCGGCGTCCTCACGCCTCTTACCGGCTCTCCCTTCGCTGCCGGCATCAAGCCCTCCGCCATCGCCAGCGATCCTTCAAGCGCTCACGTTTATGTCACGGACTTTTCTGGCGGCGACGTTCTTGCCTATTCAGTTTCCTCAACCGGCGCGCTGGCCTCGCTCGCCGGAAGCCCCTTTCACGCCGGTAATCAGCCTACGGCCATCGTCGTCGATACGGCTTACCCCTTTGCGTATGTCACGAACTCGACAGATAGCAACGTGACCGCTTATTCCATCTCCTCCAGTGGCGCGCTCACATCCATTGGCACCTACGCCACCGGCCTGCAGCCGATCGCCATTGGAATCGACCCCTCGACGGAACATTTCCTCTACACCATCAATTTCCTTGACAACACGGTTTCGGGTTTTGAACTGAGCAGCACCAACGGAACACTTCTCGATTCGCAGTTCTCTCCTTATACGAGCAACGACCAGCCAACCGCGGCGGCTGCCATACCGCACAACGGAACGGGCGCAGGCATCGCGCCGTGAGTGTCAGTGTCGCGCAGTTCCGGCAAGGGAGCCGGTGGTGATACCCCGTATTCGGCTTTTACAATGAACACGGGCAACTTTAACGAGTTTTTGGGGGCTCCATTCGGCGGGCCCATCACGAAGGAAGCGCATGAAGTTCACGAAATCGAGCCAGCTCGTTCTGGTTTCCGCAATTGGTTTGGCCATCGCCTGCCTTCTGACCGCCTGCAATCTGGTCACGATTGACTACGTCTTCGTGGCCTCTGCGGCCGGCAGCGCATCGGGCACCCCAGGAAAGATTTATACCTATGCCGTTGACGGCAGTTCCGGCGCATTGCGCACCGTCAATTCGGCCACTTCCACAGGCGGCTCCGGGCCCGTCGCCATGGCCACAACTTCGGACTATTACAACCTCTACGTAGCCAACACAGGCAACAATTCCGTGGTTCATTTTGACATCAGCACCGACGGCGTCCTCGTGCCTAAGGAGAACATCACTCTCGCCGCCACCCCCGTGTCAATCGCTGTGAATCCAGCCGGCAATTATCTTTACGTCGTCTCCGGAACTACCTCCGCCACCCTTACGGAGTACGCTCTCAGCTCGGGCGTGATCGGCTCTCCCACCGCTACCATCCCGCTCAGCGTTCCCGGATTCACCGGTGACACCCTGATTTCCACCGGCGTCACCGCGCTGGCCAATGGTAAAGGGGTTTACGTCACCGCCTACGACAAGTCAGCCTACAATCCCGGCGGCCCCACCACCAGTGACGCCAATCCGGGGTGGCTCTTTGGTTTTGCCGCAGGTTCCGGCGGCACTTTGACGCCCGTTACGGGCAGCCCCTATCAGGCGGGAGTCAAGCCATCCGCTCTGATCACCGATCCCGTCAGCCGCTTTGTCTTCGTCACTGACTTCGCGTCCAACGAGCTGATCGGATACGGTATCCTCTCGACCGATGCCCTGCAGTTCATGGTCAGCGGTCCTTACAAAACCGGCAACGAGCCAACTTCAATCACGATCGATCCCCGCGGACTGTTTATCTATCTCACCGACTCGCTGGACGAATCGGTTGGGGCGTACTCTATTTCTTTGCCCACCGGAGCCCCTACCGCCGACATCGGTGTCTCGGGCAATGCTGCCACCACGACCGACACTGACCCCGTTTCGGTCGTCGTCGAGCCTGCCCTCGGCCGTTTCGTTTACTCCGCTAACTATTTGGGCAACTCCGTCTCCGGGTTCAAACTCAATCCCAGTGACGGAACCATTGAGCAAACGCAGGCCACGCCTTATCCCACGGGCGTAAATCCCACAGTCGTGATCGCCATTCCCCATGGAAACCACCCCCTGTCAACTCCGCAATAGCAGCCGGCTAGCGAAGCCATCGATCGGAATCAACAGAGGCCAGAATCAAAAGAAAGCCCAGTCAACTCGACTGGGCTTTTCATTTTCTCCTTCCGGCAACGGGCGTCCTTTTCCTGTTTTCTAATTCCGATTCCCTGTTCCCTCGGTTTTCACCACCGTCGTCGCGTGCATCCACTCCCGCAGCTTCCGCTGCGCGGGCTTCTCGATGAAGTACAACGCCAAAATGGCCAGCCCAATCAGCAAAACGTAACTGATCCACGGATCGAAGCGGGCGAGCCCCAGCGCGTTCAGCATGTGCGAGTCGTGAATCAGGTTCCACAGGCTGAAGTGCAACAGATAAAGGCAGTAGCTGGCCTCGCCCACAAAAACCAGCGGTCGAATTCCCAACGCGCGGGCCAGAGGGTTCACGCCCGCGAGCCCCAGCACAATGCAGCCAAACAGCGGCATCAATAATCCGTCGTGGATGATGGCATACGGCACGATGGATCCCAAACTCAGCAGACCATAAATCCCCCCGAACCCAATGATGCCCAGCCACAGCCGCACCTGCGCCGTCCGCGCGATCATCCGATCCAGGTCGGCCAGCATCACGCCGAAAACGAAACTGAAAACATGCGTGTATGGCGTGTACTTCAGCGCCTCGAGCCACGGACCGTAGCTCCATCGGTCCGGATGCGCGATGCCGTCGGGATTGAATGCCATATAAAGCGCGCCCGGAACCAGTCCCAGCATCCACACCCCCGCCATCTTCATCAGGTGCGACTTAATGTTTTCCGGGCGCTTCCACTTCGCCACAAAGGGAAAAAGAACGTAGTATGCGGCCTCAGCCGACATCGTCCACGCCGGCGTATTCAGAAACGTCGACACCGCGGGCACAAAGCCCTGCAGCAGCAGCGGCGTCAGCACCACGCCCGTCCAAAACATGGCCTTCGCGTGCGTCAGGTATTCGCCGCTCAATTGCCCAAGGCTCAGCAGCAGGCTCAAAAAATAGATGGGATAAATGCGCGTGAATCGCGCCTCCCAAAAGCGCTTGCGGTCCAGTTGCCCGTTGCGCGCTCGCTCGGCGTAGTTATAAGCCAGCACGAATCCTGAAAGAAGAATGAAATAGCTGACCGAGATAAATCCGGCGTTGACCACCGGCGCCATAAAACCAAACCACTGGGGATTGGAGAAGTGGAACAGCACAATATTGAGGGCCGCGAAGCAACGCAACCCCGTCAGTGCCTTCAGCGGCGCGGGCTTGGCCGTTTGTGCCGGCCTGCTCGTTTGTGCTGGCGCGATCGTTTCCACGTGCTGTTAGACGTCTCCCGAAGGACAGCTACCAGCCTCTAGCTGCTAGTTCATAGCTTCCGGCTACGTGCTCATGACTATCGCCGTCACGGCTAAATTTCTTTGAAGATCCAAAACTCGAACGAGTGGCTCTCGCATGAGGCGTTCCAGGCGGCCTGGGCTAACGACCCTACAGAGGCAAGAAAATGCTAGAAGCTAGTAGCCAGCGGCTGGTAGCTGCCTTTACGCCGTCACCAGCGATCCAACCTTCTCGCCCAGCACCACCCGCCGGATGTTTCCAGGGTGATTCATGTTAAAGACGATCATGGGCAGGTTGTTGTCCTTGCACATGCTCACCGCGGTCAGGTCCATCACCTTCAAGCCCTGCTGCAGGATCTGCATGTATGTGACGGTGTCGTACTTCACAGCATCCTTCACCAGCACCGGGTCGGCGTTGTAAACGCCCTCCACTTTGGTGCCCTTCAGAAGCACATCGGCCTTGATCTCCATAGCCCGCAGGCTGGCTGCGGTGTCGGTTGAAAAGAACGGATTCCCGGTGCCCGCAGCGAAGATCACGACGCGCCCTTTTTCAAGATGCCGCACCGCGCGCCGCCTGATGTAAGGCTCCGCAATCTGATTCATCAACACTGCCGTCATCACGCGGCATTGCACGCCGCGCTGTTCCAGCGCATCCTGCAGCGCGATGGCGTTAATCACAGTGGAGAGCATGCCCATGTTGTCCGCGCTCACACGGTCCATCTCCTTGGCCTGTTCTTCTACGCCGCGGAAAAAGTTGCCGCCGCCCACCACGATCGCAATCTCCACGCCCAGCGCGTGGACTTCCGAGATTTCCCCGGTAATTTCCGCCACTTTATCGGCGTCCAGGCCAAAGCTGCGCGCCCCTGCCAGCGCCTCGCCCGAAAGTTTAAGCACAATTCTCTTGAACATGTCGTTTCGAGTATCGCATACGCATGGGCCGTTGCGCTTCCGCTTGACAGATGCCCATCCAAGCCCCGCTGGGGCGGGATAGCACCGCCCTGGCAAAGCGCGATGGAGGATGCAGGTGCGCCCTGGCCAGTCACCGTCTATGCCCCCGAATCGACGGCCAACGCCGCATTCCCACATTAATCCCAGCATCGCGCGCGTCTCAATTCAGGAACTACACCAGCGATTTCCTCCATTGCCCTATCCGGTATCCATTTCCTATCCCTAGACTTACTTCATTCGGTTCAACCGGATCGTTTCGATCGCATCTTGATGCGATGTACTCTGCGGAATTGCTCGTTGGGGGTTTATGGTCGTCAAAACACACTGCAAAGGCCACGCCTACACCGGCGTCGAGATCGGGCCTGAAAACGTCCGCCGCTATTTCTCGAAGGAAATCGCCGTCGTCGAGTTGCACCTCGATCACCTATCGATCCAGTGCGGTCTCAATCCCGATTTCTGGCAGGGTCAGACGGAAATTACCGATCCCCGCCTTTCGGCGTGGCTCGAGTCAAAGAATTTCCACGGGAGGCCCGGCGACGCGCCGATCCCTCTAGCCATGATTCCCTCGGGCAAAAACTGCTTTCGCCTGCGGCCCATTTCCACCCATCGCCGCCCGCGCGTCAATCCGACTCTCGATCCCATCCACCCCGCCTGACGAAGCCCGGTTCCTCCTCACTCATTCACTTGTTTCCTCTTCACCGTCAGTAAGCTTTCGGCGGCGTGTAAAAATCCACAAGATTTCCGTCCGGGTCCCGGAAACAAAATGAACGCGTCCCCCATGGCTGAGTGGTTGGCGGTTTCACCCAGACCTTCACTGCGTTCTGGAGTCTTCGATACTCCTGGTCAGTGTCGCCGACATTGAATTCCAGAATGACACTCCTGTTCTTGGCCGCTTCCGCGGATCCTGGAATGTACTTTTCCTGAGCTTCAGCCGAGAAGATTGCCAACACACCGGCATCGGAAGAAAATTCAGCGTAGTCTCCTCCAGACCACTTCGCCTTCTGCTCGAGGATAATTTCATAGAACTCGACGAGGCGCTTCACGTTTCCGGTGATCAAACATGTCCTTTCGAGTGATGGGAGCCGGCCTGAAATCGTCGAAAGGCTCTGAGATGTTTGCGGTCTCGCCGCCAATCCGGCGGCAGCCGCCAGCAGAATTATCGCGAACCGGGTGCGAAGCGCGCTCATCATAAACTTCTCCTGGCTGGATTCTAGCTTGAGACGGACGAGCTCGATACCATCCTCCCTGGTTGTCAGGCCGCGGCATTGATACACTCGACTTGCCATGAATCTCAGCCATCTCGAGCGGGAAATCGACAAGCACTTCGCCGCTGGGCCGGCCGTTGCCAACGATTCCGCAGCCCACCTCGCGGCCTCGTCAGCCTTTCTCGCGCTACGCTCCGCACTCGAGCACGGCGACGTCCGTGCCGCCGAGCGCGACCCGTCTGCCCCTTCCGGCTGGCGCGTGAATGCCTGGGTCAAGCGCGGCATCTTGCTTGGCTTTCGCCTCGGAGCACTGGAAGAGATGCCCGCTGTCGAAGTTGGCGCCTCCGGCCCGGCGCCTGCGCTAACCTTCGTCGACAAGCACACCTACCCCGCCCGCCATTTCACTGCCTCCGACGCCGTGCGCCTGGTTCCCGGCGGCTCTTCGGTTCGCGCCGGAGCTTACGTCGCTCGCGGCGTGGTCTGCATGCCGCCCATGTACATCAACGCCGGCGCTTACGTGGATGAGGGCACGATGGTCGATTCGCACGCACTGGTCGGCTCCTGCGCTCAAATCGGCAAGCGCGTTCACTTGAGCGCCGCCGCGCAGATCGGAGGCGTGCTCGAACCCGTCAACGCCAACCCCGTCATCATCGAAGACGACGTTCTTGTAGGCGGCAACTGCGGCGTCTACGAAGGCACAATCGTTCGTCGAGGCGCTGTGCTGGCCGCCGGCACCATCCTCACCCGAGGCACGCCCCTCTTCGATCTCGTCAACGGCGTTATCATTCGCGCCTCTGCCGATCTTCCGCTCATCGTTCCCGAAAACGCGGTCGTCGTCCCAGGCGCCCGCGCTCTCAACAAAGGCAAAGGACAGGAGTGGGGCCTCAGCCTTTACGCCCCCGCGATCGTCAAGTACCGCGACGGCAAAACCGATCTCAGCACTGCTCTTGAAGACCTGCTCCGATAAAAAGGTCCCCTTTGGCCCTCTCTGTCGCAAATGTTCGGCCGCGGCAAAGCCTCATTCAGTCAACGACCCGCAATTTGATGCGTCTAAATCCGTGGCGCCCAAACCTCAAACATCTGCCGCCAAAAGACCTTATGAGAAATCAGCGTTTCCTCCGACCCTCCCTCGCTGTTCTTGCCCTTGCGCTCACCGTTCTTCTTTGCAGGCGCGATCCTGACGCGGCGCAACAGCCCTCCACCCAACCCTTGACCAACCTCAAGGTTCAGGCGCGCGAAGTGCTGCTTCCCGTCACTGTCCTCGACAAAAAGGGCGCCCTCATCACCGACCTCACAGCCAAAGACTTCACCCTCACCGAGGATGGGCGTACCCAGACGATCAAAAGCTTCACGACCGAGAGCAACCTGCCCTTCCGCCTTGGCCTGCTGGTTGACACCAGCCGCAGCGTTTATCCGGCCATCGACACCGAGCGCAAGGCCGCCGAAAAATTCGTCGAGCTCATGCTCCCGGCCGATTCCAAGCAGCCCGCCCGCGGCGATCAAGCTTTCCTGATCCACTTCGACCGCGAGGTGGAGTTGCTTGAGGACTTCACCAACTCCCGCGAGAAACTGGATCACGAAATCGATGCCATGACCCCAACCCCGCGGGAGCAAAACTCCCAGGGCCCGGAGACCAGCGACGGCGACAACCACGGCGGATACGGCGACCATGACAGCAGCCATGGCGCCGGAACACAGCTTTACGACGCCATCTATCTCTCTGCCGACGAGCTGATGAAGCCCAAGGACGGCCGCAAGGCGCTCGTCGTCTTTTCCGATGGCGTCGATCGCGGCAGCAAAGAAACCATGAACGATGCCATCGATGCGGCCGACCGCGCCGGCGTAGAAGTCTTCACCATCTACTTCAAAGGCGAGGAAGAGCGTGGCGGGGGCGGCTTCCCCGGCGGTCATCACGGCGGAATGGGCGGCAACTACCCTGGCGGCGGAAGCGGTTGGCCCGGAAGCGGCGGGGGCGGCGGACACCATCCCGGAGGCGCCAACGCGCCCCAGCTTGACGGCAAAAAAATGATGCAGGACATTGCCTCGCGCACCGGCGGTCTGTTTTTCGAAGCCAAACGGAAGGACAATCTCGATGAAATCTACGGGCTCATCGCCAGCGCTCTCCGGCAGCAATACCTGATGACCTACACGCCCGATCAACCTGACACCGATGGGGACTTCCACAAAATAGTTCTAAAAACCGACAAGCCCGACCTGACTGTCATCACTCGCGAAGGCTACTACGCCGGCTCTGCCAATCAACCTGCCGGTGGCCAGTAATCCCGCCCCAGATCGAACTAACCGTAAAGCCCGCAGAGAAAAGGCCGCATCCCACGTCGCTGAACGTGAATTGCGGCCCTTTTTCCGTGCCCGGTTCTCAACTTCGATCAGCTTGCTCGATCAATGCCCTTTCTCGTGACCTCCGCCTCCGTGCGGCTCACCCCCGTGCGGTTGTTCTGCATGCGGCTGCGGCGCGGGACGAGATTCTGGTGCCGGACGACTCTGCGGCGCAGGACGGCTTTCCGGTGCCGGACGATTTTGAGGTGCAGGCCGGCTTTCCGGCGCAGGACGGCTCTGCGGTACTGGCCGGCTTTCTGGCGCAGGACGATTCGGCGGCGCTGGCCGGCTCTCTGGCATGGTTCGGGTTTGAGGCGCCGGGCGGCTCTCAGGTGCCGTGCGGCTTTCCGGCATCGGATGATTCCCGTTCGGACGATACGCCCCCGGATTTCCTCCAGGATTCGAGTTTGGCCTCGATCCCGGATTCGCGCCCGGATTTGAGCCGCGGTTTGCGCCTGGGTTCGCACCCGGATTCGACTGGCGACCGTACCCTGGATTCGCGCCCGGCGCTCCGCCGTGATTGGTCTCGCCCGCACCCGCCGGCCCATGAGCACTATTCGGAGCCCCGCCGCCGTTGCGCTGGCCGCCTGTCATCGGCCTGTCCGTCGCCACATTTGCCGGATGCCCGCCATTGTGTTTGGCGTAGTTGTTCACGTTGGTCCTGGCAGAGGACTCCTGCCGCGTCTGGTATTGCGTCGGCGCTGTGTGCTGTTCGTGGGAGTAAGTATTCTCCTGCGCCGTCGGTCGATGATCGATTCCACCCGGTCCGCCGCTGTATGCGACGTGACGGTCGTTCCTGATCGTGTTGTGCTCCACACTCGTGCGGTCCTCATATGTATTGTGGATGACCGTCCTGTTCACGTGCATCACAGCCGTGTTGTAGCGGAAAGATCCGCCGGCCCACATGCCGCCCACAAAGCCGATGCCCATGTAGCCGAATCCGTAATCCACACCGCCGTAGTAGCCCACATGGCGTCCCCAGTAGCCAGGATGCCAGATGTAAAGTCCGCTGCCCCAGCCCCAATAGCCCGGCGTCCAAAGCGCGCCAACATACGGTGC
The DNA here is from genome assembly GCA_036489735.1 of Occallatibacter sp. GTDB lineage: Bacteria > Acidobacteriota > Terriglobia > Terriglobales > Acidobacteriaceae > Telmatobacter. Next base: position 14,445 of record DASXFF010000151.1, on the reverse strand, counting down.
CGGTACCCACGTTCCAGGCACCCAGTAGTAGCCGTCATCGCCGTAGGCCCAGTAGCCCGGCGTCCACATCCATCCATCTTCCGGGCAGGGCGGCTGATCGTAAACCGGCAGCACCGGGGGCGCAAATCCTACGCTGATGAAAACCGCAGCGCTTGACCTTTGAGGAATCAAGAAAACGAGCAGAGCGAGCAACATGGCCGGAATTAACTTCCGTATCCATCGGGAATTTCGCATCGGGGAACCTCCTTGGGTTCTCGTTTCGAGTGGATCGTGCTTCCCGCTTCGCGCTTCTTTTGCGACGCGGGAGCCAATCCAGTCTATGCTCGTAGGAACCCTTCGGGCACCGGGAAGTTGCCCAGCCAAATGGCTTTTCCGTAGTTTGTAACTTCTTTAATACCTGTAGCTAAGACCCAAACCGACGACGTGCCGCGCCTGCAGGTTCACCGGCGTAGTCACCACCGGTGGCCCGTCGGCCGGCACCACAGGATTGAAGAAGGGATTCGGAACATAAATCGAGCCGATGTGCCCCGCCACCTGCCCTACGCCAATGTCGAATGCAAAGTGCGGCTTGTCCCGCTGCGTTACTCGCACCGCGTAGTCCAGCGTGGTGGGAATATGTGCGCTCTGGAGCGTGTATGACGCCGGATTGCACGCCAGTTCAGCCTCGCACTGATAAAGCGCTGCATTCAGCAGCGTATTCAAATTCACTGAGGTTTTCGGCTCCTGCGTGAATCCCGCCGACGGAACCGCCACGATTCCATGGCCCAGAGGTAGCGGTATGCCCAGGCCGCCGAAAAATCGCCCGCCAAAACGAGTACTCTGGCCGCCGATGCCGAAGATATTCGCGTTCGTGGCCTTCCAGCCGAGGTTTAGCAAGAACGGCACTGGAGGTTTCGCCCAGGTCTTGGTCACCGCCACATACACATCGCCGTTGGTGAAGGACTTGTCGGTTCCCGTCAGCATCTTGTTGGCTGCGCCAGACACAAAGTGGTCGCCCTCTCTCACCACTCCGCCAATCGCTATCCCTGGCATCCACGGGCCGAACTGCCCGTCGTTGAAAACGACAACCTTGCCGTGGAAGACATTCATGGCCGAGTAGTTCCAAAGATTGCTCAGTCCGAGCGGCGTCTGCGCGGTCGCCGGCTGGTCTCCAAATTGATGGACACTACGTGTGTAGCCGGCCTCGGCTCTGTTTCGGAAACCCTCGGTGACGCTGAACGTTTCAATGTCGCCGATGACCGTGGAAGCATCGATGAAATGGAATCCCACAGCCGGATGAGAAAATGTCTGGCTCTTCTCCATGTAGACCACGTACGCCGTCGGAGTCAGGAACCCACCTGTCTGCCCTTCCAGCGTCAGGTTTTGAGCAGCGAGCCGGCTCACTGGAGCCGCAGCAGTTGCCGCCGCAAACAAAACGACCTTGAGCGTGACACGAACATTCATCGTTCACTCCAATGGGAGCATCGACCGCAATGCGGCCTGCGCCCTGGGCTTAGTTTTGGGGAATGGTCTCCTTGTAACACAACTCGAAGTCGTTTGTCTGTGGCCGCAGACCGGCCAAGTGCCTGCTTGAAGCAGCCGCGCCGGTCTTCGGCCCGGTGATAGACTCGCTCCATGCCGCGCGGAGTTTTCATCACCCTCGAGGGCCTCGACGGCTCGGGCAAAACCACGCAGATCAAGCGCCTGGCGGCCTGGCTCACACGCCGCGGCCATGAGCCGGTGCTGCTTCGCCAGCCCGGCGGCACCGCCATCGGCGACCGCATTCGCGAATTGCTTCTCGATTCCCGCTCCCGCTCGCTCGACTCCATGACCGAGATGGCGCTCATGTTTGCCGATCGCGCGCAAGCCATCGCCGAAGTCATCCAGCCGGCGCTTGACGGCGGAAAGATCGTCGTCTGCGACCGCTTTACCGATTCCACCGAGGCGTACCAGGGCGGCGGCCGCCGCCTCGGCTCCGAGGTCGTTCTGAATCTTCACCGCCTCATCTGCCGAGGACTCCAGCCCGACCTCACGCTCCTGCTTCTGCCCGGATTCGAATCCTCGCTGGCCCGTGCGCGCCGCCGCAACACACGCATGGAATCGGAAACCGGCCGCGACGAAAATCGTTTTGAAACCGAGCAGGACGCCTTCTATCGCCGTGTCTGGGAGAAATATCGCGAGATCGCTGCCCGCGAGCCCAACCGCGTCGTCCTGATTGAGGGCGACCTCGCCATCGACGAGGTGCACGAGCAAATTGTCGAGTCCGTCTCCGAGCGCATCCTGGCCGTCACGCAAAAATCCTGAATATCTCAGCGCGAGTATGGCACTGGGCTTGCAATTTCGCCAACCAAAGTTCCTGCGCCTGCGTCCTTTAACTAAAGAGGCTCTATGACACGTTTCTATTCTGCCGTTTTGATTGCCGTTTCTCTCCTCGCCGTTCCTTCACTACCTGGCCAGGAATCCCCGGCAAAAATCGCCGGCGATCTCGCCAAGCTGCGCTCGCTGCCCGATCAGAAGCGGTCGGCCGCAACCATCAAAGCTGCAAATGAAATTGCCGCGCTGCCGCCGGGCATGGAAAAGGTTGAACTCGCCGACCGGGTATCGCAGCGCGTCACCGAAGGCGATCAGGGACACGGCGCTTTGCAGGCCGTCGCCGACGCGCTCTCCAAAGCGCTTCGCGAAACGGCGGTCCGCACAAGGAGCACAGAAGTGCCACAGCCCTACATGGACCTTGCACGCCTTGTCCGTTACGAAAACGTCTCGGTTTCTCTCGATGATCCGCTCTTTAAAAAAGCCCTCGACATCCTCGCTGACGACGAGGCCGACGTCGCCAAAGCCAACTTCACGCTTACGGATATCGACAACAAGAAGTGGACCCTCTCCGAACTCCGCGGCAAGATTGTTCTCGTCAACTTCTGGGCCACGTGGTGCCCGCCCTGCCGAGCGGAGATGCCGAACCTCGATGCCATCTATACTCACTTCCAGAACGAAGGGTTGGTCATTCTCTCCATCACCGACGAGGACTCGCAGACGGTGCAGTCCTTCCTCCGCGGCAAAGACTATCACCCGCCCGTGCTTCTCGACCCCGGCGGCGTCGCGCACAAGGAGTTTCACGTCCAGGGAATCCCGCAGACGTTTGTCTTCGACCGCGACGGCAAACTGATGGGAATCGCCATCGACCAGAGCACGCAAAAGCAATTCCTCGCGCTCCTCGGCAAGGCCGGGCTCCAGCCGGAATAACGGTGAGTCAAGCGTCGCCGGTGGTGGTTTCAGTGCAGTGGCACTCCGCCTTGTGGCAACTCGCCTGCAGGTTTCCTGCAGCTTCGCCTGATCTGCCTTTTGACCGCCGTGCAAGATCGCTGATTTCTCCGGACGTCGCGAGAGAGTTACAATTTCAGCGAACAGAAATTCAAATAAATTCCGCACCGAACGAGGCTCCCATTGATTCGTATCTCCACCCGTAATTCGGCCCGCATTTCTTTCGCTCTCCTTCTTGCCGCCATCTTCCTTGCCGTGCCCTATCTCCACGCCAACGACGCCGCCAGAATCAAAGGCGAACTCGGCAACCTGCGCGGCCTTTCAGACCAGGAGCGCCCCAAAGCCACCATCAAGATCGCCCGCGAAATCGATGCTTTGCCGGCCGGTATGGATAAAGTCAAGTTCGCTGACCAGGCCGCCAATCTCGTCACCGAGGGCGATCAGGGCCATGACGCTCTACAAGCCGTCGCCGACGCACTATCAAAAGCTCTAGCAGCGACGCCTGTTCCCGCCAAGGGCGATCAGCCGCCCATGCCCTACATGGATCTGGCCAAGCTCGAGCATTACGAAGCTGTTTCGGTCACCCTCAGCGATCCTCTTTACCAAAAGGCTCTCGACCTGATCGCGGCCAATGAAGCTGACGTCGCCAAAGCCGACTTCACGCTCAAAGATTTGAACCACCAGAGCTGGACGCTCTCCCAGCTGCACGGCAAAATCGTCCTCGTCAACTTCTGGGCCACATGGTGCCCGCCCTGCCGAGCGGAAATGCCGATCCTGGACGCCATTTACACCCACTATCAGAATGAGGGCTTGGTGGTTCTCTCCATCACTGACGAAAGCCCGTTCACGGTCATTCCGTTCCTTCAGACAAAGAACTATCACCCGCCCGTGCTCATCGACACGGGGGACGTCGTAAACAAGCGATTCCACATTACAGGGATTCCCAAGACCTTCGTCTTCAATCGCGACGGCAAACTGGTGGGAATCGCCATCGACCAGAGCACGCAGAAGCAATTCTTTGCGCTTCTCGCGCTTGCGAACCTCAAGCCGGAATAACATGCACAACAGAGCTGGCAGTGGCCTTCACAGGCCACTGAATCAGCGAAAACCCGCGGCCTTCAGACCCTGGGCGCCCGCGGACATCTGGCATTCAAGAGCTCAAATTGAGAAGACATCGTTGGCTTGCAGGCAGCCTAACTCGTCCTCTTGCCGAATTGCCAGCCAGCCCTGAGTTCGCTAGATCCGCGAACCCGCAGCACCGCTGTATTACTGGTGTCCTTGCAGTCCCAGCGCCTTTTCAACCGAATCGTCCACCTGCGCGGGCTGGCCATTTTCCTTGGTGACCACGCCGAATCCGCCGCGATAGTCCCACATCGCCCATCCAATGCCATCTGCCTCAAGCGCCGTGCGCACGTCGTGCAGCCAGTTGGCGCGCGATTCCGCATCCGGGCCCCGGCGGGGTCCTCCGCGAATCGCGCCGAATTCATTGCAGATCAGCGGCACCTGATGCTCGCGTCCCCATGCCGCGGCATCGTCCATCATCACCTGAATGCGATGCGCATTCCATCCGTCGAGAAAATACTTCTGCATCTCGTAGCGATTCACCGCGTCTGGTACCTCATTCAGAACATCGGGCATCGCGCCTTCCGCCGACGGATAGGGAACGCCGTGCAGGTAGCTCCAATAGGGCACGCTCCACGTCGCTCCCTGGTGCGTGAACTCATGCGGCTCGTAAAAATGAAAGTTGTAAATCACATTGCCGTCGGCCAGCGGTTCCAGCGCCAGCAAATTCCAGATGTCGGACCACATCGCGCCCGTCGCAATGATGGTGTGGTGCGGCGCTGCCTCGCGAATGGCCCCGGCTACCCGCTCCTGAATGCCCGCCCAGCGGTAGCCATCGCTGATCTCCGGCTCATTCATGATTTCGAAGAACACCATGTTCGGATCGCGATTGGCTTCATGCGCGGCCAGCCTGCGCCACAGCATCGTGAACCGGTCCACGGCCCCGTCCTCGTTGCGCAAACGTTGTTTGTAGTCCTCTGCCGGGTGCACATCGATGATGACTGCCAGCCCGTTGGCCAGCATGGTGTCCACCGCAAGATCGAGCCGCGGAAGAAAATCGTTCTTCCCTGGAGGGGCATACATCGACATGGTCAGCGGCATGGGATCGATGCTGAGCCGCACGTGATCGAAGCCAAGCTTCGCCATGAGCGCAATATCGGCGTCGTCGGTGTAGCTGTCGGTCGCCTTGGCCGAGTAGTCGCCCGACTGCGCAAACCACTGCGAAGCGTTGATGCCATGCTTCAGGTGCTCGGCGCGTGTAAACGCCAGTTTCACATCGGCGGCCCGATCCTCCGCGACCGCAATTTGCGGCCCTGCGTCCTGCATGTTTTGCGCTGCGCCAGAAACCGCAAAGGCAATGAGAGTTGCAACAAAGAGAAAACGGAATCGCATTTCAATCACCCCAAAAACGAACGCTCTTCAACTTCCGATTCTGCTCGCGACGCATCGCTGGCGCGAATCCAAAACGCTCTAACGATACCACGCGACCCGGACCAGCCGCGTGAACGCACGTCACAGCGTAAAGCAGGCCTACCATGCCCTTTGCCCGCACGTGCGATCGCCCGCCGCAGCCGCGCTCGGGGAGCTTTTATCACCAAAATAAAACGGCCCCCGTTTTCCGGGAGCCGCTTGTTCCATCTCTTGATCCGGCCTGACGATTCGCCGGGCTTCGATCCTATAAGCTTCCTGGCCGCGAACCGATCCAACCCTACTGCCCGGCCGCCGCCCCATCCACAAGATTCGTCGCCTGCTCGTAGGTCACGCGCAAATATTTGTACGGATTCACAGGCACATCGTGCAGCCGCACTTCGTAGTGCAGATGCGGTCCGGTGGCGCGTCCTGACTCACCCACATACCCGATGACCTGTCCCCGCGTCACATGCTGCCCCGGCACCACCGCCGCCGCCGAAAGATGTCCATAGAGTGTCATCACGTCATGACCGTGATCCAGCGTAATCTCGCGTCCGTATCCAGCGCCCATTTGCGCGCCGGTCACTTCGCCATCGCCCGCCGCGCGCACCGGAGTTCCATACGGCGCATCGATATCGACTCCTGTGTGGAACGCGCCTTCACCGTTAATCGGATCCTGTCGCTCCCCAAAACTCGATGCCACCCGGCCTTCCACCGGCCACATCGATGGAGCATCGGCCAGCTCCGTCCAGTCGCCGGTAAAGTTCGATGTCAGCCCGCTCTCCAGCGCTCGCGAAACCGCGCCCGACATGGCCTCGGAGCGCAATGCATAAAACATGTCGATGGAGTTGGCAATCTGCTGCGGATTCGCATCGTCGCTCGGCGCAGAGACTACCGGAGCCGACGCCGCGTGACCATCTGCCACCGGCTTGGCATCTTCCGCCGCTTGCAGCTTGCTCTGCCGCAAGCCGTACAGAGCAGAAACTTCGTTGGCCAGCGCTCCCAGGCTCGCCACCTGAACGCTGCGGTTGTGCGCAATCGCCGCCATGCGCTGGTAATTTTGGCGCAGCGTCTCGCGATCCTCGCGCACCTGGTTAAAGCTTTCGGTCTTGAGCACCATCCGGGTGTACGATCCGGCCAGCCCTACAATCGTGAACGCACCTACGATCGCCGCGGCGACAAATCCATACACGTATTTCAACGGAAGCGGAATCTTCCGGAGTTGGCCGTCCTCATCTCTTGCAACAAAAAGTATGTAGTAGCGTTTCCGTAACATCTTTTCCTGCAATCCCCGGCGACCAGCCAGTCAACAGTTTCCGTCAACAGTCTTCGCGATCGGGGGAAGTCGATCGATCCGATGAGGGCCTTCGGAATCGGCACATCAACCGTGCGCCGCATTAAGCAGATACGAGAACGTTGCTCAAGCCTAGCAGACCGTCCAAAAACGGCTCAATGAAAAGCGAGTGCCGTCATTACTAGGGTACCACCCCGTTCTCTTGCACCAACCTCAGTGCGGAATTTCGATCGGCGCCCGTCGCTTCTGCTCCGCTTCTTGCTGATGCGAAAGCACCTTGCGGGCCCATCGGCTCGAGCATCGAATGGGGCTAACAGCCCCAGATCCCTCTCGGCCGCTGGTCCTTTTTGATGCCCGACAAAGATACATCGGCCACCCGGCCGTTCCATTCAATGTGTCCGGATTTGAGACTCGGACCTTGGGGCTGGGAGCCTTTTGAACGCCGCCTCCGCCCGGCTCGCGTGCGGATCTCCTGACGACGCGCGCCGCGCAATGCCGAAGCCCGATCACCGAGGGCGCTCGCCGTATCCTATCCTCACACCATGCCGCGCACGATCAAACGAAGAACGAGGCAATCGACTCCGGCCCGCCCCGCTCCCGCCAGCGTTGCCGAGCTCGCCCTGATCGAGAGGATTCGTCTCCGTGCCGCCCATATCCCCACCCCCGAGCTGCGCCTCGGCATCGGCGACGATTGCGCCCTGCTTCGACTCGCTCCGGATGAAGAGTTGGCCGTCACCACCGATCTCTCCATTGCCGGCCGGCATTTCCGCCTCGATTGGCACCCGCCCGAGTCGGTCGGCCATCGCGCCCTCGCCCGCGGACTCAGCGATCTGGCCGCCATGGGCGCACGCCCCGTCGCCGCATTTCTGTCTCTGGCTCTGCCGCCAGATCTCGTCCAGAACGTAAAACGCCGTGAGGCGGCGCCCAGTAGCGCAGCGCGCCGCAGTGCGCCTGCTCCCTTCATCGACAGGTTCCTCGACGGCTTTCTCTCGCTCGCCGCGGCCAACAACGTGCCGCTTGCCGGCGGCGACCTCGCCCAGTCCACTCTCGCGCTCGCCGACGTCGTGCTCACCGGCGCAGTCGCACGAGGGCAGGCGTTGCTCCGCTCCGGCGCACGCCCCGGCGACCTCGTCTACGTCACCGGAAGCCTGGGCGGCGGTGCCGCCGGCCTCGCTTATCTCGCTCAATTGGGAGCTGCATTCAAGCGCTCCAGCCAACGCGAGCGGCTCAAGGCGATGGGGCGCAACTCACCAAAGGTCAAAGCGACCCTCAACCCGCATCTCTATCCCACGCCACGCATCGCCCAGGGTCTCTGGCTGGCGCGCAACGCCATAGCCACCGCCGCCATTGACCTCAGCGACGGCCTTAGCAACGATCTCACTCACATCTGCGCCGAATCCGGTGTCGCGGCTGAGCTTTTCGCCGATGCCCTGCCCATCGCTCCTGGCGCAAGCCCGTCGCAAGTCCTGCACGGCGGCGAGGACTACGAGCTTCTCTTCACGGCTTCACCCTCTGCCCGCGTGCCCTCGAACATTGAAGGCGTTGCGGTCACGCGCATCGGCCGCATCGTAGCGAAAGGGGCCGCGAACAAGGTGATCGTGCGCAAATCCGCCCGTCCATCCGCCGCTCCGCCCGTTATCCTCATCACGCCAAAGGGGCGCGTGCCCCTCGTCCCTCAAGGCTGGCAGCACTTTTCCTAGAGCGAACGCGCAGATTTTGTGCGATCCTCCCTGCATCGCTCGCAGGTGTTTGTGTCGCTCGACTATCTAATTAATCCGCACAAATTCCACGCGGCGGTTATTGGCCTTCCCGTCGGGGGTTGAGTTGTCGGCAATCGGCTTGGTGTCGCCAAACCCCTTCGTCGTCAGCCGCGACGCGTCGATCCCCATCTGCACCAGTTGCGCCTTCACCGCATCTGCCCGCTGCTGCGAAAGCGTCAGGTTGTGCGCCGCTGTTCCCGAGTTGTCCGTGTGCCCGTCGATCTCAAACTTCAGGCCTGGATTCTGCGTAAGAATGCGCTTGATCTGGTTAAGCGTCCCCATGCTCTCCGGTCGCAGAGTCGCCTTGTCCACGTCAAAGTTGATGCCGTGGGTCACGATCTTGGCATCGGTAAATGTCGACCCAATCATGTTCATGCCACCGCCGCTGGCGACGCGGACATTCGTAAAGACCAGCGGTGCATCCTGGCTGCCAATACCGCCCACCTCAAGCGAGACCGGCACAACCTTGATGTCGGGAATCACCAGGACGCGATACTGATCCACGTAGACCTTCATCTGCGGCTTCTTGTACGCAACCGCAATATGATGCCATTGATTCTGGTATTGATCGCCCCCGATCGCTGCCGGCAGGTTGGCGCTCAGGCTGGGTACGTTCGAGCCGCTGATACTGACATCGTTTGCCGACATATTGAGCGTCGCTTCGTCGCCCCCATCGACCTCGAAAAAGAGATTGAGCCCATAGGCATTGGGCACCATGAGCGTGTCGAGTTCCACGGTGTATTGATCGCCCAGGTAACTCTTATTCGTCATGCGCGGATTCACGCGCACATAGTTCCCATCGGTGAGCAGGAACGAGGGAAATCCCTTGGTCGTGTTCATCACACCCTGTCCGCTGATCAATTCCCAGCGGTCCGGAAACTCGCCTTCCTGGGCCCCGGAGAAATCGTCGGCAAACAGAATTGTGTCGCCCGGCGTGAAGTCGTAATTCTGATACGCCGTGATCTGCACTGAAGCCGGCGCAGTTGGCGCCGTCGTGCCGGCGGCCGGCGCTCCTCCGCCCGCCTGGTCAGGAGTTGCAGCCGGCGTCGCCCCCGCTGCCGCAGTCGTTGATCCCGAGCTACCCGGCGTGTAGTGCGTCATCTGCGCCTGTTCGCCGTTCATCTTCTTCACCAGATCGCTGACTGCGGAGTGAAACGCCTTGCCCGTAGCCGAGTTGTCAAAATTCGCGCCGCCGGTCGAGATGTCTCCCAGTCCGGTGCTCACGTCGCTGCCAACCTTGCTCTGTGATGCGTTTCCAGTCCCGCTGATGGTGTCGATCTTCTGGCCGCTCGAAGTGTTGTAAAGGTCGGCCTGCAAGGTGACCGTCGCTTTGGTGGTTTGCTTGTTGCCGCCCAGGCTGATGCCGCCGAACGAAGGCAGATTCGCAGAGCTCGACGACTGCTGAGTATCCGCTTCAACGATGGTGCCGACCAGTACAACATCAACGCCCCGAGCGCGGCCGGCCGCAATGGCCTGGTCCTGCGTCAGGCCGTTCGGATCTACTCCTGAGTCGAGCGTGAGAACCACGCCCATCAGTTTCGTCGAGTGTGCAATCTCAGCCTGTACCGCGCGCGATACACCGGCCGCGACATCTGCCGAGTTGGAGCCTGTGTTGTCGGCGAAGGGCAATACGCCCACTTTGATCGGTCCGCTCTGAGCGCTCATCTTCACGGGTGCGAGTAGCGTGAGTGCCGCAAACGATGCGGCGATAAAGGCCAGGGCAGAGGCCGTTGAATGTCGCTTGAAGGTGCGTTTTTGTTGGTTCATCACAGGTATCGGCTCCAGTGCGAGAGTGCAAGTGCTCCGCAAATTTTTTAGGGGACCCCAGGGAATTCGGCAATTATATACCGGGCCTGCAAGCGCTAAGAAGAGTCAATTGGGGTGAATGGAGGTCGTTAGCATCGACGAAGCCCTGCGCCCGGACATCAGCTCCGTCGTTCCCTATTCCCTATTGCCTGGTCCCTGCTCCGTTGTTCCCTCGATCTCTTGTTCCCTGCCTTATCCTGATCTGTGCCCTTCAAATCCAACCCAACGACGAAGCCGCAGGGCAACGCGCCGCGCAAACCCGCACGCCCGAAACTTCGCTCGGCCCTACTTTTCGTCGCGCTCGCCCTCATCGCTGCCTGGTCGCTCGCAGCGCTTACCCTCGTCGCCGCCAAATGGATCGACCCGCCCACCACTGCCGTTCACGTCGAGCGCCACTTGCAGGCCTTCATTCACGGCAAACCCTACCACGAGCGCTGCGAGTTCGTGCCTCTGCGCCACATCTCACCCGACTTTCAACACGCCGTGATCGCCGCCGAGGACGCACGGTTCTATCAGCACCATGGATTCGACTGGGAGCAAATTGAAATTGCCGCCGAAGACGATATGCAGGGCAGCCGTCGCATTCGCGGCGGATCGACCATCACCCAGCAGCTGGTCAAGAATCTCTTCTTCGGAACCGGCCGCTCGTTCCTGCGTAAGGGCGCGGAGTTCACACTCGTCCCGGTCGCCGAGCTTGTCCTTGGCAAGCAGCGCATTCTGGAGCTTTATTTGAATGTCGTCGAATGGGGTCCCGGCATCTACGGCGCAGAAGCCGCCGCGCAGCGTTATGACGACACGTCGGCGCGCCACATTGGCCGTGAGCAGGGAGCCGCGCTCGCCGCCATTCTCCCCGCTCCCCTCCGTCGTCGCCCTGAGCGCATGACCCACTACACCTCGCTCATCCTCGATCGCATGAGCCAGATGGGGTGGTAGAAACTTTCGGATAGGCGGCGACTTGCCCGGAGCCGAGGCAAATGTTTGCCATGCGAGTGGATACCGCACACCGTATCTATCCCGCAAAAGAGGAAAGGTTACATCTTCAGATGGATAAATATTTCGTGGCAGGGTGCAGAATCGAGGCTGTGTTCCTATCGATGGCTCGCGATTGGCCAACAGTTCAGAAATGAGGCATCCGAAGAGTTCGATAAGCGCCGAATTGCCAATGTATTCAGAGACAGATTGAGAAGTTCATTCCGGGTGTCGGTCCTACCACCGCCAATCCGGTGATTGCGCGATTTTGTGCTTGCTTCCGTTCTGCGGCGAGCCGTTCCCATGAACACTACTCACGAGCGAGTGATTCTCCAATTAAAATGAGCAACAATGAGCGCGAGTTATGACCAGTGGCTTGAATTCGTTTTCGCAAATCCGGTTCGCGGGCGCGAGTGGTATTGGGATGAAGACTTCGACTTCCGCTGGGCCGCACTGGAACTAAATGACTCACTCATCGTTCGATATTTGACTCGGCTTTTCCTGCACCCAGAGGCGCTGAGTTCGTATTCGCTAGACCAAGTGGAGCAGGGCCTGTGGTTTCTGATCGGCGAATCCTCACCGGGAAGCTCAAGCCAAGCTCTGCTCAGGCGCGAAACCGTGCTCTCCGAGCGCGTCGCTTGCATTCACGCAATTTCCAACTTCTTTCGCAGTTTCGTCCTCGCCGTGACCGATCGAGACTACGATCCTAATGAAAATCGCACAGAAAACGCCGTCAAATGCGTCTGTTATATGTGGTGGGATATCTTTCCATTGCACCATTACACGCATCGTCACGCGCCCGTAGATCCTGCACTGCCCGCCAAATTGAAGACCCTATTGAACGCGAGGAGAGCCGAAGTTCGGAAGGTTGAAATTGAGGCTGAAATCTATGAAGCAACTTTGAAGGTGATGACCGAGGTGCTCGACTTGCCTTCCGAGCTTTGCCAGTTCAGTGCACTTCACGGCCTTGGCCACTGGCATGACAGATTTCCAGAAAGAATCGAACAGATTGTGGAAGCGTTTGTCGCGCGGAACAAAAACCTCGGGCCCCACGTCATCGAATATGCATCAAATGCCCGCCTTGGCCGCGTGCTGTGATGGTACCTCTCCCCTGCTCTCGGACTCAGAACGCCGGTTTGTTTTGAGCGGCCTTGTTGATCTGGTCCTGCTGCGCCTTGGCCGCGGCGGCCTTTGCCGCCCCGGCGGTATTCATGGCTGCCGTGTAGGCGTAGGGCAGGTTTACCAGCTGCACGTTATACGAACCCAGAAGCTGCGGATTATTTGTCAGGCGGTTCAACGTCGCCTTCACCGCAAAAAATCCGGCGTAGCATGCCTTCTGCTCGTCGTTCAGAGTCTGCGGCGGGCCCATGGAGATGTAGCTTTCATACATCCCGCCATCGCAGGCCTGTAGAGCCGCCGAGGCTGTGGTCAGCTGCTTGCCGCTCTGGTCGTAGATCCAATAAAGAACCAGGCTCACTGGATGGTCCGATGCCACCGTCTCGGTTCCGTATTTCTGGTGTAGCGCGTCCTCCACAGCCGAAAAAGAAAGCGGAGGGCCGCCCGCCGATGGATAGTAGATCTGCGTTCGCACCTCCATCCACACCGCGGGATTGTTGGGAGCGCGTGTGAGCCACACCTGAATCTGGTCTGCATTCTTGGGATCGGTGATCTGCATTTCAAATCCACTGGCGGGGTCGCCGTTGGGCGTGATAGGCGCAGTGGAGTGCTTCTGCAGTTGCGCCTTCGCCGCCGCTGCGGGCATGCCGACATAGATTCCCAGCAGGTCGGGGGTCTGCGGCGGCGCGGTGGGCGCACTCTGCGCCGGGGCCTGGGATACGCACGCAAGGAAAACCGGCAAAGCAGCAAACGGGGCGACGGTTTTGAGCCAACGGTACAGAGGCTTGAGCAAATCGTACATGGACTTCTCCTCTTAATCGACGTGCAGCTAAGGGAATGTGTGACGCTAAAGGGATGACGGCAATTTCGCTGAAATTGTCTCATCGCTCAAATGCAAGGTCAATCAAATCCGGGCGGCGTTTGTTGCTTATTGCACGTTCTCTGATTGTTCTCTTATCTCTAGTTCTCTGGTCCGTCGTTCCCTGCTTTTCATGTCAAGGTCTGCACTCGCGCCGAACTTACGCAACTCACTGAAAGCATTGGCGAGGGGTACCCAAAAATGAACAGCCGGAATCACCCGATGGCTCTCACGATCGCATCGGCAACCTCACCCGGACTAAGCGTGTCCACTTTGAGCGTGACGTGCGCCATGCGGTAGAGCGGCAGGCGGCGCTCGTAGCGGTCCTTGAGATTCGCTTCATCGGCCAGCACCGGCCGCAGGTTTTCGGTTCCCTTGCAGCGCGCGAGCGTCGTCGCAAGCTCCACTTCGAGATGAATCAGCAGAGTTTCGGCGCTCATGATCAATCGCTCGCGGGTCGCCGCGTCTTCAATCGCGCCGCCGCCAAGCGCGAGCACCACGTGACCTCGGTCCAAGAGCTTGAAAATAACTTCGCGCTCCCGGCGCCGAAATTCCGTCTCGCCTTCGCTCCTGAAGATCTCGGGAATCGTCGTGCCTGCTTCGGCCGCGATCACGTCGTCCACGTCGACGAACGTCCAGCCCAGCCGCTCGGCGAGCAACGGACCCACGGTCGTCTTCCCCGACCCCATGAATCCTGTCAGCACAATGCGTTTCGTAGCTTCAGCTTGTTCCGGCGTCTTCATTCGTTCCAGTATAGGGAAAGCAAACAATGTTCAGTGACTCGTGATGAGTTGGTCGTTCTCTGTTCGCTGTTCTCATGTCTCTTATCTCTATTCTCTTATCTCTGTTCCCTTGTTCCCTGTTGCCTGTCCTCTGTTTCGTGTTGCCTGATCACTGACCACTGATCACTGACCACCGAACACCATCACCAT
>DASXFF010000139.1:0-15436 GCA_036489735.1 Occallatibacter sp. | reverse complement strand
GCGGATGTCCTCGACATTGGCCGTGTCCGGAGAGCGCTTGAGAAACGCGGCAAACCGCTTGCAGCTGTAGATGTGGCTCCTCTGCGAGTGCGGGCCGAGTTGACGCGCGGTCATGTCCTCGATCATCCGCCGGCGAAGCGGAGTAACGACATCGATGCTCATGGGAAACTCCCGTCCAGGATGAGGTCGACGACACCTCGATCCTCGCGACAGGACCTCCCGTCCGCCATCAGTGGTCTCGACCGGTTTAGGACCCGTTCAGATAAGCCGCTCTCCGCCGCTGGCTATCGCGCAGCGATTTAGTGCTTTGGCCCTTTTCAACATGGTGCGACGCTGGACCACTTCGGTCGCAAACGGGGAAGAACCGACATTAGAGTAGTTGACCGAGGCTACTATCGGGACGCGCCTGACCCATATCATCACTACACCGCTGTCAATTGAGGCGCTGCAAAATGCTTGATCGCTGCTTCACGTCAGGGCATTCGCCTAGGAATTTATAGAACGTCGGCCCGGATCACTCCGGCTTGATGTTCGCCTCCTTGATGACCTTGCCCCAGTTCTCGGTTTCGTCGGCGATGAACTTTCCGAATTCATCGGACGATCCCGCAAACGGCGTGCCCCCTAAATCCGAAAGCCGCGCCTTCAGCCTCGGATCGGCGAAGCCCGCGTTGATCTCCTTGTTGAGTTTTTCGATGATCGGCGCAGGCGTATTTCTAGGCGCGCCAACGCCATACCACACGCTCACATCATAGTCCGGCACGGTCTCGCCCAGGGTTGGCACGTCCGGCAGGGCAGCCCAACGCGTTGCCGTCGTCACAGCCAACGGACGCATGCCGGCCTTGATGCCCGCAAGCCCCGTGGATCCGACGGCAAATTGGGCTTGCACCTGCCCGCCGAGCAACGCCGTCAACGCCGGTGCCCCGCCGCGGAAGGGCACATGGATCACGTTGACGCCGGTCATCATCTTGAACTCTTCGAGAGCCAAATGTTCCGAAGTGCCAATGCCACTCGATCCAAAGTTGAGTTTGCCGGGATTTGCCTTGGCGTAGGCGATGAGCTCGGCAGCGGTTTTGGTCGGAACCGAGGGGTGGACAATCAAAACCAGGGGCAAACGGACCAGTCCGGCGACCGGCGCGATGTCCCTGATGAAATTGAAATCCAACTTTGCGTAGAGGGACGCGTTGACCGCGTTGGCCGTCCCGCAGGTGAGGAGTGTGTACCCGTCCGGTGACGCTCTGACGACAGCCTCGGTCGCAACATTGCCGCCGGCGCCGGTGCGGTTCTCAATGATGAATTGCCGGCCGAGCCGCTCCGACAGCCATTGCCCCATGAGGCGTGCATTGACGTCCATCGCGCCGCCGGCCGCAAAACCGACGATCAAATGGATTGGCCGCGAGGGATAGGTCTCCGCCAATGCGCTGCGCGAAAGCGCGGGAACGACGGCAGAGCCCATTGCGAGGCGCAGAAAATCGCGGCGGCCAGGTTTCATGGCAAGCCCTCGTGAGGTTCCTGCAAACGCAGAAGAGGCGAACTTAGGTAAAAATCGAATAAGTGATTGGTCGCCCGCCGCGGGCACAGGGGCCGCCTTTGATTTCACAGGACGTCGGCATGTCCCGCTGGCGGCTCAGTCCGTACATTAGCCTGATTACATGACTCTTAGTAGGGGGCCGACGTCGCCTATTGGCCCATCGCGACGGGGCCAGGTTCTTGAACTTTCGGTCGCTATGAGGGTACTGCGGACATGGACGGATGCGCGGCGACGACCGGCCCGGACGCGATTGACCCTCTTCCGACATCAATTCTCCGAGATTGCTGCTTCGCAATATCAATGTTGAGCCTCGGTTTCGGACTTTTCGAAATGCACAAGCTGTAGAAAATGAGTGTGTGACGTTTCTTCTCAGCCCCGTCGCTGCATCCACGGTGATTTTTCAACTCCACAAATCTGTCGCCAACGATGAGGGCGAAGCGGCAGCCAGAGGGTCGATTTTGTATTATTCGAAATCCCCTTTTGCCAAAGCGATGATTTCGACCAGCGAGTTGACCCGTGTTGGTTAGCGCATTAGACGTCGTTTGATTCCATTTTCAAGCCGATCAGCGAATACTCGGTCGAACTAGGTATTATCGGCCTGTTTGAGCGCGCAGGCGAGAGAATGTTACGCGAGGTCGGCTTGTGGCAGCAGCCGGGACGCATGGTGCCATCGAACGCACCGTTTGCGATCTAGCGCTGCCCAGTGGGCGCATGCGCCGCTCGCCGCTCACGAAAGATGGCTATCAAGACTTGACACAAACGAACCGCTTGTTGCTGATTACGTGCGGCGCTACAGTGTTTCCGCACCGCATCCAGCACCTCCCGCTTTCATGAAATGCCCAAGTTGCCTGCATGAGAACAGCGTCGAGGCTAAGTTTTGCGAGCAATGTGCTGCTCCGCTGGCACGGATCTGTGCCCATTGTGGAAGCCCTGCATCATCGGCAGCCAAGTTCTGCGCCCAATGCGGCCGGCCTCTGCCGTCCATTGCAGATGAGCCTTTGCGCTTTGCCTCGCTTCGCGATTACACGCCTCAGCACCTCGCAGAGAAAATTCTGACTTCAAGGTCGGCCATTGAGGGAGAGCGCAAGCGGGTCACGGTGCTGTTTGCGGACGTCAAAAGTTCGATGGAATTGATCGCACATCGCGATCCTGAGCAGACGCAGACGCTTATCGGCCCGGTGATCGAAGCCATGATGGAGGCGGTTCATCGCTACGAGGGCACCGTCAATCAGGTGCTAGGCGACGGGATCATGGCACTGTTCGGTGCGCCGCTCGCCAGCGAGGATCACGCCGTGCACGCTTGTTATGCAGCGCTCAGGATGCAAGAGAGCGTCAAAAGATACGCAGAGCAAGCTCACCAGCGCCACGGAATACCGCTCGCGGTCCGCGTTGGTCTCAATTCGGGAGAAATCCTCGTCCGCATCATCGGCAACGACCTGCACATGGAGTACGCCGCGGTCGGTCCGACCGTTCACCTGGCAGCACGCATGGAGCAGATGGCGAAGCCTGGTTCTGTGCTCACAACCGCCGAGACCGCACAGTTGGCCGAAGGTTACATCGGCGTGAAGCTCCTGGGTTCGTTA
Source organism: Occallatibacter sp. (assembly GCA_036489735.1). Taxonomy (GTDB): domain Bacteria; phylum Acidobacteriota; class Terriglobia; order Terriglobales; family Acidobacteriaceae; genus Telmatobacter. The sequence goes on along the minus strand of DASXFF010000139.1, from coordinate 12,325 downwards.
CCGGTCAAGGGCCTCGCCGAGCCGGTAACAACCTACGAGGTGATCGGCGCGGGTGCTGCACAAACGCGCCTGCAGGCCGCCGCCAGACGCGGCTTGACGAGCTTCGTGGATCGTGAGGTCGAGCGGGAGCAGCTTCGTTTGGCACAGCAGGCAGCCGGGACCGGGCAGGCCCAAGTCGCCGCAATCGTCGCCGAACCTGGCGTGGGCAAGTCACGCCTGCTGCACGAGTTTCTTCATTCGCCTGCCATGGCGGGCTGGCTGATCCTGCAATCCGCTCCACCCTCGTACTGCCGCGCCATTCCCTACCTGCCTGTCATCGAAATGCTCAAACAATATTTGAGGATCAATCCCCAGGACACCACGCAGACAATCCGAGAGAAAGCATCGGACAAAATCCTTGCGCTCGATCGGTCACTGGAAGACGCGGTTCCCCCGATCCTGGACATTCTCGATTCACTCGACAGTAATCATCCATTCCGTTCGCTCGATTCCTCCGAGCATAGACGGAAAACCTACCAAGCGGTCGTCCAGCTGTTGCTGACCGAGGGCCGCAGCCAGCCGCTTATTGCTGTTTTCGAGGATCTCCATTGGTACGACACGCTTAGTCTTGGATTATTAAATGAGTTGGTTGTCAGCGCCCACAATGCGCGATTGCTGATCATCGTTACCTATCGTCCGGAGCACGGCGATCATTGGAGAAATCGCCCGAACTATCGCCAGCTGCGCGTCTACCCGCTCATGAGCCGGAACCTCGCGGAATTCCTCGATGTGCTGCTGGGGTGCGACTCCAGTCTGCTCGGCCTAAAGAGTTTTTTGGCGGAGCGCGCCAACGGCAACCCGTTCTTTGTCGAAGAGATCGTGCGAACGCTGGTCGATGCCGGAGTAATCGAGGGCGCACGCAGCGATTTTCATCTTGCCAAGCCGATTTCGAGCATCGACGTGCCGCCTTCGGTGCAGGCCTTGCTGGCTGCGCGTATCGACAGGCTGCCGGCCGCCGAGAAGCAGCTGCTGCAGGAGGCGGCGGTCATCGGCCAAGACGTCCCGTTCAACCTGCTGCATGTAATTTCCGGACTGAGCGAGGAGGCACTGCGGTATTTGCTCGATAAGCTGCAGGCCGCCGAATTCATCTATACCACACAGCTGTTTCCCGATCTTGAATACACATTCAAGCATTCGCTTATTAGCGATGTCGCGTATAGCGAGGTACTACGCGAGCATCGACGCTCCATACACGCTCGTGTTGTAGGCGCGATGGAAAGCCTCTATGCTAATCGGTTGACCGAGCGGGTCGAACGCCTTGCCTATCACGCGGTGCACGGTGAGCTAATGGAGAAGGCAGTGCACTACTCGCGGGAGGCCGGCGCGAAGGCGGCGGCGCGAGGCGCCCTCCAGGAGGCGCGGACCTCGTTCGAACAGGCACTCGATATCCTCAAGTCCCTGCCGGAGAACTCGCAGACGATGGAAGACGCCTTCGAGGTGCGCCTCGAATTGCGGACGGTGCTGCGGCAGCTTGGCGAGGTCGACCTGATGCTCAAGTACCTTCGGGAAGCGGAGGTACTCGCCGAGCGGGCGAACGATGACGCTAGGCGCTGCCGTGTCTGTAGCTTTCTGACGGTTGTCCTCTCGAATTTGGGTCAGTTAGATGAGGCCGCGGCGGTCGGCGCCCGCTCTGTGGAAATCGCGCGGCGTACCGGAGACCTGCAGCTTCGCATCATCACGGGAAGCAACTTCGCCGAGCCGTTCTACTTGCGGGGTGACTACGAGCAAGCAGTCGGACTTGCTGCCGGAAGCCTCGCCGCGCTGCCTGATCACCGGGCGCACGAATTTTTCGGCATGGCCGTGCCGCCAGCGGTCTTTGCCCGAGGCTGGCTGGTCATGAGCCTTGCCGACCTCGGTAGGTTCCAGGAAGCGACACAACATGAGAGGAAAGCGATTGGCATCGCGGAAGCAACGAAGCACGCGCATACCATCGGCTGGGCGCAGGTGAGCGCAAGCAGGCTTCACCTTTTGAAGGGTGACTGGGCTGCGGCACGCGACGTGCTCGAGCGGTGGGTGAATATGCCGGCGACCTTGGATGCGGCTATCCTCCTCCCATGGGCTGTCGCCTCCTTGGCGTGGGCCCACGCACAGATTGGCGATGCCAGTGGGGCGCTCAGCCGTTTGCGCGAAGGTCAAGAGCACCTTCAGCGCCAAGAGGCCAAAGGAATCTTCGTTCATCGCGGCTGGAGCTATCACGCGGTGGCCCGCGCGTGTCTACTTCTCGATCGGCTCGACGAGGCGCGGCGCCTGGCAGATCATTCGGTCGATTCCTCCGAGGGTCAGCCAGGCTTCGTAGCCCATGCACGATGTCTTCTTGGCGATTTGGCAAGCCATCCGGATCAATTCGAAGCCGACAGCGCCGCCACTCACTACCAGGCAGCGCTGACACTCGCCGAATCCCGCGGCATGCGGCCGCTTATTGCTCATTGTCATCTCGGCCTGGGTCGGCTTCATGACCGCTCTGGGAATTCAGAGCGCGCTCGTCTGCATCTCACGGCCGCGAAAAAAATGTACAGTGAGATGGAGATGGAATTCTGGCTCAAGCAGATTAACATCGCGTGACGCTGCGCCAAGTGGAAGGAATGCTCCTGCGCTTTTGGGGAAATCTCTCGATCCGAATTGCGCACAAGCTCTGTGGTCGACCAAGTTAGCTGAGGGACGATGATGCGAAATGGTGATTTCGCAGGTCGACGTCTGACGATGCCGTTTGCATGCATTCCCGATCTTCTGGAGCATCAAGCGACGCATATTCCCGATGCGCCGGCGATCTTCGCCCCTGGGCGGATTCCACTGGCCTACGGCCTGCTTTATCAGCACATTAGGAAAACTGCGGGCGTCTTGCGGAGCATGGGAATAGGCCGCCGCGACCGGGTGGCGGTCGTGCTGCCAAACGGCCCCGAACTGCCCGTAGCGATTCTTGCAGTGGCAACAAGCGCCACGTGCGCCCCGATCAATCCGGCCTACCAGTCGGACGACGTCGACAAGTATTTTTCTAATCTTCAGCCCACTGCATTGATCACACTGAACGCAACCGATTCGCCGGCTCGCCGAGGCGCCATATCGCGCGGCGTGCGCGTCATCGATCTGCTGCCCACGTTCGACTCAGCGGCGGGTCTTTTCACTCTCGCTGGGAAACAACTGGACCCACCGGTCGACGAATCGGCGCGACCTGATCATGTGGCCGTGCTGCTGACCACCTCAGGCACCACTTCGCGGCCCAAGATCGTTCCGCAGACGCACTCCAATATTTGTGCGGGAGCATTCGGCAACGTCGCAGCATTAAACCTTACAGAGGATGATCGTTGCTTGAACGTTCTGCCGCTATTCCATGGCCATGGTCTTGATGCCACGGTCATAGCCTCGTTGGCGGCAGGAGCGAGCGTCGTATGCACGCCGGGGCTTGATACTAAGCAATTTTGCACGTGGCTGACCGATTTCCAACCGACGTGGTACTCGGCTGTGCCCACTATGCATCAAGCAATCCTCGCCCATGTCACGCAGATGCATGAGCGAAAGGCGGAATGCCGGCTGCGCTTCATCCGGTCTTCCGCGGCACCTCTTCCTCCAAGTTTATTCAAGGAGTTGGAACAGACTTTTGAGGCGCCCGTAATCGAGTTTTACAGTATGGCGGAACTCGCCGGCGCGCCGATCGCCTGCAATCCGCTGCCGCCACGCCGGCAGAAGCCGGGCTCTGTCGGCATTCCAGTGGAGTTGGATGTCACGATCAAGGATGACGATGGAGATACTTTGCCCTTCGGTCAGACCGGACAAGTCGTGGTCCGCGGGCCGGGTCTTATTGCAGGCTACGACGCCAATCCCGAGGCAACACGGGACGCGTTCGTTGACGGCTGGTTCAAGACAGGCGATGTCGGTTTTTTTGATGAGGAGGGCTACCTATTCTTAACTGGCCGCAGTCGGGAGATGATCAATCGCGGCGGCGAGAAAATCGCGCCGCGCCAAGTCGACGAGGTTCTACTCGAACATCCGGCGGTGGCAGAAGCTGCCACTTTTGCCGTATCTCACCCCACGTTGGGTGAGGACGTCGCCGCCGTCGTCGTGTTACGGCCGCGGGCTGAAGTGACGTCTAAGGACTTACGGCAGTTCGCCAGGACGCGCCTTGCCGAGTTCAAGATTCCGCGCGAGGTTCTCTTCGTCAAAGAGATTCCGAAAGGCCCGACAGGCAAGGTGCAGCGTATCGGGTTGGCCGCAAGGCTCGGACTTGGAAGTGGCACTGAAGGCGCTCTAGCCTACGTCGCGCCCGGGACTGCGCTTCAGAAAGCATTAGCAGAAGTTTGGGCAGAGGTTCTTCATCTTGAAAGGATCGGAATCTACGATGATTTCTTTGCACTGGGCGGCGACTCGCTTATGGCCACTCGCCTTCTCATCCGCCTGCATGAAATCACGAATGTCGAGGTCGAGGTCTCCGATATTTTCGAAGCTTCCACCGTCGCCGAACTGACTGAGCGCATCGAGGCGCTGATCCAGGCCGCAGCGCCTCAGACGCCGTTGGCAATCGACCGCGCGCCGCGCCAAAACGGAATAGCAGCGGCTTCCTTCGCACAAGAAAGGATGTGGCAGTTAAAGAATTTGCTGCCCGAGCTGCCCCTTTTCAATGTCCTTTATGTACTCCGCGTGACGTCGCCGTGCGATGTGGCAATCCTGGAGCGGAGCGTTAACGAGATCGTCCGCCGGCATGAAATTCTGCGCACGACTGTCACCGCCGTCGATGACCGCTGCGTGCAGGTCATCGCCCCGGAGTTAATCGTCCCATTGAGGTTCGACGATCTGCAGGCGCTGCCGCCGTTGAAGATTGAGGCCGCCGTACACGAACTCGTTCGACAAGAGCTATCGCATTCCTTCGCGTTTGAGCGCGGTCCCCTCATTCGCACACGCCTGGTCCGCCTGGCCGAGCGCTCACATCTCTTGCTTATTGCCATGGCCGGCATCATCGAGGACGGCTGGTCGCTCGGTGTTCTCGTCAATGAACTCACCACACTGTACGAAGCTTTCAGTGCCGGAAGAGCATCGCCGCTGGCCGTACTGCCGATTCAGTATGCCGACTTCGCCGACTGGGAGCGGCGCTGGCGGTCATATCCGAACATCGTTGCACAGCTCACGTATTGGGAAGAACAGCTGCGCGATCCGTTGCCAGCGATGAAATTCAACGGACGCCGTCGGAAGCAAAAAACCGATGATTTCACCACGGCACAGCGGCAAGTGGCTCTGCCAGCCAAGGTTTCGGAGGCCGCCAAGAATTTCAGCCGACGAGAAGGTGTCACCTTGTTCATGACGCTCATGGCTGCCTTGAAGACGCTGTTGCGCCGCTACACCGGTATGGACGACTTGCGTGTGGCCACGGACGTTGCCAACCGCAATCGTCCGGAAACCGAAGCGCTTATCGGCCCCATCGCCAACACGGTGGTTCTTCGCACCAATTTGGCTGGCGATCCCAGTGTCCGGGAAGTGCTGCGGCGGGTTCGGGCGACCACTCTCGGAGCCTTGTCCAATCAGGATATTCCCTTTGACGCGGTCGTCGAAGTCCTCGAGCGCGACCGGGCCATTGACCCTGCCGCGGTAGCGCAAGTCAAAATGTCGCTGCAGAACTCCTCGTTGCGAGCCGTGCCAGGTCCCGACCACGGGCTGGGGTTGGAGGAGGTCGTTCCAGGCATGGCACTACCCCTGGTGACAGTGACAACATTCGATGTTACCCTGATATTGCGAGAAAGTGCTAAGGGCTTGGTGGGCACGTGCGTGTACAAGCCGCATCTCTTCGGCGCCGAGGCTATCGAGCGCCTGCTGCAAGATTTCCAGCAGGTGCTCGAGCATATAGTCGCGCAGCCCGAGCGACCGATTTCAGAGATAACGGTATCGTCGAAGCAGCGAAATTGAATTTCGCTGTCCGTTGTGACGGAGTTGTTGGTCTTCACTCCAGAACTTGGGTGCGACAATGAGCGGCAAAGGCGAATTGGTTAAATACACAAGTTTAACCGCGAGGACTGCGGCGGAACGGAAGGTGCTCAAAGAGCAGATCAGCGCTATTATAGATGCTGCTTCCGGTACGATCACCGTACAGGCCATGGTCGAGGCGTTTTCTCAAGACATAGTCAAGGACATGCTGGAAAAAATAAGAGCACTAGAGAAAAAATAGAGCCAGCAAGGCGCGGACAATCGCTGGATGTGGAGATGCAGCGCGATATTATTGCTTGGTGGCCTGCTGGCGTGCCCTGAGGTGGCCGGCGCGCAGGACGCGATGGTAACACACTGGCTGACGGTCAGTGTTCATCCGGTGGTGCACCTGAATCAGCCTGAGGTCGAAGGCATCTTGAAGGGCGCGTCAGACCTACTGCAAGGGAACAATACTGATATAACTCCACGTAACAATTGCAAGGTAGAGTTCAAATTCAAGGGTTTCATACCCTGGACATCCGCGCCCGCTGTAATCGCCAGCAAAACCGAGCTCGAACAGGTGCATGAGGTAGCTGCTGACGTCAAGATTGTCCGGAGTATCCGATACTGCCGCCAACGTAAAGGACTGTACTGGGGTTGCGCATGGCGACCGGGAGACCTCCAGAGGACGGTGATTATTTCCAGTGAAGGAATATCGGCTGTTGGTGGCCCTGTGGTATTGGCCCATGAGTACGGACATACGACCGGTTTGCCGCATCGCCGTCAAGTTAACAACTTGAACCTTATGGCACCATGCCCTGAAGCGTTCAGTCAGCAAGTCAATCAGCACGAATGCACTCAGTTTCTCAAAGGTCCTATGCCGCCGCCCTATCCGCCGATTCTGAGCCCGGCGTGCACAGACAACTCTTCCGCGCGTCATCCGATCGATTAGGTTGGCGGCCAAGCGGGCCCGAACCGAGTAGCATTCTTTCCAGCCGCGGGTGCCGGGTGCTCGATCAACATTGATAATCCGAGTTTTGCCTGCGACGCCTATCTCTTCGGAGTCGAGAGCAACGTCTTGCGACTAGCGGAAAGGAACCATCGGAATAAATCGACATCCTTTCATGCCACCCCGCGGAGCACACGCTCAAGCTCTTGACAAAATCATGAAACCTAGCCGCCGAACATTTCTGCGTCTGCCTGCCGGCGCTGTTGCATTGGCGGTCGCGCCGCGCATGGCGTGGGCGCTCGATTATCCAACGCGGCCTTTGCGTCTTGTCGTGGAGTTCTTTCCCGGGAGCTTGGGCGACATCATCGCTCGCGTGATGGCACAATGGCTGTCGAACCGGCTCGGACAGCAAGTAGTCGTCGAGGACCAGCCAGGCGCAGGAGGTAATCTCGCGACCGCGATGGTCGTGCGGGCGGCTCCCGACGGCTACACGTTGCTCGAATTGACTTCGGCCAATGCCTGGAACGCGACGCTCTATCAAAACCTCAGTTTCGATTTCATTCGCGACATCAGTCCGGTTGCTTGCATCTCACAAACGCCAGCGGTCCTAGTCGTCACCCCCTCACTGCCAGTCCGGACCGTTCCGGAATTGGTCGCCTATGCCAAAGCGCATCCTGGCAAGATCAATGTCGCGTCAGGTGGCGTCGGTACCCTCCCGCATGTCGCCGCCGAGCTATTCAAGTCCATGACGGGCATCGAGTTTGTTCACGTGCCGTATTCCAGCAGTTACCTGCCTGATCTGCTTGGCGGACAAGTGCAGCTGTCGTTCAGCCCGATACCTACGGTGATCGAACAGATCAAAGCAGGCAAGCTGCGCGCCCTTGCAGTGACCGGCGCGACGGCCACGCCGTCCCTTCCGGGGATACCGACATTGGGCGAATTTGTGCCAGGCTACGAAGCAAGCGCTTTCAATGGCGTTGGCGCGCCGAGGGGCACCCCCACCGAGATCATCGACAAGCTCAACGATGCGATTAACAAGGGGATAAATGATCCTAAGATAGAGGCGCGGCTTGCCAAGCTTGGCAGCGTGCCAGCTCCGATGTCTCGCATCGAATTCGGCAAATTCATCGTCGAATATACGGAGAAATGGGGTCGGGTGATCCGCGCCGCCGGCATCAAAGCGCAGTGATTGGGCGCCGTCCTTCCCGGAACATCTTGTTGCTAGCCTTGAACGCGCCTGCGGCGCTATCCGCTTCTGCGCTGCACAAATTACGCGCTTGGCCCTTTTCAACATGGTGCGACGCTGGACCACTTCGGTCGCAAACGGGGAAGAACCGACATTAGAGTAGTTGACCGAGGCTACTATCGGGACGCGCCTGACCCGTACCGGAAGTATCAGCTCGGTGGGACCGAGGGCGCGACTTTGGCCAGATGCTTGGCGAATACGGGCAATGTGCGGAAAGCGATGTGCAGATTGTCGTTGAAAGATGCAGTCTGGTAGCCGTAGTGCTGCCAAGCGTGTGAAATTGCTTACAAGCGTGACCCCACCCGCAAAGCAGTGCATATCATTGATCATACAAGGGAATTCAGGACTTTGGTGGGGTCACGTTTCGCGTGTGATGTGACCCCACCGTATTGTGCTTTTTCCTAATGATTTCAATTCGTAGCGGGCAACAGAACTGGGGTCATTGTTCGGTGCGTTTTCACACTTGACGATGCGGGCAACGGCTTCGGGGCCGAGCGCAGCGATACCAGTGGTGATGACGGCGTGCCCGGCCGGCAGGTTGTGACGCAGCTCATCGTTGAGCGTGCGAATGCGATCCTTGGTGAGGTTCATAGCTTTGCCTCGAATAGCGAAACGGTCGTTGGGGGTAGCCCGGGCTGCTGGCCGCAGCCCGAGCAGTGATCAAACCTCAGGCGCCTACTGGCCCTGGCTTGAGCAGCGCGACCGAACCGACATGCCGAAGCACGTTGGCCTCGTAGGTGTGGATGCTGATCGAAAAATGACCCCCATCGGCATCACTGGGACCCCTCCAAGCCATTGATTTTGTTGAATTGGGATGGTGGGACCCCGTTGCCGATCCCGGTCGGACCCCACGCCGAAACACACCCATCTCGACGTGGAGCCCGGTCAAGGCTTTGATGTTGCTGCCGGTGGGTGTCGTTTGGGACAGCAATTTTTCAGGGATTTCTAGAAATTGTCAGCCGGGAACGGCTCATCATGCGGACGCGCTGCTGCCGTTGCCTTCGTCACAGGCCACGCTTCGCCTAGCACAATCGTCGGTGGGGGCCTTCTCAACTGTTTGCGTTCGACCTCTGTCGCGAGCGCCTGCCAATGATCGGCCTGTTCGAGCCAATGAGCCTTGCGGGCTATGTCCTCGCTAATTTCCGCCCACACTCGGCAAGCTTCGGCCTTTAGACGCAATAGTCGTGCTTGGTTTCTCATCGGCGACACTCGACGCAACTAAAGTTCGCCGTGTACTATATCTCAAGCCTACCACTGGGTCGTGACGATTTTCCAGCGTGTCAAGCGGCCGGCATAGAACGCACAGAGAACGGTCGCGAAAAATGTCAGCGTGATCAAAGGCCAAACCACACAAACTTTTCGCTATAGGTTAAGATGATAATGTGTTGCGTGAGATTTGAGGAGTATCCCTGTGGCACCGCGTCCTTATTGGAAAGGCTATCTCAAGCTATCGCTCGTCTCGTGCCCCATCGCATTGTATCCGGCGACAAGCGAGCGCGAGAAGATCAGCTTTCACCAACTCAACAAAGACACCGGCCATCGCGTCCGCTACCGCAAGGTCGATGCGGAGACGGGTGAGGAGGTCGATAGCTCCAAGATCATCAAGGGCTATGAGGTGTCCAAGGGCGACTATATCGAACTTGACCCCGAGGAACTTGAGGCCGTCGCGCTCGAAAGCAAGCGCACCCTCGAAATCAACGAGTTCGTTCCGAAAGCCGACATCGACGAACTCTACATGCGGGATCCCTATTTTGTTGTCCCTGACGGTGACGTAGGCCAGCAAGCGTTCGCGGTGATTAGAGAAGCGATCCGCAAGGAAGGCATGGTTGCCCTCGGGACCGTAGTGTTCACGTCACGCGAACATGTCATAGCGCTCGAACCTCGCGACAACGGCATGGTGGGAGTGACGCTGCGGTATCCCTACGAGGTCCGCAATCCCGCTGAGTATTTCGAGGACATCGAGGACGAAAAGGTCCCAAAGGACATGCTGGACCTCGCGGTTCACATCGTCGATAGTAAGCGCGGTGAATTCGCCCCCCAGAAATTCGAGGACCACTACGAGAACGCTCTGAAAGAGTTGCTTCGCAAGAAGCAGAGTGGCGAGAGGATCGAGAGGGCCAAAGAGCCATCAAGGACTAATGTGGTGAACTTGATGGACGCGCTACGTCAAAGCATTGAGGCGGAGGGCAGTGCAACACAGCCGTCACGAAAGCCAGCCAAGAAGAGCAAGAAGCGCATCGACGGTCAGCGGGAGATGTTGCTGCCGATCTCTGGCAAGAAGGAAGCGGCGGCTTCTGCGAAAGCTCCGGTAAGGTCAACGGGGCGACAGAGGAAAGTATCGTAGGACCTGTTGCCGTTAGTCGGTGGGGACAATTGTGGCTCTGTTTGCTTGCAGGAATGCAAACTGCGTTCATGGCGTCATAATGTTACGCGACTATCGGTCGATGTTAGGCGAACAATGGGATCACTCGTTCACCAACAATCTATCTATCACCGCGAGAAGGCTCTACCGATTGAGGTACAGCGCGAGACCGCCCCGCGCCAAACTAGACAAAGGTGCCACCATCTCATGTTATCCTTGCGGCATTATCGAGGAAGCGTATCTTCACCTCCGGGCTCGGGGCGTACCTCTGATGAAGCCTCTGGGACCAATCGGCCGCGCCCGCCAAGGAAAGTCTGCTAACGAAGAGCAGAGGTCGTGATGGCGAACGTCTACGTTGAGGCCCGTCCAAAAGGTCGCCCTGAGGCCGATCCAATCGACGACTGCGTGGTGGAGGATCATGCGGATCACGCGCTCTCCACGTTCAAGACGCAGCACGAAGGTATTGCGTGGGCGAAGTAGAATGGGCACATGCCGTCATGTTGCTCGTGTTCGGCACCTCAACAATAAGAAGACGCCGGATCACCGGCGGGCAACTTAAATCACTGCGGTACTAATCTGCCGTGCTGCATTAGCAACTTAGCTCGGTTCAAGGATTTTTGGCGTAAGGCGTAAGACCAAGCCGTCCGGTTCCACGGTCTGCGGTGTTAGGCCGTCGTCCCTGAGAGGCCACGGTCCTGATAAGGTCCTGCATTTCACGATCCAAAGCCGCCAGCCGCTTGCTGTCTTCCCTCGGGACCTGTTGCGACACCTTGGCGGCGGCGCGGATTTCAATCGGGCGCGACGGTTTATCGATAGTTTCGGCTACGACAATGCGTCGTCGAATTTCCCAGACGCGACCAAGTACGAAGCCGAGCAGAAGCGCAATGATCAGTTCAGCAGCTAACAACATGATCTTGGTTCCCCATCCCCGATAGCCGCCAGCTTCTCACGTAAGGCGTTACCGAAAGCAAACCTTCACGAGCCAGGGGGCCGCACGTCTCCTTTGGGTTAATGATCCGTTGCGCCCACAGTCAGCGTGCGGTAGGGTTGCTGTTGTTCCGTCTTCGGCACCAGGGGGACCTGACGGTGCTAAGGGACCGCGCTGTTTCTCGTAGGCGCTCGGCGTTCTTCTTTGAGGATCGTTGCTCCTTACAATCGATAGCGCGAAGCGTTGCGTACTTGGGGCGGCATGTTTGGACGGGGGGTAGGCGTCATGCGTACTGTCAAGATCGTCGAGCAGCCGGATAGGTCTCATCCTCATGCGGCTGTAGATACGGAAACTGGCTCGGTAGTGCTCAAGCACCAAGATGACTACGCTCTGATTGGGCTGTGCCGCAGGCTCGGCTGGACCGTCGAGCTTGAGAAGACGACGAATGGTTATTCTAAGCGCACCAAAGGTCTCTTAGTTCATAACTGACAAAAAGTGCGACGAGGCGCGTGTGGTGTCTTCAGGATGAACGCTCCTGCCGTGAGCCAAGCAGCTTCGGGCTTTTAGAGCCCAAGTTGCGAAGTGGTGCCCGGTAGGGTCTTCTGGCCGTTTGAAGTGCAGACGGGAGCCCATTTATTTCCGCATCGCGCCGCTTCGCACGTCACGCTTGCAATCGTGCCAACAGCCGAGCGCTTGACGTTGGGTGCCAAAGTGCCGCCACGAGCCGTGAGTACGCCGCGCTCTTTCAGTTCGGCAGCGGTGGTCCTGAGCGACCCTAGCCCGTCCTATTCATCGAACATACCTTATTTGCTCGCCGGCGGGGTGACTTTGGGCGTGAGGGCACGGGGTCGGGATCGCGTCGGATGGTGTCGACGCGGCGAGTTTGCGATTGTGTTTTTACGGGTTGGAGGTTGC
>DASXFF010000122.1:0-9931 GCA_036489735.1 Occallatibacter sp. | reverse complement strand
ATGTTCTGCCGGACACGAGCGGCTCATCTCGAACACGAACAGGCCAAAGCCGAACTCAAGACTCTGATGCCGGAGGACGCAAAGGAAGCGCGAGGCCATGGGGTGCGGGGCAAGCGGTCAAAATCCGGCGCCGTGAGTTTTGATGCCGTCGAGGTGGAAGAGAGCCATGCAGCGGTCCAGTGAATCGATCGCCAGCTTGGCTGCGGCGCTCGCGAAGGCCCAAATCGAACTGAGTAATCCGGAGAAGTCATTGGTGGCGACTATTCGCGCCGATGGCCCCGGCGGATCTGAGCGGGCGTTCCGGTATGCCCCGTTGTCGAGTGGCCTCGACATTGTGCGCAAAACGCTAGGGCAGCACGAGATCGCCACGGTGCAGACCACCGCGATCGATCAGACCGCCGGCATCGTCAATCTCACGACCGTGTTGGCACATGCCTCGGGAGAATGGATTGCTTCGGACTGGCCGGTCTGTGCGATCAGCGAAACGGTAAGGCCACGCCGGATGGGAGCAGCGCTGACCTATGCGCGTCGCTATGCGCTCTTCACCCTCGTCGGCATTGCGGGCGAGGATGATCTCGATGCGCCGGACCTCATGACGCCGCAGAGCCCAGAGGCGGGACCGCAACGGCCGAAGCAAGCTGGCAATTCTCATCTGAACGGTGGTCATCACGGTCCTGTGCAGTCCCCTCCCCGCCGCGACAAGAGACATTCACCGAAGTCCGACAAACCCATTCTCGGCCCAAAGGAGTCGGCCCAGTTACGGGACCGGCTTCTCGGCGAGATCGGGAATATTTCCTCCGCTGAGGACGCCGCGCTGTGGGCGTACTGCAACCTCAGAGCCAAGAACGGTCTGACCACGGCAGATGCGGGGTGCGTCGAGGAGGCGTTCCAAACGACTCTGGCGACTTTCGTCGAAACGGTGGAGGAATCTGAACAACCGTCGCCGTCGCGCGGTGCGGAGCCGAGGAGGCAAAAGAAACGGCAACGACCCACGGTGATCGACAAGAGCGTGCTGGCGTTGCCTGAGCCGCGCCGGGCGCGTGACCGGGACCACGTTAGATATGTTGCCACACAGGCCTGCCTAGTTTGCGGACGACAGCCTTGTGATGCCCACCATCTGCGCTTTGCGCAAAGCCGTGCGCTAGGCCGCAAGGTCAGCGATGAGTACACGGTGCCACTATGCCGAGGGCACCATCGCGAGGTCCATCGCTACGGTGATGAAGCCGCATGGTGGACCAAGGTCGGGATCGATCCCACTGCGCCGGCGCGTGTGCTCTGGCTCTCGACGCATCCGCTGCCGACCCCTTCGGAGAATATGGCAGCAGAGGACGCGACCTCGACTGCCGGGTACAGCGCTGTTCACGCTAATCCCGGCGGCAACCACGCCGCCGGCAAACGAACCCCGAATGACGAAACGAACCCAATTGTTGCAGGCGGCGTGCAGTGACCTCCTTCAAACAGATCGCAGCCAACCGCGCCAATGCGCGGAGAAGTACGGGGCCCACTACCGAAGAGGGCAAACAACGATCACGCTGTAACGCCGTTCGTCATGGACTGACCGCCGAGACCGTGATTGGTACGCTGGAAGATGCTGCAGACTACGCGGCATTCGAAGCTGCCGTAACGGCCGACTACGATGCCCAATCGGCCGTGGAACGGGAATTAATACTGCGGCTCGCCAGCCTGCTATGGCGGCTGCGTCGCGCCACGAGTATCGAAACCGGCCTGTTCGAAACCCAGGCTGAGCACTCGAACGAGTGCCGGACGGTGGACGCTCTTCAAGCGCACAGCGGACAAATTGCCTATGCCGTTTTCAAACGGAGTGACTCGGCCAGCCCGGAGCACGATCAAGCGCCGAACGGCGTTACCAACAATACATGCGCCCTAGCCCGGTCCAACCCAACTCAATTCGGTCCTGCGGTTAATCCTACCGCCGAGCTGGCGCGTTGCTATTTGCAGCTCACCAATCTGCCGAGTTTTCCTCTTGATCGGCTCAGTCGATACGAGGCGACCTTGTGGCGGCAGGTGGATCAGATCCTGCTTGCTCTCGATACCCTGGATCGCCGCAAGCCCCAGGAAAGGCGGCGTGGCTGTGTTTTTGGGGGCCCGCGGGAGTCTCCGAGCTAAAAGCATGCCTCAGCTTCCAAGCGGGCCACCTGAATTTCACCGCACGCCGTATTTCGTTTGGACCAACTATTGTACGCGGTTCTCCCGCGATGCTATTCCCAGACGCCGTCGGGCATCGGCAGGCCTTGATATTTCGACTCATCGATGCGCCGCGGCGGCGTCACGTGGTAACTATCAAGGACGACTTGAAGCTGACGGATGTGCTGGGCCGTGTGCCACACTGAGCGCTCCAAAAAATGATGCGATGGCTGCAAGCCATAGAAGGTCTTTACATCCCAGGAGAACGATCGGTCCCGCAAGCGATCCCAGTAGTGCTGGAGCCGCGCCGTAATAAGGTCGCCATACAGCCGGACGTCGACGCTGGTCTTGACGTCGTCCGGCGGAGGAGCATCGAAATATTTGTCGAACTTCTCCTCCCCCTTCTCGGCATTTTCCAGAAACGCTTCCGGCACCTGGAAGATATGATAGGATAGGCTATGCAAAGTTCGGTCGCGGTTGGGAACAGGCCGCGCTTGCAAATGCTCTTGCGGAATGTGATCGATCAGTTCCAGAGCAATCCCAGCGAAATAAAACCAGCGATCCATAAGCTCCGAGGGCGGAAGCCGTTCGAATTTCACCTTGCGACCGATAAATTTCGACACATCATCGAGGGACTGGGCGCAGACAAAGTCCTTGCCGCGAGAGACCACCGGGAAGCTCAAAGCACCCATTTCGCGAAGATCAGCTTCCGCGTTCGGGTTGGTGAGGACGTTCACCGACTCGTACGGCACATCGATTTTTTTGAGAAACTCCTTGACCTTCACACAGGAGGAGCATCCAGGCATCCAGAAGACGCGCAACCCCTCGGTCAGTGCAGCGTTGACGTCGCGTTCAATTGTGTTGGTTTCGGTGCTCATGGATACGGTTTCCCTGGTTCGGGCGGTCGTCTGAAAAGTAGGCATGAGGCCGAAAATGTCCAATTCCGAGTTTCTATGGGGGGGGCGGCTAACAAGATGCCCCGGGGGGGCCACCGATCACGGATACCCCCTGCCAGGTGTCGTTCTTAATCAGATCGCCAATGACGGATCTTAATGCCGCCGCCACGACCTCAATGGCTGGGCTGCGCTGACCGACTTCAGAGAAGCACAAGGCCACCGTCCGCTTCAGCTTTGCATCGGCAAAATGCCGGTAGTTGAGGGCGACCTTCCCCTTTCCTTCATAGAGCGCCGACCAGGGCAAGACCGTATCGCCAATACCAGCGGCGACCGCTCGGCGTAGCGTGCCCAGCGCGTCGATCTCGCCAACTGGCGCCAACGCCAATCCGCGTTCTGCAAACGCTTGCTTGAGTGCGCGTTGAATCCCGCTGCCAGGACCGGGAACGAGAAGCGGCCGCCGCGCCGTTTCGGCAAGCGTGATTGGGGATCGGTTTTTGCCTGTCGTTACATAAAAGAGTTCCTCCGTAAGCATCGGCTCGATCGCAATGCCGCGTTCCGGCCGCTCGGCGAACAGGAGCGCAATATCGAGCCGGCTGTTGCTAAGCCGCTCGTGCAGCAACGAACTGTTGCCATCGGTAACGTGCAACAGGATCTGGGGAAATTCGCGACGGACGCGCGCGAACAACTCGTAACCCAGCATCGCCGAGAGCGCGGACGGAAACCCCACCGAAACTCGCCCCGAAGGGACCTCCTGTGCGCTCATGGCGTCGCGTTTGGCAAGATCGATGTGCCGCAAGATCGCTTCGGCGTGCCGATAAAGGACTTCGCCGGCGTCGGTCAGGACTATCCCTTTGGGACCACGCGTCACCAACTGCCTGTTCAGCTCCGATTCAAGGCCCGCCAAGTGGTGGCTGATCGCTGATTGGGCGACGTGGAGCTGATCCGCCGCGCGCGACAGGCTCCCGGCTTGGACGATTCCGACGAAATAGCGAAGCTGGCGCAGATCCATGAATTTCTGTCGAGAGCGCGAGGGCATCGTATGCCGCTCATTTCCATCGCGGCTCGCGATCCCCCGTTCTGCTTTATGAATTTGCCCTTTGGCTACGCATTCTACACGTTTGGCGGACGCCGATAAACACGAACCACCAGCCTATTCGCGTATTCGGCTGCAGGATGGGAAGTCGTGCCGGACGCTCGACCCGTCGTTGGATTTATTGGATTGGGCGCGATGGGCGCTCCCATGGCAGACCGCCTTGTGCAAGGCGGTGAGCTGGTCGTTGTCTTCAATCGGACGACCTCTAAGGGGGCGCAGTTCGGCGGACGGGCGAAGATCGCTGCAACGCCGGCCGAAATGGCCGAGGAAGCCGACGTTGTGTTCGCCTGCGTGACGACGCCCGACGTATATCGTGAGGTTCTGCTTGGCCCGAACGGCATCATTCGCGGCGGCCGTGCCAAGACCTACGTGCATCTCGGCACTAATGAGGCCTGCGTGGTAGCTGAACTTGCCGCGGCGCTGAAGGAGCAAGGCATAGAAACAGTCGATGCACCGATCACCGGAGGTGTTTCGCGGGCGCGGGGAGGAACTTTAACGGCAATGGCCGCAGGCCCTCGCGCGGCCTTTGATCACGCTCTCCCCTTCATGAAGCACTATGCCAGCAAGGTCGTTTATATGGGTGAACGTGTGGGCGCCGCGCAGGTCATGAAATTCGTCAACAACGTGCTATCGGCCTCCAACCTTGCGCTGGCGTGCGAAGCCATGGTGCTTGGGCGAAAATCTGGCCTGGACCCAAAGGCAATGCTTGAAGTGCTCAACACCGGCAGCGGACAGAACAGCGCGACGCTGACGAAGATTCCAGCGCAGATTCTGACGCGCCGGTTCGATCACGGCGGTGGGCTTGCCATGATGCTAAAGGATTTGGAGGCGTTCCGCGGCGAGGCCAGCCTTCAAGACGTGCAAATTCCACTAACAGAGGCCGTGATCGCGTCGTTGCGCGCGGCCATGGAGGTGGAAGGCGGCGACGCGGACATTACGCGCATCATCTGTCCCATGGAACGCGCCGCCGGCGTCGTTGTGAGCTGAATCGGCGTTCTACGCGCCGCTTCAGTGCCAGCGCTGCCGCAATAGCAAAAGCTTGCTGCCGTCATTGATAGCGGCAGTGCAAAAGGGAGTTCGAAATGACGAGGCGCGGCAGGCTATGGACATCCATGCTTCTTGCCCTACTGGGATTGGCTCCCATGATTGCCGGCGCAGAGAGCTGGCCGGGCAGCGAGCCGATCAAATTTGAAGTCATTTCGGCAGCAGGCGGTTTGACCGATATCGTGCCGCGCGAGCTCGCAACCCCAATGTCCACAGCGCTTGGTGTGCCGGTTGTGGTCGAAGATCGGCCCGGCGCGGGCGGCAATATCGCTGCCGGTGTTGTCGCCAAAGCAGCTCCCGATGGCCACACGCTGTTGGTCACGGGTTCTAACCAAGCCGTCAACCCGACTCTGTTGCCGCATCCCGGATTCGATTACGAGCGTGACCTCACTCCGGTCTCGATGGTGGTCAACGCAAAAATGTTGCTTGTAGCTGCACCATCGTTTCCGGCCCGGACGATCACTGATGTCATCGCCATTGCCCGCGCGAAGCCCAAATCGATCAGCATCGCGATCTCCCCGATCGGCACGCCCAATCACCTCGGAGCCGAGATGCTTGCGCAATATGCCAATATCGGTCTGACATTCGTGCCCTATAACGGTATCGCCCAGGCGATTCCTGACCTAATGGCCGGCCGGGTCGATTTGGCCGTCGGTGCGATGCCGTCACTCTTGCCGCAGGTGCGCGCGGGGGCTCTCAGAGCGTTGGCAGTGACCTCGACGGAGCGTTCGCCGCTAGCTCCGAATATCCCGACGTCGGCCGAATCCGGTCTGTCTCAGCTCCGGATCGACGCTTGGATCTGCGTTATGGGAACGGGCGGCACCCCAGCCCCAATTGTAGCTCGGCTCGATGCGCAGATTGCCAAAGCTTTGGCGCTTCCAGAGGTGCGCAAGGCATTTGCGAAGCAGGGCGTCGATATCTTTCACCAGAATCCACAGGAGCTCGGCAAGTTTCTGAAATCCGAAGCAGTGCGGTTTCGAAGCTTGCTCCTGCATTCGCAGGTGCAGGCTACCCACAAATGACCAAAAGAAAACCCAGTCAAGGTTGCAAGGAAAAAAGTGAAACGAATTGACGCGGCATGTCAAGCCATCAACGTGCAAATCCGGCCACCGCATTCGGCTCCGTCCATTGTATGTTGTCTCCTTGCAAAAGAAGGAACTAGCCATGAGATTGGCTCAACGCATCGGCTTTCTTGCTCTCCTGCTTGTCGCCGCGACCCCCGCGATCGCTGCGGGCACGTGGCCAACCAGACCGATTAAGCTGATCGTGCCCGTGGCCGCCGGGGGTGGCGTCGACGAGATGGCCCGCATTATGGCGGCCTCGCTCAGCGAGCAACTTGGCGAGAGCGTCATCGTCGAGGACATGGGAGGAGCTGGCGGTGCGCTGGGAGCAAATGCCGTGGCGAAGGCAAAACCCGATGGCTATACGTTCTTGTTCGCGGGACCGGGCCAGGCATCGTTGCCAGCCATGCACAAACATCTGCCGTATGATACGGCGAGCGATTTCGCCGGCGTCTCGCTCGTTGCCCAATTTCCACTGGTCATGGTCGTCAACCCAAAGCTGCCAGTAAAGAGCCTTCGGGAATTCATTGCCTTGCTTAAGACGAATCCAGGAAAATACACCTTTGGCTCCAGCGGCGTCGGCGGCTCATCGCATATCCCGGTCGAGCTGTTTAAGCGCCTTGCGGGTGTCGACATGCTGCATGTGCCGTATCACGGTAACGCCGAATCGTCGGCGGCGCTCATAGCCGGTCAGATCGATATGATCATTGACGGGCTTGCGCCGCAGCTTGGGAACATCAAGGTGGAACGAGTGAGACCGCTGGGTGTGACCACGCAGAACCGCACGCCGTTCCTGGCCAATGTCCCTGCGATCTCTGAAATACTGCCGGGATATGAATATCCCATGTGGGTTGCCGTATTTGCGCCGGCGAAGACGCCGAGTGCAATCGTCGATCAGCTCTCTCGGAAAATCACGGCTGCCGTGCAAGCGCCAGCGACAAAGAAGCGCTACAACGACATCGATGTGGATCCGGTAGGATCATCCCCCGCCGAACTCGACCGCTTTTTCAAGAAGCAGATCCAGTTCAATCAGCAGATCATTACGGACGCCCACATCAAGCCCGTTGACTGAATGGTCTCAAGGTCCAATCGCAATGCAAGCTCATCTCGTCGGCAGTATTGCGCTACCAACAGTGGAGAATGTCTTCTCGACAGTCGGGCCGATGCTCGGCTCTTATCTGAGGCGCATTCCGGACGGCGAGCCGGGTGGGCGGCGAGTTTGGGTGAACTGGCAATATCCGGTATTTCTGGCCAGTCCCTATCTCAGGCTCGGCGACGAAGCCGATCGAGCGAACCGGGGTGCTCGCATCCTGCGTCTTCGACTCGCGGATGGCGTACAGCCGGACGACATTCGATTCGGGGAGCTCGGCTATGCCCGCGAGGCCCGGGCCTCATATCTGGACTTTTGCCAAGCGCGGACCAAAGGGGAGGTGCCAAAAGGGATACGGTTCCAGGTTTGCCTGCCGACGCCCATCAATATCGTAGCTACTGCGTGCGCCCCGGATGTCGTTCTCCAGGTCGAGCCTGCTTACGAGGCGGCGCTCAGGGCCGAGATCGATCGCCTCTGCAGCGCGATTCCACACAACGATCTCTGCATCCAGTGGGACATGGTGCGCGAGGTATTGTGGTGGGACGGCAGAGTTCTCGAAAGGCAACCAGCACCATTTCCAACAGCCGAAGTTCGAGCACAAGTGCTTGACAGATTGGCTCGCCTCAGCGCGGCCGTGCCGAGGGACGTCGAGCTTGGCTTCCATCTTTGTTATGGTGATTGGGGCGGGAGACATCAGATCGAGCCGGCGGATAGCGGTGCTATGGTCAATCTGAGTAATGCGATCGCGGCCCAGAACGGCAAGAACCTCAGTTACGTACACATGCCGGTTCCGATCGCCCGAAATGATCCCGCCTATTTCGAGCCGTTGCGCGGCCTCAATCTTGCGTCAAATACGGAAGTCTATCTCGGCTTGGTCCACCTGCAGGACGGCGTCGCGGGTGCTCGATCCCGGATTGCAGCGGCGGCCAAGTTTCTGCACGAATTTGGCGTTGGCACCGAATGTGGATTAGGCCGGGCCAAAACATCTGAGATGGTCGTCGACATCCTCGCGCTTTACGCGGCAATCTGCCATTTATGAATCAAGGCTTCGCAGAGCGGCATGCACCGCCAAAGGTATGTTGGCATTTTGAAAAACTACGGCGCGGGCCACCCAGCCGGTGTTTCCGCGTGAGTTTTCAATCGAACAATGCGGGCATCGTTCGGCTCTCCGGTATCAACGGATGCCGCCTTTGGCAGTGCAACCTGGCACCCTCCTGACGATGCGCAGGCTTATCCGACCGACCAAAATGTGGGCGCAAACCGTATCAACGGTCTACTCTGTCCGCAGCCCGAGGCCCAATTGGCAAAACAGGTGGAGCAACTCGCGTGAAGCGCAGCACAAAGGATCACATCCGCACGACTCACACTGGCAGTCTGCCGCGGCCACCGGAGATGCTCGACACAATCCGGGCGATGGCGGCCGGGCAACCCTACGACGCCAATGCCTATGAACATGCGCTTGCAAATCAGGTGGCGAACACTGTCCGGAAGCAGACAGCCGCCGGCATCGACGTCGTCGCCGACGGCGAGTGCAGCAAGCCAAGTTTTCGGCTCTATCTGGCCGAGCGCCTCGACGGCTTTGAATCGCGCACGCCACCCGGAGGACTGCCGGTGCCAACTGGTCCGATGGGTATCGGCGGCCGTGACGCGGCGATGTTTCCGGACTTCTACCAGAACGTCCTTGAGAACAATCCGTTCAAAAACACGATCCGGATGCCGCCGCGCGTTTGCGTCGGACCGATCCGCTATGTCGGCCAAGATAGGCTGCAACGCGACATTCGCAATCTTAAGAATGCGATGCAGGCCGCAGGGGCCTACGAAGGCTTCATGCCATCCTCCGCGCCCGATTTTCAGACGGCAAATGAATATTACAAAAGCGAAGACGAATTCTTTGAAGCTTTTGGCGCGGCCATGCGCGAAGAGTGGACGGCGATTCTCGATGCCGACATTCTTCTACAGGTCGACTTCCCGGCCTTGATCAGTTCTTGGGACACGAAGGGCAAAACAATGAGTTTGGCAGAATATCGCCGATGGGCCGAGCATCGCATTGCCCACCTCAACCACGCGCTGCGCGGACTGCCGGTGGACCGCATCCGTTTTCATACCTGCTATGGCGTCAACTTCGGCCCGCGCGTCAGCGATCTCGGGCTTGAGGATATCATCGATCTGATTTTCACAATCAAAGCAGGAGCCTATTCCTTCGAGGCTGCCAATCCTCGGCACGAACACGAATTCCATGTGTTCGAGCGGGTCAAGCTTCCTCCTGGCAAAATCCTGATTCCGGGGGCCGTCACCCATTCGAATGTGATGATTGAGCATCCGGAAGCGGTCGCCGATCACATGGAGCGCTGGGCGCGCGTCGTCGGGATCGACAACGTCATTTTCGGCAACGATTGCGGCTTCCAATCGACCGCCGGCAATACAGAGATTCCGATGACGGTGGCGTGGGCGAAGTTACAGGCACTCGGCGAGGGCGCGCGAATCGCCTCAGAACGGCTTCTTGGTCGAGGCTCATAGATTGGTGTCATGCTGGCGCGTCGAGGGTCTTCGCTCAAAAAACTCCCGGTCAGGGGACCTTTTTCGAACCGGTGGAGTACTCTGA
>DASXFF010000102.1:0-3209 GCA_036489735.1 Occallatibacter sp. | reverse complement strand
AAAAAAGGAACGGCCTTTTCATTTCATCGACTGGCGATATCCGGTTGGTGCGCGCGGCGGCTTGAGCGATAGATTGCAACGCCGGCGATCAGCAGCACAAGCGTCATGATCACAACTTTTGAAAGGGTAAGGGCCGGATGCGCGTCGTCTTCCGCAGGAAAGAGCGACAGAACGATGGTGCAAGCGGTTGATAGGAACCCGATGCACGCCAGCGCAACAATAGTGCGCGTGCCGCCCGGCAGACGGAACGACGCGGGCGGCGGTGGTTGCGACTGCATGCGGACCGCCGACGCAAACAGAAATAGATAAGGAATGAAATAGGTGATGACCCCCATCGCCACCAGCATGTCGTAGGCGCCTCTGACGCTCGCGCCCGCCTGGCCGAGCAAGCCGAAGAGAATTCCCGCAGCGCCATACGAGATGAGGGCCACATGGGGAGTACTGAAGCGCGGATGAACGCGTCCGAATGCGGCGGGCAGGTAACGGTGTACCCCGGCAACGAAGGGCAGCCGTGCAGTCGCCGAGAGGTACGCGCTGGCCGCGCCGATGCTGCTGATGGCGACGAGGACGGCAACGGGAGCGACCATCGCCGGCAGTCCGATGTGTCGTGCCAGGAGGTCGATGGCCGCCATAAAGCCGCTGAGTCCGCTGATGCTTCCAGCCGGCAGCGCCACAAGCAGCGAACATGTTCCCGCTATATACCCCACCGCGAGAATGACTCCGGAGACAAAAAGCGCTCGGGGAATCACGCGTCGCGGCTCACGAATCTCTTCGCCCATGAACGAAGCAGACTCACATCCGCCGAAGGCAAAGAAAATAGTGGAGAGGAAAATAAGATTCTTCATGCCCGGCCTTGGCATCATCGCACCCCACGTGAAATGCGTTGCGGAGCCGAAGCGCAAAAACGAAATGATTCCGAAGGCAACAAGAATGAGAGCGGGAATCAGGGTCCCGATGGCTCCCAGATTGTTGAGCCACTTGCCCGTGTTCAGACCCACTACGTTCAGCACGGTAATCAGCGCGAGCATCCCCACGGTAAAAGTCAGGAAGTAGAGCGGGGACTCGGCCAGCCTCCGCAGCGGCCCTCCGAGGTAGAGAAGGCTGCTCGCCGCGAAAAACAAAATAGCAGGGAAATAGGGCAGATTGCTCATCCAGTAAGTCCAGGCAGACATGAACGCGGGAAAAGGCCCGAATGCCTCAAGTGTCCAGATGTACAAGCCGCCCTCCGCCGGACAACGTGACGAGAGATCGAGCACGCAGGCCGCCAGAGGTAGAAAGAATCCGCACAGAGCCGTTAGCCAGACAACGATTGCCGAAGGTCCGGTTGCAGCAGCCGTAGCAATCCAGCGGAGACTAAGCCCCGAGACGATGTAAAACAGCATGAGGTCGCGGAAGCCGAGCGCGCGCTTGAGTCTTGCTTTCGCCAACTTTGGACCTCACGTCGCACACGACAACAATCTCAAGCTCAGGCAGGGCATTTCGATGGTGGCGCAGAAAGCTTCAGGAGAAGCTCGAAGATCAGCGGTAGCCATCTCAGCACAGCGCCTTCCGAATTAAGCCAACACTTTACCAGCCGGGATCAGTACCGGAAAACGCACTTCTCATAAGGCGCTGTCAGTAAACACAAGCCCGCTCGCCAGGAGCGTTGAATCGGTCACGTGAATCAGCCGTGACAGCGACACTCGCGGCAGATCGACATCGATTGGGTAGATTTCCTCGGTACCGGTATCGCGCAAGATCAAAGGGTTGCCGTCTGGAGTCAGTCCAACCCACGTCCACCCAATAACCCCGGTCCGCCGAATGTCCTGCAAGCTTGCTATTCGCTCGAGGTTCTATCCATCTCGCCGAATCCGATTCGTTCAGACAGGGTGAAGAGGCGAATGATTTCTCGACCGACTTTGGCCACGTTTGGCTATTGCCGCCCCACACTATTGGCTCCTAACGTCTCCGGTATGACCACGAGCCAATATCTCACCGAATATGACCGAATCGTCCAAGTCATGCAGCTGTATATTGACGGATGCAAACAAGGCAAAAGCGAGCTGATGCGCTCCGCCTTCCACCCAGAGGCCTCATTCTTCGGCTACGCCGGGGAACAACTCGCCAGCGGTACCCAGTTTCTGTTTGACTGGATCGACAAGAACGGTCCCGCTCCCAACATCGAAGCCCGCATAGTGAACGTGGAGATTCTCGACTCCATTGCTGCCGTTCGTCTTGAAGTCGCCGGTTGGTCCGGCAAGATGGCTGGCTCCGACGTCCGCATGTCGGACCTGTTTACGCTGCTCAAAATGCCCAATGGCTGGAAGATCATCCAGAAGGCATTTCACTGGCACACGAACTCTTCATAGAGGCCTCAGTAAATCAACGACGAAACGAGCTGGAGCATCCCGAGAAAGTTTTTCGACGTGATGTTCATGTCCAGCGATCAGCCGCGGCGGTTCCTTCGACGTTCAATGCGCCGATACGAAACTGAAATGAGGAGAAAGCATGACACCGAAAGCGACCTATAGAGTAGCCGGTATGGCGGGGGTGGCGTTGACGCTGCTCGGCTTCGCTCCCAATCACCTGGCCTTCGCTGAGCCCAACTGCGTTCCTGTTGGCGGAGCGCTGATACAAATGTCGGCGCGATCGCAGGGGTGACGAACCTGGGTCCCGTGTCCGGTGATCTGAGTGGCTCAGTAGCAGCAACCATCCTGGGCCAGAACAGCGACGGTCGCTTCAATGTTCAGCACTACTGGGTCACCTCGGGTGCCGAGACTATCAAGCTGCGGGTAGCCGTGCTATCCCCCACATACCCAACCAGCGATCGGAATATTGTGGCGGTGCCCTGGGGACACTACAGGTCCGATATTGCGGGTGGGACCGGCAAGTTTAAAGGCGCAACCGGTTTCATCGATTACTTCCGGATGGCTGATTTCAACCAAAATACGCTAGTGCTTCGGTATCGCGGCGTCGTGTGTTACGCGCATTGAGCCGACCGCGACGGAGTGGTTCGCAACAGGCGACGATCAGACGATCAGACGATCAGACGATCATTGGTGGCGTCGGGTGGGGTGGAGATATGAGACTGCAGCTTAGCGTCGTGCCTTCTGGTATAGTCCTGCGCGGGGGATTTGGGATGCCTACGCGCAACACCCCGCAGAAAATTTTGGAGTCATGGAAGCAGATCGCCGGGTACCTGGACCGCAGCGAACGCACTGTGCGGCGCT
>DASXFF010000086.1:0-48481 GCA_036489735.1 Occallatibacter sp. | reverse complement strand
ATCGCGAGAAGATCATCTACGCCAATGTGCGCGCGGCCAATAAGGGTCCGCTGCCTGACATTGAATTGACTCATATCTATGAACGCATTATCGACGTGATGCGGGCCTTGCAACGGAACGAGCTGGCCAGCCAACGAAGTGTGCTAGCGGCACAAGCAGAGGGCAGCCAGCCGGGAAATACAGCGGGCGCACAGCAACCCCAGCGACATGGACCTGTCGCCGGGCACCCCAAGCCGACGCCAGAGACAGGGAAGAAACAATGATCGTCGCAATGCAGGAAAAAGCAACCGAGGAACAAGTGAATGCCGTTATCAACGCCATGGAAGAGGCGGGCGTGAATGTGCATCGAACGACTGGGGAGTTCCAGGTAATTCTGGCCGGGGTGGGCCCGACTGCGGGCTTGGACCTGACGAAGTTCGAAATGCTGGCCGGCGTGCTGAACGTACACCGCATCAGCGCGCCTTACAAGCTGGCGGGACGTGCCTTTCGCCCGGAAGGGACTGTGGTGGAATTTCGCAACGGCGCAAAGATTGGCGCAGAAAAGGTTGCCGTAGTCGCCGGGCCTTGCGCGATTGAGAATCGCGAGCAGATTTTTACGATTGCCAAATGCGTGAAGGCTGCGGGCGGGGGATTTCTGCGCGGAGGCGCGTTCAAGCCGCGCAGCTCGCCGTACTCGTTTCAAGGGCTGGGGATTCCGGGACTGGAATTGATGCGCGAAGCCGCCGAAGCCAACGGGCTGCTGGTGGTGAGCGAGGTGATGGAGATCGCGCAGATTGAGCCGATGCTGCCGCTGGTGGACTGCTTCCAGGTGGGTGCGCGCAACATGCAGAACTTCAATCTGCTGCGCGAGCTCGGCCAGGTGCGCAAGCCGATCCTGTTGAAGCGCGGAATTGCGGCGACGGTCGAAGAGCTGCTGCTATCGAGTGAGTACATTCTTTCCGGCGGCAACTACGATGTAATTCTGTGCGAGCGCGGCATAAGGACCTATGAGACGGCGACGCGCAATACGATGGACATCGCCGCGATTCCAGTGATCAAGAAACTTTCGCACTTGCCGGTGGTGGCCGATCCTTCGCATGGCACAGGGCGGCGCGACATGGTGCCCCCCATGGCCAAGGCCGCTGTGGCCGCGGGCACCGACGGCCTGATCATGGAGATCCACCCCAACGCTGACAAAGCTGTTTCGGATGCCGCGCAGACGCTCTATCTTGACCAGTTTGAGAAGCTGTTGAGCGAGCTGCGGGTGATTGCGCAGGCGGTCGGGCGAACGTTGTAAAAGGCAGTGGAGCTAGCGGTGTTAGCGTAGTTAGCGGAGCTAGAAAAAAGCGGAGTTTTCTGGCCTAGCGGCGTTAGCGGAGCAAGGATAACCATCCAGATTCTTCTTCGGACCAATGCCCTTTACGCCGTTTCCGAAAGGCATCGATGATCGAGCGCATCTCCATTCTCGGCACAGGACTGCTGGGCACGTCAGTGGGCCTGGCGCTGCGCGCAGCGGGATTTCGCGGCTCAATCACCGGATGGAATCGCGGCGCCGAGCAGGGGCAGGAAGCGCTGCGCATGGGCGCGGTGGATTCGCTCATGGCCGACGGCGTCGAAGCTGCCCGAGCAAGCCAGGTTACGGTGCTCGCGGTTCCGATCTTCGCGACGCTCGACTGGATGGAGAAGCTGGCGCCGGCGCTGGGGCCGGAACAGCTCGTCACGGATGTGGGGAGCACCAAACGCGTAATTGCGGAGACTGCAGCGCGGCTCTACAACACACCGGAGCGCGCGGCATTTCTTCCCGGGCATCCGATGGCCGGAAAAGAGCGGGGCGGTGCGGCGCTGGGCGACGCAAATTTGTTTCGCGGCGCGGTATGGCTGTTCACGGACGATGCGGTGGCCGAACGCTCGGCGCAGGCGGCTGAACTGGTGAAGAACTGGCGGGAGCTGGTGGCTGCTATGGGAGCCAAGACGCTCGATCTTGGCGCGGCGCGGCACGACGAGCTGGTGGCGTGGGTAAGCCACCTGCCGCAGTTTACGGCGACGGCTCTGAGCGCATTGCTGGAAGAGGAAGTGGGCGATGCGCCGGAGCTGAAAGATGTGGGTGGACGCGCGCTGCGCGAGATGACGCGCCTTGGTGCGAGTCCTTATTCCATGTGGCGCGACATTGCGCATACCAATACGGAAGAAGTGGAGAACGCGCTCCTCAAGCTGGAGCAACGGCTGGCCCACATTCGCGAGAATCTGCGGACACCGGAGCTGCGCGATGAGTTCGAGCGCGCCAACAAGTTCCGGCAGGAGTCGTGAGGTTCGGAGCGACGCGCTGGCCCCTCGGCCGCGAGTTCCAACTTCTTGGGCAAATTGGGCCAATTGGATAGACCAAAAGTCGGATCAATAAGTCGAAGCGAATGAGCCTGTTCATAATGTCCCATATTCTGGCTACCCCATTCGTTCTATAGCCGCTTAGCCATTCCTGCCGATACACTCTCTCAGGACTATGAAGGTGCACGGCAGGTTTTGGTGCGTGGTCAAGATGACTGCGGCATGGGCAGTGATTGCCGTGGCCGCGCGCGCAGGCGCGCTCGATCCCAAGAAAGACATCTCCCAATACATTCAGTCCGTGTGGACCACGGATGCGGGGCTTCCGCAGACTTCCATCTACTCCGTTGCGCAGACCGGCGATGGCTACCTGTGGGTGGGAACCGAATCGGGGCTGGCGCGTTTCGACGGCGTGCGCTTTACCGTGTACAACCGGCACAACACCGTAGCGCTGCCGACGGATTACATTCCGCGCCTTTTGGGCGCGCGCGATGGCAGTCTGTGGATCGGCACCGACAGCGGACTGGTGCACATGAAAGATGGCGTGTGGACCACCTACACGGTTCACGATGGCCTTTCGAGTAATGACATTCGCGCACTCTTTGAAGCCGGCGATGGAAGCCTTTGGGTGGGCACGGCGCACGGACTTGACCGGCTGAAAGGCGGCAAGATCGAGGCGTTTGGAGGACGCGATGGCTTACCTGGAAACACGGTGACCGATTTGAAGGCCGATTCCGCGGGAGTTTTGTGGATTGCGACGGATGCTGGGCTGGCGCGTTTCGACGGCAAGAGCTTTAGCGCATATACCGCTGCCGGCGGCTTTACTGACGCCGCTCTTTCGGCGCTGGCGATCGCTCCCGACGGCGCATTGTGGATGGCCGCCGCGCACGGGCAGCTGGCCCGTCTGGCGCAGGGGCGCATTGAGAACGAATCGCAAAAGGGGGTCAGCAACGACATCAGCGCGTTGCTTTTTGACCATCAGGGGAATTTGTGGATCGGCTTCGAAAGCAGCGGGCTCGCGCGCCTTCACAATGGCAGGCTGAGTCTTTATGGCGCGCAGAACGGATTGCCAGGTGACACGGTCGAGTTGTTTTTCGAAGACAGCCAGCACAACCTTTGGGTCGGAATGTTCGACGGCGGGCTGGTAGAACTGCGCGACGGAACGTTGGCGACTTACGGAAAGGCAGAAGGGCTTTCGTCGAACACCGGGTGGTGCGGACTTCAGTCGAAGGACGGAAGCATCTGGATGGCGACGAGCACGGGCGGCGTGGACCGGATTTTGCCTGACGGAACAATCCGCCATTACACAAACGGTGAGCGGCGGTCGAATGAGACGGTCCATTCCATGCTGGAGACACGCGATGGGGCGATCTGGTTCGGCCAGCGCCACGGGGTGCTGACGCGTTTCATCAACGGCCAATTCAAGACATTCAAATACGAACGATCGAGCAAGAGCGCCATCAATTCCCTGCTCGAGGACCACGACGGCAGTCTGATCATCGGCACGTATGGCAACGGCGTGGCGCGGTTCAACATTCGCGGAGCGGATGGCAAGTTCGAACCGATCCGGGCGACGGGCGAGATTCCGGCGATGGCGGAGGCTGCCGACGGGACGCTTTGGCTGGGCACGGACGGCGAGGGCGTGATCGGAGTCAGGAATGGGATCACAACCGCCAAATTCAACAAGACGAATGGGCTCCTGAGTGATCACATTCTGGCGCTCCACATCGACAACGACGGAGTGTTGTGGGTCGGATCGTCGTCGGGCGGGTTGAACCGAGTGCAGGGTGGAAAGGTCACGTCGTATACGCCCGACCAGGGACTGTTCGACTCCACGGTCGGGAACATTCTTGAGGACAACTTCGGAAACTTGTGGATGGGGTCGGATCACGGCGTCTTCCGTGTTTCAAAAAGCGAGCTGAACGACATTGCGAATGGGCGCATCAGCGCGATTCATGGTCTCGTATACGGCACCGCAGATGGCCTGCGCTCGCCCGAAACCATGCAGGGCGGAACGGGAACCGCGACGAAGGGACCGGACGGACGACTTTGGTTCTCGACGATGCGCGGATTGTCGGTCGTCGATCCTGCGCGTGCGATCGGCAAAAACGAGCCGCTTCGCGTGCAAATTGTCGAAGTAGCGATCAACGGCAAGACGATGGTTGCAGCGCAAAGCGTTCGCGTAGGGCCCGGAGCGAGCCGGCTGGAAATCCGGTTTACTGCGCCAAGCTTCCTCGATCCCGGAGACATTCGCTTCCGCTATCTGCTGGACGGTTTCGACGACAAGTGGAGCGCCGCATCGACGAGCCGAACCGTGGATTACACGAATTTGCCGCCCGGCCGGTATCGCTTTGAAGTGGAAGCGAGCGCGGACGGCTACGAATGGAGCGGCGCCGCGCAGCCGATGAACCTGGTGGTGGTTCCACCCTGGTACCGTACCCGCCTGGCAACCCTGAGCTTTGTTTTCGCAGCGGTCATTCTCGGGTGGTGGGTTATGGAGATGCGGACGCGCAGCTTGAAGCGGCGGCGCGATACGCTGGAACGCCAGGTGGTAGAGAGAACCGCGCAACTGGAGATTGAGAAACAGGGGCTGATGAGAGCGCGTGAAGCGTTGCAGTTCCAGGCGGCACACGATTCCCTGACCGGCTTGTGGAGCCGGGGAGCGATTCTGGATCAACTGGCTCGGGAGTTAGAACGAGCAACGCGCGAGCGCACCGTGCTCAGCGTGATTGTCGGCGACCTCGATCACTTCAAGGCGATCAACGATACATACGGCCATCTTTGCGGCGATTTTGTGCTGCGCGAGTCAGCCCATCGCCTGGTGGAATTGATGCGTGGATATGACGCCGTCGGCAGGTACGGAGGCGAAGAATTTCTGCTGGTTCTGCCGGGCTACGATGCAGTCAAGAATCCGGCACGAACTCAGGCCCTTGTAGATACGCTCGCGGATAAGTCCTTCGACTGCCAGGGAACCGCGATCAGGGTTACATGCAGCTTTGGCGCGACGGTGACGTGGCCCGCAGTCGATCGGACCACGATCGACGATCTGATTCGTCGCGCGGACAAGGCCCTCTACCTGGCAAAACGCAATGGACGCAATCGCGTGGAATCCGACCCGTTCTATACCGATTTAAAGGCAGGGCGCTGATCGAGGGGTTCAACTGCGGATTGGGCCGGTTCCGGTGCTGTGCTAGCGCCGCTCTAGTCGCCGCTCTGGGGCTGCTTCGCTCTTGCGCCGCGCCAATACAGCAATAAGCCGATGAGGATTGAGCCAGCGGTTCCGGCAATCACATCGGTTAGGAACACTTTGACGTCGGTGCCACCGGGCGGAAAGAACGACAGGATGATTCCGACCATCACGACGAAAAACCCGACGATCCCACAAACCCACACCCCGAACTTGCCGCCGGGAACGAGAACTACATGCGGATTCTCGCGCCGGTCGGCGCGGCCTGCCAGCTTGATGACAGCGGCAAACATGTAGAGGAAAGGAATGAAGTAGAGGATAATGCCGGCGTCGACGAGCACCTGGTAGGCGGCCATCACGCCGGGATTCTCGATCTGGCTCAGCAATAGGATGGCAACGGAAAGCACCGCCTGCACAAGGATGGAAATGTAAGGTGTCTTCCAGCGTGGGTGGATTTTGCCGAATGCAGCGGGCAGATAGCGATCAATTCCAACCTGGAAGGGCACTCGCGCAACTCCGGCGACGGTGGTTCCAACGCCGCCTGCGTTGCCGGCCGTAACCAGAATGGCGGCGATGACGCCGATGAATCCAATTTTGAGAGTGGCGGAGCCCACGGCAATGGCATGAAACACGCCACTCTTGGGGTCGATGTCGGCGGCGGGCGCAAGGGATAGAACAGCAAATGTTCCGGCGATATACATGAGAGCGATGAGCGCGCCGGCGCCGAAGACCGCGCGAGGCAGGGTGCGGCGCGGATCGTGGACTTCCTCGGCCATGCAGGAGACGAGCTCGAGGCCGGTAAACGCAAATGCGATCTGCGACCAGAAGTTCACGGTGTCCAGATTCCAGGTGGGCATCATGTTGGCCAGCGTGAAGTGCGTGACGGAGCCGTGATGCGTGTATATGACAAAAGCAATGACGACCAGAATCATCAACGGAGCGTACGTCCCCACGCCGCCTGCATTCTGCAGCCATTTGCCGATGTTGAGTCCAATGATATTGAGCAGGACCGCGACAATGAGCATGGCGATGGAGATCCAGAGCAAGAACGGACGGTTCTGCGCGATGGTGTCGCCATGACTTGGTGAAATGTAGGCGCACATGGCAGCGCTGGCCAGCAGGAGACCGGGAAAATAGAAGATCGTATAGACCCAGTAGCTCCAACCAGCAATGAAGCCATGAAACGGGCCGAAGGCATCGCGCGCCCATGCGTAGATGCCGCCCTCTTCAGGGAAGCGGGACGAGAGTTCGTTGATGACCAGCGCTCCTGGCACAAAGAAGAAAACCGCGGCCAGCACCCAGAGGCTGATGGAGGAGGTGCCGTTATGGCCGGCGGCGGCGATCCAGCGGGGACCGAGGACCGCAGCAATGTTGAACAGAAGCACATCCCAGAAGCCCATGGATTTGCGCAACTGCGATTTGGATTCACGCCCATCGGGCGCGGGGTAGGTCATTCAGGTCACCTGAAGTGAAGGCGGTATGCGGAGATGATAGTAGGTTCGAGCTACCAGCTACTAGCTACTAGCTTTCAGCTCTCAGCTTTGCGTTGCTAGCTGTCAGCTTTCAGCCTGTAAGTGCTGGAACGTCCGTCGTGAAGGCTCAAAGATCCGACGGCGAAAGAACGTCGGGATCGGCGACGAGAAAGACTAAGCGATGGGCAGACGGCGGTCTATTCGACGCGGATCCAATGCTCGGTCCGGCCCAGCAGTTGAATCCCGATGTAGCCGCGCAGTCGGAGTTTTGTGCCGCCGTCTTCAAGCGAGAAGGACGCGCGATAGATTTTGCCGGTTTCCGGATCGAGGACCAGTCCTCCGGACCATTGGTTGCCATCCGGCGCAAAGTCCCATAGCACCTGCAGGCCCACGAGAGGCCGATCTTTCAAGTCGCCGCTGCAGAGATAGCAGGTGGGATGGGGAACGGGAGGGTCGAAGAGCTGCTCGATGGTTCCAAAAAGCTTTCCGTTTTGCTCGCGAATTTGGACGATGGACTTTACTTTGCCGGAGGCGTCATCGACGGTCTTCCATCGGCCGACTGGCGAAGGCAGGCCGGGATTTCGGGCAGAGACAGACTGAGCGCATGCCGGCGAAGAAGCCTCAACGAACGCGATGAAGACAAGAAGCGGAATCCAAATGCGAAGCCGGGGAAGTGGCATGAGCACGGGTTGCCTTGCAGGAGTTTAGACTCATTCGGCCTGAACAGGTTTTAGCCAGGGTTTACACGGCTTGGTTGGTGGCGACAGATTCCTGCGCGGTTTCGGCAGCGGTAAAGGAAAGACTCAAAGGGTCAAGCGGTTCAAGTCCTTCCGCCTTAGCCGCATCGAGCAACGCCGATGAAGAGGAAACAAAGGTGATCCCGGTGCCGGGAAACATATCGCGGGCGGTAAGCGCGGAGCCCAGCTGCAGAGCTTCGGGCCAGCGCAGAGAAGTGCGGTCGATTAGTTGGCGCGCCGATTCCAACACGCCCGGGTTGAGAGGCTGCTGCACCATGCGGCCGGCTTCAACACGGAGCATTTCAAGCGCCGTGGCGGCTGCCTGGGGATCGACTTGGCCGGAGCGCTCGCGCCGCCTGATGGCCGCATGCAATTCGAGGGGTGTTGCGGCAGAGATGAGCTTGCGATTGTCTTCCACGTTCTCAAGCAGACGGATCAGTGCATCGGTGCCGGGTTCGCGCACGAACAATTTGGCGAATGCCGTGGCTTCAAGAAATAAGAAGCTCACTGGCTCCCCCGATCCTCATCGATGGCAGCCGCGACGGGCTCGCCCTCGACCTCAATCGGATGGAAGCGCTGCGCCTCCTCGGGAATACCAGCCTCGGCGCGGTTGAGACGAATGGTAGTCGTGGGATACGCCGGAGTCTTGGGATTGGCGATTTTGCTCGTGATCACAACGCCGCGCTGAATGGCTTCGGCGAGCACGGTCTGGCGCGTTTCAGGATGCTGGTTCCAGCGGAAAGCTTTTCGGGGAAGAAAAGAATCGCGGAACCACTTGAGGGCGATGAAGGCGTGGCCACCTCGCTCGGCCTCGGCAAGCGCCGCGCAGAGCTCCTTGACGCGGGCATCGAGATCGGCGGGCGATACGTCATCGAAGTGTTCATCCTCTTCGTCGGCGGCACGGCTGGCACGTGGTACGCGGGTCAGCCGTGGGGCTGGTTCTTCTCCGTCGATGCGCTCAAAGTAGACGCGTACTTCATCGTCGTCAGGGGACCAGGTGTCTGCGAGGGCGTTGCGTCGCTTACTTCGACCGTTTTCGCTGCATAGCTCCACGATGGCCTGATAACCGGGAGGGGCCAGAAAACGCAGCGCCCGCACCAACCCGGGATCCTGCGAATAGGCCAGCTCATTTAATGCGTCTTCAATAATCTCTTCAGCGGCAGGGATCGTTAGATTGCCGTTTTCCACAGAACTCTGGGTAGCGTTCGTCAGTTTCATCTTCGTTCTCCCTATACAGCCGATCGCGGTTGCGGAGACAGCACATTCACCGGCCGGTTTAGCTAGACGGCTCGGAACTGCGCCACACCCATCGAACAGCAGCCTTCAATTTAAGAGTCCCAAAGCGCTCGACGGAACGAGGAAGAAGGGCTTCGGTTCCTCTATTCAGAGCATTAAGAAAGCGATATCGTGCGACTACGGCTGAGGATGCCGCCCCTACACGATCCCAGCCGAGGGGCGAACAGACTCACGGGAAAAACCTGAAGCTACGGTTAATGTTCCATCATAGGCACACCCCTCAAACCTGACAACATTTATTTGCATCGATTTTCAGAGAGGAATCCAGAACCAGACTTATCGACCATCGGCGCGGACTTGCGAGCATCATGAGCTCCGCCTAGCCGGCGGATTTCATCGTCGGCAGGCTGAGATTCGTAATACTGATGAGCCCGGTTGCAGCCGGAAACAGCGGGTTGCCGCCGCGTAGCGTGGGCTCCCGAGACTGTGAGTACACTTCGCCAGAAGGGCGATCGGACGCGCTTTGCTACCATCCGACGCCGAGATTCGTAAAATAGAGTACATGCGGTACAGTTTGCAGTTATTCTTGGGACTTTGTTTTGCAGCATGTTTATGTTTCGCAGGCCCTCTACTTCGCGCCGAAGGCCAACCGTTCGATCTCGCCGGACCCAAAGTCGATATTCACGTGAAGCGCGGAGATGTGACGCTTCCCATCTCCGAGGTGCCCAACCTCATGGCCGGGGACCGGTTGTGGATTCATCCAGACCTGCCGGAGAGCCAGGCCACTCATTTCGTGCTGGTAGTGGCTTTCCTGCGTGGATCCACAAATCCCCCGCCTCCAGACTGGTTTACGCGCGTGGAAACCTGGACACGAGAAGCACGCGACGAGGGGGTTTTCGTCATCGTTCCACCTGGCGCGCAGCAGGCCCTGCTATTTCTCGCGCCGGAAACAGGTGGCGACTTTAACACATTGCGCAGTGCGGTCCGCGGCCGGCCCGGCACATTTGTGCGAGCTGCCCAGGATCTGCATGCGGCGAGCTGGGAGCGCATGCGGCTGGAGGCCTATCTGGACGATGTGAAGGTGAGCAGCCAGTTCAATCCTCAGGAGCTGAAGACGCGCACTGAGATGGCGGCGCGCAGCCTGGGAATCAAGATTAACGAGAGTTGCTTTGATAAACCGGCCGAAGAGCAGGCCTCATGCCTGTCGCAGAACTCAGAGGGATTGGTACTGGACGACGCCAACGCCCAATCGCTGGTGAACCAACTGGTGAACGGGGACACGCTGAATCTGATGAACGCAATCAGTTCAACTTCTATGGCCGGGGGCGGAGTTTACAGCCCATACGTCGGAGCTGTCGTGGATACAGCCAGAATTCTTGCCTCGCTTCACACGGCGCACTTTCAATACATTCCTGCGCTGGCCTTGCCAACCGCCGACAGCCTGAATCTGCGGTTGAACATGCCGCCGTCGTTTCGGAATCCGATGTCGGTTGTCGTGATCGCGCTGCCTCCCGTCGGAACCGCGAAGCCGGAACCGCTGCATCCTGTGAATCCCGACGATCATTTCTGCGCCCTGAAGCCAGGACTGGTGTTGCCTGCCGTGGGAGCGCCATTGATTTTCGCCACCGATCTGGCCCATGACATGGTTTTGCACGTTGAGCCCGCGGATGGGAAGGGGAAGGCGGTTGACCTTTCGCTGGAGGTGGATGCGGACAAGGGCGGACTCATTCCAATCGAAAAGATTTCCGCGCTGCCCAGCGGCGATCTGACGGCGGTGGTTCGCGGCAAATGGGGGTTCGACGACTGGGTTGGGCCGCAATACCAGTTGGTGACCGCGCAGCTCGGTGAGTGGAGCGTGGATGCAGTCGACCGCTCAGCCCTGGTGGTGGGCCGCGACGATACCCTGGAGCTGGACGGGCAGACCGCGGATTGCGTGGAAAAAGTGACGGCGCAAATCGATCAGGATTCGCCAGTCGCTCTAACGTGGAAACCGGCGAAAACCAACGGACTGGAGATTGCGATCCCGCTCAAAGACGCAGAGCCGGGGCCAGTGAACCTGGAAATCGATGAGTTCGGACTGGCCAAACCCGATCGCCTGAAGATGGTGGCCTACGCTGCAGCAGCGTCGTTGTACGGTTTGACGCTGAATTCCGGAGACAAAATTGCGCAGCTGAAAGGGACACGACTCGATGAGGTTGCAAGAGCTGAGGTTGGCGACGTCACGTTTATGCCCTCGAAGCTGGACCGCGTGGAGAACCTGGATCAGCTGGAGATGAATAGCGAGGGGTCGACGGACAGCCTGGGAGCGGGAAAGCCGTATGTGGCACTGGTGGAACTGAAGGACGGCCGCACGATGAAGGCCCCTGTGACGGTCGACCAGCCGCGCCCGCGCGTGACATTGCTCAATGAAGGCATTCAGCAGGATGCGGCCGCGGCGCTGCCCGTGGAAATGAGCAGCCCATCCGACCTGCCCGTAGATGGCCGCCTGGTTTTCTTCCTCAAATCCGATGTGCCGGCTGACTTTCCACGCGACGAAAAGATCGAAGTGGCTGCAGCCGACTCAAGCTTTCACACCGTGCTTACATTGAGCGATGGCAGCCTGATGCTCGAAGATGCGCACACGGCGGAGGCGAGCCTAGAACCGCTGGCGCGATTCGGCTCCTCGGCGTTTGGTCCGGTGCGAGTCCGCGCCATCTCTGCCGGCGGGGCTACCGGCGATTGGGTACCGCTTGGCACGCTGGTGCGCATCCCCGGATTCAAAGAGCTGCGTTGCCCGCGCTCACTTGCCAAGCCGTGCATCCTGAGCGGAACCGATCTGTTTCTGGCAACGTCAATTTCCGCGTCGGCGACTTTCGACAGCGCAGTGAATGTTCCGCCGGAGTTTACGGGGACGGAGCTGGTGGTTCCCCATCCGGCGAAGGGGGTGCTTTATCTCAAGCTGCGCGACGATCCGGCGAACGTAGAGACGCTAACCCTTCCTGTGACTCTGATGGCAGTGACAGAAGCGTCGCTGAGGTCATTGCCGTCCGCTCCGCCGGTGGTGCCGCAACCGCCGCCGCTAGCACAGGGTCAGGCCGCATCGGCTGGTGCAGTCGATGGCGCGCAGACTCCCACGGCGACGTCGAAGTAGTGCCGGACAAAGCGGAGCCGGTCCGGAGCACACTAAACGAGCAGCGAAGATGCTCTAGAAGATTGCCAACGAACGGCGAACGAAATCTCGTCTAGTTGAAGTAGGCCCGGTTCTTTTCGGCGAAGTGCGCCTTGTCGGGTGGTAGCTCGTCCAGCGAGAAGATAGCGTTCTGCGCGCAGATGGAGGCGCAGTTGCCGCAATCGATGCACTCATCGGGATTGATATAGACCTGGGTGACGGAAGCGGCCGCAGAGTGATCCTGGGCGGGCGCAATCGCAGCGGTGGCACACTCGGCCACGCAAACAAAATCCTTGGTGCAGGCATCGGTCACGACATAGGCCATGGGAACGTTGCTCCTCGATCACGGACGCGCTTTGGTTGGCGTCGTTGTTTAGAGGTTATCGGCAGAGCAGTGCGCGAGGCCGTGATCCGAGTCACATTTTGGAGGCCTATGCGCGGAATCGATCCCATTGCGGTACGGAGACTCTGGGGTGGCAGGGCGTCTACGGCTAGAAAATGCGCACGCGAAGGCCGCCGTTGACGCCGAATGAATTCATGTTGCCGAAGGTGAAGTTGGGCCAGTCCTGGTACTCGACGTCGACCGCGCGAACAGTAATTCTGCGCGTCCAATGGAAATCCAATCCGCCGCCAGCCGTGACCACCAGATAGCGTCCATACGCGTAGTTGTAAGGAAAGTTGAAGTCGCCGAATCCAACGAGGCCCTTGCCATAGGGCGCGAATCGGCCAACATCGAAGTGGTACCGGCCGCCGATGGAATAGGTTTCGGCGTGGACATTCGCTGTCTGATGGTACTCGAGCCAGCGCCCCTCGGCCTCAATGCCGAAGCGGCGTTTGGTATCGGCGTCGATAAATGCAGTGATACCGACAATCTTTCGCTGGCCGTACTGAAGGTAATATCCGGAGCCCATAGCGCCGGCCGATAGAATGAGGCCGCCCTGGTCGCCGGCAGGCTGGACTTGTGCCTGCGCGATACGCGGCACGATAGAGAGTGCCGCCAGCACAAGCAGCGCGGAGAGCCGTGAAATCGGCTTTCCGGTGCGCCAGAGATTCAAATCATGCAAGAGCTTCATCGTTCTCCCGTGTCCGCTGGCGAAATCTGCCTCGGATCTATTTCGTGATGGTGAGCGAGACATTTTGATACTGCTGGATGTCGCTGGTTGCGCCCGTTCCGGTCACCTGAATCGTGTAGTTACCCGGCGCGGCTGTGTTGGTGGAATAGCTGCTGCATCCGGTGGCAAGCAGCGCGCCCGCTGAAAGCACGAGGACCATGGCGATGGTGAGAAGTCCCGCATATTTGCGGCGCAGGCGCCAGAAAACAAATCCGAAGAAGGCGCTAAAGGGCAGGAAGAGGCTGGCCACAGAAATCCGGGAAAAGCCTGCTGGACGGTTCATCGCCGAGCTACCTCCGCCCAGTGGATTGTTCGTGTCGATGGTGAGCTGAACGCTGGCAGTGGCGCCCGGATTCAGTTTCACGCTGGGATTTGAGAAGTGGCAGAAGACTCCCGCCGGAAGCGACGCGCAGCCCAGGCCGATGGTGTCGGTAAAGGCGCCGTTGGAGGTCAGATTAACCGCGACGGTGGCGTTCTGCGAGGTCACCAGGGTGACGCTGGCGGGACTTACTGTGAGCGTGAACAGAGTGGGGGTGCCGGAAACAGGTATGGCCGGCGATGAGGACGGACTGTGGTCCGCATCTCCGCTATACGTGGCGACGATGTTGTAATTCACGCCAGCGGTGAGGTTCGGCGTGAGCGTTGCGACACCGCTTGCGTCCAAGTTGGCCGAACCAAGCGAAGTGGCGCCGCTCATGAAGGTGACGGTACCGGTGGGCGCGACTCCGGTGCCGTTATTCAAAACCGTGGCCACGAGAACGACCTGCGGGGTGGGACCGGAGGTGGTGGAAGAGCCGAGGCTGGTGATGGTTGGAATGAGGCCAACTGTTTCGCTGATTGCCGTAGAAGTGCTTGGCGCGTCAGCCGCGTCGCCCAGATAGCTCGCTGTGATCGAGTAAGTTCCAGGAGCCAAGGTGGAAGTGGTGAAACTGGCGACGCCTGCGTTCAAAACAGCGGAAGCGAGAGTGGTGCCGTTGGCCATGAAGTTCACCGTGCCGGTGGGAGTTCCGCCGTTGCCCGTGACCTTCGCGGTGATTGTGATTGCCGCTCCCACAAGGGCTGGATTGGGAGCGACCGTGATGGCCGTGGCCGTGGTGGCCAGAGAGACTACGAGCGATACGGGCGAGGAAGTGCTACCGGCATCGTTCGCGTCTCCGGTATAAGAGGCGGTGACGGAGTAGGTGCCCGCGGCCAATGTTGAAGTCGTGAACGTCGCGACTCCGGAGGCATTCACGGTTCCGGCGCCGATTACGTTGCCATTGGCGAGAAAGTTCACGCTGCCGGTTGGAGTTCCGCCATTGCCGGTTACGGTTGCAGTAAGCGTGATGGGCGCCAACACCAGCGCCGGGTTAGGAGCGACGACGAGTGCCGTTTGCGTGGTGGCCTGCGCCACCGTGAGGGGAAATGGCGCTGACGCGCTGCCCTGATTATTGGCGTCGCCGTTGTACGTGGCCACGATCTGATAGCTTCCCTGCGCCAAGGCTGGAGTGATGGTTGCGGTTCCGCCGGCACCCACCGGCGCGCTGCCAAGTTGTACCGTCCCCGACGTGAATGTGACTGTGCCGGTGGGTGTTCCCGAGCCCGCGGTAACGGTAACGGTTGCCGTGATTGTCTCCGGCCCGCCGGCAATGCCAGGGACCGGAGCTGCAGTGACGGTGGTTGCGGTTTGAGCCAGCTTGACGACCTGGTCCAATGGCAACGAAACGCTCGGCCCGTTAAACGAGTCGCCGGGATACGACGCGGTTATAGTGTGTGTACCCATATTGAGGGCAGCGGTAGTGAATGTCGCAACGCCCGGATTGCCGGCGAGTGTTCCTGTGCCGATTACAGTTGCGCCATCGAGAAAACTCACCGTTCCAGTGGGAGCCGTGGTGCCGCTGGGAGGAATGGTAGCGGTGAATGTGACCGAGTTGCCGTAGAACGATGGATTCAAGCTTGAGGTCAGTGTCGCGGTGGTCGGCGCCTGGACATCCTGACTGACGGCAGCCGAAGTGCTGCCCTGAATTTGTTTGGCAGCGTCGCCGTTGTAGATAGCAGTGATCTGATGGACGCCGGCCGTCAGCGTCGAAGTTGCGAACAACGCCACGCCGCCGACATTGATGGTCTGCGTGCTGAGCAACGTGGTTCCATCCATAAAGCTCACGGTGCCGTCAGGTGTGACGCCTCCGCCGCCGGAGATTGTTACCGTGGCCGTGAATGTAACATTCTGACCCACCGCGGAGGGATTCGCGGTCGAGGTTAAGCCGGTGGCCGTGCCCTCAAAAACGGTTTGAATGAGCGCCGGTGCCGAGGTGCTGGTGAAGTGCATCGTGTCGCCGCTGTAGGTGGCGACGATGGAGTGGAGACCGACAGCAAGTGTTGTGGTAGAGAAGGTGGCTACGCCCGATCCATTGACGGCGAGGCCCGAGGCCAATGTCGTGGTGTTGCCGCCAAAAGTGTCGGCGATGCTCACGGTTCCTGTGAGGTTGCCCGTTCCTGCTCCCGTGACAACGGTCACCGTAAATGTGACGTTCTGACCGAAGCCTGAAGGATTGGGATTGGAAGTCAGCGTGGTCGTGGTGGAGTTGACAGGCTCGGCGGTCCCGACCAGTTCAATGTCGAGAGGCGAGTTGGCCGCAACCACAGAGGGTTGGGCGTCCTCATAGACTTCGATATTCGGCGTTTCAATTTGATTGTTGGTTAATGTGGGGGTTGCAGCCGGTGCAAAGACAGCGCCGATGGTGCAATCCGCATTGACGGCGAGCGATGAAGGATCGGTGCAGGAGTTTGCAACTGTGGAATCGATGGCGGCGTTGACCGCTGGTGTGATTGCAGTGAGATCGAGCGCTGCGTTGCCATCGTTTTCAACCGTCTGGTCGACGGTGGGAGAAGTGCTGCCCTGGCGAACCGGCGCCGTATAGTTGACGGCTGTGAAATTGCCCTGCAACTCGCGCACGACCATGTCGAGCGTGTCGGCGATGTAGAGATCGCCGACGCCGTCCAGGTAGAGACCGACCGGCCCGTAGAGCTGCACACCTTGAAATTGGCCGCCGGCATAGTAGGTGCCGCAACCACTTTGGACGATTGTGGAAATAAGACCTGTGGCTGCGCTGACTTTGCGAACGGCCGCGTTTTGCGTCTCGGCGATATACACATTGCCCGCGGCATCGACCGCGACACCCGAGGGCGACCAAACGTCCGCCTGGTTGGCGGCGACAGGTGTTGCCGTGCACAGCGTGGCGCCCGCATTGCCAGTGCCGGCGAACGTGGAGATCAAGCTGGCAGGAGTGATGACGCCACCGACCGCCATCACTTCGCGAACGCGTTCATTGGCGGAGTCTGGGATGTACATATTGCCGGAGGCATCGAAGGCCACGGCGTAGGGAAAGTTGAGTTTCGCGCTGACGGCCGTGACTCCGTCGCCGTTGAAGCCGCCCGTGCCATTGGCGTTGGTGAAGCCGTTGCCCGCAATGGTTGAAATGGCGCCCGTGGCCGTGTTCACTTCGCGAATACGATGGTTGCTGGTGTCGGCGATGTAGAGGTTCGCGGCGGTGTCGAGGGTGACGCCTTGCGGCTGGTCGAGTGTAGCCTGCGTGGCCGGGCAGCCGTCGCCCACTGCATCGCTGGCTGAGCCGCAAACGGTGGCCGGGTTGCTGCCGGCGACGGTGGTCATGATGCCAGTAGCTGCAGTGATCTTACGAATGACGTTGTTCCCGGTGTCGGCAATGTAGAGATTTCCTGCACCGTCCAGAGCAATCCCTCCAGGACCGCTGAGGGTAGCGCTGGAGGCCGGTCCGCCGTCGCCTGTGTAGGAGGGATTGCCATTGCCCGCAATGGTCGAGATGATTCCCGCGCCGGCGCAGCTGGTCCCCTGAATGGTCGCGCTTGTGGCACTGGCGCACACCATGCGGATGCGATTGTGAAGGCTGTCTGCGATGTAGAGGTTTCCGGCTCCGTCCAGCGCGATGCTGCTGGGCAGATAGAGCTCGGCTTGAGTGGCCGGCTGGCCATCGTCGACCGAAGTATAGAGACCGCTCTGGCCAGCCACAGGCAAGAGATTGCCGCTTACCAGCACGCCCAGCCCTCCGGCGCCTGTTCCGGAAAGATAGGCAGTCCCGAGGACAGCAGGACTGGGGCCGACGGAAGG
Source organism: Occallatibacter sp. (assembly GCA_036489735.1). Classification (GTDB taxonomy): domain Bacteria; phylum Acidobacteriota; class Terriglobia; order Terriglobales; family Acidobacteriaceae; genus Telmatobacter. The sequence goes on along the minus strand of DASXFF010000086.1, from coordinate 31,165 downwards.
TGTTCCGACAAGCACGACGGCTCCCACGCGCGAGCCCGGCGCCGTGGGCGTGAAGGTCACCGATGCTGTACAGGTTGCTCCCTGAGCCAGGGTGGCCGATGCGCAGTTAGCCGTGCCTGTGCCAGCCGCATAATCTCCAGACGGCGAGCCTAGGGTGAGGATGTCGACGCTAGTGACCGTGCCCCCGATTGTGGCGGTCACGTTGACGCTTTGATTGCCGGTGGTCGCCCCAACAGGTTGTGTGCCAAACTGCGCGTGCGCCGTTAGTGAAAGCAGAAGCGAGGCGCCGAGGACCACGGCGCGCCTCGGCCGGGATCGAACAGTTAGCAATTTGCCTGGGGAATGGCTCGACGTTCTGTGGTTACCAAGGGCTGCATGGCCAAAGAAGTTGCGATCAATGGGTGCGGTGTCGCTTTGCATGTACGGCTCCGTTCATGTCTCTCTCCCAACTGGGGCGCCTGATTCCGCGCGGAACGCTCTCGCCGGCTTGCGAGGGGTGACCAAAGCAAGCAGACCGCGATGGGAAGCCGCCGATCTCGAGGCCGCGGAAGCATCAGTTTTGGCGCAGATTCCACGCCCAATTCGAGAGCGGCGACTTATCGTCTCATAATTACCTTTGGGCATAAATGAAAAGTCGAGGGTAATACAACCATAGTCGTATTCATATCTTTGGTGCGTAGATTTGGATTACCTTTGTACTTTCTTAGAGCAACGCTGACGCCTAGAGGCGCTTTTGATTGGACTTAGCAGTCGACGTGCGCCGACGGGCCGATGACTGAGTTATTCATTGAAGTCCGGCCAGGATATCGGCGGTTAGAGCCTCTCGGTTCGCGCTTCGAGCATTTCCGTTGAGCCCGAAAACTCCACTGTGCTAGGCTTGCGCTACTTCCCGCATGCGCATCGGCGCAAGGGGATCCCCATTTCTCTCGAAGCGAGGTTTCGATCATGGCAACTGTGCCGCAGACGGCAGCAGTGCGTCCGGACTTTCATTTGGCAGGGCGCGGCGGGCTGGTAGACAAGTATTTCTACTTCGCAATGTCGCTGCTGCTGGCCGGGATCGTGGCCTACGGCTTCGGACAGACGGTCAATCACAACCTGTTCCACGCCACACCTCCGCGGCCGTTGTTGCTCTGGTTTCACGGCGCGGTGTTCTCTGCCTGGGTCGTGTTTTTTATTTTTCAATCGACATTGGTACGCACGCGCAACGTGAAGTGGCATCGTTTCTTCGGCTGGTTCGGCGCGGGGCTGGGTACGGCCATGATCTTTCTGGGAGTGACCGTCGCGATCGTCATGGCGCGCTTCGACACAAACACGCTGCACGAGCCCGGCGGAGACGCCTTCCTGGTGGTTCCGCTCTTCGATATGGCCGCCTTCGCTATGTTCTTTTCGCTCGCGGTCCTGTGGCGCAAAAAGCCGGAGATGCATCGCCGTTTAATGTATATCGCCACGTGCGGGCTGGTGGTCGCCGCCCTTGGCCGGATTCCTTTTACTGCCCAGCACAACTTTTTCTATTATTCGGTCGATGTGCTGATCTTTTTGGGAGTGTTGCGCGATCTGGTTGTGAGCCGCCGCATTCATAGGGTGTACCTGGTGGCACTGCCGGTGCTCATCGCAGCCCACACCTTTGTGATTCACACGCTCGACACCGCGCCGGCCTGGTGGATCAGGATTGCAGATAGGATTCTGGCGTAGCGGTCTGCCGTAACGCACGAGCGTTGACTCGCACATCGATTGCGGCAGAACGGCGACATTTCCCATTTAAACTGGATGAGTTATGGCCACGCTGAAAGCTGTGCGCGGGACGCGCGATCTGCTGCCGCCGGAGACGGAATTGTGGAATCGCATCGAAGCGACCGCGCGTGCGGTCTTTGCACGCTACAACTTCGGGGAGATTCGCACGCCGGTTTTTGAAGACACGGCCTTGTTCGCGCGCAGCGTGGGCGAGGAGACCGACATTGTCTCGAAAGAGATGTACACGTGGGAAGATCGGGCGCGGGCACAGTCGGAGAAATCGCAGTCGCTGACGCTGCGCCCGGAAAACACGGCGGGCGTCGTTCGCGCCTACATCGAGCACGGGTTGGGCGAGAGCGGCCAGTTGCAGAAGCTCTATTACATCGGGCCGCAGTTTCGGAGAGAACGCCCGCAAAAGGGCCGCTACCGGCAGTTCTGGCAAATTGGCGCAGAAGCGATCGGCCCGCCGTCATCTGGCAGCGAGTCGCCACTGCGCGACGCGGAAGTGCTGGAGATGCTGGCTGCGCTGCTGCAAGAGCTGAAGATCGAAGGCTGGACGCTGGAACTGAATTCAGTCGGGTCGGCCGCCGATCGAGCGAAGTACAACGATGTGCTACGCGCAGCACTCGTCGATGTCGCGCCAAAGATGTGCGGCGACTGCCAGCGGCGGGCTGTGACGAATCCACTGCGGGTGCTGGATTGCAAGGTATCTGAGGACCAGCCGATTATTGAGACGCTGCCGAAAATTGGCGACTCGCTGGGCGAGGATTCAAAGACGCATTTTGCCGCGGTGCTGGCGGCGCTGGATGCGGCGGGCGTGCCGTACAGGCTCAATCCGCGACTTGTGCGAGGCCTGGACTACTACACGCGAACAACCTTTGAATTTACGCACGGTGGGCTTGGTGCTCAGAATGCTTTGCTCGGCGGGGGGCGTTACGACGGGCTGAGTGAGGCCATCGGCGGGCCGAAGGCTCCAGGGATTGGATTTGCCATCGGCCTCGACCGGCTGGTGCTGACGCTGCAGGCGCAGGAACCCGCGGGCGCCGCAGCATCCGCGGGCAAAGTTAACGCGTATATCGCGCCGCTTGCCGATCCGAAAGATGAAGCGGCTCTCGTGCGAATGAACGCAGCCGCTCTGGTTTTGGCGCGCGAACTGCGCCACGCCGGGCTTCGCGTCGAGCTTGGCGACGGCAGCTTCCGGTTGAAGAAATCGTTTGAGGCCGCCGATAAGGTCGCCCGTTACATCGTCATCCTGGGCGAAGACGAGGTACGGTCCGATATCCTGACGGTGAAGGATTTCGCGAGCGGAGTGCAATCGAAGGTGCTGCGCGCAGAGCTGGTTGCGAAATTGAGGAAATGATTTTGGACAACTCTTCGTCGGCGGTCTAACAAATAGCAACCGCAGATCCTTCGACTCCAGTCGTCCGCCGTTGCGGGCCGACCTCCGCTCAGGATGACAGATGTCAAATCGCGAGCTGATTTGTTGGTTCGGAGTAGGCAAAGGGAAAACAAGTGCTCGACTTTTTAGGGAATCTCGAACGAACCGACATGTGCGGCACATTGCGCGCCGCCGATGCGGGTAAGCAAGTGGTGCTGATGGGCTGGGTGAACCGTCGCCGCGACCACGGCAACCTCATCTTCCTTGACCTTCGCGACCGCACAGGAATCGCGCAGGTGGTGCTGGATCACGACCTGATTCCCGATGGTCACGCCAAGGGCGAACAGGTGCGGCCCGAATACGTTGTTGCGGCGGTGGGCAAGGTTCGGCGGCGCGACAAGGATGCGATTAATCCCAAGATGGATACGGGCGAGATCGAAATTGAGGCGACGGAGCTACGCGTGCTGAACGACACGAAGCTCGCGCCGTTTTCGCCATCGGAAGAAGCGATCCAGAACGAAGAAGTGCGGCTCAAGTATCGTTACATCGATCTGCGCCGACCTGAGATGCAGCATAACTTCAAGCTGCGGCACGAAATCACGCTGGCGATTCGCGAGAGCCTGAGCAGGCAGGGATTTCTGGAGATCGAAACACCGATTCTGACCAAGTCGACGCCGGAAGGCGCGCGCGATTTTCTGGTTCCCAGCCGCGTGCATCCGGGCGAGTTCTATGCGCTGCCACAGTCACCGCAGATCTTCAAGCAGATCCTCATGATCTCGGGCTTCGACAGGTACTTCCAAATCGCTCGCTGCTTCCGTGACGAAGACCTGCGCGCCGATCGGCAGCTCGAGTTTACTCAGGTCGACCTGGAGATGAGCTTCCCGCGGCAGGACTCCGTCTTCGGCGTGGTTGAGCAGTTTATGAAGGCGGGATTTGCTGCGGCAGGCATCGATTTGCCGATTCCGTTTCCGCGCATCTCCTATGACGAATCCATGCGCCAGTACGGCACTGACAAGCCTGACCTGCGTTTGCCGGGGCTGACCGACGTGCGACCCGCGTTTAGCGATAACATGCTGGCGACGCTGGCGATCGATCCCGCGCTGCCCGTGGTGGCGCTGCGCATTCCTAACGTGGGCGAGTTGAGTCGTAAGGAGCGCGAGGACAATCATCCGCTGTTCGACCAGAAGAAGGGCGCAAAGTTCATTGACGACTTCAAGCGGCTGGCGAAGAGCTTTCCGGATGCCGCTGTCAAGGTTCGCGAGCTGGCGGGCGCTGGGGATGCGGACTTCGTGATTATTGTGGCCGGCGATCCGGCGCACCACATCAAGGCCAGTGATACCAAATTTCCGGGGCGGCTGAGCGAGCGCGAGACCAACGTGTATGCCACAGCGGGCAACTTCCGCGCCGAGCTGGCGAAGAAATACGTTGACCGGCACGGAGCGTTTCGAATCACCGATCAAGTCGTCCAAAAGGCCGCCGCGCGCAGCGCCGGCAGCGATCTGGTCGACGGCGGTGAGGCTTTCCATCCCATGTGGCTCACCGACTTTCCGATGTTCGAATACGAGCTCGCATCGGGCAAATGGGTGCCCGCACATCATCCGTTCACTGCGCCCTTTGAGGCCGATATGGCGAACCTGGTCAGCGATCCGGCCAGCGTTCGCGCCAATTGCTACGACTTGGCAATGAATGGGCTGGAGCTGGGATCGGGATCGATTCGGATTCATCGCAAGGATGTGCAGCAGCAAATCTTTGCTTCGCTGGGCATCAGTGAGGAAGAAGCAAAAGCAAGATTCGGGTTTTTCCTCGACGCGCTGGAATACGGAACGCCTCCGCACGGCGGCATCGCGCTGGGACTCGATCGGATTGTGATGTTGCTGACTGGCGCGAGCAATCTTCGCGAGGTCATTACGTTCCCGAAGACCGCGAAGGCTATCGATTTGATGGCCGAAGCGCCCACGCCAGTGAGCGAACAGCAATTGAAGGAGCTGCACATTCGCGTGGCGGGGAAGAGCTAAGGTTCCGGCGGTTTGCGCCAAAGCTTTCGAATTCCAAAGAAGATGAGCACGAGACCGCCCAAGAAGAAAGCAATTGTGATGCCAAAGTAGCCTACCCATTGAGATTGATTACTGGGCAACAGAGTGGGCTGGATAGCGGCCGTGTCGAGGTTCTTGAGCGCGAGCAACGTCAGCAAAAGGCCAAGACCCAATCGCCAAAAAGAAATCTTCCGCACAATTGGCTCGTTCATTTATGCCCGATCAAGCTCCGCAAACAATTCGCTGAGCACGACGCGGATCGGCGTTCCCGGAACGGTGAGCTCGCCTTCATGCACTTCTTCAAGCGATGTGCCGGAATAGCGATAAGCGATGCGCGGCTCGGGATCGATGATCCAAATGTATTCGACGCCGAAGCTCCGGTACTCCGCTGCTTTTTCCTGCATGGCGCGAAGTGTGTCCTCGGGCGAGAGGATTTCAATAGCGATCAGCGGCGGCTGGGTGACATAGCGCTCGAATTTCTCGCCGGCCTGCACCACCAGAACATCCGGAACCCGAAACCTCCGCGCCTGCGTTTGCGTGCGAAGCTCCGGGAAAACCTCTACTCCCCATTCAGCGCGATGAATTGCGAACAAAACCGTCAAAAACCGCTGAAGAATGGAGTGCTCTTTCTCACCCAAGTTCCGCTCCTCGATGTGCCCTTCAACAAATTCGCGGTCGGGGCTCCAGCTTGTCCGTAAGTACTCGCGCACGGTCCAGAGTTCTTCCGTATTGGGCATTGTCGCCATGCCCCGATTATCCTCCAATTTCGCCGCCGCTGCGAGCGACTGTAATTTACGCACCATGGCGGGAACCTGGCTGCAGCGCGTTTGGGAGCGCACTGACTCTGTGATATATTTTTTGAGGTGCGAGAGGCATTTTTACCCCTCGTTCAAAGCTGCGGTAGACCGTCTCGGACCCGGCTTTCAAACCTAAGGACGCGTAGCTCAACTGGCAGAGCATTCGGCTCTTAACCGACAGGTTGTAGGTTCGATTCCTACCGCGTCCACCAGCCTTCGCCCAATCGGGCTTCGGCTCGGCAAGCCATTGCATGGAGCAGTCGCTCGCAAAAGATCCGTCACAGTCCAAGACCCATTGCATGGAGCAGCCGCTCGCAGAGCATTCTTTCAAATCCATCCATCCGATCAGAAAAGTTTTCCGACGAGCTTGGGCTCGATCTGCCTTGACAGCGGCAGGCGCGCTCTACTACTGTGCTCCCGGTATACGTTTTCTAAACTGCCCGGATTTGGTCCAATCGAATCCTTCGTTCGGCGCCCAAACAAGCCGGTATGGGCTTCGAGAAAACGTAATCAAGGCACGGCAGCAAAAGGAGGCTTCATGGCACCGGAATCGAAGAATGGCATCCGTCTGAATCGGCGCGAGGCGCTGCTGCTATCGGCGGCAGCCGGCATGGGAATTGCGCTGACCGAAAGAGCACACGCATCCGACAGCACGAAAACCGGAGTCCACCAGGAGCCGGGAACCTGCTCGACGCCGCGTTCGGCCGTCGCCAAGACACAATACGGTCCGGTCCGCGGATTTCTGGATGGTGGAGTCTTCACTTTCAAGGGCATTCCCTACGGGCAAAACACGGGCGGCGAAAACCGCTGGCTGCCGGCTAAGCCTCCGGTGCCGTGGAAGGACGAGTACCCTGCACTGATCTACGGGGCAAACTGCCCGCAAAATCTGCATCCCTGGACCGCAATCGAGCAGACATTCCTGCAGGACTGGGACGACGGCTACCAGAACGAAGACATGCTGAAGCTGAACGTATGGACGCCGAGTTTGACGGGAAAGCGCGCCGTGCTGGTGTACTTCCACGGTGGCGGATACAGCTTCGGATCGTCGTATGAGCTGCCCTCGCAGGAGGGCGCACAGATGGCGCGTCATCATGACGTGGTGTCAGTGACGGTGAATCACCGCCTCAACATTCTGGGATTTTTCGACGCGTCAGAGATCGGCGGCTCTGCTTACGAGGACTCGGTAAACGTGGGCATGACGGACCTGGTGGCATCGCTTGAGTGGGTTCGCGACAACGTTGCGAACTTCGGCGGCGATCCCGATCGGGTAATGATCTACGGGCAGTCGGGCGGCGGGTCGAAGGTGACGACGCTGCTGGGCATGCCGTCGGCCAAAGGGCTCATCCATCGCGCGTCGGTGCAATCGGGCGGTGGTGGCAATATTCCGACCAAAGAGCAGCAAAAAGAAGTGGGTCGGCAGATGATGAAGGATCTTGGTCTGGCGCCGAACGACATCGCGTCGCTCCAGAAGATGGACTGGGCAAAGTTGATGGCTGCCGGAAACGCGGCCGTGGCCAAGATCAATCCGCCGTTCCGGCCGGGGGCCGGATTCTTCTCGGGACCGGCACGCGTGGGCTGGTCGCCTTGCCTCGATGAGAAGGTGATTAACGTTCGCTCGTTCTTTGATGCGGCGCCGGAGATTTCAAAAGATGTTCCCATGCTGCTGGGCTCGGTGAGCGAAGAGGGCAACCAAATGGCCCAAAATCCGAGCGAGGAACAGTGGCACGCCAATCTCGTAAAGGCCTACGGTGAGGACAAAGCGACGGCGCTGATTGCCACGCTGAAGAAGACGCATCCGGAAAAGAGCGTTCGGACGCTTTCCTACATGTGCGGCGGCGCCTTTGGATTGAATAGCCTGACCATGCGCAACAATATTGTCAAAATGGCGCGGCTCAAACATGAGCAAAAAGCGGCGCCCGCCTACGCATACTACTTCACATGGCAATCGCCGTTGCTGGATGGCGTGGCCGGCGCGTGGCACACGGCGGAACTGCAGTTCTGTTTCGATAACACCAAGCGCTGCGAGCAGGGCACAGGAAATACTCCCGAAGCGCAGGCGCTGGCGGGGAAGATGGCGACGGCGTGGGCCAATTTTGCAAAGACGGGAAACCCCGGCCAGTCGGGCATTGTGTGGGCGCCAACCGATCCGGATACCAACAAAACATTGGTCTGGGACAACGAAATAAGGATGGTCAACGACCCGGAGGGCGATGCGCGGAAGATCCTGCTGAGTTGACCTTGCGGGGATCCGGAATTGATCTACCAGCGAGAATGTTGTGCGAGCGGCTGCTCCATGCAATGGTGCGCCCGGAGAGATTCGAACTCCCGACCTAATGCTCCGGAGGCATTCGCTCTATCCAGCTGAGCTACGGGCGCGCTTCAACAGAATACCGCATTTCGTACTATCGCCCCCACAATCCGGCCTCGCCGCTACGCGCTGGCGCGCATTTCCCGATGCGCCACGCCGCGACCGATCCATGCAAAAGCAAACAGCACCATGCCGCCGACCCATGCGCCGAGGGGGAACGACTGGGGCAGGTAAAGCGCGATCAGGACTCCGCTTGAGACGAGGATCGCGCACAACGGAATGAACATCCTCATGCCGTAGAGGAACGTGAAGGGCAGGTAGTGCGCGCCGAGCAGAATCAAGAGCGCCGGATAAAAAAGGTTCAGGCGAAAGTCGGCGACAGGGACCAGCAAGAGCATGGTGATAGGCAGCGTAAACGCGATCTGCATGCCGAGCTTTCCCAAAGCATTTTCTTTGCTGAGGGAGGCAGGTCCACCGCTGAGACGCAGCAGTAGCAGGGTGACGGGGAAGATGAAGAATCCGGCGATGACCGCCGTCAGTATCGAGGCGCGTGGTGTACTCCACGTGCCAAAGGCCGCAGCCGCCAGCCAGATGACCGAAGAGACCAACTGACCCCAAAAGGTGCCGACAAAGACCCGGCGATTTTCGCGCTGCGCATCCTTGACGAGCATGGCTTGAATCCTCCACAAACGATTGTGAAACAGGCTCAGCCAGTCTAATTTGCCTGGGCACAGCGCCGAGCAAGCAGTTACGCAAGAATGGAGCCGGAGGTTCGCGGCTGGGACGAGCGGCGATAGTGCGTAGCCTGAGCAGATTCGCTCGATGGGGCTTCGGAGCCGATTCTGCCTCAAAAAGGCTTCAGTTGAACCGTTTATGGGGCAGCACTGTCGTTGACTTAAGGCTGATTTTTGAGTATTCTGGAGGTCTTGCGCGGTGTTGTGCCTGGGGTCTAGGTGTGCTCACTCGGACCTTATTCTGATGGAGGTTGCGGCCAGGTTCTGGCGAGCTCCAGTGGAACAGGCGACCGGCTTCGGGACCCGGTACCAGGTTGAAAGAAATTGGTCCGGCGGAGTCAGGGTTCCGATAAGAACGAACTCGCGCAGCTTCTCACCCGAACAGATTTGTTTGGCAGTGGGTGGATTTTGAAAGCCCGTGCGTTTTGCACGAGCTTATGTCAAATTTTTTCGAAGGAACGAGAGAAATGTCGACGTTTATTCCGAGCGGCAAGGACATCAGCCGCAAATGGTATGTGGTGGACGCAAGCGGGCAGACGCTGGGACGCCTGGCGACCAAGGCCGCGAGCTTGCTCAGCGGCAAGATGAATCCGCAATATGTGCCGTACATCGACATGGGCGACCACGTGATCGTGATCAATGCGGAAAAAGTGCGGCTGACCGGTCTGAAGGAACAGAGCAAGCTGTACCGGCGCTACACGGGATTTCCGGGCGGACTGCGCGAAGAGTCGTTTACACGATTGATCAACCGGAAGCCGGAAAAGGTTCTGGAAGAGGCGATCAAGGGCATGCTGCCAAAGACGAAGATGGGGCGGGCCATGGGATCGAAGCTGAAGGTATATCGCGGAGACAAACATCCGCACACGGCGCAGAAGCCGGTGGCGCTGTAAAGGCAGCTATCAGCTTTCAGCGATCAGCTTTTCTTGCTGGTGCAGAAAGTTGGAGCCAGCTGAAAGAGATTCGAAGGGCACGACAACGCTGAAGGCTGAAAGCTGACGGCTGAGAGCTAAGAGGAAACGAATGGCAGAGGATCTGGTTCAGTATTACGGAACGGGACGGCGGAAGTCGGCGATTGCGCGAGTTTTTCTGCGTCCCGGCACAGGCGAGTGGAAGGTCAACGGCAAGAAGTTCGACGAGCACTTTGTTACCGAGCAGCAGAGGGTCAGCGCCAAGCGGACGCTGGTGGTGGCTGAGCTTGGGGCGAGCTTCGACGTTGTGACCACGGTGAGTGGCGGCGGAGTGGCCGCGCAGGCCGATGCGGTGAAAATGGGCATTGCCCGGGCCCTGGTTGAGTTCAACCCTGAGCTACGCAAGCTGCTCAAGGCCGAAGGATTGATGACACGCGATGCGCGCCAGAAGGAACGCAAGAAATATGGCCAGAAGGGCGCGAGAAAGCGGTTCCAGTTCTCGAAGCGTTAAGCGCTTCGAAGGGATCAGGTTTCAGGGATCAGTTGCCGATAGCCGGCTTTTGCTGAAAACCTGGCACCTGATCACTGAAATCTGGCTTTACCAAATCTCCCCGCGAGGGGATAAATCCGGGCGACAGAATCAGGGGTCCGGATGCAGTCCACGAAGGAGGACAATTGGCAACCATCACCATGAAGGAACTGCTCGAAGCGGGTGTTCATTTCGGGCATCAGACCAAGCGCTGGAATCCCAAGATGAAGGAATACATCTTTGGAGAGCGCAACGGAATCTACATCATCGATCTGCAGAAGACGCTGAAGCTGTTCAAGGATGCGTCGAAGTTTGTGACGGAGCTGTGCGCGAGCGGCAAGACGATTCTGTTTGTCGGCACCAAGCGCCAGGCGCAGGATGCGGTTGCCGAAGAAGCGACGCGGGCGGGAATGCCGTACATTAACCAGCGCTGGCTGGGTGGCCTGTTGACCAACTGGGTGACGGTGCAGAAGTCGGTGAAGCGGCTGCAGGAACTGGATGAGATGGCCACGGATGGCCGCTACGACCTGCTCACCAAGAAAGAAGTCATCAAGCTGGAGCGCGAGCGCAAGCACCTGCAGGCCAATCTGGCCGGCATTAAGACGATGAAGCGGCTGCCGGATGCGCTGTTCATCGTGGACTCGAATAACGAAGCGATTGCGGTGAAGGAAGCGCGCAAGCTGGGAATCCCGGTGGTTGCCGTGGTGGACACGAACTGCGACCCGACGGTGGTGGATTACGTGATTCCGGGCAACGACGATGCGCTGCGCGCGATTCGGCTGTTTACATCGAAGGTTGCCGACTCGGCCGCCGAGGGCGTGAACCTGCTGAGCGACAAAGCGCTGCTCGAAGCGGCTCCTGCTCCGGTTGCCGCGGAAGAAGGCGCCGAGATTTCAGCCGAGGCTGCGCCTGTCGAGGAAGTGGATCTGGAAGCGGCGTTGGGCGGAGGCATTCGCAAGGCGCCCGCCGCTGTAGCGGCGCTGCTGGAAGAGGACGAAGTGGCGGAGAGCGCCAAGTAGCGAGTCGGCACGAAAGCACGCACTGAATGGGAAGAGCGTGGCCGGCAGATTCCGGACCACGCTTTTCTTATGCCGGAAATTCTCCGGCGCGCAATACAAATGTGAAACCTTAAATTGATCGGCAAGGCCGTCTTACGGCCAGGGAAAAAGAGAGATGACGACAGTGACTGAGAAGATTGACGCGAAATTAGTGAAAGAACTCCGCGAAAAGTCAGGCGCGCCGATGGGCGACTGCCTGAAGGCCCTGCAGGAAACCAAGGGTGACATGGAAGAAGCGTTCGTGGTTCTGCGCAAGCGGGGCATGGCCTCGGCGCAGAAGAAGTCCTCACGCGTGACCAACGAGGGCGCGGTGGGCAGTTACATTCATGCCGGAGGAAAGATTGCCGTGCTGGTGGAACTGGACTGCGAGAGCGATTTTGTGGCCAGGACCGAGGACTTTCAGGAGCTGCTTAAGGATGTGGCAATGCATATCGCGGCCAGCGATCCGCGCTACGTGAAGCCGGAAGATGTGACCGCCGAGGACCTGGAACGCGAAAAGGAAATCTATCGCGCGCAGGCCGCGACCACCGGCAAACCGGCGCCCGTGATTGAGAAGATCGTGGAAGGAAAAATGGCAAAGTTCTACGAAGAGGTTTGCCTGCTCGATCAGCCTTTCATCAAGGACCAGGCCATCAGCATAAAAGAGCTGATTGCGCAGAAGGTCGGCAAGCTGGGCGAGAACATCACTGTGCGGCGGTTCGCGCGCTTCAAAGTGGGCGCGCCGGACTGGACGGTAGCGCAAACCAAGGCTGTGGAAGCCGCGGAATAAGCGCGCGGCAATCGGCGTATTGCGAAGCCGATCGGAGCCCAAGCCAACAAATAGAAGGGGCAGTCCATTGCGGACTGCCCCTTTTGTTCTGGGCGAGGATGCCGGTTGGTTTACGGCAGGTAGTAGCGCAGCGAAGTAAAGATCATGTTGTCGTCGCCGTGCGCTCCGTTGCCGGGGTTGGGAGTGCCACCCGCGCCGGACCACAGGTCGCGGCGGAAGAGGCTGTACTGAATTCCTTGGCGAAGACGGCCTTTGGGGCTGTTGTGAATGTTCCACCAGTAGCCGGCAGTGAACTCCTGCACGTCTTTGTTGCTACCGCCGCAATTGACGGGCGCGACGGGCGCTGCGCCGGTGGCGCCTGCAGTGACGGTGGTTGACTCGACGAGGCAGCCCGACATGTTCGTGCTCCGCGTGCCGTAGCCAATCTGTGTTGTGCCGCTGAGTACATAGTTGCGGTCAAGATAGTCCGCGCCGTAGTTGAAGTACAGATTGAAATTCGGCGAGGGATTCATCTCGAGCGTGCTGAGTGCGGAGAATCCGTGAATGGGTGAGAGGGTTGCGTTGGGCCGCAGAGTCACGTCAGCGATTGTGGAAGAGCCGTAGCGGCCAACGCCCTGGCCCCACAGACCTTTCAATCCGACAGTTACGTACTTGCCGGCGAGCGGGCCGCGGAAGCCGCCGCCGAGGCCGGCCCCAGTCGCCGTGCTGTTGGCCGGTGTCGCGGTTGTGGCAACGGTGCAAGTGGCTGTTATGGCGGCGCAAGGATAGATGCGGTCGCGGAAGTTACGGTCGATGCCAAAGATTTCCCAGTGTCCCCAACCGGGCTGGAAAGCCATCTTCACGACGAAGTCGGGAGTGAAGTTGAAGGAGTAGTTAGCTGTGGAGTTATAGAGACCGCCGCCTGTTCCCGTGGAGCCAAAGAGATAATTGGTAGGGGTGTTCTGGCCGGACGGGTTCAGCGTTTCGGCATTCTCAATGGACGCGCCGAGGAAAGCCTTACTGCCAAGGTCCTTGGAGACGCGGAAACTGTATTGACGTCCCCACACAAAACCGGCGTTATATTGCGCGTCGATCGTTGCGGGAAGAATTTCGGAACCTCGCGTCAGGCCGGCGGTGGTTTCGGTCGCCAGCGACCACCCCTGGCCGCCGGAGAAGTCCCAGCCGCTTGTGGTCTTGGCGTCTGCCCACAGTTGACGCTGCCGCAGCGTATAGCTGTTCGACTGGTTGTTGTTTGAAGTTACACCGGCGCTGAGCCAATCCATCTCGTAATAGCCAGTAAGCGTGAAGCTGGGCAGCTTGCCGATCGCTTTAATGGCGATGCGCGACTGGCGGCCCGAGCCCTGGAACTCGCTCAACTGCGCAGCCTGCGAGTTGGCCAGCGGGACGCCTGTAAACGCGGTATTGATATCGCCACCGGTGGCACCCTGCCGCCATACGGTTTCTGCCGCCAGGAAGCTTCCCGTGGGCGAAAGCGTGATTCCCTTGAAGTGCAGCACGTCGGGACTGTTGATCGATTTCTTGATTGCGGTAGTCTCGTCGGAGACCGTAGTGGCGAGCGAAACCGCATTGGCCTTCAGGTCGCTCACGGAACTTTGGAGGGTAGACACGGCCGCCGCGTTGTCAGTGGCCGCCTGCTGCTGCGCGTTGGCGGCCGCTTCAGCCTTCGCTGCTGAGGCCTGGGCATCGGCAGCGGCCTGCTTCGCCTGCTGCAGCTCGGAATCCTTTGCAGCCAGATCGCTCTTAAGGCCGTCGATCTCGCCCTGAAATTGCTGCTTCATTTGGTCGATCTGCTCCTGCACAGTGGGACCGGCGGGCGCAGCGGGCTTTCTCGCCGCAGCGTGCTTCTTGGCCGGCGGTGTTGTACCGGTGGTTTGCGCGTAAGAAACAACAAGACCAGCTGCAAGAAATGCAACGGCAGCCGCTTTCACTGTCAATTTCATTTAGGCCTCTCTTCTCCTCATGGAATTGTGTTGGAAGGTGTCGGCGCCCAGGTTCATAACGGACGCACACCACTTCTGCATCCCGGACGCATTGGCGAATAGGAAAATCTGCGATATTCCCTTCGGCACGAAGAATTAGGGGAGTGGTAGAGGAGGAAGTCTCGCGCCGGCAAAACTTCTCCTGTTGTTCCGCATCCAAGCCTCGCAGAGCAAGATTAAGATTTGACGAATTCACGCAGAATTCACACTGCGATTTACAAGTGGCATCCCAGTCGGAGAATTTACCGTCTATTCACTGGTAATTCGCTTTTCTTGCGCAGTTTTGAGGAGGATTTCAGGCAGATGATCTTGACGAATGGCGGGGCGACGAGAGTGAAGCGGTGATTGTATCCTGAAGCCGATTTATTTGCCGGAGGTTTCGCCGGCAGCACTCAAGAGGTTCGCAAAAATCCGATAAGCTCCGGGCACTAACTCCGGGAACTGTCGATAGAGCGCGAACGCAACATAGATATAGGTTCCTTTGCCGCGACGCACGACGAGCAATCCACCGCGCTGTGGATCCTGCCCTGGATCCGCGGTCTCGGTAAGCGCCGTGTATCCGGGGTCCCAGTGTTCGAGGAATCCGTGGCCCCGTTCTTCGAACCAACCGTCGAAATCGGCAGAAGTGATTTGATTGGGTGAAGTGAGGAGCGGATTGGTGGGATCGAGAAGGTTCACTGGATCCCGCTCATCGACGACGCGCTCAGGAAAGCGGCCCATCGTAACTGGCAAAGGCGCCGGAAACGTTTCGCCCTGGTACTGCACAATCAGAGTTCCACCGTCTTCGACAAAATGCTCGAGGCGCGACTCGGCAGCGGCGAGCACGTGGCGCGCAGAGTAGGCGCGAATGCCGACAACGATGACGTTCCACTGCGACAAGTCACCAGTGGCAAGCTCGTCATCGGTGAGGAGATGCGGCGTGAAGCCCAGCGCCTCAATGGCTTCAGGAACCTGGTCGCCGGTCCCCATCACGTAGCCCACACGCAGCCCCGGCCGCACCTTAACGTTGATCTTGCGCGTGCGCAGCTCCGCGGGCTTGTACTGGTTATAAGGAAGCAGGCCCGTATAGTCGATGCTCTGCCAACCGATCGAATAACTTTGATCGCCGGCGTGCGCGACGACTTTGATGGCGTAGGCGCGCGCGGCCACGTCGCCGGCAGGGGTAACCGAAAAAACAAGCGGCTCGGAATCGCCCGAAGCCTTTAAATGGAATTCGCGTTGGGCTGGATCGGCGCGCCAGCCCTGGGGCAACTGGAGATCGACGAAACCGTCAGCGGCATGTTCGGCACTCACTGTCACGCTGACTGGAAGGGGCGAACCATCCAACGGAAGAATGCGCGCTTCCGGCTGAACGCGGAGGCCGATGGCAGGCGTGACTACAAGGGGCTGATAGACGCCGCCAACCCCAGTGACATGCCCCAGCGTCTGCACCACTTGGCCCAGCCGAATGGGAACACCATCAAAAGTAAACTCCACCCAGGCCGAGAGGGGATAGGGTGCGAAGGAGCGCAGGCGCCAGGCCTCATTCGAGAGGTCGTAGATGGGCTGCTCGGTAGTAGGGCGGGTGAAGTACGGCTCCGTCGGCACGGCATCGTTGGGAACGTGGACATGAAAAACTCTGTCGCCGGCCGGCGCGGCGGCTTGCTCGGCGTCGATGGCCCCATCAGCATCGTCAATTTTCCAAGGCGCGCCGTCGCTCGATTCGAGCCATGCGCGAGTCAACTCTGCCGCATCCAGACCTTGCGCAAAATGCGCGCGAACAGTGAAATTCTCACCAGGCCAAACGCTGCGCGCAGTTTCGTCTGCAGATGCCCCGCGTGCTCCGCCGGGACCTTGTCCGCCGCGGCCGCTGCTCGTGAAAGCAATCATGTCGAGGCCGAGCAGGTCCTTGAGCGCAGTTTGGAACTGCTCGATCTTCTGGCCAAGCTCAAGCTCGAGTCCGGCCTTTGCTTGCGCGTCCAAATCGCTGGATCTTACGCGCGCGTAGAGGTCGAGCGTTTGGCGATAGATGGGCGCGAGACTATGCGCGGCGTCAAATCCACTCCGGTTTTTGCAATCGCTGGTAAATGTATTCAGGCCGCTCTGAATTTGGCCAAGGCCGTCGGTGAGCCATCGGGGCGGCGTGCTTCCAGCCAGGCGCGCTACGCCGGCAATGCTCGTGTCGATGTTCACTTTCGGATTCTGAAAGAGGCTTGAGGCTTTCTTCGAGCCTTCCGCCGCCGCAGCCGGCGCAACCGCCCACAGGTGGTAGCTTGAAGACTCCGGGCCGCTCAGTGCGGGATCGGCTCCGCCATATTGCGATTTCTGCTCGCCCCAGCCCTGGCGCGCGATCTGCACATACGTGCGGCCAAGCTCCGCGTCCCACTTGCCGACGGGAATCGAAACGTCGCTTGGCAGCGAGCCTTCGATCCACTGGCCGGTTAGGTAATTGCGAAACCGCGCGGGCGCCCACTTGCCGGTGGCGTAGTCGAGCATCTGGCCATTGGTGATGGGCGCAAACGGAGTGCGCGAGTAAACGGCGAGCGGCTGCCAAGGCTCCAAGCCATTCTTCAGTTGCTCAGGGAAAACGCTTGGATCGGCAGCGGCTTTGAAGGCTTCCTGCGCGATTTCACCGGCAACCTGATGTTGACCGTGGCCGTCCGTGACGCCGCCAACAAAGGTGGACAAGATCACCTGTGGGCGCACCATGCGGATGGCGAGCACCGCGTCATAGAGAACACGATCGTGGCCCCACTTCTCGAACGATTCCTGCTGTGTTTTGGAGAAGCCGAAGTCGACCTCGGTCCCCCACAGTTGACGCGCACCATAATATCGATCGGCCTCGAGCAACTCATTGGTGCGGATAAGACCGAGAGCATCGTAGCTTTCGGCGGACATGGCGTTCTGGCCGCCCTCGCCGCGCGTGAAGGTGAGCAAGGTGGCGCGCACGCCAAGGCCGCGCGTGAGATAGGTAAGCAGAGCGCCGTCTTCGTCGTCGGGATGAGGCACGATGATCATCACGCTGGCCGTCGTGCCAAGGCGCTTGAGGGTCTGTTCCAGATCGGCAGCGCCGCGATCTTCAGGCAACGGCAAAGCATTAGTGGGCGGTTCGGGCAAGGGGACCAAGGCCAGCTCGGCTTCCGGCGAGAGCTGTGACGGTTGCTGGGCACGGAGAGACGCGCCGCCAGAGACAGACAAGAGCGCAGCCAGCGCCGCGCCGAGCGCGATTCGATGCAGTTTTCCGGGAACAGAATTCATCACGGTAAGTTTACAAGGCGGCGTCGTTGGTCAGCGCCAATCGTCGTGGGCACTGGAAAGTCCTTCGTTGACCACGGCGTCGAAGCCCGTGTTTTTCTTCACAAAGATCTCGCTGAACTGGCGGTCCTGCCGAAGAAGGATGGCTTGCAGGCGCACCAGCTCCAGCAGGCCCAGGAACATGGCGATCAGGGCGCGCTCAGAGTGGGTGTGGCTCAGCAGGCGCCGCAGCGCCACCGGCTTGTCTTCCATGGTGAGCCGGCGAGTGAGGAACTGAATCATCTGGCCGACGGTGACAGAATCCTCCTCCACATTGAGGATCGGGCGATTGCGGGCGCGATCCAGAATGTCGCGGAAGATGCGGACAAGGTCGGTGGTATCGGCGGCAATCTCGGGCTCAGCGCCGGCGTCCTCGCGGAACTCGCGTACGCCTGGATTGGTCCAGGTGGCCGCTTCGAGCATCTGCTTTTCATGCAGCATCTGCGCCGCGTTCTTGAAGCGTTCATGCTCGAGCAGGCGATCGACAAGCTCACGGCGCGGATCCTCAGCGGACTCTTCCGGGCCGACCGGCGCGCGCGGCAACAGCATTTTGCTCTTGATGTGAATGAGCAACGCGGCCGTGTAGATGAAGTCGCCGGCCACGTCCATGTCGCTGGCGCGCAGGCGATCGACGTAGGCCAGGAACTGGGCGGTGATCTTG
The DNA here is from genome assembly GCA_036489735.1 of Occallatibacter sp. Classification (GTDB taxonomy): domain Bacteria; phylum Acidobacteriota; class Terriglobia; order Terriglobales; family Acidobacteriaceae; genus Telmatobacter. The sequence continues at coordinate 13,007 of DASXFF010000086.1, read as the reverse complement.
GCGATAGGAATGTCGTAGATGTCGATGTCCTGCTTGCGAATCAGGTCGAGCAGCAGGTCGAGCGGTCCGTCGTAAACCTGGTTGACGATGACCGAGAAGGGCGACTGCTCGGCATCGACGCCGCGAGCCTTGAGCGCTGCGGCGACTTTCTCGGCGGTAGTTTTCTCGGGGACTGGCGAATCGGCGGTGATTGGTCCAGCAATGGCCGGCTTTTCGGGATTGTGGGCGGGAGTGTCGGCGGGCAAAGCGGGATCGGCTGGCGAAGCGGGTTTAGCGTCCTGCGCGGCGATTGCTTTTATCGGCGGGGCAGGTTCGGGCTGAGGCGGCTCCTGTGCCGGAGGCGCCGGCAGAGGCTCGGGTGGCTCCTGGGCCGGCGGTGGGGGGGGCGACGCAGGAGGTTCCCCGTGCATCGGCTCGGGCTCGCTCTCGTCGCGTTGTGGGGAAGGATTTGTCACTTCAATTTCTTCGTCGGCATTCTCTTCTTCTTTTGGCGTCCACTCTACGGAAACTTTCTCCGACAGCTCCGGCAGCTCGATCGGCGCGATTTCTGATTCCGCGTTCTTGCTTTCGTCGATCGAAATCGATTCGACCTCGCTCTCACTATTCTCCGCCTCAAGGCTGCTTTCAACCACTACGGGTTCTTCGGCGGCCGGGCCAGGCTTGCTGCCTCCAGTTTCAACGATTCCATTGCGCCGGAAGAGCCCCAAGCCTGAACGAATTCCGCCCAACGCAAACTCGAGCGCCCAACGCCACCACGGGAGTCTCACTTTCTCCACTTGCACGTTCTGACCCGTCGAACTCCTTTGTTTCCCGTGGTTGGTTACTGCCTTTCAATCGTCGCGTTTCCGCGTTTGTCTCACGCAGGCGCAACCATCGTCAACGGCATTTGCATGGCCTGGCGCACCTCGATCATGGTTTGCTCGGCGCGGGCTTCGGCTTTGCGCGAGCCCTTAATCAGGACGTCCTTTGCGTCATCCTCAGTAATCCCGGCGCGGCGCTCCTGAATCGGTCCGAGAATGTTCACCAATGAGTCTGCAGCCCAGCCTTTACATTCAATGCAGCCGATCCCCGCGGAACGGCAGCCTTCGTAAACCTTCGCCAGAGTCTCGGGCGAGGAAAAGACTTTGTGCAGATCGCCGACCGGGCACTTATCGGGGTCGCCCGGATCGCTGCGGCGGACTCGCGCAGGGTCGGTGACCATGGTTTTGAGCTTCTGGCGAATCACTGGCTCCGGGTCGCTCAGCAGAATGGTATTGCCGTAGCTCTTCGACATTTTGCGGCCGTCGGTTCCGGGCAACTTGGGCGAGGGCGTAAGCAACACCTTGGGCTCGGGAAGCACTTCGCGCTCACCGAGCTTATAGAACTGATTGAACCGGCGCGCGATCTCGCGGGTGAGCTCCACGTGCGCCTGCTGATCCTGGCCAACGGGGACGAAATCGGGCTGATACAGCAGAATATCGGCTGCCATCAACACTGGGTAGCCGAGAAATCCGTAAGTCGTCAGGTCTTTGCTGGCCAGGTTCTCTTGCATCTCTTTATAGCTGGGCACGCGCTCGAGCCATCCGAGCGGAGTCATCATGCCCAGCAAGAGCGGCAGCTCGGAGTGAGCCTTCACGTGGCTCTGCAGGAAAATTGTGCAGCGCTCCGGGTCCAAACCCGCGCCCAGAAAGTCAAGCATGACTTCAATGGTGTTCTGAGCGAGGCCGGAGGTGTCCGCGTAGTCGGTCGTCAGCGCATGCAGGTCCGCCACAAAGAAATAGCACTCGAACTGGTCCTGGAGCTTGACCCAGTTGGCCAAAGCGCCCATGTAGTTGCCCAAATGTAGTTTTCCCGTGGGGCGCATGCCGCTGAGGACGCGGGGGCGGAGTGCTGCGATGGCGGGTTCAGGCATTGAGTGAATGGGTTCCTCGAAATATGTCTGGCGGCCCGTAGATTCGCGGCCGCTCTCAATCAAAAAGCGTTCAAAAGCCTCATTCCATTTTAGCGGGATCGGCTTGGTGGACCTTCGGAAATCGCGGCACGGCCCTCTGTTAATCGACCCTAGACGCCCTGGATGCGGGCCAGGGTGCCATAGACCAACTTCATCGTCGGCGTCATCAGAAAGGTCACGACAGGGCCGCCAACGAAGATCATGAGCGCGTAGCTGAGGAATCCCATTCTGTCGAATGCGCCGGAGAACTTGTAGGGCAAAAAGTTGCGCGCAATGTGGCTGCCGTCAAGGGGTGGAATGGGCAGCAGGTTGAAGATGAAGAGGGCCAGGTTCACCTGTATCCCCAGATCGCAGAGGGTCGCCAGAGCGTCAACGCTGGTGTCGAGCGTCTCTTGCATGGGCAGGTTGCGCGTGACCAGGATGATGGTGACGAGACCGATAAACCCGCAGAGCGCGAGCAACAGGTTTGAAACGGGGCCGGCGAGCGTGACCAGATTGTCGTCGCGGACGATTTTTTTGAAGTTGCGCGTGATGACCGGCGTGGGCTTAGCCCAGCCGATGAGGAAACCGCCGACACCGTAAAAAGAACCGATGATCATGAGCGCGGGAAACAGCAGCGTGCCGATGGGATCGACGTGATAGATGGGGTTGAGCGTGACGCGGCCCTGGAGGCGCGCCGTCTGGTCGCCAAGGCGCGAGGCCATCCAGGCATGCGCGCACTCATGCACGCACAGCGAAAAGACGAGCAGCACAAATTCAAAGACCGCAATGGCGATATCGGTTGGGCGCAACTGAATCTCCTGTGGGCGAAGTCTCAGCGTAGCACGGCGTGGTGCGGCGTAATAGAGGTGCGAGAGTCGATCGTCACGGATTCAGCTCTCGATGTATTCCCAGAAAGAATCCACCAGATCGGCGCCGAGTTCGGTGGTCATGCGCCGTGTGGCGCGCTCCACTTCTTCCATCAGCCCGCTCAGATAGTCGCGGGACCGCGAAACGGCGGCTATGCCCAGCGTCGCTGACTGCCACACGACTGCTTCGTCGAGCTCGGCGACGGAGACGTTAAAGCCCTGCCGCAATTGGTCCTTGAGCGAACGAACCACCTGCCGCCGGTCCTTGAGCGACTGGGCGTGCTCGATGCGAATCTCGAGAGTGAGTTGCGCCACTGGCATAGAGTCAAGGAAATGACACCGACAGTGTAAGGCCGGTTAGGGATGCATGGCGCAAGTTTTTCTTTGAGGCGCCACGGGAGCCGTTTGCCGACTTTCAGTCGGAAAATTGCGCTAGTTGTTCCGCCCTCGGCTTGGGCGTCAAAGCGCTTACGACCACCAATGCGATAATCGCCGCGAACAGCGCGGGAAAAATCGCGTCGCGCTGGGCGAGAATCGGCGGAAATAATTCGCGCACGCCGGGCGCATCCCAAACAAGAGTGACGACGGTTCCGCAGGCGATGGCGGCAACCGCGCCCCAGGCAGTTGCGCGCTTGGAATAAAAGGCGGCCAGCACGACCGGTGTAACCGCGGCGGAGTAGACGGTGTAGGCGTAAAGCATTTTTTCGAGAATGCTTTCGGCGTAAACAGCCTGGTAGAGCGCCCAGGCGCCCAGCAGCACCACGGCGAGCCGCGAGATGAGAAGCACAAGCCGATTCGAGGCGCTGGGTGCGATGTAGCGCACGAAAACATCCTCAACCAGGTTCGTTGCCGGCGAAAACAAATAGTTCGACGCCGTCGAAATCACCTTGGCAAAGACCGCTCCCAGCAGCAAAGCGCCCATGAACGCAGGCAGACCGTGGCGCGCTGTGTAGGGGATAATCTCGCGTGGATGAAGCGCTACTTCTCCCGTCTTGAAAAGCGCGGAACCAAATACCGCGATGGCCACAATCAGCGTTTCGAGCAGAAGGGTGCCAAGAATCCATCCCACAACGGAGACGCGCGCATCGCGCTCAGATTTGGCCGAGAAGAATTTCTGGTACATCACTTGGTTGCCGAGCATGAGCAGCATTGTCGGCACCAGGAATTCCATGGCGCGCACGAACGTGAGATTGCCCAGGACTTGAAAATGGGTGGGCGGCAGCGCGGCGTGAAGGCCGGTCCATCCACCGGCCTTAAAAAAAAGCATGGGCGCGGCGACGATGCAAATCACAGTAACCATCGATCCGATGGCCACATCCATATAGGCCACGGACGACATGCCCGCAAGCGCCGTGGTGATGACGACGAATGCGGCGATGATGAACGTGCCCTGCACGGAAGTGACGGCATCAGGAAAGATCAGATGCAGCACGTCGCCGCCGCCCCTGAACTGGTAACTGGCAATGGCCACGTAGGCGACGAGAATGGCGATGGTGCCAAGCACGCGCGCCGCTTGGTTATAGCGCGCCTCAAGCAGGTCAGGCAGCGTGAACTGCGCGAATTTGCGCGCGCGTGGGGCGATAAAGTAGATGAGCAAAAGGCCCAGCCAGCCTCCGGCCGGCTGCCAGAGGGCGGCGAATCCATTCTTATAGGCGTTCTCCGCACCGGCAAAGAGCGAGCCGGCGCCGATCCACGAAGTCAGGAGCGTGAGTACGAGAACCAAGGCCGGTAGGGAGCGGCCGGCGACAAGGTAGTCGGCCTTGGTTTTTACGCCGATGGACCGCCAGGCAGCCACCGCCAGCAAGAGCGCGGCAATCAAAAGCAGCACAACAATATAGAGCACATTCATCCGCGGCTTGCCTCAACGCAACGTGAGAGTCGAGAGAAGTGTACCGGATGAAGGGCGCAGGCGGTTGGGCGCGGAACCCCTTCAGGCGACCGAAGTCGCTCGATCTGCCGGCAGACAGACACATGCGTGCCTCCACGTCCGGCTGGGCGCGAAGCCGAGTGCGTTTGAATGTTTCAGATCCGGGAATTCAGCTACTACGACGTGTGCCGGTTATCCGGCCTGCGAATTTGTATGGCGGCGATAATTGCCGGACAAAGAACCATAAAAACAAAAGCTGAACCAATAAGAAGATCGGACATACAAGGGCCCTTGGATCCTCGCACAGAAGTTTTGCTCGCGGCCTATCGACGCATCCTTCTTTGCGACGGAGGAGTTGATTACCATGGGTACCAGAATGCCGATTTTTCGTAACAGATTCGGTGATTGCGGACACGGCTTTGAGATCCGCGGTCGAAGTGGCTGAGGACAGCCGGGCGGCACAGGTATCTGCCAAGACAACTGCCGCATCAAAAGTAATGCTGCGGCGGTTGACGCGTAGCCCGAGTGGCGCTACTCTCGGCTTACTGGAATTGGTACACAACTCCAACCCGCGGATACGCAAGGTGGCCAGGAAGCTGGACCTGGGTTTGCCTCGCGCCGTCCGGTTCCCTTCACAATCATTTGTTTACTGCAGATCGTCCCATGCGCGCGTGCCTTTGCGCGTCGGAGCGGCGAAATGGCCGATGCGCGCGAATGTCGCGCCGATCATCATTTTGCCAAACCTCCGGCAGCAGGCCCATCGGTCCACTGTCGGGTTAACTTTAGACCGTCGTCAGTCATGTCGTTCTGGAGGACGTAGAATCCTTTGAAGATCGCCCTGGAGATCACACCTAACCTTGAGCCCCTGTTCGGGACCCGCGATGAAAACCTCAGGCTGATGGAAGACTCGCTTGGCGTGCACATTGATTTGCGCTCCGATGCGGTCCAGGTGGAGGGGCCGGAAGGGAGCGTAACCCGCGTGCAACGGATCTTCGAGGACTTTGAAACTCTCCGCCGCCAGGGGATTCACCCGCACAATGGCGAGCTGAACGGGATGTTGCGGCTGGTTGTGGCCGACCAGGCGGCGACGCTGCGCTCAGTTGCCGAGGCAGGCAAGCAGCGGTCTGTAGGGATCAAGCGCACGGTGCAGCCGCGCTCGCTCAATCAGCGCCGCTACGTTGAGGCCATCGAGCAAAGCGACATGGTGTTCAGCGTGGGCCCGGCGGGCACAGGCAAAACTTATCTCGCCGTCGCCATGGCGGTGGCCGCCTTTAATGCCAAGCGCATCGGCCGTATCGTTCTGGTCAGGCCGGCTGTGGAGGCGGGCGAGCGCCTGGGATTTTTGCCTGGCACGTTGCAGGAAAAGGTCGATCCATACCTGCGTCCGCTCTACGACGCACTCTACGACCTGCTCGATCCTGACCGCGTGGACAAGATGCTCGAGAAGAACATCATCGAAGTTGCACCGCTCGCCTTCATGCGCGGTCGCACGCTCAATGACGCATTCATCATCATGGACGAAGCGCAGAACACGACCGTCGAGCAGATGAAGATGTTCCTGACGCGCATGGGCAACAACTCGAAGGCGGTGATTACAGGCGATATCACGCAGATCGACCTGCCCAACCCGCGACGGTCGGGCCTGCTCGACGCCATCAACGTCTTGAACGGAGTGGAAGGCATCGCATTCTGTCACTTCGACGACGCCGACGTGGTGCGTCATCCGTTGGTGCAGCGCGTGGTCCGCGCCTATGAGAGCGCAAAACCGCGGCAGCAGGAGCTTCCGCTCACCATGGGCGACTCGATCGAGGTTGGCGCTCAGGAAGGCGAAGAGCACGCCGAGGGGCAGGCGAAGCAAACGGCGAAGCCGCAGTAGCGCCGCACACAAGCTGGCGTAGAATTGGTGGCGAAATCGAGGGAATTGCTGTGCGCATCTTGACCCTGCCGGCGTTCTGCCTTGCTGCCTCTTTGACGATTGCAACAAACGCCCAATCTACTAACGAGCCCGTCGTTGCCTTCGCGACCGGAACGACATTGTCTCTGGCCTCCGCCAAAGGACAAGTTACGCAGAGAATCGATCTGGGACGTCCTATCTATAATTTTGCTCTGTCGAGCGATCGAAAACTGCTTGTTACTGTCACGCTCGATACAGCGACCGGCGGAAGTTTGAACCTGCTAAACCTGCAAACCCATACGTGGACTAAATTGACGAGCGGAAATTTGTATTTCAAGGCAAGCGAGTTGGATAAAAACCAGAAAGAGGTCTATGACGATCCACAATTCTCGCCGGATCGCCGGAGCCTGGCCTTTGCAATTCACACGGACAACCCAGGCGACGGCAATGACGCAGAAAACGATAGCGGCCCGATTGCGGTCATGGATTTCCCGTCACGTAAGATCCGGGTGCTTGAGTCAACAGAGAATATAGACGGGCAGGGGCTGTGTTTCGCAAATTCGCCAATGTGGTCGCCAGATGGAACGCGGATTCTTTTCAACTGCGAGGATGGAGCATTTGTAACTGACGCCCGGGGAGCTAGCCTTCGGGATTTGAAACTCGGGACCGACAAGGATGCCTTAACTTCTGCTGTGTCGTGGGTAGGAAATGGTTGTGTGTTGTATTTGCAATCCCACACGACGAACGGCTCACTGGATCCAAGCAAAGATGAAGTCCTTTTGTTCGACCTACAGACTTCAAGTTCATCGAAATTCGCGCCAGCAATGCTGTTCCCTGGCAAGATTGTTTCCGGCCTCCGAGAGGCGTCGGATTTGGCGTTGGTTCGTGAATCCAGCGCGGGCAAGACCATCGAGACAACCGGCAAGGAGTGGATACTCCCGGCCACAAGGCTGGATTTCGACGGATATACTCCCCTGATATCGCCGGCTGCACACATCATCGCCAATTGGAAGCCGTCCTCAATCCCGAGTGGATGCAGATAGGTCGGCGCCCAGGAGAACGAAGAACGGCCGGAGGCGCAGGCGAAGCAGACGGCGAAGCCGCAGTAAGCCGGACCTCTCACGTAGAATCGAAATCACCGTGAGCCGCTCGGTTTGCGGCCGCCGCACGATGATTCTCCTTGACCCGGATTTGGAGCCTGACTCGGCATCGGCATCCGCCAATGCAAAGAAAGCCGCTGCGTCCGGAATTCAGCGAACCCATGTCCCCTCAAGGCGCACCCTGAGCCGATACGTCGCGCGGGCCCAGGACGCCGCCGGTCTAAGCGGCGAGGTGACGGTGCTGCTGACAACCGACGCAACGATCCGCGATTTGAATCGGCGCTTCCGCGGCAAGGATGAAGCGACCGACGTCCTCTCCTTCCCTGCCACAAATTTGGTCCAAAACACAAAGCCCGCGGAGCGGGTCGGAGGCGATGTGGCCATCAGCGTGGAGACGGCACGGAAGCAGGCGGCCGAGCAGGGCCATTCGCTGGGGGTTGAGTTGAGGGTCCTGGTTCTTCACGGGCTACTTCATCTTGCTGGCTACGACCACGAAGCGGACGAGGGCAGAATGCAGCGCCGCGAGCGGCAACTGCGTGCCAAGCTGGGGCTACCGCAAGGCCTGATTGAACGGACAGGCGCGGACCCGAAGAAACCCAAGGGGCCGACGAAGACGCGGAGGCGCAAGCCATGAGTCCGCTTGAGATCGCAGCGCTTATCGCGCTCATCGTTGTGGCTACGCTGGCTTCCTACATTCAGCGGGTCTACTCCGAGTTCGGAAAGATTCTTAGCCGCGAGGTGCAGGAGAATCTCGACGCATGGGAGGTGCGCATCGAGCCGCATCTCGGCCTGAGCCGCGAGCACGCGGCCCTGTGCGCCTCGGTGCTCAAGCAGCTCGCGCTCGGCGCCATTGCTCTTGGTTTCGGCGCGCTGCTCTTTATTCGCCCAACGCACCCCGGACCACCCAACGCTCTTGAGATTGCGCAAGCCATTCTTGCCGTTGTGCTGGTCGTGATGTTCGCCTATCAGCTCATTCCCTCGCTGCTCTTCAACCGCACGCGCGGGCTGTGGGTGGCGAGGCTGCTCTGGCTCATCCGCCTGTTGTTGTGGCTGGTTACGCCGGTGACCGCCTTCATCCGGTTCTTTTTTTCGATCGCCGCTCTGGCCGAGGCTCCCACCGGTCCCGAGGAAGAGGCTCCCGCGCCCGATGTAGACGCGCTCATCGAGGCCGGCGAGGAAGAGGGCATTCTTGAGCAAAGCGATCGCGAGCTGGTGCGTTCGGCGGTTGAATTCGGCGACATGCTGGTGCGCGAGGTGATGACGCCACGGCCTGAGATCTTCGCCGTGCCTGAAACGACTACGATTGAGCATTTTCTGGAATTGCTTCGGAAAGAGAATTACTCGCGAGTGCCCGTATATTCCGGTGCGCTCGACAACATCAAGGGCTTGGCGTTCGCACACGACCTGCTGCAGATTACCGACGACGAGGCGCGCACGCGGACGGTCGCGTCGATCCTGCACGCCGCTGCATTCGTGCCTGAGACCAAGCGCGGCTATGAGCTGCTGCGCGAGATGCAGCGCGAAAAACAGCATATGCGGGTGGTGATCGACGAATATGGCGCGGTAGCCGGCCTGGTGACCATTGAGGATTTGCTGGAGCAGATTGTCGGCAACATCCGCGACGAGCACGAGACCGACACGCAGATCGAGGAACCGCAGCGTGAGCCTTCAGGGGCGTGGCTCATCCCAGGCAACTTTCCTGCCGACCAGTTGGGCGATCTAACCGGCGAACCGGTGGCGCTCGACGAGGACTATGAAGCGACGACGGTCGGCGGCCTGGTCAGTGAGATCGCAGGACGGATTCCGAAGAGCGGCGAAACGGTCTCGCTCGATCCGCTTGGACTGCGCGTCGAGGTTGTGGCTTCGACGGGCAGGCGTGTGGAGCGAGTGCGGCTGTTTCCGCCAACGGCAAGGTTGCCGTTCCCGAAGGAATCCTGAACGCAAAATCCCCGAGAACGAACTCCCGCTCCTTCGTGTATGATCGTCGCCGGCTCTCGAACCATAATCATGAACACGGAGGCTCGCGTGGCCAATAGTTTTCTCACTCGCCGGGACTTTGTGCGCACAACAGCGGGAGCGGCAGCGCTTGGCGCAGCACCGAGAGCAATTTTCGCAAGCGCCGAAGCTGTTTCTGCTCGCCACATCCACGTGTGGGAGAAACAGGAGATTGTGCTCACCTGCGCGCGGAGCTATCCGAACCCGTACACAGACATTACGGTCTGGATCGATCTCATCGGCCCTGGCTTCAATCAGCGCGTTTATGGATTCTGGAATGGCGGCAGCGAATTTTGCGTGCGGCTCGTTGCGACCGAGCCAGGCACTTGGCGTTGGCACAGTGCCTCTGAACCTGTCGATGCCGGACTCGCCGGCAAATCCGGCACATTCGAAGCGGTCGAGTGGACTGAAGCCGAGAAACAGGCGAACGCGCTGCGCCGAGGGTTTCTTCGCGCCTCGCCCAACAATCACGCGCTCCAGACCGCTGACGGGACGCCGTTTTTCGTGCTGGGCGATACGTGGTATTCCGTAGGCACCAATCGCTTTCGCTGGTACGACGACGACCGCGAGAGGCCGATCGGTCCCACTGCGGGCTTCAAGGATTATGTTCGTTTTCGCAAGGCGCAGGGCTACAACTGGGTCAACGTGATCGCGGCATTTCCTAACTGGGAAACCGACGGCCTGCCTTATCACATCGTGATGGACGACGCTGGCCACACAACCGTCCGCTCGGCATGGCTCGAGTTCGGCACCGGCAGCGCAAAGAATATGGACAACGAAGGTGGCCGGCCATTCACATTCCCCGGCCGCGTGCCCGGCTATGAAAATGTCTTTCCTGACGTCGACCGCGTCAATCCCGAGTACTTCAAAGCTATCGACCGCAAGATCGACTTTCTCAATGCGAACGGGTTTATCCCGTTTATCGAGGTGTCGCGTCGGGATGCCAGCGAGTTGTGGAAGAAGTATTACGCGTGGCCCGAGTCATACGCGAGGTTTATTCAATATATCTGGACGCGATACCAGGCCAACAACACGGTGCTCAGCCCGATTCATCTCGATATCGTTCAGGAGAGCATCACGGTACCGGATTTCATGAAGGCGATCGATCTGGTACTCACGAAGTACGGGCCGCCGCCTTTCGGCACGCTGCTGTCGGCGAACGCTAATCCCTCCACGCTGGTGAACTGGGGTGAGAATTCCTGGGTCACGCTACAACAGATTGGTAACAAGCGCGAACACGAGTACTACTGGTACCTGACGGAAATCTATCGCGACGCGCATCCGCGGCCGGCTCTTAATGGAGAGCCGTATTATGCCGGGTATTTCGACGCGCGTGGGGTGCCCGGCGGCTACAAGTACGGCGCCAAAGGCGGCACCGCACAGGACGACCAGTTTGTGCGCTCGTCGATGTATGGAAGTTTTCTTTCGGGCGGGCTGGCAGGCCACGTGTATGGTGCAGAAGGCATTTGGGGCGCCGATATCGAGCCTTCGGCGCCAACGAAGATGTGGGACGCCTTCCAGTGGAACTCCGGTGCGCAGATGCAGCATTTGCGCACTTTCGCTTTTTCCATCGGCAAGCGCTATCAGGAACTCGTGCCTGACACTGGCTACGTCGTGCCGAACGCCACGCCGGTTCTGAAAGGCTACGAAGGCTGGGCTTACGCGGCGCGCACCCCCGACCAGAATGTTTTCCTTATCTATTTTGAGAAGGGGTGTCCCCAGAGCGCCGTCCGCGGCGCACGTGTGATGAGTCTCTACCGCGCTCAGTGGTTCGATCCACGCGATGGTACATGGTTGGATGTCGGCAGCGGTGTGGCCATGGCCGACAACATCGGCGAAATCAACTTGCCCAGTTTTCCTTCCGATGCCGATTGGGGGTTGAGCCTTGTCTATCGGGGTCCCGCGCCGTTCCCGAAGCACTTTTAGTGAGTGCGGATCAAGCCGTGGAATGTCATTCCGAGCGGGCGCGCCGGAAATCGAATCGCGCTTTTGTATAATCGCGGGGACTTGGCCATTGGAATTGGAAGTTCGACCTTGAAGGACTCTCGAGCAGGAAAAAATGGACATCGACGGAAGGGGCGCGACGGCTTCGGCTTGTCGGCACAGGATCTGCGCACCCTGCGGGCCCTGAAAACCCCGGCGCAGATCCAGAAGTTCATCGATGCGATCGAGTATCAGTACGCCGACACAGCGTGGTCACCTGGGCACGTGCTGCGCGAGCGCAAGGGTCACTGTTTGGAAGGCGCACTGGTCGCCGCCGCTGCACTGCGCGTCAATGGGCGTCCCCCGCTGTTGATGGATCTTGAGGCGGTGCGAGATGACGACCACGTTGTCGCGCTCTACCGCGAGGATGGCCTGTGGGGAGGCATTGCCAAATCGAACTTCGCGGGGCTGCGGTTTCGCGCGCCCGTTTACCGCACGCTGCGCGAGCTGGCGCTGAGCTACTTTGAGCATTACTACAATCTGCGCGGCGAGCGGACGCTGCGCTCCTATTCGAGTCCGGTGGATTTGGCGTGGTTGGACGACGAGCACTGGATGACCGATGATGACGACGTGTGGTGCGTGCCGGAGTTGCTGATCGCGGCGCGACACTATCCGTTATTTCCCCACAAGGTGGCCCGAAAACTTCCACGGCTCGACCGGCGCAGCTTTGAAGCCGGAATGCACGGGCGGGTGAAGCACTAGCGCTGGTTCTATCTCTCCTCTCCCCTCCCTTCTCTCTTTTCTCTGCCTTCTTGTAGCACCGCTGACCCCGCTGTAGCCCTGTACCATTCATTCAGGAGCGCACGCACTTGAAATCTGGATTCGTCGCCATTCTCGGCCGGCCAAACGTGGGCAAGAGCACGCTGCTCAACGCGCTCACAGGCGAGAAGGTGGCTGTTGTCACCGCCAAGCCGCAGACCACGCGCAACCGCATTATTGGCGTGGTTGAAGTACCTGCACGAAAGAGCGTTCACCCTGCTGCGCAGATCGTTTTTGTCGATACACCCGGTGTGCACAAGCCCGCTTCGCAGCTTGACCGGCGCATGCTGCAGGAGGTGCACGAGGCGCTCGAAGAGCGCGACCTTGTGCTGGTATTGGTAGACGCGACGCGCCGAATCCAGCTCGAAGTGCGTCCCGAGGAGGAAAGCCTGGGTGCCCCGGGTCCCGATTCTGGGACCCGGGATACCGATGCTGCCCATGTTTCCGCATTGAGAGAAGACAAGCGTGCTCGCGGCGCGCGAAGCGAAGACGAGTTTCTGTTCTCGCTGGTGCGTAAGCTCGATTGTCCCGTGTTCCTCGTTCTCACGAAGATCGATCTCGTCCGCAAGGACCAGCTTCTGCCGATCATCGAGTCACTGACAAAGCAGCACAACTTTGCCCAGGTGATTCC
>DASXFF010000080.1:0-37662 GCA_036489735.1 Occallatibacter sp. | reverse complement strand
CCAGTTCCACCGAGGCCGCCAAACGCCGCTCGATGCCCGCTTTCACCAGCAGGCGGTCGACCACCAGCTCGATGGTGTGATTCTTGCGGCGATCAAGCTTGATCTCCTCGTCGGCAATGTTGCGCAACTCGCCGTCAATGCGAGCCCGGGTGTAGCCCTGCTGCGCCAGCTTGTCGAGTTCCTTCTTGAACTCGCCCTTGCGCCCACGAACAATCGGCGCCAGCACCATGACGCGGTCTTCCGGCTTTAACTCCATCACCTGCTGCACAATCTGCTCGGCCGACTGCCGCGAAATCGGCTCTCCGCACTGCGGACAATGCGGCACGCCCACCGACGAATACAGCAGGCGCAGGTAGTCATAGATTTCGGTGATGGTTCCAACCGTCGACCGGGGGCTGCGGCTGGTGGTCTTCTGCTCGATGGCGATGGAGGGACTCAGGCCGTCGATGCTGTCGACGTCAGGCCGTTCCATCTGGTCGAGAAACTGCCGCGCATAGGCCGACAGCGTCTCAACATAGCGGCGCTGGCCCTCGGCGTAGATGGTGTCGAACGCGAGTGAGCTTTTGCCCGATCCCGACAAGCCGGTGACCACCGTCAGAGCGTTTCGGGGAATGCGCACGCTGATGTCGCGCAAGTTATGCTGGCGCGCCCCCCGCACCGAGATGTGAGTGATAGGCATGAGTGGATTCAAATAAAACGGTGGGTACTTTGGAGTTTTGAGTGAAGCCTGCAGACTACGGAAAACAAAACCCTGGAGGTATTCTATTTGCCAATAGAAATGAGGGTCAACGCGGCCAATCTTCTGCGACAATCGCAAAGGCGCTTTCCCGAGGCGATTTGAATGTCGGACCTGTTGAATCTAGCAATGTTGATTTCGGCCACCCTCGGCGCGATGGCCTTTGGCATTCTCGCCGCCTATGCTGTTCTGCGCATGGTCTTTTCAGTCATGCGCCCACGCAAAGTTCAGGCACCCGTGAAGACGCAAACCGAAGCCGCTCGCATTTCATAAGAGCTTTCAGCTCACAGAAAAATCCTCATAGGCCAACGGGCATTGCAGCGCCGGTCAGTTCTGCGGATTCTGCTGCCCGTTTTGCGGTTGCCGGTGCTCCCGCTGAATCTCCTCCATGATCTGTTGTGGCGTGCGTATGGGAACTGGCGGAGCGTTCGGGCTGGGCACGGACTGCGGCGGCTCCGGCACAGGTTGCGGTTCCGGTGGCTCCTCGGGCTCCGTGTCCTCGTTGTTGGGCGGCGGCGCGTTATTGGCGATGCTTCGCGGCGCGGCTCCTGCTCCCGATCGCTCAGTCAGCACAATCCGTCGCGGCGTGCCTTGGCCACGATCGCCCACCAGGAGGACATCGTACCCGGAGCCATCAAGAAGCTGCGAAATCACATCGCGCGCAGGCCCGGGGCCATAGGTGCCAAAGACCCGTTGATCGGCGTCCATCCCTTCCACCTTGGCGCCGGTGTCGAGGGAAACGTCCTTCAGAATCTGGGCCAGGCTTGAATTAGACGCGACGATGAGCAGTCCGCGGCTATCGAACACGACAGTTGCTGTGCCAGGCAGATCGTTCGCTGGCCAATTCGGCGGAGGCACGACTGGAGCAGGCGGCGCAACCGGCGGGGGTGCAGGCGTTGGCGGAGGCGGCGCTTGCTTCTTGTGGCTATGGACGGGCTTGGGACCCGGTGCGGCAGCAGGCGCTGGATTGGCTTGAGCCGGATTCGCCTGGGCCGGAACCGCTTGAGCGGATGCCGTTCGAGATTCAACGAATGCAACGGCAAACAGGATCGCGAAGGCCCCTACTGCGAGCAAGGACACCGCCAGGCAGCGCGCGGTGAGCCCGGCGTGCCCAGGAAGCGGGCGACGGCGCTGGGATTCCGCTTGCGAATCGATTTGCGAACGCATCGGAATCACCTCCCTGGAGTCTATTCTTGAGGAACTTGCAGCTGGTCAAATGCGCACGGCGTGCTCACTCGTCCGTCGCGCCTGCATCACTGAGTCCAAACGGGCAGCAGCGTTCGACCGCTGCTCTACATGTACTAGACTAGCAGTGGCCGACGGACGCTCGAAAGAGCAAGAAGTGTCGTCGTTTAGGGGTACGGGCGGAAATCGCAGGGCAGAGAGGATTTGGGCGGCGATGCGCATTGGATTATTTTTCTCGGGTTTGGTCATGGCCCTGATGCCAGCGTCATGCTATGCAACAAGTTGCACCGCTCAGGCTGAATTGGCCTCACTGGATCGCGATGCCCTTTCTGCGGCGTCCGGCCGCGTGGGCGCCGCAGTCCTGGCTCAGGATTTCACCGCACTGCAAGCGAATCTGCTGCCGCAGGAAGCCTCAGAGTGGAGCGGCATTCGCGCCACGGTTGAACAGTCGGCGCCGCTGGTCAAAGGCGGAAACTTCCAGTTGCGCGATGTGTATCTTTTGGACGCGACGGACCATACCGCGGCCCAGGACACGCAGTTTTTCTGCTCCAATGCAACCGGATCGCTGACGGTAACCATCAATATGGCGGCGCTGCCGCCGGGGCGGTACGCGGTCGTTCTTGCCGATGCCGCAGGCGCGCCGCTCGGCGGCCAAATGGGCCTGATTCTGGCGTGGGATGGTGCTGCAACGCAATGGAAACTCGCCGGGCTGACGGTGCGGCCGGGAGTCTTCGACGGACATGACGGCGTTTGGTATTGGCTGCGCGCACGGGAACTGGCTAAAACGGATCCGTGGAGTGGCTGGTTCAGCTACGACGTGGCGCACTACCTGCTGCTGCCCGTAGACTTTATCGTTTCGCCGAATATGCAGAAGCTCGAGAAGGAGCAGTCGGATATTTCGCCCTCGCCATTGAGCCAGTTGCCGCAGAGCATCCCGGACGGAGATCGCACTTGGAAGATCGATGCGGTGGGACTCGATGCTTCATTGCACGAGCCCGATTTAGGCGTGGCGTACGATTCGACGGGCGTGACCGATCCTGCCGCGATGCGCACCGAATCAACGGCGGTGATGAGCGCATTTCTGAAAGCGCATCCCGATATACGCGCGAATTTTCACGGGCTATGGGCCTATTCGGAAAAGGACGGTAAGCGCACTCCAGTGATGGAGCTGCCGATGAAGCAGATACCGTAAGGGCAGGGACCAAGGGACAAAAGGAACGAGGGAACAAGAAAGCGAACCAAATGCCAATCAACTATGCACTCTTGTTATGTGTGCCGATTGGATTGCTGGCGTACCTTGAGGCGCGCTGGATGGTTCGTTTCGTTTTGGGTAGGTACGGAGAGCGAGAAAGAAGAGCGGTGCGGCTGGTTGGAATCTACGGCGCGCTCATCATTCCGTTGATATACGTTTGCGGCCTTGCTGGCGCTTCGGTTTCTGGTCGAATGGGCAGGATCGTTACGCCGGTTCTGTTTGCTCTGATCTTTGGGGTCTTTGTCGCGCCGTTGTTTCGTGTCCTTTTCGAGAAAGCGAGAGCCGATGACGCGAATCATTGATCTACGTTCCGACACCGTAACCAAGCCCACGCTTGAAATGCGCGCGGCAATGGCCGCTGCCGAAGTCGGCGACGATGTTTACGGTGAGGATCCAACCGTCAATCTGCTCGAGCGGCGCGCTGCGGAAGTGTTTGGCCGCGAAGCAGCTCTGTTTGTGCCCACAGGCACCATGGGCAATCAGATTGCGATTCGCGCCCTGACGCAGCCCGGGCAGGAAGTCATTGCCGAATCGCGCGCGCACATTCTCGACTACGAGATGGCGACGACTGCCGTCTTCTCCGGTTGCCTGATTCGCGCGGTGCCGACCGAGCGCGGCATTCTCACTTGGAAGCACATCGAGCCAGCGATTCAACCCTACGGCGCGTTCCGCGCGGCGACCGGGTTGATCGAAATTGAGAACACCGCAAACCTTGCCGGCGGGGTCTGCTCGCCCTTGCCGGTCTTGGAGGAAATCTGGGACAACGTAAAACAACGGAGGTTGCCGCTGCATCTCGATGGCGCACGCATTTTTAACGCAGCCGTCGCGCTGGGCGTGGACGTTAAGACGCTGACTCGAGGATTCGACACGGTGATGTTTTGCTTGTCGAAAGGTCTCGGCGCACCGGTGGGTTCCATGCTGGTTGCATCGGCGGAGTTGATTGCGCGGGCCCGCGTTTATCGCAAAGCGCTTGGCGGCGGGATGAGGCAGGTGGGTGTGCTGGCCGCCGCCGGATTGATCGCTCTCGAAGAGGGTCCAAAGGGGCTCGCGGTGGATCATGCGAACGCACGGCTGCTTGCCGAGTCGCTTGCGCATACCGAGGGAGTCACGATCGATCTCGCATCGGTCGAAACCAATATCGTGATCTTCCGTTTGAATGCGGGGCACGGAGCCGCCGAGCTTGCGGCGCGGCTCAAAGCGCGCGGTGTCCTGGTAGGAGCATTCGGTCCCGATGCGATCCGCGTGGTGACCCATCGCGACGTGAGCCGCGACGACTGCATTAACGCGGCAGAGGTGCTGACCGAAGAAATCGAGGCAGGCATCAAAGAAGCAGCCAGCAGCCGGTAGCGAATATTCAAATCGGCAATAGATGCGAAAGCCCAACCTCCGGAAGGAGATAGGGCTTTTTGTGCGACACGAGGCGATTTAGAGCAATTTCAAATCGCCTAGAACAAATTCCAGAGCGACTGGTTGTAAACCCCGTGGTGGAACTGAACCTCGGACGGCTTAACGATGGTGCCCAGCTCTCGCGGTGAGCGATTTGCGGCGGCTTCCTTCAAATCGGCGTAGCGCCCTTGCACGTCAGAGCCGAGAGCCTCGGCAATCCACTTCGACGATCTGAAGTCTTTGATCGCCTGCTGAATGTTGTCGGGCAGGTAGCGGCCGCCGCCGCGCAGGTCCTTGGCCTTGGAGATGTCGCCGTCGATGCCGGTCTTGAAGATTCCATAGAGCGAGAGGTACGGATTGGCGTCGGGCGCAACGGCACGCACCTCGGTGCGCATGGAACGATGGTTGCCGATCGGCACGCGGACCATCGCGCCGCGATCAACCGCCGATGCGCGAATCTGGTTGGGCGCTTCGAAGTGCGGATCCAGGCGGCGATACGCATTCACGCTTGAATTGAAAACCAGGCAAAGATCCAGCGCGTGAGTCAGGATGCGGTCGAGAAACTCCCAACCGAATTTCGAAAGCTGCTCTTCGCCTTTTTCGTCCCAGAAAAGATTGGTTTTGCCTTTGGAGACCGAAACGTTGGTGTGCATGCCGCTGCCGTTCACACCCACGATGGGCTTCGGCAGGAAGCAGGCTGTCATTCCCATGTTATTGGCGATCTGCCGACAAAGCAGCTTGTAGAGCTGGATCTGATCGGCTGCGGCCACAACCTCGGCATAGCTGAAGTTAATTTCGAACTGGCTGGGCGCCACCTCGGGGTGGTCTTTTTCATTCTGGAATCCCATGGCGCGCTGCACTTCCGCCGCGGTGTCGATGAACTGGCGAAGTGGATCGAGCGGCATGACGTGGTAGTAGCCACCGGTGTTGATGAAGTCGAATTTGCTCGTTTCAATATATTTCTGCTCTGCATCCTTGCCCGCAAACAGGAAGCCTTCAATCTCGGCGGAAGCGTTGAGCGTGTAATTCTTGTCCTTAAAAAGCTTGTCAGAGTAGTTCTTGAGCACGCCGCGCAGGTCGCCGGAGTAGGGCGTGCCGTCTTTATCGATGACATTGCCGAAGACCAGCACCTTGCCATTGCCGAAGACGTCGGCGGGCACCCAGTAGAAGGAGCTCCAGTCGATGCCCAAACGGAGGTCGCTCTCCTTTTGCGCCGTAAAGCCGCGGATCGATGAGCCGTCGAAGGTCAGGTTCTCGTAGGAGCCGAGAAGAAATTTCTTGTCGTAGTCGAGCAGGTGCAGGCGCCCCTCAAGGTCGGAGAACAGCACGGTGACGGCCTTGATTCGTTTCTCGTCGGTCAGGTACTTCAAGCGTTTTTCGCGGACGTCGCCGGCGGGCATGCGCTTGGTGCGATCGCTCTTGGCTTGCAGGTTCAGCGTCTCCAGCTCCTCGTAGGGAAGGGCGAGAAAATTCCGGTAATCGTTCGACATGAAACTCCTCTCTTGCATGCAGGATCGATGTGGATGATAAAAACCCTGGCGCAAACAGCATAAAGAAGTCGCGGAGGTTATGGGGAGCCAAGGTGTGGAAAACGCAAATCAGCGGGAGTGCGAAATGAGGACCATGATGAGGAGAATTACGACCGGAATGAGCGCAAGCCCAGAATAATAAAGAATTTTGCGGGAGAGCTGGGACTTGCGTTTTTGCCAGTGCAGCAGCTCAGGACGCTCCTCAATTCCCACCTGGTCGGGGTGTTCCAGGTCGTGAATAAATTCCTGGGCGGTGGCGTACCGATTCTTGGGGTCGCGCTCCAGAGCGCGGTACAGAATCTCCTGCAATTCAGGGGAAACGGCCGGATCAGCGACGCGCGGCGGAAGGGGGTGATTCAAAAGCCGGTCGTTGATGACGGCCATTGGGGTCGGGCCTGTGAACGGCAGCTTGCCGGTGAGCATCTCGTAAAGAATGACTCCGGCAGAATAGATGTCGGTTCGGCCGTCGCCCCGCTTGCCCTTCACCTGCTCGGGAGCAATGTAGTTGGGCGTGCCCAGCATAGCGGTAAAGTTGGCGTAAGTCAGGCGTCGAGACGCCGTATCGCCGGCGATACCAAAATCGATGAGCTTGATAAGGTCGTTGTCGTCGACCATGATGTTTTCCGGCTTGAGGTCCCGGTGGACAACGCCGTTGGCGTGGATGTAGTCGAGCGCTTTCAAGACTTGAATCGCGATACGAATGGCCCGCTCTTGCGGCATCCGGCCTTCGTCGAGAATTTTGCGCAGCAAGCGGCCGTCGCACCACTCCATCACCATGTAAATACGGGAGCGGCGATCGTCGGCGAAAACACGCATGACATTGGGGTGGTTGAGGCGTTCGCCGATTGCTGCCTCGCGCTTGAAGCGGTCGAAGAGAATGGGATCGGCTTCCATATCGGGGTGAGGAATCTTCAGGGCCACAGTGCGGGCGTCGCGCGTGTCGGTGGCGCGAAAGATTGTGGCCATACCGCTTCTGGCGATGGGCGCGTCAATGCGATACGAATCCAGCTGCGTACCGGGTTCCAGGACGTCGAAAAAGCTCATCGCGCGGGTTGCTCCAAGTGGGGACACTATTACTCTACCGGTTGCACACGCAGAAAGAGTAAGGAAAGTCTAAAGACAGAGAACAGTTGATGAAGGCTCGACCAGCTCTAAACCGGAAGGCGATAGGGTCGACCGCGATACATGCCGAACTGTTCCACAGAGCGCACACGAATAACCTGCGCGGTGGTATTGTCTCCGCCGTCGATTTCGACCGCACGAGCAACGAGTTCGCGTGCGATCTGCGAAGCGTCTTTTTTTTGCGAAGCGATGGATGCGATCTCGGCTTCGCTCATCTCGTCGTGAAGGCCATCGGTACACAACACAAGCACGTCGCCGGGCTGCAGGCTTAGAGCGCTGGTGTCTGGGGAAACAAACATCTCCGGCCCCACGGACCGGAGCAGGACATGGCGGGAATCGGAGGAGGGAATTTCGCCGGCGGAGATCAGGCCCATTTTGCGCTGCTCGTTCACCCATGTGTGGTCCTGCGTAACCTGGCGGGCCTGGCCGTTGCGGACCAGGTAGCAACGAGAATCCCCCACGTGCGACACCACAGCCTGGTCATAACGCATCGCGCAGGCCACGAGGGTGGTGGCCATATTCTTGCCGCGGAATTCCGGCTCGAGCCTGCGATCATGGACCGCGGAGTTGGCGCTCTGGATGAGCTTGGGCAGCAGGCTGATGAGCATGGAGTTTCCCTGCGCTTTGGCAAACTGCTCTGTGATCACAGAGACGGCCGTGGCTGAGGCCACCTCGCCTAGGTCCATGCCTCCAACTCCATCGGCAACGACGAAAAGAAAGCCGTGGGAGCGCGCATGCTGGCGCGAGGAAGGGATATAGGAACCCATGGCGTCTTCATTGTTGGTGCGGACTTTGCCGAAGTCGCTTGCCTGGCCGAACTGTACGTCCAACATATGCGCCGCCGCGTAAAGCATCTCACGGACCTGCGCGGGAGATGCCGATCTCTAACAATTATCAAAACAAGTGGCTTGAAACAATGATGGGTGGTTCTCTCTCCCCAGCCTCATCGAACGAGACCGGGGAGAGAATCCACCCTGATTTTTCAGCTCAGTTGACTTTAAGTTTAGATGGCATCTTTCGTAGCCAACAGGACCGCTTTTCCCTTGGACTTGGAAGACCGCAGGAAGTAAATGGCTCCGTAAATGCCCCATAGACCCGAGATGCCCAGTGCCGTCAGGGGTTCCATTTTTGTGCCGAGGTTGAAGAACGGACCTGCGACGTAGAACGCCATGCAGACCAGGTTGGCGAGCAAGCCAAAGCCTGGAATCAGCGTGTGCTTGAGGAAACTGTGGTCGGGGCGCTTGTTATACGCCACGATGCACAGGAAACAACTCAGCGCGTACAGGATGAACGTGCCGAAGTTGGAAGTGAGCGTAATGGCCAATAGCGAGTTGGGCAGGTTGGCCAGCGTGTCGTGCGGCAGGTAGCCGAAGCTGGAGAAAAGCCCGTGAGGCAGCGCCGCGATGGTGGCATCTGTGGGCGCGCCGGCATCGCCGAAAGCGAGCGACACGGCTACAACACCGATGACCGCCGAAATCACAGCCAGCGTCCAGATGGCCTTGCGCGGTGAGAGCGACTCAGCGTGCAGGATGCCGAAGTGCTCGGGAGCCTCGTCGTCCTTGCCCATGGCATAGGTGACGCGCGCGCCGGTATTCATACAGCTCAGCGTCGTTCCAATGAGAGCGAGGAAGACCGTGAAGGCTTCGATCAGCATGAAGTACTTGCCATGCCCCTGACCCAGCAGTGCGTCCCCAACGATGATCATCATGTCGCCGATGGGCGCGGCCGAGCCCGCCGCACTTTGCATCGTATATCCCGAATTAAGGAAATAGTTGGCGCAGAAATACTCAAAGAGATAGCAGGCCAATCCTTGAATCAGGAGCGACGCAATAACGGCAATCGGTATGTGTTTGGTGGGATTCTTAGCCTCGCCTCCCATCGAGGTGACCGATTCGAAGCCGACAAGAATGAGAATAGCGACCGTTGCCTGGATGAACATGAAGCTGAGTTTGTGAATGCCAACCACCGAAGCCGCGTTGGGATGGGTGAGGAAGTTGCCACTGGCGTCCGTTGTCGGATAGGTGATGACATAAGGCACTGGCTTGCCTGCGGAGTCGAGCAGCGGCAATGGCGTGCCGCTCGAGTCGCGGATGATCGAGCCGTCTTTGGGGCTGGTGGCGAACTGATAGGTATAGGTCGCCTGCGTCTGCGAGTCGTATTGGAATCCAGATGCTCCCGATGGATGGCTGGAGCGATAGCCGAGTGCCAGAACGCTGAAGACCACCAGCGCAGAGATCTGGATGATGTTGATGGCGATGTTAACGGCCGTCGAAGCGCCTGCGCCCTTTGAGGCGATCCACGCCACGAAGAACGAGAAGACAACCGCAACCAGCGCCATGAAGACCGGACCGGGATTTGAGCCGCTCATGAAGTTCGGATACAGAAAACCAACCACGTATCCAACAAAAATGCCAGTGACCGCGACCATCACGCCGGGATAGACCCAGTAATAAAGGTGCGAGCCCCATCCTACGATGAACTTCGAAATGCGGGCATACTTGAATGCCTTGTCTTTGGAGAGCATGGCCTGCTCGGCGTAGTAGTAGCTGGAGCCAGTTCCGGGATAGAGTTTGGAAATTTCGGCGTAGGCTACCGCGGTTGCCAGGCACAGCAGCAACGCGGCGAAGATGCCAATCCACATCGCTGGGGCGGTAGATGGCTGGCCGGCAACACCCGTGGTCGCTTGGATGAAGAAGGTGAGCCAGAGGAAGGCGCCGGGGGCGATGAGCGCCATTGCATTGCTGGTCAACCCGGTTAGGCCCAGGGTGGCCTGCATCTGAGGTGCTTTCTGATCTGCCATGAGCATTCTCCTGAAAATTTGAAATTCATTGAGCTTGGCGGCTCCCGGTGGTTGGTCCCCGGGAATTTCCATCAATTCGGCCGCGTGCTCGCGAGGGTCGGGGAAACAATTTCGAGCAACGGCGCTTGCTGGGGGCCTGCCGGTTGCCTGGTTAGGCTCAGGCCGGCCCCGGTTTTCGCTTTCGGTAGTGCGAGTTTATGGGTCGCCCCATCAGGACGAAATAAAGCCCCATCAGGACGGCATGAGGAAACAAAACATTTCTAGCGATGTGGCCCGAAGAAAGCGATGAAGGCCACCGTAATGGTCTGCTGCTGGTCGGTAAATTGGCTTGCCAGCTTGTCGAAGTAGTTCAGGTTGGATTTGTCGATGCGATATTCGACGCGCATCAGAGCGCCTTCCACCCACTTGTATTCATAGGTGAAGGTGCCTTCGTAGAGTTTGTTGGCAACGGGACCGGTGCCGGTTTGGGCGCCGTTTGCATCGTCAAACCAGCCGAACCGGCCAGAGATGGCGCTCTTCGCTGAAGCTTGCTCGTGGAATGCGCCCTCTACGCCGTACCACTTCTTCAACAGGTTGTCGCCGCAGATGACGGTTGGCGCCGTTCCGCACACGTACGTACCGTCCTGGTTCTGGCCATAGTCGAAGTTGACATACGCGTTGAACTTTCCGGGCGGCGTGAGCAGCACTGTCGTGTCGATCAGGTTGCGCAGGCCGCTAGCCGTGTTGGCGTTCTCAGGACCGACCAGGTAGTTCAGATCCCAAGTCACCTTGGGCTTCACAAGAGCGCTGGTAAAGGCTCCTGAGATGCCCCCATTCGATTTGGAAACGTTATTCCATCCGTTGAACAACTGGAAGCCGACGGTTTCGGTCTTCGAAAGAGGCATCGAAGTCCGCGCACCGAAATGCCAGTAAGGAATGGCGTTCACAAAGAGCAACGAGCGTGAGTAATTCCAGTTGTCTTTGGCCTCGATCACTTCCGCGCCGGCTGAAGTAACCCATTTGCCGAAGTCCAACTCGAAGCCCTTCGCCTTGGGCGGAGCAATGCTCAGGAATGCCTGTTCGAGGTAGGGAAGCTGCGAAGCGACAAAGGTAGTTGTCGTGGTGTTTGCCGCGGAGTTGTTGATCAGGTCGTTGGTGCGGCCGTAAATGAAATCGACATGTGCGCCAATCGGATCGGGGCTATGGTTCAACGTGAGCTTGGCCGCGCTCAACTCGAACTGATCCGTTTTGTCGTTAAAGTTGTAGAGCTGGTTGAGCTGGTCGAAGTTGCCGAGCGAAGTGTTGGGACGGTTGAAGTTGAAGCTGTAGTAGCCGTCAACGTATCCGCTCAGATCCATCGGACCCACGCTCCACGTAGGTGCAGCCGCTGGGGCGGCCGCCGCAGGAGCCGGAGCCTGTGCAGCTGCCGGGGCAGCCGCTGCAGCAGGAGTGGCAGGGGCTGCTGCGGGCGCCGCATCTTGAGCAGCGGCGGTGAGGGCGATCGCCATCGCAGCTCCGGCGAGTATTCGAAGGATTGCAGTTGTGTTCGATTGCATCGACACGATACCTCCAAGAAAAGATTTTTGCGTAATGGGAATTGATGCTGAGAGACTCAAGGCACGCTTCGACACAACCTCTCTGGCGCCGGGAGCCGGCGTCAAAAATTGGGAATGCGATGCGCACAACTCAGGTTTGGATTGCCGGCGCATACCGCCGGTAATCGCGTTGTGATGTCAGGCGCCCTGGATTGGGTCAAACGAGCTATCACCAGTAACGCAAACGAAGCATAAAGAAGCTATGAAGATGACAAAAAGATTCTCTATGTCTCGATTTCGGCTGGATATTGACCGTTTCTTCGTAATCTCGACGGTCAATCTGGCGCAGCCCAGAGTCCGCGAGTGCGATCCAGCGGTGAAGAGCAGGCGAAGAACCTGATAAAATTTCATTTCCCTCGCTAGATTCGGCAAAAGAAAGTGAGTGCCCCGGTTGTCACCACGCCATCCACGCAGGTCGATAATCTTGTTCGGCCGTCCGCGCGGCTCGGGCTTGCGCATGCTTCTGTTCACGCTCGAATGCGCTCTCGGGGTGGTCGCCGTGATTCTGGTTGCGGCATTGACGCATTGGTCGCCCAGATTGCTCCCCGTGGCAGCGTTGCTTTACCTGCTGATTGTGGTTCCGACCGCGCTGCTGAGCGGCTTTTGGCAGGCCGCGATTGTGTCGCTCTCTGCCGTGGTGGCGCAAAGCTGGTTCACTGCCAAGCAACCCGAGTTGGCCATCACAGCGAATCCGACCGCATCCGTGACGTTGTTGGTCTTTGTGTTAGTGGCGCTCACGGTCAGCCGGCTGTCGGCACGCGTGACCAATCACGCCCGCGAAGCCGAGTCCCGAGGCGGGCAGATGGAGGATCTCTATGAATTCACGCGGCGCACCCTGCAAATGGACCTGCACGTTGAGCCTGGCCCGCAGTTAGCCGAGCTGGTGCATGAGATCTTCAATCTTGAAGCCGTCGCGGTGTTCGATGCGGATCTTCACGACGTTTACACGGCGGGATTTTGGAATGTGGACCCCCATGAAATGGCGCAAAACGTCTACTATTTTGAAACCTCGGACGACGACCCGGAGAGTGGGATTGGTCGCCGCGTCGTGCGCCTGGGAACTGTGCCTGTCGGCAGCCTGGTGCTGCGTGGGGACACCGGCCCGCTGACCAACAACGCAATTGCTTCGCTTATCGCCATTACCTTCGACCGCTACCGCGCCTTCGCCAATGAAAGCCGTATTGAAACTGAGCGCCGGACGGAGCAGCTCCGTGCAACGGTGCTCGACAGTCTGGCGCACGCATACAAAACTCCGCTTACGGCGATTCGCGCAGCTTCGACGGGATTAGGAGAAATGGGCAGGCTGTCTCCGGGCCAGGCTGACCTCGTGGGGCTGATCGACGAGCAGACTCGCCTGCTGGGTGATTTGACCAATCGCCTGCTGACCACCGCCAGGCTCGACGCGGGCGAAGTTGCGATTCACGTCTCGCGGGTGAGCGCCGGAACGCTAATAGAAGAAGTTGTGGCTGCGCTTAAAGATCGGCTGGCAAGCATGAAAGTCGCCATCGAGATCGAAGATGAGGACATGGTAATCGGTTGCGACCAGCAGTTGATGAGCATGCTTCTGACCCAGTACATTGACAACGCATGCAAATATTCGAACTTTGGCAGCACAATCACCATCCGGGTTCTCGTTGCCGCTGCGGAGGCCATTTTTTCCGTGCACAGTTTCGGGCCGGTGATTCCCATGGCGGACCGCGAACGAATTTTTGATCGATACTATCGCTCATCGACCTATGCGGATCGCGCTCCAGGTACGGGAATCGGGCTGTCAGTGGCAAGGCGCGCGGCGCAAATTCACGGTGGCTACGTGTGGGTAACCAGCGATGAAGAGGAAGGCACCACGTTTTTTGCCGCCATTCCGTTGACAATGGAGAGGGAGAGCTCGTCATGATGCAGCCTGCGATCCGCATTCTCGTGGTCGACGACGAACCGGCTATTCGCCGTGCACTGCGGCCGCCGTTGGTGGAGCTTGGATTCCAGGTCGCCGAGGCCTCGCGCGGGGAAGAGGCGCTGCAGGCGCTGCGCAACGCTCCCTATGACGTGGTTCTGCTCGACATCAATATGCCCGGCATTGGAGGCATCGAGACGCTGAAACGAATTCGCAGCCTGGCGCCGCGCCTGCCGGTGCTGATGCTCACTGTGCGCGACGACGAGGAGGATAAGGTGGAGGCGCTCGAATTGGGCGCCGATGACTACGTGACCAAGCCCTTCAGTACACGCGAGCTCATTGCACGGATCCGCTCGGCGGTGCGTCGAGTGCGCGCTCCGGCCCGGCCTCAGGATGCGCCCATGGAGATTGGCGAGATTAGGCTGGAGCCGGCCAAGCGGCTGGTCACCAAACGCGGCGCGGCGGTGCGCCTCACGCGCAAGGAGTTTGACATCCTATATTGCTTGATGAGCCGCGCCGGCCGAGTCGTCACCTACGCCAAGCTTCTGACTGCGGTGTGGGGAGCGGAAAGCCGCGAAGAAGTAGAGTACCTGCGCACCTTCGTCCGGCAATTGCGCAAAAAGATTGAAGACGATCCGTCGAATCCACTCTACTTGCTCACCGACGTTTATGTGGGCTATCGCTTCGCCGATCCGCAGATGTTTCAGGATGAATCCGGCTCTGGTGCTCAGGCGGCCGGCGACGGGAGCGTCAACGAGGACGAGCAGGGAACTGGCGTCACCGATTGACGCGCGCGCCGCACCGAGCGTGATCGGGAAACAAAGGCCCATCCGTTGCTGGATGGGCCTTCGCATTTGCCGCCGTATTGATTGCGTCTATTTCTTGCCCCAGAAGTCCGGCGAAGCGGTGAGCCACGCGTCCGGCACATAACTAATCTGCGGCACGATTGCGAAAAGATCCGATTCGGACAACTCGACGGTCTCCGCTCCCAGCGTGTGCATCAATCCAAGTTGATCGGGGCCCACGGTCTTGGGCAGATTGTCTCCGTCCATCATGGCCTGGTCTTCTTCTGCGAGGGCCTTAATGGGCGTTACTAGAATGAAGGTTCTATCGCTGTCTTCGCCATACAGCTTCTCGAACATGGCCCAATGCGAATTGGCGATGGACGAGTAGGCCTTCATGTACACCTTGACCAGGTGCTCCCAATCTTCATAGTGGCCGTAACGGATATGGAAGAGAGTGATGTCGAAGAAGCGCATCTGCGAAAGATCGAGGGCAGGATTCAGACTCAGGTCCTCGCGATACTTGTAAATGCTGCCAAACGTCTGGCTCAACACGGGAGCCTCGGCCGCGTCGCTTGTCTTGAGCGCGTCCTGCAGCTTCGAATCCGCCATCCCCTGATCGTGTTGCTTTTGCATATCGGCAAAAGAGTCGAACCCGGCAAAGTACAAGGCGCGTGGAGAACCGGTGATGCTAACCATGCCGAAGTAGTGGAGGGGCGCGTTCGCCGTTCGCTGGGCTTGCACCTCGGCGCTTTCATTCGCAATGAAGGAGCCCGTCATGTTCGGCTTAATTGAAATGTTGCTTAGGTAAATGTACTTCGGCGGCGGAGCGACCCCGCTGGGTTGCGCGACGGATGGCAGTGCGCTGAACAGAGAACCCGCAACGAGTAGACACAAAGCAGCCTTGGCTGCCGCATGGATTTTCACGATTAGTACCTCCGGGGATTCAATTTGGGGGACCAGAATACCACCCGGACGAGTACGCGCCGGCAAAATTCCGCGCTATGCATCGCAGCGTTGTGCATTTTCTACTCGTCGTAGTGCAGAAGGCTGAAGACGTCGTATTCGGTAAAGCGGTCGCGGCCCTTTAGAAAGTCGAGCTCGACGGCAAATCCGAGCCCTGCAATCACGCCGCCCAACTGTTTTACCAATTTGATGGTAGCTTCCATGGTGCCGCCCGTGGCGAGAAGATCGTCCACTAGCACCACGCTTTGTCCCGGAGCGATGGCATCCATGTGAATCTCCAGCGTGTCTGTCCCATATTCCAGGTCGTAGGTGACGCGCGCTACAGGTGCGGGCAGTTTTCTTGGTTTTCGTACGGGCACAAAGCCGGCATTCAGTCGATAGGCTAGCGCTGGGCCGAAGATGAAGCCTCGCGCCTCGATGCCCAGAATCAGATCGATATTGTGCCCGATGTAATGCGCGGCCATCGCGTCAATCAATTGTGCAAACCCCGTCTTGTCCTTAAGCAGTGTGGTGATGTCGTAAAACAGAATCCCCGGCTTGGGAAAGTCGGAAACAGTGCGGACAAGTTTTTTAAGGTCCTCAACATCGACGGGCTTGGCTTTTTCCGGCATGGCAGTGCTGCGCTCCAGTGATCGGTTGTATTGGTTGCAGGTAACAGTTTATCGCCAGCGGATGAGGCTGCGCCTTAAGCTCGCGAGCACCGAGTTGGCTACCCTGGTGCCTAGCCTTTAGTTCCCTCGTTCCCTTGGTCCCCCGGTCCCCTGTCGTTCACCATGCTCCGTCGATTTTGAACGACGAGAGTCCCTCAGCTTCGCTCTCGGCCAGCGTATGCTCGACAATGTGGTCAACGCGAGCGCCGCGCGGCCCGCGGTGAAGGCTGGTGCGAAGCTCGTCGAGGTCGACGGCCTCTCCTGCCGCAACCACTTCCACTTCGCCATCCTCGGTGTTGCGTACCCAGCCGCGCAGCTCAAGCTCACCGGCCTCGCGCTGCACGAACCAGCGGAAGCCTACACCCTGCACACGGCCTTGGATAAGGAAATGAACAACCATGAAGTCCAACCATGGCCAGTGTTGCAGATGCGCGCAAGCGCGCGCAAGCTGAGGAAGGCAAAGCTCGATGCGCCAGATCAGACCGAATGCAGGGAAAACGGATCATGCGCCAGCCTGCGGATCATGCGCCAGCCGCTACTGATCTGGTGAGGACGTCGCTGGCTTCCTTTGATCCACAACTGTGAAGCCTTCGGGAAGCTGGAACAGAGCCGGATCGGGCTCCGCCGCACTTAGGTCCGTGATCGTGAAGATCTCCTTACCGAAGAGGGGATTTGAGATTTCCACCTGCAAATCGATGCCCAGCTTTTCGGCAAACCAAAACTCACGCATCACGCTAAACCGGGTGTCATTCCCGATCACGCCCTGGTTGTACGTGGTGGTATCGCGCGTGCCCAGGGCATCAACTCCCTCGAAACTCCGGATTCCGAGGTCCTCATGGATTCTGAATCCCTTGCCATTCGGCAGTGGACCGCTGTGCCCGACCGCCGGGTGATATGCCGCCATCGGAGTTTCAGCATACTTTTGCAGAGAACACTGCCGCGGCAGTGGATGCAAAAAGCAGTTGTACAACGTGCGCTCGACGGGGTTGGCGATCTGGATGACATTCATTTGCGACTGCGCCGTACCGTCTTTGGGAACGAGGCTCCAGCGTTCCTCGTAAATACGGCCCAGGCTGTCGCGGGCAATCCGCCGCTGATTCACCGTTGTGTAGGTTCCTCCGCCGTCGAGAGGCTTGATCCATTCCGAATGCACGATTGCCGAGAACGGTGCGTTCTGCAACGCAGGAACATGGATGCTGTCCAGGAACTCGGGAACGCCTTCGTCGTTGACCATGACCGAGGGACCGGCATGACGCTGGGCGTTGGCACAAAAGACCTGCGGCCCGAAAAAACACGCGGCTGAAAGAAAGGCAACGAGTAGGGAACCAGAGAGCGATCTCATGGGGACCTCGGGGTGTGCGAACACTATACCATTGCCTTATTCCATTCAAGGGCCATAGCGTTAGGCATGCATTCTCAGTCAGGAGCCTCCGTCCCTCAATCGCCGCGCTACACTTAAATTCACCATGGTCTTCGTCCTCGACAACTACGACTCGTTCACATACAACCTCGTTCAGTACCTGGGCGAGCTGGGCGCGGAAGTGGTGGTGCGCCGCAACGACGAGGTCACGCCGCAAGAGGTCGAAGCCATGAAGCCCGAGCGGATTCTGCTTTCGCCGGGGCCGTGTACGCCTCACGAGGCCGGCATTCTTGTGCCGCTGATCCGCCACATGGCAGGCAAAACGCCGATTTTGGGCGTTTGCCTCGGGCATCAGGCGATCGGCGAAGCCTTTGGCGGCAAAGTGATTCGCGCCGAGACACTGATGCATGGCAAAACGAGCGCGGTAGAGCACGACGGGAAGGGTATATTCACCGGGTTGCCGACGCCGCTCACCTGCACGCGCTACCACTCGCTCATCGTTGAGGAGAAGTCGCTGCCGGCGGAGCTGGCCGTCACCGCTCAGACGCCCGAAGCAAATGGTTCCGGCAAAGTAATTATGGGAGTGCGCCATCGCACGCTGCCCATCGAGGGCGTGCAATTTCACCCCGAGAGCGTGCTCACCGAGGGCGGCCACCAGATGATCCGCAATTTCCTGGAAATGTAACCGATGCACGCCGCGCCCCAAGCCACCTCGTGCAGATTGATCCATGCTCGCCAGCGCGCATTTCAGAGCGCTTCGTCTGCGAGCGCTCGAGTCTTGAAGCTGATTGTGCCGCTGGCTGTCGCTGCAATCTTTTCGCTCCCGTCGCCGGGCCGCGCACAAAGCCCTGTGACGGGATCGCCGCCTGCAACGCCACCTTCAGCCGCTCCGGCCACTCCGCAACAGCCACCGCCGGCTTTTCCTTCAACATCGCCAAGCGGGGCAGATGCGGCATCCTCGCCGCCAGCGACAGCAAGCTCATCCTCTCCCGCCCTCACGTCGACTCCAGTCGCCATTGTTCCTGTCGACCAATCCATTCCGGGAGCGGCGCTCTCAGTGGATGGGCCGATGCAGGCATCGAACGGCCACGCGTATATCACCAGCAACGGGACGATCACCGCCGGTGTATCCACTGCCCAGGTGACACTGCCATATCGGGGAACGATGCACGTCTGCTCCTCCAGCACAGTGAAGCTTGCGGCCGACGCCAGCGCTTCTTCGGGCGATGTGCCTGGGTTGTTGATTGCGCTGGATCGTGGCGCGGTGGAGATGAGCCTGGCCGCCAGCAATGCGCGCGAGCAAAATGCCGACACGCTGCTTACGCCCTATTTCCGCATTATGATTGGCGGGCCGAATGCAGCCGACATAAGCGTGCGCATGGGCGACGACGGCGACACCTGCGTGGACAATGCCGGAGCGAATGCACCTTACGTTGTCGTAACCAGCGTCTTCGAGGGCGGCGTCTATCGCGTGCAGCCGGGCCAGCGCGTGATGTTTGAGCACGGCAGCCTGCAAAAAGTCGTGGATCAAGAAAAGGAACCGTGCGGTTGTCCGCCTCCGGCCAAGTCCGAGGCCAACGAGTTTCCATTGGCGCAGAGCGAAGGGCTCGCGCCAAAGTCGCCTCCGGCAACCGCCGCGAATTCGACTGCGGGACCGGGCGAAGCCGCGACAACTCTGATCTACAAAAGCGGTCAGTCTGCGCCGCAATCAATCGCGATCCCCCAGCCCGCCGTTCCGCCGGCGGCAACGGCCGCCCCACCGGCGCAAACGCCCGGCGGACAGAAGAAGCCCGGATTCTTCCGCAGAGTCGGCCGATTCTTCAAGCGTATCTTTGGCGCGGAGTGACGAAAACAGGGGACAGGCAACAGGGAACAGAGAAACCGAGCCCGCTGCGGTGAGATGGCCCAATTTGCCGATCCCAAGTTAGAGGCGCAAATGGTTGATCGGCGTCAAACACCTGACCCTGAACCCTGACCCCTCGGTCCCTTGGTCACTCGGTCCCTGCTCCTCACATCTCCCGCGCGCGCTCAATGGCCCGAAGCACGGCCTGTGCCTTGTTGAGCGATTCCTGATGTTCGAGCTCGGGCACGGAGTCGGCGACGATGCCCGCGCCGGCCTGTACCGAACCCCTGCCGCCGACCGACAGCATCGACCGGATGGCGATGCAGGAGTCGAGGTTGCCGGAGAAATCGGCGTAGAGGACCGCGCCGCCATAGGTGCCGCGTCGCGACGGCTCCAGCTCTTCGATGATCTCCATGGCGCGGACTTTTGGCGCGCCGGAGAGCGTTCCGGCAGGGAAGCAGGCGCGGAGAGCGTCGACGGCCGTGAGGTCCGGACGCAAGCGGCCTTCAATGCTGCTCACGATGTGCATGATATGGCTATAGCGTTCGACAAACATCAGCTTGTCGACCTTGACGCTGCCGAAGCGGCTGACGCGCCCGACATCGTTGCGGCCTAGGTCCACCAGCATCACGTGCTCGGCGCGTTCTTTTTCGTCGTGGAGCATCTCCTCGGCCAGCGCATCGTCTTTCACCTCGGTAGCGCCGCGGGGGCGTGAGCCTGCGATCGGCCGATACTCCACTTTGCCCTGGTGTACGCGGACCAGAAGTTCCGGCGACGATCCCGCCAACTGAAGGAGGCTCTCCGAGCCTTTTGACCCTTTGGAGGAATTCCTCGTCCGGTTTGCAGGCCCCGCGCCCAAGGGGCCATCGGGATCGAAGCGCAGAAAAAACATGTAGGGGCTGGGGTTCACCGTGCGCAGCGCGCGATAGACCTGGAAGCTGTCCACACCTGGATCGACATCGATGCGCTGCGAGATGACCACTTGAAACGCATCGCCGGCGCGAATGTACTCTTTGGTGCGCTCGACAGCGGCCATGTAGTCCTTCTTCGCCACGCGGTATTTCACCTTGAGTTTCGATGGTTTGCCCGGCGCTTTGCGGCCTTGTTTCCGGCTCATCTCCGGCAGCGGCTGCTTGAACCGCTTCTCAAGCCGGTCGAGACGCTTGAGCGCGCGATCGTAAGCCTGCGCGGCGGCCCCCTTCGATACATCCGCCGTCACCACCAGCATGATCTCTTTGCGCACGTGATCGAAAGCCAGAACTTCGTCGAAAAAAAGCATGCAGGCATCGGGAACGCGCAGTTCGTCTTTCGCCAACGAAGGCAGCCGCTCGATCTGGCGCACCGCGTCGTAGGCCAGGTAACCGACCGCGCCAGCTGTGAACGGGGGCAGCCCTTTAATGCGCGCAGGCTTGTGGCCGCTGAGCGCGTCGCGGAGAACGGCGAAGATGTCGCCCTCCATCTGTGTGGTCTTGCGCCCCTCGGTGATGGCGATCTCGCGCCCCCGCGCCACAATCCGCTTGAACGGCGTCAGACCGATGAAAGTGTAGCGGCCCACCTGCTCACCGCCTTCCACTGATTCCAAAAGAAAGCACTCACGCTCTGCCCACGCGGCACGCAGAAAGGCGGAGACCGGCGTTTCCAGGTCGGCCATCAAGGTACGGCATACAGGCACAAGGGTGTGCGTCCGCGCCAGGGCGAGGAAATCCTTGCGATCAGGTTGAGCTGGGCGGGAAGTGGCTGTCACAACCTCAGTTTAACTGCTCGCCTTCAAGGCCTCGCGGCCGCCATTCTCTTGAAAGACTGCCCGAGAGACGGCGACTCAATTCACAGTCACTGTGAATGTGGCGGTGGGGGCGGGCGTGACAGCAGGATTGCCGGTCGCCGTCACGGTGAAGGTGTAGGTGCCCGGCGTTGTTCCCGGGTTTCCGCCGCCTCCTCCGCCACCACCACCTCCTCCTCCAGTAGTCGAGCCTCCACCGCCGCAAGCGGAGACGCCGCCAAAGAGTGCGAGCAGCACAAGCAGGCCGAGCATCGCACGCCACCTGTGCCGCTGGGCGGGAATCCCGGCCAGCACGAGCAGTGCCAGCGCAACTCCGCCCGCGCCGTTCCAATGAATCCCGCTTTCGGGCCGGGCAAGATTGGCAGTCACCGCCGTACTATCCACGGTCACATAGATATATCCAATTGGACTGTTCGGACCCAGCTGCACGGTTTGATATTGAGAAGAGGAGCAAATCGGCAAATCGACGGCGCCGCTTGGTTGCGAAGTCAAGGCGCAAGCGAGTGAGACTGTCCCCGCATAATCCAATGTGGAGCTAACGGTAATCTCCGACTGGGACAGTCCTCCGGGCGACTGGGGGGGTGCGGTCGACGCGGAGATCGTAAACACAGACGGCACTACCGTGATGTTTGTCGTCGCGCTTGCCGGCAAATAGGTTGGATCACCGCTATAGCTCACGTTGAGGATCGCCGCTCCTGCGCCGAAAGAGTTTGCCGGAACCACGATAGTCGCGCTACCACCCGATATCGGCGACGGGCCCGAGTTGTAGCTGCCGCTGGTCAACGTCACGGTTCCCGTCGCTTGACCATCCGTGCCCGCAACCGCAACGACGACGTTCAAAGATTGACCGGTGGCGATCGAAGTTGAAGACGGAGTGATGGTTAATGTGGGCGCGATCTGGACGAATTGAGTGACATTGACGACAGTCGAGGTCGTGGACGGTGAGTAAAAAAGATTGCCGTCATAACTGGCCGTGATCACATCGGTCCCTGGGTGCAGAGTTCCCGGCGGAATGATGAGGGAGTACAGACCGGATACAAATTGCGACAACAGCACGCCCCCGTTGAACCCGCCGCCGGAGACAGTCACATTCCCCGAAGGCATGCCCCCAGGCACGGTCACGTAGCCAGAGATAAGGAGGGAATCATTGGTGTACAAAGTGATGGCTGCGGGTGTCAGCGAAATGCTGGTAGGCGCGAAGGACACTGCAATCGGGGTCGTTGCCGTCACCGGCAGGTAAGTGCCGTCACCCTGGTACTGCACAGTCAAAGCGGCCGTGCCCGGCAACAGCAGGTCGGGCCCGAGGTTGAAGGTTGCGCTGCCGCTGGGGGAAAGGCTTTCATAATCGTAGTAAAGGTTGAGGCCGACTGTCCCGGTCGGCGTGCCACTTGTTCCAGACACATTCACTGTCAGCGTGATGCTGTCGGCCGAGGTCAAACTTGTTATTGACGGTACGAGTTGCACGGTCGGCGTGAGGACAGTAGCAGGTACGGTGGTGGATCCGGTCGCTGACTGGTACACAGCGTCACCACTGTAGTTGGCCGTGATGGCGTTGATCCCGTTGGTGAAGGCGCTGACCGGGACAGGGTAGATGGTGCAGCTTCCGGACACAAGTGTGCACGCGGACGATGTATAAGAATTGAGCGAGACCGTGACCGTTCCAGTAGGCGCAGGTCCCGCACCCGATACGGCCACTGCGAAGCTGTCGCTGAGGGAATTGGCATGGACGATCGACAAGCTAGACTGCGCCGTAACTGTCGCGCTTAATTTTGTCACTGTGATGCCCGCGGTCCCGCTGGCCTTGGCGTAAGTGGCATCGCCGCTGTAGTGCGCCGCGAGCGTGTCGGTTCCGCCCGCGAGGCTGTAAGCCGGGAAGGTGACAGTTGCCGATCCACCGGAAAGGGCGCCCGCAGCAGAATACCCGCCGCCGGAAATTCCCACCGTGCCAGTCGGTGTTCCGCTAGCGCCGCTCACCGCGACAGTAACATTCAGGCGCTGGCTTACTGGAAAGTTGTTGGTCGCCGGTGTCACCGTAACCGTAGCGCTGGCGCTGCCCACCGTCGATTTCCACGCGTTCACCACGTTGGCAACGTTCAACGAGCCCAGCCCGCTCGCCTGGTCGAATCCAGCGCTCGCACTATAGCCCGACAGAACTCCGAGATCGCCTGCACGGAGCACGGTACAGTTGGGAGATTGAGACTCGCATGCCATGGCGATGGTTCCGGTATCGATGTCGTTGAAGGAGCACGCACCGGACACGGTTACACTCTCGGCCTTGCAGTTGCCGTAGTTCTGCTTTGCGGCCAGTGCGTACAGCTCTGCATTCGGACTGCCCTGCGCCGCGCCCGTCTTCTGGTTGATGAGCGCCATCACGCCTGCCATCGCCGGCGTGCCCACCGAAGTTCCGCCCACTTCCTGCGCCGACGGCGGGCTGGAGAGTGAAGTGGAACTGACGCACGCCCCATTTGCAGAAACACAAATCAAGTAGGCGCTGCCCAGGAAACCATTCCCCGCCATGAACGAGACGTCGGGCAGGTCGCGCGCTCCGTCGGCCGGAACTCCTGTCACGCCCGATTGCCAGCTCGGTTTGGGGTAGCCGCCCGCGCAACTGGCCACGGTGGCTCCGTCGCTGGCTGTGCAGTTGCTTGCGCCGCCGCCGCCGCCAATGGTGTCGAGAAACGGAGAAAGATCCACCGTAGGACTGGTGTGCGTATAGATCAGATTCCACCACTGGCTGACAAAACTGCACGCCGACTCCGCGTCGTAGGGAGAACCGGCGACATAGCCGTTTTGGTTGAGTACTGTCGCCCATTCACCGAGGTAATCGAGGGCCAGCGGATTCGTGCACGTATCGTTCCACGGAACCTCGGGCACATATCCCAGGGCGTTCGAGCCGTTGGCCGTGTTGTTGATCGCCGACCAATAAGGAGCAGCGGTCGAACCCCAGTTGAGATCCGTTCCGCCCACCGCGGTGTCATAAGGAGTGGACGCAATGCCATTCACCGAAAGCCCATATTGTGCCGGGTGTGGAGGATTGCCGGAGAATCCCTGGTCGCAGGTCGCGGCTCCCGCATCGCCCGATGCCACAAAGACTGCAATTCCCTCAGCCGCCGCCGTCTCCCATAGATTGTTGTAGGCCGCGTTTCCGCTCGTGCCCTCGCCCAGTTCGCACTCGCCGTAGCTGACGCTCAAGATGTTCGCCGTGCCGTTTTGGACGACATAATTCGCCGAAGAATACACGGTATCGGTCGTCGCGGAATTCGCGCCGGACACCACCAGAACAATGTTGGCTCCCTTGGCCACCGCGCCCGACCACTCAACGTCGAGAGTGTTCTCGATCAGATCGTCGATGCTGCAAAACGCATTTGGATCTGTGCTCATGCACTTGCCGGGGTCAGTGCCGTTGGCGACGATTGTGGTCGGCGGGGTTCCGGCCGGAAGCCCGGAAACATTGCGAAATTGGATGACGTCGCCGGCACTGATATCGCTGGTTCCGGCAATGGCGATGGTCTGTCCCGTTCCATCTGTCCCCGCATTCCAGAGCGGCAGCACGTTGTAGATGGTTGCAAAATCGTACGGAGCAACATCTTCAATGGTGTAGGCACTGCTCCCCGATCCCCCGCTGATGCCGAATTCGGGATGCAGTTCGAGATTCGGCCCCGCCGCTTCGGCATTGTTGCCCGGCGCGGGCCGCCAGGTGCCATCCGCCGGGTCGAAGGTTACCAGCTTTCCCGTCCGGTGAAGCGGCCGCGGAAGAAAGTTATGCAGCGCCTTGATCCCTGTAACCACCGGCGCCAGAGCGGCCGGGATTTGCGGATCGCTCATGTTGGCGATGTGCGGTTGTCCATTCACCCGCAGGTTGTGAATCTCCACGTGAAACGCGCTCTCCACCAGCGCGGCCCCGCCGCTGAAGCGGATCGACATCCGGTCGGGAGAAACTTCGTCTACATGCAATCCTTGCGCGGCAAGCCAGCCGGAAATCGTCGCAATATCCGTAAGAGAAGGCCCAAACATCGCGCCCACGTCCGCGGGCGCGAGCCAGGTGTGGAAGTTCGGCGACGAGGGATCGTACTGGCTGGCCACAAACTGATCGAATGCAGCCTGCTGCTCGGGCCCGCGGCTCAGAACCAGAATCAGGTCGCTCATGGCGAGTTTCGGGACTCGCAGGACCAAGGTCGTTCTGAGCAATCGCTGCCGGATGCGTATTGCCCTTCAGATGGACTAGCTGGCTTTCGTCGATCTTCTCGACGATTCGAGGCGCACGAGGCAGCGATTGAGCCGGCGCTTGCGAGAACGCCGGAGTCAAATAGACGAAAGAACCAGCAACGAGGCAGAAAACGTGCAAGGGACGCATGGGGTTGCGCCATCCTTTCTAAGGTTTATTAAGGGCAGCGGCCCCGACCGAACCAGGCACACGGCTTGCGCAACCGTGCTTCATCAGCTCTTGGCTCAATACAAGTGGGAATTCACTGGCCCTGACCGAATGCCCCGTATGATACCGCATCCGTCGGTATGAGTTGTCGGGCTCCCCTTATCCCCAATTCCAGCGAGACTTGTCCTCCGCTCAGGGATTGCCTGAGGCGGCGTGGAACGCCATGGAGACTCATCAAAGGGCTGTGCCGGGAACGCTTGACGCCAAACCCGTGTAGGCCTAGACTCACTGAGGTTTGGGCTGGAAGTCGCTGGCGGACGAGCCGAATCCAGCCGACAGAACACCCGGAATTCCGCCCGAACCCGATCGCCTCGACGC
Source organism: Occallatibacter sp. (assembly GCA_036489735.1). Lineage (GTDB taxonomy): Bacteria > Acidobacteriota > Terriglobia > Terriglobales > Acidobacteriaceae > Telmatobacter. Next base: position 12,056 of record DASXFF010000080.1, on the reverse strand, counting down.
GAAAAAGCAGGGGAAAATCGCGACATCGACTATATTCTTTGAAAGCGGTCCTTGATTCCGAATCTGTGGAGCGGTTGTATAGGGAGACCATATGGCAAGTGGAAACACCAGCGTTACCTTGGACCAGGAGATCAATCCGTGGGCGGCGCAAAGCGCGCGCTTCGACTTTGCCGCACGCAAACTGAATCTCGATGAAGGTCTGTGGAAGGTGCTGCGTTCGCCGTCGCGCGAGGTGATCGTTCACTTTCCCGTCGCGCTCGACAACGGCATGATCGACATGTTCACGGGCTTCCGCGTGCAGCACTCTATGGCGCGCGGGCCTTGCAAGGGCGGCATCCGTTACGCGCCCGACGTAACACTGGACGAGGTGCGCGCGCTGGCCAGTTGGATGACCTGGAAGTGCGCGGTCGTGAACATTCCTTTCGGCGGAGCCAAGGGTGGAGTCATTTGCGAGCCGGCCACGATGAGCAAAGGCGAACTGGAGCGCATGACGCGCCGCTATACGTCGGAGATCATCGAGTTCATCGGCCCTGAGAAGGATGTTCCCGCGCCTGACGTGAACACCAACGAGCAGACCATGGCGTGGATCATGGACACCTATTCCATGCACATGCGCCAGACGGTGACCAGCGTGGTCACCGGCAAGCCGATCAACATGGGGGGCTCACAAGGACGCCTTGAGGCCACGGGCCGCGGCGTGATGGTCGTATGTAACGAGAGCCTGCGCCAGCTCGGAATGGATATCGAAGGTTGTCGCGTCATCATTCAGGGCTTCGGCAACGTGGGATCGAATGCCGCGCGCCTGATGCTGGAGCAGGGATACAAAATTGTGGGCATTGCCGAGCGCGACGGCGGCCTCTACAACTCCAACGGAATCGACATTCATCAACTGCTCGAATACAAATACCGCAATAATACGATCCTCGGATTCCGCGGCGCGGAAGCCATGCCCAGTGAAGAGCTGCTGGTGACCGATTGCGAAATCCTTATTCCTGCAGCAACCGAGAACGTAATCACCAGCCGCAATGCCGACAAAATCAAGGCGCGCATTGTCGTGGAGGGCGCCAATGGGCCCACCACTGCCGTGGCCGATGAGATCCTGGCCGACAAGCGCATCTTCATCGTGCCCGACATTCTCGCCAATGCCGGCGGCGTTACCGCCAGTTACTTCGAGTGGGTGCAGGACCGACAGGGATTTTTCTGGAAAGAATCGATTGTGAATGAGCAACTGGAAGGCATCCTGCGCGCCAGCTTCGACGATGTGGTGCGATATGCCGATGCGCACGCCGTAAACAATCGCATTGCAGCCTACATGCTTGCTATCGATCGCGTGGCGTTCACCATCCGGCAGCGCGGCATCTACGCGTAACTGCGGATGCGGCCCAAATTGAGTGGCGCGGAGAGCTTCGGGCTTTTCCTCTATAGCGAATACTCCTTGGCCACCGCAACCCCGAAAAGATAGGCCACGATCCGGAGACTCGATTCCGCGGGGCTTTTAAGCCCCTGCGGATGCTTTTTCCAGCACCCAAACCTCATCCAGCGTCATCCTGATCGGACCGAAGGAGCTGCGGTTGTCTTTCGCGATTCTCACCAAGCACGACAATGGGTGCCCCGTCCAAGCTCTGCTTGGGCGGGACAGCACGCACGAGGGCACGATTCAACGGCTTTGTATCAGGGCATGACTTCAGTCATGCCGAAAATGTCGGCTCATTCGACGGGGCTTTAGCCCCGAGGCGTGCAACCTGTTCCGGTGCAATAATGGAGTCAAGCTACCAGAGACGAGAGCGTGGCTGCCGAACATGAACCTCCCCAACTCCATCACGATGACGCGGATCATTATGATCCCGTTGTTCCTGTGGATACTGTCGCCGCATTTTCCCTGGGCCGGGCCGAGCGGAACTCAGGAAATTCTGGCTTCGATTCTCTTCGTGCTGGCTTCTATCACCGACGGGCTCGACGGCTATCTTGCGCGCAAGCGCGGCCAGATCACGACCATGGGCATGCTGCTCGACCCCCTGGCCGACAAGATCATGGTGACCGCGGCGTTTGTCGCTCTGGTCGCTTACAACCCGCAAGTGGTCAAGGTGTGGATCGTCGTGGTCATCGTTGGCCGCGAGTTCCTCATCTCCGGCCTTCGCTCCATCGCATCGTCTGAAGGGTTCACCATCACGGCGAGCGAATTGGGCAAGCTAAAGACTGTCGTCCAGATCGTCTCCGTCGTCTCGGCCATTCTCGCTCACCGCTGGGATCACTGGGAGATCGGCGTGATCACCATTCCGATTTACTGGTACGCTGTCGCGGCCATCTACTTCGCGGCGCTCATCGCAACCATCTCCGCCGTCGATTACTTCATCGGCTTCTGGAAGCAGATCGACCACGCTTCAAAGGATCGCCGCAAGGCCGCGGTGCTTTCGCGTGGCAAAAGCGTCCGCATCTCGTGAAGACAGTCGTCAGTGATCAGTGATCAGTGTTCCTGGACCAATGGTCATGGTCTGGTGGATTCAGCGGTGCTGGCGGAGCTGAGAATTTCCGTTCTCTGATTTCTATCCTCTAATCTCTGCTCTCTTGTCTCTTATCTCTTCTCTCGTCTCTATTCATCGAGCGACCGCCGCCGCAATCTCAATATTGATCTCGGGTGGCGCCATCAGCGTGTTGTGAACCAGGCAATGGTGCACGCTCCTCGTCAATCCTTCGTTTTGCTCGGCGGTAAGCGCGATTGGGCTCGTGACCATCACACGGAAGTTGCCAACCCTGGCCGGCTTCAGCAGCTTCTCTGCAGTCACTGTGACTTCGACGCCCGTTTTTGCCAGATTGCGTGTCCTTAAATACTCCGCCGCATAAAACGCCGCACAGGAGCCGAGCGATGCGAGCAGCAGTTCCGGCGGGGTCATGCCTCCATTCGCGCCGCCATTTTCCGTGGGCTGATCGCACGTGATCCGGTGCGACCGAGCCTGAACCTCGAACTGTACGCCTTCGATCTGACGAACCGTCAATTCCATGAAAACCCTCGCTCCCTGGCCGAAAGAAGCCATGAAGCCCTGATCAGGTTCACGATAGCGAGAGTTTTGCAGGAAAGATGTGATGGCCGACGCACGGCAATCGACCATATCCGGAAGTAAAGGTGGGGAGTACGAGCAGCCTAAAACAAGCTAGTCGGCAAGCGCGGTTTCGGGAATTGCCGCGGCCACCATCGAGCGAATGGAATCGATAACCAGTTCCGGTTCGTCGAGGTGAATCCAGTGATCGCTGTTATAAGCGATCACCTGGTGAGCGCCGTCGGCAATGCGATCCAGATGATCTTGTGAAAGCGGGCCCGCATTAGCCGGCGTCAGAACGGTCACGGGAATGTCGCGGATCGGCTCAACCGCATCCATCTCCATCACGGTTGCAGGGATCGATGAAATATGACTGCGAATTCCGGCATAGAATCCAGGACGCGACCAGTGGGCCGCAACCGCCGGCCACACCGCGCGCGGCATCTTTCGCACTTCGGTTTTGATCCGCGTCAGCACATGGCGCTTGTGCGCTCCGGCGGCTCCGACGATCTGGTCGGAGAGACGGCTGGCGCGGCAGAACAACAAGGTAACCATCAGGCGCGCCAGGCCGCACGTTGCGACGGGCATGGCGAAGCGAATCAGTCTGCGGCCTAAATCGATCTGTGATTGCTTCGAAGGGTCAATCGGCGGCCACTGATCGATGCGCATGGGATCGATGAGCACCACGCCTGCAACTTCATCCGGATAAAGCACCGCATAGCGGCGCATCACCAGGCCGCCAAAGGAGTGGCCGACCAAAATAAAAGGCGGCTTGAGCCCGGCACGATGCAACATCTGGTGCAACTCAACTGCGATGTTGCCGGGAATGCGTGCGGAGCGGCAGCGGCTACTCCAACCCAAACCGCCACGGTCGTAGGAAACCGTGCGCGCCGAGTCGGCTATCGAGTCCTGAATGGCTCGCCAGTTCAGATGCGTGGCGCCAATGCCGGCCTCGAAAAGAATGGTTGGCTCCCCTGCGCCCATCTCAAACAGAAAAAGTTTGGCTCCGTTGCCAATCGTCACCCATCGTCCGTCAGCCGCGTATCGTTTCCGGTCGCGCCAGTCGCCGGCAAACTGGTAGGCCACGCCTGTTGCAAGCACGACGGCTGCAAATGCGGCGATCCATAGGACGGCTTCCATCGATCTCCTAGAAATGGGTGAGCGCGGTCGGACTGAAATCCGCGGTCGTAAGCTTTGCCTTGGCGCTGCCGCGATCGAAGATCAACAACGTTGAGCCTGCTTTCCCACGCGCCTTCACTTCAACCTGGTGCGCGAACCAGTGGCCTTCTTCCTGCCGCACGCCGTACGAGGTAAATTCTTTCACTGTCCCCGTTTCCTTGACGGTTTTTTCCGAGTAAACAGGGAAGTCAATCGTGGGATCGATCCAGGTCTTCACCATTGCGTAGTGGGTTCGAATCTCAGCGCTCGGCGTGCTTTTGATCACGTCGCAATTCCGCGCGCCGAACTTCGCCATACCTTCTGACGTCTGGCTCGGCCAGAAGTATTGCTGCTCCAGGAAGTCCTCATAGTCGAACCCCGGGCCAAGCGGATGATCGTTCCACTTCTCGAAGGGTAGAAGATGCGAGGTCGCGTCGCCGGGATCGGCAATGCGAATGGCATTTTGGCCGTTCGCGAACATCTCCAAAAGAATGTGCTGGCGCATGTCGCGTTTCGTTCCTGATGGCTGCCCGAGATCGACAAACATGCGCAGCTCGCCGGGAAACCAGTGGGTCTTGACCGTGATCGGATAGTTCACGCGCGCGCCGCTGCCGTCGATCGCGACCAGATGACCGCTCACGCGAAAGTCGGAGTTCTGAAGCTGTTTTCTAACGGTGGCCAGTAGATCGTTGACGTTTGCAGTCTGCGCCCACAACGCAGGCGCCACTGCGGCAAGCAAGGCCGCAAGCCAGGTGGCTCGCAACGCCTTCATGCCCCCGTCCTTTCGTGTTCGATCCTCCCGTCGCGGATGCGAATGTGGCGCGGCGCGCTCAAGGCAATGTCGTTCTCGTGGGTCACGATCACCAGGGTCATCCCACGCTGTTCTCGAATGCCGCGAAGGATGTCCATAATGTGGCCGGTGTTCACGCTGTCGAGGTTGCCTGTCGGCTCGTCGGCCAGCAGGATTGCCGGATCGTTGGCCAGCGCTCGGGCGATGGCCACGCGCTGCCGCTCGCCGGCCGAGAGCTCGTTCGGATAATGATTCATGCGATCCTTCAGGCCCATCTCTTCCAGCAGTGCAGTCGCACGCTCCACCCGGTGATTGGCCCTCCCATTCAACGCCAGCATGGCCACCTGCACATTTTCAACCGCGCGCAGCGTAGGCAGCAGGTGAAACGCCTGAAAAATGAACCCAACCTGGCGGGAACGAAAGCTATCCAGATTCACTGCTGTCCCCAGAGGCGATCCCCGAAACAGAACTTCGCCCTTGCTCGGCGTATCAAGGCCTCCAAGCATGTGGAGCAGCGTTGATTTCCCGCTTCCACTTGGCCCGCTCACCGTGACATATTCGCCGGCTTCAATCGATACGTCTACTCCTCGCAACGCCGCGACGTGGCCTTCGTCATAGCTCTTCTCGAGTCCGCGTACTTCCAGAATTGGACTACTCATAGCGCAGCGCCTCCACCGGCGACAGCCGCGCTCCGCGCCATGCTGGATACGCGCCGGCGACCAGCCCCGATCCGATAGCGATGAAAAGCGACTCGACAAGATGAACCGGCGAAACGGCCGTCGAAACGACGCTCGCGGTTTGCGGCATGATAGCTAGGATGCGCAAAGCGCCCCATCCCAGCACAATTCCCAGCAAGCCGCCAACCATCCCCAGCCCGGCCGCCTCCGTCAGGATGAGCAGAATCACGTGCCTGCCTTTCCAACCCAGTGCGCGCAGAACGCCGATTTCGCGCGTGCGCTCAAAAACCGACATCGCCATGGTGTTGGCAATACCCACAATTCCGATCAGCAAGGCGATGGAAGATGTGCCCCATGCCACGGCATGAGCAATGTCTACAATTTGGTTATTGGATGCGCGTTCCGCTGCAGCCTCCGCGCGGATGCCGGGCTCCAGCGCTTCGATCTTCGCCTGTGCCTGGGCGACGTATTTCTCATACGATTCACCCGCCGGCGTGGGGCGGAGCCGTACATGAAACGCGGTCACCTTGCCCTCGCGGCTGGAGATGTTTTGCATCTGGTCAAGCGGCATGATCACCGCGCCGGTTTCGAGAGCCGTGCCCCCATGAAAAATCCCTGTAATCGTAAAGACCTCGCCAAGAATGGTGATGGTATCGCCGGGTTTCTTATTCAGATTCTGCGCCAGCAAATCGCCCAGCACCACCTCAGGCTGCCCCGCGCGGAAGCGAGTGCCGGAAGTGAAGTGTAGCGAATCCAACTCGTAGGAATCGGCCCGCCACCCGTAAACCAGCGCATTCACGTCCGGCGTTAAATCGATGAGATTGAAGACCAGTGGAGCGACCGCGGCAACCTGGGGAAGGGCCTGGATCTTCGGGCCCAGCGATTCATCCAGCGAGCTATTAAATAAGCTCGATTGCAGAACCGCGATGTCGGTGCCGGCATTCTGGTAGAGCTGCAACCACGCGTGCTCAAACGAGCGCGAGAACCCCACCAATGCCACAAACGCCCCGATACCCATCGTAATCCCGCACAGAGTGAGGAGAGTTCTGAGGCGTCGGCGGAGAAGATTTTTCCAGGCGAACCCGGTAAACGAAAGCTGAGAGGCCATGGCCTTCAAAACATTTCCTTATGTACACGGATGTCGTGGGGGGTCCGTGTGCGTAGTTTATCGGTCGATAGGCCTTCTGTCCATTTCCGAATACGCTCGCCAAAGGAATTCGAACATGCGCCGTCAACCGGCGCTAGTCAGGGGACAAGCAAACCGCGGACCCGCCAGTTTTCGGTCTCCCGAACCAGATGCTGAAGGAAAGTACTTTGGGTAGTGCAAAAGGTACGGACGGTAGCTACGCCCGATGGAAGTCGCGGCGCTGCTCTCCCGTCTGCGTTTCGATCCACTCTGACCGAACAGCCTGTCGCTTCCAGTCAACCGGCGATTCCGCTGCGCTCTTGCGCGCGGTCAGCGCCCGCGTCCCCCGCCCCCTGTGCCTTTGCGCGCTGTATAGCAATCGCGGCAATACACCGGTCGATCTCCGCGCGGCTCAAAAGGAACGGTCGTCGGCTGGCCACAACCCGAACAAATCACAGGTGTTCCCTGCGAAGGAGTCGAACGGTGGCCGGATCCCCCTCCCGAATCGGCCTTCTTTGCCTGGCGGCATGGCTTGCAACGTTTTGGTGTCGAGTAACCGCGTTCCTGAAAGAACTGCTGATCGGCAGAACTGAAGGTAAACTCCTGCCCACAGTCGCTGCATGTAATTTGCATATCTCCGGCCATATGACTCCTTGTCAGGGATTGTACAGCCCAATGTATATATTTTTTGCAAGGATTCTTTTTGACAGGGCAAAAAATGACATTGAGCCCGACCACGAAAGCCCATGTCGGGAGCTCGAAGGGCGTTCGTGCCGCCGCGATATAGTCTCTCCAGAGCAGCGTTTCGCCAATCTGAGGGCGCAAACCCGGAGCCTGACCCCAATCTCCATGAAGAATGCGCCGAATCCAGAAATCGAGGCAGAGTGCATCCGTCGCATTTTGGCCGGCGAACGGCAGCTTTTTCACGAGTTGATCAGGCCCTGTGAACGGCCCATTTTCTTTCTCTTGATGTCGATCCTGCGCAACGAGGCCGACGCTGAAGACGCGTCGCAAGACGCCATCGTCAAGATCTACCGCAACCTGCATCTGTTTCGCGGCGATTCGCAGTTTCGCACCTGGGCGCTCTCCATCGCGCGCAATGAAGGCCTGGGTCGCCTGCGCAAGGCTGCAACCCGGCGCGAGGACTCACTCGACGCCCTTTCAGAGGACCAGGGCGGCGACTTCACGCCGGCCATCCTGACCAGTTGGAGAGAGGTGCCCACCGAGGCTTTGGAGCGGCAGGAGCTGGCGGCCGTGTTGCGGCAGGCCATTGACGGCTTGCCGGAGATTTACCGTAACGTCGTGCTGCTCAGAGACATCGAAGAAATGGACGTCCGGGAGACCGCGGCCGCACTCGGCATCACCGAGGGAGCGGTGAAGGTACGTCTTCATCGGGCGCGTGCGCTTTTGCAGCGCACGCTGGCGCCACGGCTGAAAGGATTTGCGCCCCAGCGCGGAAAGCTGTTTGGTTGGGGCAAGAAGGACGAGTCGAGATGAGGCCAGGGAAGTGAGGATCGACTGCAAACACGTGTGGGAGCACATCTCCGCCTACATCGACGGCGAGGTGGATGCGGAGTTGCGCGCTGAGATCGACAATCATCTGGAGACCTGCGAAATCTGCTCCGCGGTGCTCGATTCCACGCGCAATGTGGTCGTGCTCTGCGCGGACGATCGCGTCTTCGAACTGCCTGCGGGATTCAGCGAGCGGCTCCACGAGCGCGTGGAAGCGGAGATCGCCGCCGACGGGCCATGAGGGAGATGAATGTCAGCAGCCGGAGACGGTGGCGTTCATTTGGAAGGCAGATGTTTACCAGAAAAATAACAGGAATTTACTGGTAAACTTGCACCGAAAACAGTGCAGTGATTGCAGAATATAAAGGACTTAACTATTTACCACTTATTCACTCCCCTATGCAAAAAAATAATTTCATTTTCCGATTTTGGGGTCATTCCGATGGTTGAAATTATTAGTCGGTAAACATCGTGCCGGGACCGGCCTCAGGCTGCACTGGCCACCCATGGAGCGGGCGCCGACGGGTTGGCAGTTTGGCTGCATATAAGAATAGTGTAGCGGAAACACGGAAATAATCGGCAAACTTGGGAAAAACAGAGACGAGAGATAAGAGATAAGAGGGAAAGGTCTTACGGGAGGTGGGCGGATTTATTTTGGGCGCGAAGGCTTGACAACTTCCGGAGTTGAGAAGGGCGCGTCCCCCAAAGTGCAGGAACGGGCAAGGTAAAAATCTCAGAACGCCGACGCTCCGTGATTCACGATGGGGTGCGTGTAGATTTCGAGCGCAACCAAGGCGAGCGTCGCAACGGACATCGCCACTTGCAGCCGCTCGGACCAGCGCTGCTTCTTCGTGACCGGCTGCCTGCGCCACTGCGATTCCGGCCGCGCGCGCAGATGCCAAATCCATCCGAGCACCGCCAGGTTGACCATCGCGCCAACGACCGCGATCGACAGCATGGGAACGCGAATCGCGTCGCGGTGAAACGACAGCACCGGCGCGGCGATGCCGCTCGCGGCGAGTGCCGCAACGCCGATGCCTACGCGAATTCCATTGATGGTGAGAATCGCCGTGCACAAACTCTGCAACAATGCCATGACCACCGCGGCGCCTGATACCGCAGTCATTCCTCTTGTACTTTGCAATCGACCTCCCGCATACACAGCAACGCATCTGGTCCCAAACTGAAAGGCTCCAGGCGCGGCAACCTTCACACCGGCCCAAGGCTCAAACAGGGTAACGCACGCGGCGCGCGCCGGCCAATGGATGCGCGGACCACGACAGGCTGCCGGCTATGAGACGAAAAAGTTACAAGCCAGGTTACGCCAGGAAGTGATAAATTCATTCTGCCGCGCGGTTTTCCCTGTAACCTTTTCCCGCGCAGGCACTCAAAGGATGCGTACCACTAACCTGCGGGGTGGACGTTCAGCTCATCCTGCTTTTCCCCAACGCTCGCGGTGAAACTCCGCGCCATCCCCAAGTGAGGTCAAAAAATCCCATGAAGAACCAGCTCAACGCAGTGCTCCTCTCCGCCGCGCTCGCCGGTCTGTCCGGTGGCAGCGCAGTTGCGGCCCATGCGGCCACGCAAAACACCGTCACCGCAAACTCCGCCAAGGTCATGAAGGCTGGGTTCCGCTATTCCGGCTTTGACCAGGACACAACCAAGCACTCATGTAAAGGCAAGAACGACTGCAAAGGCCAGGGCGGCTGCAAGTCCAGCGACAACGGTTGCTCGGGCAAGAACAGCTGCAAGGGCAAGGGCGGTTGCGCCACCGACGGCTCCAAGATGCCGGGCCTCGCATAAAAACAGTGGTCAGTTGTCAGTGATCAGTGGTCGGCATTCAGCCCGCACGTTCTGCTGTTTCGCCCGCCGCTTTTCACTGACAACTGACACAACCGACCGCCGACCTCTGACGCTTCACTACTGACCTCTGACCCCTGATCCCTGTTCTTTATGCCCGGCAATCGCTTCAATGCGTTTCAGGACCACGGCGTCGGCATCGGCCTGCGCATTCCTCACTACGAGCACATCTTCTCTCGCAAGCCGGTCGTCGACTGGTTCGAAATCATTTCTGAGAATTACATGATCGATGCGGGCCGGCCTCTGGCTACGCTCGATCGCATCCTTGAACAATACAGAGTCGTCCAGCACGGCGTGTCGATGTATTTCGGCTCGGTGACCACACCCGATCCGGAACATCTGCGCCGCTTGAAGCAACTGGTTCGCCGGACGAAAACTCCGTGGCTCAGCGACCATCTCTGCTGGGGATCGGTGGATGGCACCTACACCCACGATCTGCTTCCGCTGCCCTACACGTGGGAGGCCGTCGCACGCACCGTAGAGCGAGTGCGCATGGTGCAGGACTATCTTGAGATTCCCTTGGCCGTCGAAAACGTCAGCTCCTATGCGGCATTCACCGGATCGGAGATGACGGAGTGGGAATTCCTGACTGAAGTTGTGGAGCGCGCCGACTGCGGCATGCTGCTCGATGTGAACAACATCTACGTTTCGGCCATGAATCACGAGTTCAATCCGATGGACTACGTGAATGCGGTGCCCGCGCATCGCGTGGCGCAGATTCATGTCGCCGGCCACTCAAAATACGAGAAGTACATTCTCGATACGCACGATCATCCGGTGATCGATCCGGTATGGCAGCTTTATGCACGCGCCATTGAGCGCTGCGGGCCGACGCCCACGCTGCTTGAGTGGGACGATCATATTCCCAGCTTCGACGAGGTCCACGCAGAAGCGAAAAAGGCCGAACGCTATTTGAATCCATCGCGGAAATCGGCTCCGACGCCGCCCGAATCGCAACTGGTGGGAGCGGCGAAATGAGCACGCAACCGAACCAAGGCTCGATGAATTCAGGCGCGATGGATCTGGCTGCGCTTCAGCGCGAGATGGCCGCCGCGGTGATGCAGCCGCTGACCAAAGACGACAACATGCGGGCGACCGCGGCCGACGGACGCCCGATGGCCGATGTCGCGGAGTCGTTTATCGCGCCGAATTCGCGCCTCACCGCTTTCGAGCGCCTGGAAATCTATAACCGGCAGTATTGGTATCGTGTGCTCGGCGCACTAGCTGAAGATTTCCCGGCGTTGCGCGCACTGGTCGGAGAACGGCGATTCGAAGCGCTCAGCATTGCTTATCTCACGGAGCATCCGAGCCGCTCTTTTACTCTGCGCAATCTGGGATCGAAGCTTCCCGAATGGATCGCGGCGCATCCAGAGCACGCCGGCCGGCGTCACCGGCTGGCCGTGGACCTGGCGCGGATGGAATGGGCATTTGTCGAAGCGTTCGATGCGGCCGAAGTCGCGCCGCTTACCCAACGCCAGATCGCGGGGTTGCAGGCCGATTCGCGCCTGACGCTGCAACCCTGCCTGCAATTGCTGGCACTCGACTACCCGGCCGACGATCTGGTGCTCGAGTTGCACGCAAAAGAGAAACGCCAGACCAGTGAAGCGGGCGTTGCGCATGAAAACTCCGGCGAAGAGAGCGCGATCCCAAAGTTGCGGCCCCGGCCCACATGGCTCGCCGTGCATCGCGTCGACCTGTCGGTTTACTACCGGCGCATCGCGCGCGAAGAGTTTCAGACTTTGGCTGCGCTTCGCGACGGCCGAAACCTTGCCGAGGCCATCGATGCCGGTTTTGCCGGGTCGCGCATGGCCCAGCGGCAGCGTCCGGACCGCGTGCAACAATGGTTTGGCAGTTGGGCCGAGCTGGGCTGGATTTGCAACGGGTAGTCGGTGTTGTAC
>DASXFF010000135.1:0-18687 GCA_036489735.1 Occallatibacter sp. | reverse complement strand
GTGCCCAATCTCGGAGCCACGCCTGAGGCAGCGCAGCCAGGCGCATCCATGTTGGCGCGTTCCCTTGCGGGGACATCGCAGAACTGGCCGACCGATAGCGGGTGGCAGGAATCCGGCGATCGGCAGCTCGACGCTGGTGAGCGATGTGCTGACGGATTCCCTCGCCTTCCCGCCCATGGTGCGAAGACGGGGATTAAGACGTGATGTAAGTCGCGTTTGAGCTTATGGGTGTAATTGTGAAGGTACACTGTGCGTATGTATAAGAGGAGGCGGGATGCCTGAACGTGAGGCGCAACTGCAGGCATGGATGACGGAAGGACTGGACGGCGATGCTGCAGCCCACGTCAAGATGCTGCACGCCGTTGTGCCACTGTTGCGCGCCTTTTTTGGCCGCCGTCTCCCCAACCGTCATGCGGATGCGGAGGATTTGGTGCAGGAAACGCTCATGGCTGTACATGAAAAGCGCGCGACCTATGATCGTGGCCGTCCGTTTACCGCTTGGCTTTACGCCGTTGCACGCTACAAACTTATCGACCATTGTCGCCGCCAGCGAGCAACCGTTGCGGTCGAGGACGTGACGGAAATTCTTCTAGTCGAGGGCTTCGAGGAGGCAACCTCTGCCGGCATGGACGTTGATCGGTTGCTTGCGGGCCTGTCGCCTAAGCAGGCGGAGGTCATCCGTAGCACCCACTTGGATGGCCTGAGCGTCTCAGAAGCCGCCAAGAGCGCAGGTATAGGCGAGTCCGATGTGCGTGTATCTGTGCACCGTGGGCTTAAGGCATTGGCGCGCCGGCTCGAAGGTGACGAATAAAGAGTCTGATGATGGATACCGACCGCCTAATAGACTTTCTTGCAAGCGACGTCCGGCCGGTCTCCCGCCATGTGGTCGGCCGGCGGCTTGCCATCGGCGTGATTAGCGGCGGCCTCATTACGGCCATCCTGGTCGCGACGTTACTTGGCTTCCGTCCGGACCTCGGCACTGCGGTTCGCGGCTTTTCCTTTTGGATGAAGTGGGCTTACACACTTTCTGTGGGCTTGCTCGCAATCAGCGCAACAGCCCGTCTGGCGCGGCCGACGGGTCGCTCACTTTGGCCCTTGTGGGCCTTGGCGATCCCTGCATTGCTTCTGACCGGCATCGGAATTGACGAGCTAGCCAGTACTCCCGGGCAAAAGTGGCTTGCTATGTGGTTAGGCGAGAGCTGGAAGGTCTGTCCGTGGATTGTTCTTGTGTTATCACTTCCAATCTTTGCGGGTCTCCTATGGTCGTTTCGTGCTCTGGCACCCGTGCGACTGCGCGCAGCCGGCGCGACGGCGGGACTGGCTGCCGGCGCCTGGGCCGCGACAATCTACTGTCTTCACTGCCCGGAAGTCTCGGCCCTCTTTGTGCTGACCTGGTACAGCCTCGGGATCGTCCTCGCAACCGCGTTGGGGGCGCTTTTGGGGCCCAGATTATTGCGGTGGTAGGCAAGCGAGCCTGACCATTTGCCGCTGTGGCATCACTTACGCAGACCGCGCTCTCACAAAAGTCGTAGCGCTGTTGTCAGTGGCAGCAAGCCTAGCTGCGATTCGCGTCCGACGCGAGCAGGGCGTACCGCGCAGTAATTCCACTTGACTGCGCTCTCAGAAATCCCAGCGTAGCGATGTGCTCAAGCTGAGCTCGATTTCGCGGGCTGGCTCGTCAAGGAGAACACGTGCGGCATGTGTGCTGTCGACCCGCAGCAGTTCGCTGACCCAGTGAAGCTGCTTGCCAACGGGCATGCGGTACGCAACTGCGAGCGCATTCCCGTGGTCGCTGTTGGGGTCCGTAGGTAGTAGGTCGATGTCTTGGTTTCGAAACAGATCCCAGCGGAACGTCATATCTCCGGAGCCGAGTGGGTGACTGGCCAGCAAGTAGAGGGCTCGGAAGCGTACGTGCACAGCGTCGGGCCCCATCAAAGTCGTGCCCTGCATTGCCTGGGATAGAATCTCCCAGCCTGCAGGCAAGACGGCACGCACGGAGAGATGATTGAACCGCGTCTCCCAGCTGTATTGGCCCTGCGAGACATCCAGCGGGTGACCCTCGTTGTCGTAATGCAGGAACGATACTTGGACATTTTGGGCATAGGTGTAACTCGCGGCGGCGTAATAGCCGGGCACGCCATCGATTTCTCGAAACTCCCGAACGTCTCGGGTCTGCCGGGGAATCGGTCCATCCGGACGATAGACCGGCAAATCCGGCAGGCGCTGGGTCTCAGTGAGGCCGGTGATGTGATCCGAGAATGTCCAGCCGCGCCACGCAAGCAATGTACCCGCCGGATCATTCGCGCTAATGGCGGCGACTGTGAAGTCGAAGTCATGCGGGGATCCGATCATGAGGCCCCGGCGCGAGAACGCAAGCTCTAGGCCGTTGGCCCGCAGCTCCTCGCCGATCCAGGAGTTTATAGCCGAACTCGATAGCGTCCTGACAGGCTTCCAACTGGGACTATCCGGTTCAATTTCCAAAGATGTGGGCGGAAAGAAGGACCCAAGCCGGATTCGCGTGCGCCAAGGGCCGCTTGGAACGGGCTTCCAGCTGAGCCACGCTTCCTGGACATCCACCACTTGGGAGCGCTCGCCATCCGCGCTGAGAGTGACCCAGCTGGAGATTTCGTCTAACAGCTGCGATTCGATCGTCACAGTCGCGCTGGAGTCACGCCATGGCGAAACATTTCCGTCGAAGTCGTTCTTACCAAGCCCCGTCTGCGTGGAACCTGTTTGGCCACTGCCGGTTCCGAGAACAAAGTCGACTTCGCCGTGCAATTCAGACGCACGCAAGGCGGCTACGCAACATAGCAATAGCATACCGGCAAGGGCTCTGCAGACGACTCCCATTGTCTGATTTGATCCGATCGAGTGCATCTGAGGGGTGATCGGAGTCACAGAAACCCAGAAGGCACAGTCGGCCTCACGTGTCGACCGTCGCGGATCGACCAAAGGTAGGCCGCTGGGAAAGGGACGCGCGGAACCCACCGAGTAAATCCACTCAAGAAGGCCAATCGTCGTGGCACCTTAGGACTTCGAATGCGAGGGTGAGGTCCTCAAGATCGACCCCGCCAGCTCACGGCCGGCGCAGGTGGGGCGGCTATCGATCTGCTGTTCGACGCGGCGATCTCTAGCACATTCTTTTCACGGAGGACGGTGTGCAAAGCGGGCGCCCCCACATGTGGGCCCGGCGTACACGCGAAGCCATCGCAGCTCATAACAAGGCCGCCAAGCCGAAAGATCGACTACCACTGGAGGCGAGCGCTTACAGCTTTCGTCACGCCCGCATTAGCGAATTGCTTCAAGTTCACAATGTCGATCCGTTAACGGTGGCAGTGCAGATGGGCACCTCCGTCGCAATGATTGAGAAGGCGTACCACAAATTTATCCCGAGCGCCCTTCAGGAAAAACTGGCATCACTTAAGGAGTAGGCGCATTCGGTAACCCTCGGAGAACCCGTAGTCTCAACAGATTGTAAACACCCTCTTCGGGTAGAAACACTGGGAGTATGTATTTCAGACATTGTGACGACGATGATGGAGTCTGGCCCGACCCGAAGCTCGGGACCCTTTTCAACTTCGTGATCTGCCACCGGGTACGAGCGCTGCTGTATACAGTCAAAGTCCGCTGCGGCGTGTCAACCCCAGCGTGGGCCCCGGATATGCCCCCGGGGCAATTGCGACCATATCGCTTTACCGTCGGCTAGGATCGGACTGAGCTTCTTCAGACTTGTCCTCTACCGCCGTCCACGAACAGTTCGATCCCCGTAACAAAGCTAGAATCGTCCGAAGCTAAAAACAGCGCTGCCTTTGCCACTTCGTCGGCCTTAACCGCCAGATCGCAGCCGAGGTACGGTTCGATTGAAAACGGGCACACTGAGGCGAGCCCGTACTGCAACGGAATCATCCGCCCGGACAAGGGTAGCCCTGTCGCTAATCAGGTAAGAACCCGCCTACAAGCGCCCGCAGCAATAAGCGACCGGCAGCGTTGAAGGGGACTGCCCATACTGCTGAGGATTCGCATCATTGGGGAAGTATTGTGCCGGGTAGGCGGTGCCGCACCTGTAGTTGGGGTTTTCGCCATCACCACTCGTGCCGCCGCCGCTCGCAGTTCTCGCGATTGCAAGAATCAATTGCACTCGCAAGTTGGTCAACTATGCCTTTGGGAGGGCGTAGATGTTGTCGCTCTTACGCGGTCACAGATATCGATGCCTAGTGAATCCGCGCTGGGAACCGACGGACCGATGGACCGTCGGAACCTGAGCCTCCAATGGTGAAAGTGCGCAGGCGGAAGCGGGCAGCCCCTTATGGCTTTGCCCTGGCAAGCCTCGCTTGCGCTACCCTGCTGCGGCTGGCTCTTGATCCGCTGCTTGGCGATCACTACCCGCTCGCCACCTTTTACGCTGCAGTGACTATCGTCGCTTGGTACTGGGGTGTCTATCCGGCCATCGTCACTGCAGTGCTCGGATATCCGATGGGCAGCGCGCTGTTCTTGTCTCCGCGGCATGGCTCCTGGGCATCACATGTCCACACCCTCGAATTGCCTGCCTACATAGCGATCTGCACGGCGCTGATCGCATGTGTTTACCGCATCATCGACCGACAACGTCAGCTTGATGAGGCACTTGAGGCTCAAAGGTCTGCAGAAGTCGCTGTCGCCGAGCGCGACGCTCGTTTCAAGCGCTACCTTGATGCGATGCCTGATATCATCTACACGTGGAATGCGGATGGCTCTCGGGATTATTTCAATCCGCGCTGGAGCGAATATACCGGCACGGCCGTTGCCAACGATGCCGAGATCACCGAGCGCATTTGCATCGAGGATCTACCCAACCTAGCCGAACAGCGAAACCGCGCGCTGAGTCAGGGTATTCCACTACGTGCCGAGTTTCGTCTTCGAGATCGCAAGGGCGAGCCGCGCTGGTTTCAGACACACTGTGTCCCCATTCTCGACGACTCCGGATCAATCACCGGATGGGTTGGCCGCTCAATCGATATTGATGGCGAGAAGCGCGCCGTGGAAGCCCTCGAGCTCAGTGAGCAGCGCTACCGGTCCGTCAGCGAAGCCTTTGATTTCGGAATGTGGAGCGCGGATAAGCTCGGTCGCCTGACGTTCGTCAGCCCTCAATTGCTGCAATTTCTCGGAGCGAGCATCCAGGAAGCTCAGGAGCGCCTATGGTCCGCGCTTCTCACGCCTAAAAGTGAGCAAGAGCTCACGGGCTGGCAAGGGTGTTTTGCGAAAGGTGAGCCGTGGGATCGGGAGTCCCAACTTGTCGGAGCCGATGGGACCATTCGGCGTGTATGGTCTCGCGGCGTACCACTTCGTAGCCCAGACGGTCCCGTAACCAGCTGGGTGGGCCTGACGCTAGATGTGACTGAACGCTATGCAGCCGAGCGGGCACGTGACCAGGCTCGACAGCAGCTCGAAGTCGTCACAGACAGAATGTCGGTCGGCGTGGCGCAGTGTAACCAGAATTTGGAATTCGTCTGGGTGAATCCGGCTTACGCGCGCCAGCTTGGCCTCACTCCAAACCAGCTGCGTGGTCGACGTGTCGAGAATGTGGTGGGCCCCGATACCTTCAAAAGTCTGGTGCCATACATACAGCGGGTACTGGCGGGAGAATCGGTGCAATTCGAACGCGCTGAGACAATCAGCGGGTCTCCGGCTCGATGGATCAGCGCGGTGTACACGCCAATATGGAACGGTCGTGCCACGCCCGTCGGTTGGGTCGCAGTAATGAGCGATCTGACCGAGCGGCGCGTGCTAGAAGAGCAGCTACGCGAGGCGAATAGGCAAAAGGACCGGTTTTTGGCAATCCTGGCGCACGAGCTGAGAAATCCGCTCGCCCCCATCCGCTATGCCACCCGGTTACTAGGACCAGAGGTGCCGGTGCAGATGGCGGCCGATGCCAGACGTATGATCGATCGGCAGTTGGCTCACATGGCCCGATTACTCGATGATCTTCTAGACGTATCGAGAATCACGCGCGGCGTGCTTGAAGTGCGACGGGACGCTCTGGATTTGCGCACCATCCTTCGTCAGGCCGTCGAGGCGGCGCGTCCGTTAGCGTCTGCCGTTGACCATCGCCTCGACCTGGAGCTGCCTGAGGAGGCCCTGCCGGTCTTGGGGGATGAGATCCGCCTCATTCAGGTGATTGGCAATCTCATCAACAACGCAATCAAGTATACGAACCCCGGCGGGCACATCTGGGTATCCGCGACTGAAAGTAGCACGCAACTCATGATCAGCGTACGCGACAATGGCCGCGGCATCACTCATGAGATGCTGCCGCGCGTGTTTGACCTCTTCGCCCAGGGCGAGCCTGGCGCGCGCGCGCAGACTGGCCTGGGCATCGGGTTGGCGCTCGTAAAGCAGTTTGTCGAGCTGCACGGGGGCAGCGTCGATGCTCACAGCGAGGGGGTTGGCCGCGGCAGCGAATTTCGAATCCTATTGCCCAAAGGCGTGGAAGTGGCTGCCGTCACGGACTCGACCACCGCTCAATCAAACATCGCCGCTCTCGGGGCCGGTAAAGTGCGTGTGCTAATCGTCGACGACAATGTCGATGCCGCGAATGCATTGGCGCAGTTACTCAGGGGAGTAGGCTACCAGCCGCATATCGCCTACGACGGACGCAGTGCAATTGAAATGGCGGAAATTCTCAAACCCGGGGTCGCTCTGCTTGATCTGGGGCTGCCGCACATGAGCGGTCATGAGGTGGCACAACATCTGCGAGCGCGGCCCTGGGGGCGCGCAATACGGCTCATTGCGGTGACCGGTTGGGGAGGAAAAGATGACTTGCACCGAAGCCGCGAAGCAGGATTCGACGAACATTTGACCAAGCCGGTGGATCCCGACGTACTCATCAGTCACATCGTGCGGCTGACAAGAATTGTAGCGTAAGCATGATGGTCGACGAACCTACAGAAGCCATTGCCAGCAACGCCAAAAGACCTCACGCGCCTTCTGGTGGATAGGACGCGACTGCCACGCTACCGGCTTCACCACTCGCGCCTTCGATGAATCGTCAAGGAATAGCTGTGCGAGTCGCTCTGTCGTCTTAGTACCGCTAATTATCGCGTCGATTTCATCATTGAAGCGCACGCTGCGAGCGTCGATATTGGATGTCCCCACACACGACCAGGACCGATCGAAGACTGCGCTTTTTGAGTGAAGAATGACCGAGTTACGTTCAAGGATCTCAACACCGGCGTTCAACAGCTTTGCGTATGTCGAGCGCTGAACTGCCAACGCGGCTACTGAGTCATTGTGAGACGGCAGCAAGAGCTTCACATCGACCCCTCGTCTCGCCGCGTGTGCTAACTGGAGCATCAGAGCGGGCGTTGGCAAAAAATACCCTGCCGTTATCCATACCCGATGTTGGGCGGTGCGTACCAGCGTTAGCAATACTTCGTAGAAGTGCAACGCGCCACTCTTGGGGCTGCTGCCAATTATGGCAACCCTCTCGTGACCCTCTTGCGCGAGCGGTGGATAAAATCCGCGTTCTTCTAGCGCGGTACCGCCGTGGGAACACCAATTCTTCAGGAACAGACGCTGTAAGTGTGCGACGGCTGGACCTTTCACCTGTAAGTCGGTATCACGCCAGCGGCGCCGCCTCGTCCGCAGACGCTCAGGCTCCGTTATGGGCGATTGGGCTGGATTGCTCTCATAGGTACGGCTCATGTTGATGCCACCGATTATGGCGATGACGCCATCGGCGATCAAAATCTTGCGATGGTCGCGGCGATTCAGAGAATACGGCGAGCGCAGTTTGAGCGGATTGACAGGATTGAAGGACAGCAGGTTAGCTCCATGGCTACGCAGCCCAGTAAAGAAATGCGGTGGCGTGCTGGACGAACCCACGGCATCAAAAATGATCGCGACCTGCACTCCGTCTTTGCACTTGGCGGTCAGTAACTCGAACAATGACTCGCCTTCGAAATGGACATCTTCGATAACGTAATACTCGAGATGGATGTACCGACGCGCAGTTCGAATGGCGTGGAACATCACTGGAAGCGTCTGGGTTCCATCCCGGAGGACCCGCAATCGATTGCCAGCAGATGTATAGGCCGACAATAGTTCTGCTGAAGTCTTCGAGGAGGTATTTCGAAGCTCTTCACTTGGATTGGCGTGCCATCGTGTATCACGTTCCGCGGATTTCACCGATGCCATGGCGCTCGGGACGGTGTGGTTCACGCATCGCTCCTCAACATGGGTTAAGCGGCTCCCGGCTTGGTTGCGTAGGCCCTACAACAATAAAATAGTTTGACCGAGCGGCTAAAGGTTGTGATTCTCGGGCTCCACCAGTCGCGCTGTCAGACAGTACTTACCTGCAGAAGGAGCCGTTCAGATCCTCCAGAGGGGGCTGACCGGAATAAGCGAAATCATTTGGAGCAATTTGCCCGTGATTCAGGGGCAACTGAGCTAACTTACTGATTTTATGGCTCCCCAGGTTGGAATCGAACCAACGACCAACGGATTAACAGGCCCCGCGGGACGCCATCTAACGCCAGCGGCCGCCAATTGACACCAATCCGGGCGCTGGTCCACCCGTGTGTAATCAGACACGGAACCGTAGCGGCCCCCAATTGAAGCGGTGCCCGCGCGGTGCGACAATTTGCGGAGGTTCCGGGCAGGAACCTGCTACCCGTCTCGAGCGAAGCTGCGAGCAGCACTGCCGGCAAGATTCCTCACAACCCGTACATGACATGTCCGGGCTGGAGTCAATCGGTAGACGGGTAACGGTTCGGCCCCGGTCCACGGAGCACAATGTCATGAGCACGGATCAGATTCGCCCGACCACACTGGCCGGGATCAAGCGATTAGCGAAAACCATCAAGCGTAAGCGTGGTATCTCACAAGCAAAGGCGTTGGATGCCGCTGCCCAGAGTGCCGGCTGCCAAAACTTCCGGCACGCCCGCAAGGCGATGGCACCAGACCGACCAACAGCACCTCCGCCAACAGCGCCGACCGCAACAGCCGACCCACCGCCGGCGACGTCCCAGCCGGCCTCGACACCCAACCCGCCGCCCGCTGACGTCTCTCAGCCTGCGGCAGCGCAGGCTCCGAGTTACACCTCCGCTGGGGTTGCCCCAGAGCACCGCCCATTCACCACAACTGCCTACCGAGAAAGGCTGCGCGATCAGATCCGATCCGACGAAAACACGCTTCGGGCTATCCGTGACGGTCGCATCACCGGCATGGGCTACGAGACTGGCCCACACAATGCGCGCGCAGCGTACGAGGCGGATCAGGCGATGCGCGACGGTTATGCCGTTGGTATCGATTACAGCATCAGCTTCAGTAATGCTGCCTCGCTGGCCAGGGAAATGCAGAGACTTGAGCGGCGAATCGAGCAGAACCGAACGCTGCTGCGGATGGATGAGGCCAAATAACAGCGCGACCTGGCCTGCACATTGAGGGGAATACGCGCCCGGCGTAACAGTCGGGCGCGCTATTCAGTCCCTGACTGTCCTGTGACACGCATGTCGCCGAGCCGTGCCGCCCAATCTCGATTTGCCCAACCGCCGTTGATCCGCCAAGCTAGCGTCGGAAGAGGCTGATCTCGATTTGATTGGGAGCGAGGATATGCCCCGCATCGCCGCCACCGTCCGTTCGCGTGCCCCCCATCCCTCCGCGCCGGATTCCTCGTTTGCCAAGCAGCTGCGGGACACACTCAACGCTGTCCCGGGTTACGCCTGGTACTCAACCTCATCGGGCGCTCTCACCTTTGCCAACAAATGGGCAGCGGACTATGGCGGCCTGCCCGCCGACCACCCGCTTCGCTTAGGCATCGAAACGGGCGCCTCCTGGGACTGGCATATCGCGTTTCTGCACCCAGACGATCATGATGAGACGCGCAACGTCTGGTCCAAATGTTTGGAGACGGGGTGCACGAGCGAAGTGACTTTCCGCGTAATGAGCGGCAAGGGCGAGTACCGCTGGTTCATATCCCGCGCCGAGCCGCTGCGGGCCCCCGACGGCACGATTCTTTTTTGGATCGGTATTAACCTCGACATTGAAGAACGGGTGCGGGCCGAGCAGGCCTTACGCAAGAGCGAGGCGGAACTGCGGCAAATCCTGGACCTCACTCCCCAGTTCATCGCCGTCTGCGGTCCGAATCGCGAGCGTATCTATGCCAACCGCGTCGCGCTCGATTACCTCGGCGTCACGCTTAGCGAATGGTTCGACAACCGTCCAAGCCCGGACGGCCATCCCGAAATTCACCAGGACGATGCGGCGCGGCTTCTGGCCTCGTGGGAACAGGCTTCCGTGAATGACGTACCCTTCGAGGTCGAGGCAAGGATACGCGGACGCGATGGCCACTATCGCTGGTTCCTGGCCCGCTTCAGCCCAGTGCAGGATGAAAAAGGACACAAGTTGCGCTGGTACTGCGCTTGTACGGACATCGAAGATCGCAAGCGGCAGGAAGATCGGCTACTACAAGAGAATGCTGCGCTGCGCGCAGAAATCAGCCAGTCGTCGATGACTGACGAAATCATCGGATCCTCGGAGTCTTTGCGCAAGGTCTTGGCAGAGGTCGCCAAGGTGGCGCGAACGGACTCGACGGTGCTCATCCTGGGTGAGACCGGCTCGGGAAAAGAACTGATCGCCAGGGCCGTCCATCGGCGTTCTGGCCGGGCGGCGTGCCCGTTTGTCGGCGTGAACTGCGCCGCGATTCCGACTTCCCTCATCGCCTCCGAGCTATTCGGGCACGAAAAGGGCGCCTTTACAGGCGCCACCCAGCGCCGCCTCGGCCGGTTTGAAGCCGCGAACGGCGGTACCATTTTCCTGGACGAAGTCGGCGATCTGCCTGCCGATATCCAAATCGCGCTGTTGCGCGTCCTTCAGGAGCGGGAAATTGAACGGGTCGGGGGCGACAAACCTGTCCACATCGACGTTCGTGTGCTGGCAGCCACCCATCGAGATCTGGAAAAGCTGGTGAACGAAGGCAACTTTCGCCAAGACCTCTATTACAGGTTGAACGTCGTGCCCGTGACCGTCCCTCCGCTCCGCGAGCGCTCAGCGGACATTCCGATGCTGGTGGAATATTTCATCGCGCGCTTTTCAAAGCGGGTCGGCAAACGCTTTAACGCGATCGACCGGCAGACAATGGAGCTCCTGCGAGCCTATAGCTGGCCTGGAAATGTCCGCGAACTGCAGAATGTGATCGAGCGCGCGGTGACGTTAAGCGAGTCAGAAGACTTCCGCGTTGACGCAGCGTGGCTCACGCGAAGGCCGCGCGCCCTCTTTGACGGCAAAGCGGCCCTTGAGGGCGAGCTTCTGACCCATGAGAAAAGTGCGATCGAAAGCGCGCTCGGGCATTGTCAGGGACGCGTGTCCGGTCCCGGTGGCGCGGCATCCCGACTTGGCATGCGCGCCTCCACCCTGGAGTCCCGGATCAGGCGATTTGGCATCGATAAATACAAATTCAAGTCCAAATAGACGCCGGCACGGCTTAGGCAGGCCCTGAAAGACAGCCCGCACCGCCTGCCGCGCTTCTCCTGAGTTTTCGGGAATTCCCCACAACTCGCGACCTTCGTCCGCGCTAACACCGTGCGCCAGATGGTTTTTTCCTTTGGCGTGCTCCTTGCATTCTGGCTTGCAGGCTAGTGGTAGCGACCGACATGTTGAAGATCGAGCGCACCGTTGAGAATGGAAGGATCCGATTTCACCTCTCCGGTGAACTTCGGTTTGCCGACCTCCACGCGGTACGCCGGGAGATTGAGGCGATTTCGCCGCGCGTGGTGCTGGACCTCGCCGAAATCAACGTAGTCGACATCGAGGGCGTGCGTTGGCTGACCGCATGCCAGGCGGTGGGGATAGGGGTGGAGAACTGCGCACGCTATATCGATGAATGGATGCTTCAGGAGCGCCGATGAGCAGCCCCATTTAAGCGTCGCCGGTAAGACACGTCGGCGCGTTAAATCGGCGACCAAGCAAGAAAGAGGGAATGTTCATGACTACCAGGACCGGACTCGATGCACTGCTTTCTCCGGATCGCAGCGTACTTCTGCTTATCGATCACCAGCCCTTTCAGTTCACCAATCTGCACAGTCACGATCCGGCACTGATTATCAACAACGTGGTGGGGCTCGCCAAGGCGGCGAAGGCCTTCAACGTCCCCACGATACTCACCACCGTCACCGAGGAACGAGGGGGATACCTCCTCAAACAACTTCAGGATGTATTTCCTGCGCAGAAGCCGATCAATCGCACCTCCCTCAATTCGTGGGAAGACCAGCGCGTCGTCGAGGCGGTGAAGAAGACCGGGCGCCAGCAACTCGTAGTTGCAGCGCTGTGGACAGAGATCTGCCTAGTCTATCCAGTGATCCATAGCCTGGCCGACGGCTACGACGTGTTTTTCGTTACCGATGCCTCTGGCGGCGTATCGCGAGAGGCACACGATATGGCAGTTCTCCGGATGGTGCAGGCCGGCGCTGTGCCGGTCACTTGGATTGGGGTAATGAGCGAATGGCAGCGTGATTGGGCACGTGAAGCAACAATTCCGGCTGTTGCGGAGATCACGATTGATCATGGCGGCGCTTCCGGCGTGGCATTCGCTTGGGAGCAGCAACTTCTCTCCGCCGGGCGGAATTAGGGTACCGAGCACATCATGGAATCGATCGATTACGACAAGCTCATGCGAGCCAATGTAGTGCGGGTGTTCAGGGAGCGCGATCCGGTACGCCGACTCGACGCGATCCGCGAGCTCTATGCCGCGGAGGCGATCCTCACTGAGCCCGAATTGGTCTGCAAGGGGTATAGCGCCATCAGCGGAGCCGTAACCGAGCTCCTATCTACTTTGCCGCCCGCATTCGTGTTCAGTCCAATCGGCGTAGCAATTGGCCATCACGGTGTTGGCCGACTCCTATGGAGGGCGGGGCCTCCAAATGGCGCGACAGCGGTTACTGGGATGGATGTCGCGCACTTCCAGGACGGACGTATTCACGCGCTATACGTCTTCCTCGATCCCCGGGCGCCCTAGGTAACGGGATCGTCGGTATTCAAGCAACAGATTACGGGATGAATAGCCAAGCCACACCGCAATTTGTCCACTGCCATTGGGCTCATCGCCGCCTTCGTGCTCTGCGCTCTCATCGCCGAACGCGAAGAGCCCGTGGCTTGAGACCAATCCAGGGCATATGTCCGGTGAGGGATAGCATGCTGGAAACCGGCGCCATTGCGAATGCTGTCAGCCCTTTGGTCGTCGGGTTGCTGGGCCTTTTGGCGATATGTGGGAAAGCGTATGCCACCGATGGCTACTTCTACAGTGGATATGGAACCCAATCCAATGGCATCGCCGGTGCGGGCGTCGCGTATCCAATGGACGCGCTCGCGATCGTCAGCAACTCCGCCGCAGCGTTCGCTTTGGGAGATCGCACCGATGTCGCCCTCGATATTATGATTGCTGATCGGCGCCTAGCGTTGACCGGCAACGCGCTTGGACCCGATCAAACGTTCAGTGGTAATGGCGGTGGTCCGATTCCACTCGGTGGCCCGATTCCGCTCCTCGAGTTCGGACTCACCCGACGACAGGGTGAGAAGTTTGCTTTTGGCGTGGCCGTCTATGAAGACGGTGTACTGACTGACTACAAAAGTAACCCCTTTGCCCGCTTCGGCGCGAGCGGCAGGGCGGGGGCGACTTTGATCCAAGTTAACGTATCACCGACCGTTGCCTATGAGATCGTGGCCGGTCAAACCATAGGCGTAGCCGTCGACTTTAGCGAACAGCTCTTCCAGGTCCGCGGCATACAGCCATTCTCTCAGCGGTCCGCGGACCCCGCGCACTTCTCCAACGTTGGCTCAGATTATGCGTTGGGCTACGCGGCCAAAGTCGGATATCTCGGCAAATTGACGGAGAGACTTTCGATCGGCTCTTACTATCAGTCGCGCAGCCACAGCCAAAGCCTCGGCAAATACTCCGGTCTATTGGTTGGACAGGGCAGCTTCGATATCCCCATGACCTACGGCGCGGGGATCACGTTCAAAGCGACCGCCCGGCTTGATCTTATTGCCGACGCGCACAGGATCGAATATGGCGAAGTTCCGGCGACTGCCAATCCCCTTAACCTTTTGTCCAGCGGCCATGACTTCGGAACTTCAGATGGCCCTGGCTTCGGTTGGCGAAACGTCACCACCGTCAAGCTCGGTGGGAACTACAGAATCGATTCCGCGTGGCAGGTACGCGCGGGATGGAGCCATGCGACCAATCCAATTCCCCGCAGCCAGACGCTGCTAAGTACATTGGCACCAGCCGTCGTGCAGAACCAATTCACGGTCGGTGCGACATGGACGCGACCATCTGGGCTCGCACTCAGCACGTATGCGCTGTACGCCCCCAGGAAAACGGTCAAGGGATATGAGTCTATTCCTGCCGCGTTCGGCGGCGGCGAGGCGAATATCTCGCTCGGTGAAATCGCCTTC
Organism: Occallatibacter sp.; assembly: GCA_036489735.1. Taxonomy (GTDB): domain Bacteria; phylum Acidobacteriota; class Terriglobia; order Terriglobales; family Acidobacteriaceae; genus Telmatobacter. The sequence goes on along the minus strand of DASXFF010000135.1, from coordinate 4,260 downwards.
GGTTTTGGGCTCGGTTGGCAATGAGTCTCACCGCTGAACAACACGCATCGCTCGGCGCACACATAGTTGACGGTGCTTTCCCGACGGTGTTCCCCCTCAGACAGAGCCCGCCACCGGCGCGTCGAACGTTTGGAACCGAGCCCGACGAGCAAAACGTACGCGGCAACATGGACCGGCCCTCGATCTCCGCAACCAGCGACACGGCAGCCATGCGGCTGACGCTAGCGGCTCGCGCTTTGAACGGGCAGGTCTGCTTCAGGGCCTATTCGAAGGAGTCATAGACATGTCAAAGCATTCTGAACGATCCGTTGCGGTCACCGGCGCTGGCGGAGGTCTCGGCCGCGACATCGCGCTGCAGCTTGCCGCCAAGGGTTACATCGTGTTCGGCACCGCCTTCTCCCCTGCTGAAGTCGATGACCTGAAGGCGGCTTCAGGCGGCCGTGTGAGCCTAAACGTTTGTGACATCACCAAACCGCAAGAAGTGAAGGATTGGGCCGGTGCCGTGTCCGAATCGGTCGGCGACACGGGCCTGGATGTTTTGATCAACAACGCGGGCGTCCTTACGCCTGGTCCGATCGAGGTTCTGCCGCTAGATGCCATCCGCAGAGAGTTCGATGTCAATGTATTTGGGGCGCTCTCGGTCATCAATGCGTATCTGCCCGCGTTGAGAAAGGCGCGCGGACGCGTTGTCCAGGTCAGTACATGGACAGCGAGTGTGCCACTGCCATTCAACGGGCCTTCAGGAGCGTCGAAAGCCGCCACCGAGGTGTTCATGGCGGTCTACCGAGCCGAACTTAAACATCTCGGCGTGGATTTCGTAGTAGCTGCCGCAGGCAACATGAAGACCGGAGGTCCCGCGAAGACTGCCGCCGCGCTAGCTCGCGTATCTGATTCGATGACGCCGATGCAACGCACGTTGTACGGCCGGACATTCGACACGTTCGCCGCCAGTCTCAACAGTATGCAGGCAACGGGCCTCAATTCTGCTTCTGCCGCGAAACGCGTCATTGAACTGGCCGAACAGACGCCCGCGCCAAGTCGCGGCGCGGTGGGCGTCGATGCGGAGGAGATGCTTCGAGCCGCCCGTGCGAAGTCCGACGCCGAACTGGACGCGTTACGTATGAAGCTTGCGGGCCTCGGCTAAACCATCATCAAACAAAGAGGAGAGAAGAAATGACGTTCAACAAAGCGTTTCGCTTGCTATCAGTGGCGGCTATTTCAATCGGCGCAGCGTCGATCGGCTCGCTCCAAGCAGCATCGGCGCAGCAAGTCATGGTGAAAGCGGACATCGTTCTCGTGGATGTGCACGATAGCCGAGCTGTCCGCAACATCAACAACGTTCTAACGCTTTACCAAATGATGATAAACGAGACGAGGGCGGTGGAAGGTACTGCCAGGTTCCTCACGCCAGGATACATCCAACACAATCCGCTAATCGCGGACGGTTCGGCGGCGCTCGGAAAGTATTTTGCGGGGGTGAAAGCGGCGCACCCGAGCGCGCACGTTCTCGTCCACAAGGTCATAGCGGTCGGCGACTACGTTTTTGCGCACGTGAATTTCGTCAATCTGCTGACGGACGATCCAAGTGACACGGGTATCGCCGGTGTCGATATCTACAAAATGAACGCCGACGGCAAAGCCGTGGAGCACTGGGATACGCTGCAGCTTGTCGGCGGCCCGAAGAATGCAGCTCCGTGGGCCGGCCAGAACATTCCTGCGGCAAATTCGAATGGCATGTTCTGAAGCTGGCGTAGCCGACCAAGCGCGTCTCGGCTCGCTACAGCGCGAACATCAATACGTACGAAATGGCGGGTGAGGCACTATGAAAGTGACTGGAAAACTGACTCGTCGGCAACTGGCTCAAACGATGCCGGTTCACGCCGATCCTCTGCGCTTCGATAATGCATCGTTCAGCGGCGTCAACCAAGTGACCTTCAGCTATCGAACGAACACTGACGCTGCCGCAAAGCTGTTGCCAGCGCTATTGGAGATTGAGCAAGATCCAAAAGTGTCGGTCATGTTTCTTGACTACGGCTTCAGCAGTGTCGGGCCGTTCCGGGAATACATACAGATCGTTCACGCCAGTTTCCGTGGCGACGAGGTGGGATTCGTCCCCCACATCTTCATCACGAACGAGCGAGGAATGCTCGCCGGTCGTGAGAGAGAGGGTTATCCCAAGTTGCTCGGAGAAGTCGAATTCGACATGGGCGGCGCCAATATCTACGGACTGATCACTGCGCGATTGTCCCGTCCAGCGGGTGTCACACTAGCGCAAGGCATCTTTCGACCGAGTCAACGAGTCGGTGAAATCACCGCCGCGAACCCGCGGACCGTAAGAGCTATTGCTCTTCGGGTGTTCGGATCGGCCGTACCGGGTGGCCCGCTTTCGGTGTGTGAACTCGTGCCTTCCGGGCTGGCATTCGTGTCTGGGGAGATTTGGTCCGGTGACGGAGCACTCATGTTTACCGGCGCTTCGACATTCTCTGCCGTTCACGAGCTTCCGATCATCGGGGATGTCGAGGCCGTCGCCTTCTATAACTCTGCATTCAACCTACAACGACCGACCGAGACGTTTCCCCTCGAAGCCTAAGCGGCAGATTAATTCTCGTCCATTCCCAGGACAACCGACGTCGACCACGAGGCGCGGAAGGAATGATTCAAGTCCAAGCAAGGAGCCTAGCGCAGCGCTGAACTACGTACGCTCATTATTCAGTGAAGGAGAGAAAAATGGAAAAATTGCAAGATGTCGCAGTGCTCGTCGGCAGTCTCCGGAGAGATTCGATCAACCGCAAAGTGGCGCATGCGCTGGCTGATCTCGCACCCGCTCAGCTGAAGCTATCCATCATTGAGATTGGTCAGTTGCCGCTCTACAACCAGGACGGCGACGACAATCCGCCCGCGGAATGGACTGCGTTTCGCGAGCGTATCGCGTCGGCGAACGCGGTGCTTTTCGTCACCCCCGAGTACAACCGCTCGGTTCCGGCCGCACTCAAGAACGCGATCGATGTTGCGTCGCGACCCTATGGTAAGAGTGCATGGAATGGCAAGCCGGGCGCGGTCGTCAGCGCCTCGCTGGGCGGTATAAGCGGATTCGGCGCCAACCACCATCTGCGGCAGTCGCTCGTATTTCTGAATGTTCCCGCGATGGCCCAGCCCGAAGCCTATATCGGGGGCGCCGACAAGCTGTTCGACGCCAACGGCAAGCTGATCAACGACGAGACACGGAAGTTCCTTCATGGCTTCATGCAGGCTTACGCGAAGTGGATTGCGGCAAACCCTTAGCGTGGTGTAAGGGCTGCGTCGGGGTGACTGGCCCCCGACCGACCGGGCACCTATTGATCAATAACGCGGCAGATTGGTCCGGGCGTCGGTATCAACATGAAGGTCGCGCCGAAGCGAGTCGCGTTCAGCCGGGGCGATTGGCCAGATCTCATTGCACGCGCCGCACAGACTTCGAAATTCGAGGTCGCGTCAGGCGGCTCAGATGTGCGCGGCGACGTTGTCCATACAGAGCCATGGAAGTCCACTGGCAGCTAGCGCTATACAGGCACGATACAGGCACCACAAGGAAATTTCTGAACTGCGCGGCCCTTGGAATTATCGTAACTGCTTGATTTCACTGGCTCCTCGGGGTTGGAATCGAACCAACGACCAACGGATAACAGACCCCGGGTGCCCTCGGCGGTGGCGCGCGTGTGCGCAGGCGCCTCATACATTTAGATAGTGCTGCAGCTCGGAACGCTCGGCGGGCGTAATGGGCCAAATCTCATTGCATGGGGAGCACATGCAATTGACTGGACGGCCAGCGCTAAGCAAATCCAGCAATTCAACTCTCAGAAATGCAACGACCCTCGAATCGTTGCACTTCGAGCATCGGGATGAAACGTACGTTTTATCTATCACGATAACGCCGAGATGGATGGACAGGCGCCGAGATTTATCGGCGAATGCTACTGGGATACCCCGCGCGGCAATCCATATTTTTTATCGCATCGGCGTTATGGACCGGCTATCGCCCCGGGGGCGATATTTTGTATTGGCCTAGTCGCGCAATTCCTTGTCAGCAATTGCCGTACGGATGCCGTACGGCAAAAATGCCAAAGCGTAACCTCTTGATTCTATGGCGCTCCCTACGGGATTCGAACCCGTGTACTGGCCTTGAGAGGGCCATGTCCTAGGCCTCTAGACGAAGGGAGCGAGGTTTCAAGCTCTGGCGCGAGAGCGCGGTATTATAGAGAGCTGTACACATTGCTCAAGCAC
>DASXFF010000037.1:0-3273 GCA_036489735.1 Occallatibacter sp. | reverse complement strand
GGCCACCGAGATCGCCGCCGTGCGCGATCCGCACGGACACGCGCATGAGAGCCACGTGCACGATGCGCCGCATGTCCAGCGCATAACGATGGCCAACGTCATGATCATGGTCACAACCATGGGTATGATCATATTTATACGTGCGACACCCACGACGAACACGCCGGTCGACACGCCTAGGCGATGGCCGTTGCTGGTATTGATCTGATGGAAGTGGGTTTTCTCAGCCTGTGAGGTGGCGGGGAAAAGCTCGATCGGGCAGGTGACGAGCGAGAGGCGCAGATATCCCTTCCAGTAGGCGCCGGGCATCGGATGGATGTCCTGGTGCAAACGCGCAGCCCGCCCTTTGGATGGCGGAATTGCCATCGGGAGCGCGGACAGCGGCTCCGCAAACCAGTGCATCCGTGGCCGCGGCGCGAAGAAAACGCAGGCGATGGAAAAGCGTTCCGCAGAACGGCGCGCGGGCACTCGCAATGATGATTTGGCATCCGCCCAGATTCTCTTCAGGCCGCGCGGGACCGAAACTCGCGTCTGATAGCCGGGGGGACGTGTGGCCTTAACGCTTTTGACCTTCGCACTGCTGTCCGGGCTGTTCATCTTTGCGAATGGTGGCCGCGCCTCCGCGACCTAATGCTTTTCTGCTAGTTGATGTCGTTCGCTGCAGCGGCCGCCATAATTGCTACGGGAAAGCGCTAACCAGGATATCTCACACTGAGGAGTGCATCGGGGCGCCGAATCAGCGAAAGTTGTTGTGTAGCAACGGCTTCTTGCCGATTCGAGGAGCATCCCGATGCCGACAGAGTGTAGCGCAGATTTACTTGGGTTTGCACCTGTAGACGGACGTGAAGTGGTAGCGGCGTTCGACGGCGGGGCGATCACGTCGGACACCGGAGCACTGCTGCTGGGCGCGACGGATCGTGTGATCCGAATGACGGCTCGGTTTGCGGCGTGCTTCGACCTTCCAACCGAATACTTTCTGAACGTCCTTAGAAAAGGTTCCGACCCTGGGCTATTGGGCCCGTACGATTTGGCGGCGTGGAACGGTAATAGGCGTCACCCTTACCGAAACGCCGTCGGGGAGCGCCCTCAGGTTACGGAGGTTCGCCGCGGACGCAGCTCCTACAAAGCGTAATCTGTGTCAATCGGCTCTTTAATTGTGGCTTGATGTCAAGCTTTCGCTTAAGCCATTCGCAAAGCGGTAGCGCTCGGCCCGTCGGAGAGGTTGCGGAGACGGCGCGAGCGCGGGTGGCAAATCGAAAGCCAGCCCGGCAACCATGATACGCGGTACCGAACTTACGTCTGCTGAAGCTCGATCTCACAAAGCAGCCCTGCTCTACGCCAATCGAAACGTAGCTCCCCATTGAGATCTAGCTTTATCAATGTTTCCATTACACGCGTCCCAAACCCCCGATGCGCTGGCGGGGCGACTACCGGACCACCTGTTTCGGTCCAGGTGAGGAGCAATCGATCATGTGAGAGCCGCACCCACTTGATTTCAACCTGTCCATCGAATTCAGACAGCGCCCCATATTTCGCTGCATTAGTTGTAAGTTCATGCAACAATACTGCAATCGCTTGGGCCGCCGTGGGATCAAGCGGGACAAGCGGCCCGTCAATTCGAGCACGCGGTCGTTCTGCCTGGAGGTAGGGCGCAAGTTCTTGCCTCGCGAGCTTGGCAAGATCCGCGCCAACCCAACGAGTTTCGGCAAGCAGTCCATGGGCATTGGCGAGAGCTTGAATCCGACCTTCGATGACCCGCTTAAGTTTCTCGGCGGTTTGAGCCTGAGATAAATGGACAATCGTCTGAACGGCTTGAAGTACATTCTTCGTTCGATGCTCGGCCTCTCGGGCGAGCATAGCAATTCGTTTCTCATTACGCTTTCGCTGCGTAATCTCGCGCGTGACTGAACACGCTCCGACGATTTGACCGTCGAGGTTTCGAATAGGGGAAACACTCAGGGACACATCAATTACGCCGCCGTCCTTATGTCGGCGAAAAGTATCGAAAGGCTCAACTCGTTCGCCGCCCCGGAAGCGTTCGAAAATTGCTAGCTCTTCGTTGTGCCTCTCCTCTGGGATGATCGCCGCAATCGGCATGCCAATTGCTTCGTCGGCGGTAAAACCGAAAAGGCGCTCGGCCCCTCGGTTCCAACTTGTGACCCTGCGTTTGAGGTCCGTGCCGATGATTGAATCATCACTCGAATCGACGATGGCAGCGAGCTGGCGGGCCCGTTCCTCAGTATCTCGTAGCGCCGATCTGGTTGTTCCGCGCTTTGGTGTGTTTGCCATTTGCGATAAAGCGGGCGCCGCCGAGGAGCGGCCGGAGGTCAGGTTTACGCGATCGTAACGTTGTCTATTAGCTGTGACCAGCACCGACCACGTCAAATGAACGGGCCTCGCGCCCGACGATTGTGCGCTGCAGCGCTCACAGATCGCGGGATATGAGCCGGATCACCAAGCCGCGCTGATCGCATCAGCGGCATCCTATGGCGATTGTGCTTCGCCTGCCGCGGGACCGGGGCCGGAGCCGAGAGAGCGTAGCCATGGCCTCGGGAGGCAGAGGATGGCCGCGGTTGCGGCCGCTACCGCTGTCTGACCCCGATAATGAATTGCCTCCGTTCGGATTCTGGTTCAGTCCCGTGGGGGACGCTACCGCAGCCGCTCTTGCCAGCCATTAGCGTTCGAGACTGGCGCCGAGCAGAGCAACGCCGAGGATCACGGTGCTCAACGACACGCCCATTGCCGCCGCAATCGCCGGCTGGGCCATGCCACTCTCACGCAAAAGCACCATCTGGATGCGTTGGCGCTGCGCCGCCGGCATCTTCCACCGCAGCGCAGTTTTCAGTCGCCACACCTCGGCTTTGCTGCATTTGGCCATCTGTTTCAGATAGAACAGCGAATCACAACCTCAGACATGATTAAAACCTTCAGCCGAAGCGGCCCCCCCGTCACCGATTCAAACTTATAGAGGTGGTATTAACTGGCTTTTCCGGAAAGTCATAACGTCAAAGTGTGGATAAGATGCGGCTAAGATCCTCGTGAGCTTTTTTGCTAGCAGAATTCGGAGACGGAGGTGCGCCTGCGCGGGATGCATTGAGGCGTCGTCAAACCCTCTGCGGTGGTTCAGCACTACTAGCAGGCTGCTGAAAAAGTTGTTTTGCGGGTCTTCTGGGATGTGATTCTGTTCATCTGCCTGATTCCTTTGGACTGGGGATTGCGATGCGCGGCGAAGATCAGCGATCGGAAGCGTTTTTCAGCTACATCCCGGTGGAG
>DASXFF010000156.1:0-12212 GCA_036489735.1 Occallatibacter sp. | reverse complement strand
TGCCCTGAGATGCCTACGACACCGCCCCACGTTCTCTTGCCGATGAGCGGCCCGAGTCCGGCCTGCTTGAACATGTGCGGAAAAATATCGCCGTCGGAAGCCGATGTTTCGTTAATCAGGCAAACCTTCGGACCATAGAAGACTGAATATGGATAGGTGCCTGTGATTTGATTGATGCGGGAAAACTCCGTGCCCAGCAGTTGGCGGCTCAAGCGTTCAATCACCATCTGCGAGATATTGCCGCCGCCGTTGCCGCGGTCGTCCACAATCATCGCCTGCTTGCGAATCTGCGGATAGTAATACTTGATGAATTCGCGAATCCCATTCTCGCCCATGTCAGGTAGGTGGATGTAACCAACCTTGCCGCCGGTAGCTTTGTCTACAAACTCGCGGTTATGCGTTACCCAGTCGAGATAAATCAGGTTGGATTCGCTGGTTATCGGGTTATACGAAATCTTTCGCGATCCATCGAGGACTGGCTTGGCGTTTAATGTCAGTTGCACCGGATGAGCCGCCTTGCCACGCAAGAGTTCAAATGGATTGTCCTTCGCAGTCAGTTCGCGGCCGTCGATAGCCAGTATGTAATCGCCTTCTTTGGCATCCACGCCTACTTCTGTCAGCGGGGAGCGATAAAGCTCCTCTTCGTTCTGACCTTGATAGATTTTGGCGAGACGATAACGTCCCGCTGCGGCGTCCAGTTCGATTTTGGCTCCCATAAGGGCCACCGGAGTGCGCTGCGGAATGTCGAAGTCGCCGCCCGTGATGTAACTGTGCGAGTTACTCAACTCTGAAACCATCTCGCCCATCACATAGTTCAGATCCGACCGGTTAGCAACATAATCCACCAGCGGACGGTATTGGTCTCGCAACGCCTTCCAGTCGTAGCCGTTCATGTTCTCTACATAAAAGAAGTCGCGATAGCGGCGATAGACTTCGTTGAAAATCTGCACCCATTCCTGCTGTGGAACCCGGTCAACCATTAATCCATCGGTCGATACGTTCTTAGCGCCGGCTTTGCCTTCGGGCTTCACATCGTACAGCTTGAAGCTTTTCCCTTCTTGCACGAGCACCTTGTTGCCATCACGCGAAACATCGAAGCCGTCAATCTTATCGGCAAGCGTAGTCTCTTTGCGATCCTTCAGCGAAAAAAGAACCAGCGATGCCGATGGACTGCTTTCACGGCCGTAATAGTAGGGTCCCGTCTTTGCGTACACCAGGTAATCCTTGGTCACGGTCAACGATGAATAATTATCGGCCTCTACCGGGACACGCACCGCGCGGGTCTCAATGCCGTCAAAGTCAATAACCACGGGCTCCTTCTTTTCATCTTTCTTATCATCTTTCTTGTCGGCGGCTTTCTCGTCCTTCTTATCCCCGGCCTTGTCATCCTTCTTATCTTCATCTTTATCGTTCTTCTTACTATCCGCATCGCCTATCGTCACTTCGTCGCTCTGCGGAGCAAATACATTCTTCACATCTTTACGCAGCGCAATCGCCAGCAATGTCCGGTCACGATTGGTGGCAAAGTCGAATTCAATATCGCTGATCTGCGGCTGAAATTCACGTGTGCCGATGTAGTAGAGATAGTTCCCTTCCGTATCCCATGCCGGATTTCCCGAGTTATACATTGGATCGGTAACTCGATGAGTCTTGCCATCTGCAACGCTCCAGATGTAGATAGATGAGAACCCGTTTGGCTCGTCCAGCGGATAGGCCAGGTGGCCGCTGTCCAAAGACCAGGAATACGAGCCCATCTGTCCGCTTCGACTCTGCGCTATCTGCTCCACTTTTTTGTCTTCGAGCGTCAGCACATAGAGCTTGCCATCTTTGTCGCTATAAGCGATTTTCTTACCGTCCGGCGACCACACAAGCTGGAACAGCATTGCGTGCAACCCATGCGTCAACTGTTCCGGCCTGCCCAATCCGTCTTGCGCGATGCGATACAACTCATCTTCGCCATCCATGTCGGAGATGAATGCGATCGTCGCCCCGTCCGGCGACCATTCGGCGCTCTTGTCATGTGCGTTCGAAGAGTCGGTCAGGTTGCGCGTTGCTCCCTTCTCAATCGGAGCCGTGAAGACGTCTCCACGCGCTACAAAAAGAGCCCGCTCGCCCTTGGGACTCAATCCGCCCGCCTCGATCATGTTCGCCGCCGAAATCCTTGAAGGCCGCATTGCCAGCGCATCGGTGGGGACATCGATCGAAAGGTGTGTCGATTTCCCGCTGGCGATGTCGAAGATGTTTAACTCGCCTGCCGATTCATAGACGATGCGGCTCTTGTGGTCGGTGCTGGGCCAGCGCAGATCCCACTTTGTGCTGTGCGTCAACTCGGCCGTTGTCTTCGCCTTTGGATCGTAAGAGTAGAGATTGAGAGTGTCGTCCTTATCGCCCGCGTAGTAGATTTTGCCGCCTATCCACATTGGGTCGCGATGGCAGCGCGCATCGAACGTTATCTTCTCTGCCGCATGGGATTTGATGTCGAAGATGTAAAGCTGCTGCGCCCAGCCGCCGGAGTAGCGCTTCCAGGTGCGAAAGTCGCGGAAGAGCGGTGAGTAGACCACCTGCGAGCCGTCCGGCGAAATGTCGCCCGCGCCCGACTTCGGCATGGGCAGAGCCTGCGGCATTCCGCCATCGATGGATACCGTGTAGAGCCGCGAATCCCCGTTATCGAAATACTCACGCAAGGATCGGAAGATGATTGACTTGCCATCCGGAGTCCAGCCGTAGACCTGGTTATCCCAGCCCCAGCGTGCCGGCAGCGGCCCGCGCGAAGGGTAAAACGTAAGTTGCTTCGGGATCCCGCCGCCTGCCGGGACTACATACACCTGCTCGTCTCCGTCATATTGGCCTGTGAACGCGATCCATTTTCCATCCGGCGAAAACTTTCCGAAGAGTTCAACACCCGGATGCGCCGTGAGCCGCGAGGCCACTCCGCCCGACGTCGAAGCCGTCCACAAGTCGCCCGCATAGGTAAACACAACTTTGTCGCCGCTGATGTCAGGGAAGCGGAGCAGCTTCGTTTGAGCCCAAATGGGTGTGGCGGCAAGAACCAAAGCGAAAAGCGACAAAAGGGGGAGAGTTTGTCTAAGCCTGGACACAGGTTTTTCCTTTCAATTGCAGAGGCCTTCGCGCAGGAGAGATACAAAATGCCCTGAGCCGCGGGCACAGCCCAAGCGCAGTTTGAGGGGGATGCTTCTCAGTCTTGAGAGCATATACCCAGCGTCGTCCAGCGGGCAATCGAGATTCTGAAGAATAGCGGAAACAAGCGCCGGGATTTGTTTTCAACCTCGGCAGCGAGAAACAGGTCACTGTCTGAACGATAGTCTTGGTGTAGCAGGAATCGCGATCTCCCTTTTGCGGCGGATAATTCCCTTACCGGTAAAAAGCTATTTGCCGTGCCCATCATCTATACTTTCCCTTTCACTGAATCTGGAGACTTTGGAGACTGACACATGCGCCTTCCCCGTGTTTTGGCGGCAACCGTTTGCGCTGTCGCGCTGGTTGCCATACCTGCCCTGAGCTATGCCGCCGACGATGATTCGCCGGCTGCCAAGTCCGACACAAAGTCCGCCGACAAGGCCGCGGAGGAGACTCCGCCGGCCGAAGTCACCACCCAGGGCTCGGTCACCGTGGGCGGCCAAGCCATTGCTTACAGCGCCGTGGCTGGAACGCTTACCGTTGGAGCAACCGACGTGGAGGACGCACAGATCGGGCTCGATGGAAAGCCCGAGCCGGGCAGCCAGCTTGCTGCCTCCGAGCCCAAAGACGCGAAGGATGCAACACCTTACGCCAAGATCTTCTACGTGGCGTATTTCAAGAAGGACGCGAAGGATGAAGACCGTCCCATCACCTTTTTCTATAACGGCGGCCCGGGGAGTTCGACGGTGTGGCTGCACATGGGCTCGCTGGGACCCAAGCATGTGGTGACTGACGGCGACCAGCACCTGCCGGCGGCGCCCTACAAGCTGGTCGACAATGCCAATTCCCTGCTCGACGTGAGCGATGTGGTGTTTATCGACATGCCGGGCACCGGCTTTGGACGGCTCATCGGCAAGGATGCGGACAAGGCCTTCTGGGGCATCGATGAGGACGCCAACGCTTTCGCCCGTTTCATCCAGCGCTTCATTACCAAGTACCACCGCTGGAACTCGCCCAAGTACATCTTTGGCGAGAGCTACGGCACCACGCGTTCGGCTGTGCTGAGCGACATTCTTGAGAACGGCAAGGATATCGACCTGAACGGCGTCATTCTTCTGTCGCAAATCTTCAACTTCACTACCGACATCGACGGTCCCGGCGGCAATCCCGGCGTCGATCTGCCTTACGTTCTTGCACTGCCTACTTACGCGGCCACCGCCTGGTACCACAAGAAGCTGCCAACGCAGGCGCCGGCGCTTGAGCCCTTCCTCAAAGATGTTGAGGACTACGCCATGGGGCCTTACACGCATGCGCTCGCCCTGGGAACGGATATCAGCGCTGACGAAAAGCAGTCGGTCGCCGAGAAGCTGCACGAATATACCGGGCTGCCCGTCGCTTACTTGCTGCGCGCCAACCTGCGCGTGAACGGCGGCGAGTTCGAGAAGACTCTTCAGGAAGACCAGGACCTGACCACTGGCCGTCTGGACACTCGCTTCTCCGGCCCCAACCTGAACCCGCTCAGCGAGGGCGCTGAGTACGATCCGCAAAGCTCGGCCATTTCGTCGGCCTATGTGGCCCTGTTCAACGACTATGTGCGCAAAGACCTGAAGTATGGCGAAGGACAGACTTACCTGCCGGAAGCGCAGTTCAACGGGGCGCAATGGGACTTCAAGCACAACGGCAATCCGGTGAGCGTGAACGTGGCTCCGGACCTTGCCGAGGCGCTGAAGACTAACCCGCGCCTGCACATTATGGTCAACGGCGGATACTACGACCTCGCGACGCCGTTCTTCGCCGCGCAGTACGAAGAGAAGCACCTGCCCATTCCACAATCATTGGCCAAAAACATTGAATACGACTGGTACGAATCCGGGCACATGGTTTATGTCCGCGACGAGGCGCTCAAGCAGCTCCACGATCGGGTTGCGGCATTTATCAAGAGCACGATGAACACAACCAAATAGCTAGCCGCGGGCGCGATTGGGTGGCTGATTTACCGGTCTCCCACAGGCCCCGTATCTGATCGAACTGCATAATTCGGCGTCGGTCTCTGGGCCTCCATTCTGAATGGAGGCCCTTTCATTTTGTTCGGAAACTGATCATAAATTCGCCATTTACACATTTTTATTGACTATTCGTGCAGATTACAGATAACATTTGCACAAATTTAACTTGGCCCGGGGCAAAGATCCCGGACGGCCAGAATCTGACGGCGCGGCCTCCCAACCGGCGACCGTTTTTGCGGCAACTGTTCTATCCGACGCAACGAAATACATGAGGCCACGATGAATACCAGACTCCTGCGGCTAGTACTTGGAAGCGCGCTCGCCCTGATTGCGTGCGTTCCGTTCGCCCTTGGACAGAACGTAACCGGCTCCATCACCGGCCAGGTCACTGACCCCTCCGGCGCGGTGATTGCAGGCGCTCATGTCACGGCGCACAACCTTGACACCGGCGTGGATACATCCACCAACTCGAATCCGGCGGGGCTCTATAACATCCAATTTCTGCCCATCGGCAACTATCAGATCACGGTGCAGGCCAACGGATTCTCGTCCGAGTCATTGGCGCCCTTCTCTTTGGAAGTCTTGCAAACCGCGAACTTCAATGTTGTGCTGAAGGTTGGCAGTTCCACAACTACTGTCGATGTGTCGGCTGCGTCGCCCATCCTTAACACGTCCGACCCCACCCTCGACAGCACCTTCACCGCAAACACCATCTCCAACTTCCCCTTGAATGGCCTCGACTTCTCCTCGCTTACTTTGTATGTGCCGGGCGCAGTAACCACCTACGGAACCGGCGGCCAGACCAGCATTGAGCGCAGCACGTACAACTCCGACACGCCAAACTTCGATGGCAACCGCGCGCAGGCAAATAACTATACGCTTGACGGCATCGACATGAACGAAACCTATAACAACCTGATCTCCTATAGCCCCGCGCCTGAGGCTCTGCAGGAAATCCAGGTGATTACCGCTGACTCGCCCGTCGACTACGGCAACGTGAACGGCGCCGGAGTGGTTGCGGTGCTCAAGAGCGGCACGAACAAGTTCCATGGTTCGGCTTACGGCTATTTGCAGGATTACCGGTTCGACGCCAACTCCTACGCGAACGGACTGAATTCGCCCGCCACGCCCATCAATCCCTATTCTCAGTCGCAGTTCGGGGGCTCCATCGGCGGCCCCATCAAGCGTGACAAGCTGTTCTTCTTTGGCGATTACCTGGGCTCGCGCTATCACCAGGGTGGATTGAAAACCGCAAGCGTCATCCCTGACGCTTTTCGCAACGGAGACTTTTCCGTGCTGCTCAATGCCGGCGTAGTGGGCGCGGGCAATACGATTCAACTCTACGACCCGCTCAACAACTTCGCTCCCTATCAGAACAACCAGGGCCTTCCCATTACCAACCCGGTTGCCAAATTCCTTTTCGCGAATCCGGCCCTCTACCCGGATTGCGGCAGTGACAACCCCTCCACGCCCTCCGGAGGACAATGCCTTACGCCCACAGACGGAATCGACGAAAATAACTACCAGGCGCCTTCGCGGAGCTACAAGGCCAACAACCAGGGTGACGTAAAAATCGAATACGATCCCCATCCTTCGGACAAAATTACCGGCTTCTATTCCATCTCGCACGCCTATGACGGTTCGACTGCCGTGCTCGCCATCTCCTTCCCCGGAATCAACCTCTATCCGACCTGGCTCACAGGCGCAAACTGGGTGCACACCTTCTCACCATCGCTCATCAATTCAGCCATCGCCGGCTTTACCCGCACCGACTGGAACCAGGGCTTCCCGCAGGATCCGACCGGCCAATTCGGAACTGGCGGCAACGCGAAAGTGGGCATCTCCTTCCCCAACCAGAAATTCAACGGCTTCACCAACCAGGGCTTGAACGGTAACCTCAGCAGTGTCGGCACATCGGCTTACAACGGCGGCGTCATTGACAACACGTATACGTACATCGACACCTTGACCTGGCAGCACGGCAAGCATTACCTCAGCGGCGGCATCGCGGCGCGCCGTTACCAGAACAACTACCCCACCGGCAATAACGACGGCTATCTGGGTTCGCTGAATTACTCCGGCAACTTCACTTCCAATAGCGCCGCCGGATCGGCCGGTTATGGCCCTGCGGATTTTGTACTCGACCGCGTTTCCTCCGGTGGTGTCACACTCTCCAGCGTCAACGTGGGACAGCGCCAGTGGCGCACCGGCGGCTTTGCGCAAGATAACTTCAAGATGCTTCCCAACCTCAGCCTGGTCTTCGGCGTCCGTTATGAGTTCGACGAGCCCTGGATCGAACAGCAGGATCGAACCGGCAACATCGATCTGACCACCGGCCAGATTCTCTATGCCGGCCATCTCCCTGCCGGTGCGCTTCCCGGTGCAGGCCTCTGCTCCAACCTGGCTTGCTATCAGCCCAACTATCGCCAGTGGATGCCGCATATTGGTTTCGCGGATCAACTCAACGACCGGACCGTCCTCCGCGGCGGATACGGCGCCACCAGCTTCTTTGAAGGCAACTCTTTCAATCAGCGCCTGACCGCGATTGCGCCCTTCCTGCAAGCAGCCGGCTTCAATGTGAACCAACCGGTTCCCGGCTCACCGGTGCCCACGCCCAACACTGCCGAGGAGGGCTTTACCGGTTCCGACACCGCCGTGCAATACAGCAGTTCCAACAACGGTTACACTGCTTACCCGCAAAACATCCAACCGGCATACGTGCATCAGTTCAACCTGACCGCTGAATATGCGCTTACCCGCACGGCGTCTCTGCAGGCCGGCTACCTGGGCGAAACGGGCCACCACATCGAAAACTACGGCAACGTCAACCAGTTAACCGTCAATGGCGATCAGACTTCCGCTCCGTTCTATAACAGCCCCTACATCGGCGTGAACGGCGTCGACTCTGCCCTTGGTGTCAACGGGAACGGCGGTCTGCTCATCACCGAATCGCGCGCCATGATGAACTACAACGCCTTGCAAGTTGTCCTGAGGCAGCGCCAGAGCCATGGCCTGGAATACACCGTCAACTACACCTACGGTAAGGCGATGACCAACAGTCTGGGCAACTACTCGCTCAACGTCGCCGGCTACGGCTCTACCGGGGCATTCCAGAACTACTACGACAGCAGTGCCGACGATGGCCTGGCCGGTTACGACATCAAGCACAACCTTACCGGCACCGGCGTTTATGCATTGCCCGTAGGCCGCGGCAAGCAATACTTCTCCTCGACAAGCCGCGTGATGGACGAAATCATCGGCGGCTGGAAGCTCTCCACCGCAGCCGTTGCCTACTCCGGTTTCCCTGCCAATATTCTTGGAGGTTCCAGCAACTCCAACTCCTATGGACCCAATCGCGCCAACAAGTACGTCAAGATGAAGATCGTCGGCCGCACCCACGCCAACTGGTTCGGAACCGATCCTTCGGCAACTCCATGTACTACGGCAGGAAGCAAGCTGAATTCGTTGGGCGGCGCCTGCGCTTTCGGCGTACCCGCCACCAACACCTTTGGCACGTCGAAAAACGGCTCGGTGCGCGGTCCCGGCTACTTCAACCTCGACATGTCCGCCTTCAAAGATTTTCACCTCTTTGAAAACCACACAGTGGGCTTCCGCTTCGACGCCTTCAACGCGCTCAACATCGTCAGTTACGGCAATCCGGACACCGGCATTGGCGACTCCCACTTTGGCAATGTCTCTCTTCAGGGCGTTCGCTCTGTCGAGCGGCACCTGCAGTTCTCTCTCAAGTACTCCTTCTAATCCTGGGTAGCCCGCGTTGCTTGAATCTTCAGGCAACGCGGGCTCCTTCTGTACTCCCGGCTTCCGCTGCGTTCGTTCAGAATCAGCGGACCGGGACCTGTTCGATGGGACGCAGTCATCATGGACCTTGAAGTCTGTATCGATTCCGTGGAGTCTGCAATTGCTGCTGAACGCGGAGGCGCCAGGCGGGTTGAGCTATGCTCCGATCTGCTGGAGGGGGGCATTACTCCCAGCGCGGGGTTGATTGCGTCGGTACGCCGCAGTATTCGCATCCAGCTCTACGTCATGATTCGTCCGCGCGGCGGCGATTTCTACTACTCCGGCTCCGAGTTCGAGGTAATGCGGGAAGAAATCGACTACGCGCGCAAGCTGGGCGCAGACGGAGTTGTCCTCGGTCTACTCGATAAGCAGGCTTGCGTCGATGTCGCGCGTACGCGCCAACTGGTTGAGCTGGCAGCGCCGCTTGGGGTAACTTTTCATCGCGCTGTGGACATGACACCTGACATCGGCGCAGCGCTTGAGGACGTGATTGCGACGGGAGCTGTCCGCCTTCTCACTTCCGGCGGTGAACCCACCGTGACGCGGGGCCTGGCCGAAATTACGCGCATGGTAGAGGCGGCGCATGGCCGCATTGCCATCATGCCCGGCGGCGGAATCACGGCGGAGAATATAGCCTCCATTGCCCAGGCCACTGGCGCCATGGAATTCCACTCCAGCGCCCGTACTGCCTCTCCGAGCCCCATCAGTTTTCGCAAACCGGGCATGACGATGGGGGAGTTGCGCGATCGCGAATACCGCCGCTACACCGTGCGCGATGAGAGCGTGAACGCCTTGGTTCGCGCGCTGCCTACCCTCGCAAAGCAGTCGCAGACTTCGTAATGTGAATGTAGAATGCAAGGGAGCCGGGTTAGTTTCGCAGCCTTCGGGGCCTGAATCCTCATGTCAACAAAGACCGATCAACGCGCCAAGAGAATCCTCCAGGTACTGCTGCGCGAGGGCAACACCTCCGTCGATGAACTGGCCGCGCAGCTCGATGCCTCGGCGGCGAGCGTCCGCCGCGACCTGACTCGCCTGGAGCAGCGCGGCCTTGTCCATCGCACCCACGGCGGAGCCAAGCTGGCTGGCCAAACACTCTATGAGCCGTTTCGATTCGACTCGTCGTTTCAGGTGCGCGAGGGCCGCTTTGCCGAAGAAAAGCGGCGCATCGGACTGGCTGCGGCCGAATTGATCCGCGAGCACGAAACGGTTGGATTTACAGCCGGGACCACGACCACCCAGGTGGCGCGCTGCATCCGCCATCGCAGCGATATCCGGGTCATCACCAATGCCGTGAATATCGGCATGGAGCTCAACCACCAGGCGAGTCTCGATGTCACCCTGACCGGCGGCACCATGCGCTGGGCGGGCGCGTTCTCTCTCACCGGTCCAACGGCGATGGAGATGCTGAGCGGCATTTTTCTCGACAAGGTCTTCATCGGCGCATGCGGCGTGGACTACATGCGCGGCGCCACCACCATTGAGCCGGACGAAGCCGCCGTATTCCGCGCCATGGTACGGCAGGCGAAACAGGTAATTGTGGTGGCCGATTCAAGCAAGATCGCCATGACCAGCCCGGCACTCATCTGCTCCGTTGCGGACATCGATATTCTTATCACCGACTCCGGCATCACCCCAGAAGCCCTGGCAGGCTTCCGAGCCAACGACGTGCAGGTCATCGCGGTCTGATCGCATCAGAACCGCAGCGTAAAAGATGAGGCGGCAGATTTCTCTGCCGCCTCTTGTTCGATGTAATTGTTGCGACGCGTCAGAACTCCAACCGAAGCTGCAGCTCCCCGTAGCGCCCGCCTACATTCACGCCGCTGATCTGCTGCGTGCCCACCTGCTGGCCCGAATTCGGATCGGTGGTGTACCAACTGTAGGGCTGACCGACACCGGGCGAACCTTGCAGAGTGCCTCCAGGATTGGAGAACGTTGCGTGGTTGAATGCGTTGGTGGCAGCACAGCTAAGTTTCAGCTTGATGCCCTCCCAGGGAAGGCCGAACTCCTTGAACATCGACAGGTTCACGATGTTCTGGCCAGGCCCGTAAAGGCTGTTCCTTCTTACATCGCCGAAGGTTCCGTTCGCCGGCTCGGAGAACGCCGCCGGGTTGAACCATTCATTCACGCATCCGCTGGAACCGCCGGCTTCGCATTTGGCGGTCTGGTGAGCGGGTTTAGTGCTCACACCCGCCACCCGGTTGGGGAAGCCTGACCCAGCCAGTTGGTAGGTGTTCTGAGTGCCAAACACCGTGTATGGCGATCCACTGGTGAGGATCAGCGTACCGGAAGCTTGCCACCCTCCAATCACTTCGTCAACCAGCATGTTGTTGTGCAGGAACTGTCTGCCATGGCCGAAGGGCAACTCATAAATTGCATAGCCCTTGAACGCGTTGCGGTAGTCAAAGTTGGAGTTGGAGTAATTGGCGCCCGGGTTGTTGGCGATCTGCCAGTTGACCGGGCCCGCACGGCTGCCCCACCCCGATGAATCCTGCGTGTCGAGCATGTGCGACCAGACGTAGTTGAAGCTGAAGCTGACTCCGTGACTCATGCGCTGGGTCATTGACGCCTGCAGCGAGTTATAGTTCGACACCGCATTATTGGTGCTGCCGCCGATGCCCTGGTATTCCGGATAGGGACGATACTGGGAATCGTTGGACGAGAAGTGCTGCGGCGCCACCGAGTTCAGATCGGTTGGATAGGCGAGGTTGAATCCGTGGCTGGCCACGTATCCAAGCTCGGCTACGATGTTCTTCGCAACTTCGCGTTGTATGGCGAAGTTCCATTGATAGATCTTCGGGACCGGCGTGTGAAATTCGACATAGTTCGCCGACTGGCCGTTGTAGGCCGCCGGATCGTAACCGTTGGAGTTCACCGTGTAGGGCAGCGGAGTTGTGGTGCCATAGATGGTTCCGCTTCCGTCAAGCTTGGTCACCGGAGTGATGCCGTTGGTCTGGTCGGCGTCGTTGCCGACAGACTGGAATGCCCCGCCCATCACATTGCCGCCGTTGGCATAGGTGTCAATACTCCAGTTGGAAGAGAACAGTCCGAAGCCGCCACGCACGGTGGTGTTGGGCTCGGGTAGCCAACTGAAGCCCACGCGCGGCATCAGGTTGTTCAGGACATTCGCGTTGACGGAAGTACGGCCATTGGCGTGCGTCGTTCCATACCAATAGCCACCAGCCGAATTGGTTGCCGGGTTGATGACTGCCGGGTCAAAGGACGCTTCATTGCCGTGAACTTCGTTCCATCCGTGATTGATCTGGTAGCGCA
>DASXFF010000044.1:0-67181 GCA_036489735.1 Occallatibacter sp. | reverse complement strand
CAACCCCGCCTTTCGAGCTGAGGCGACGGCGCTCGGCACTGCGATCGCCCAGGCAGGCCTCGGGCTGGTTTATGGAGGAGCTTGCCGCGGACTCATGGGCGCAGTGGCCGATGCGGCGCTCGCTGCCGGCGGCGAAGTCATCGGCGTGCTGCCCGAGGCGCTTCGCGGTCGCGAGATTGCTCACAAGGGCCTCACTTCGCTCGAACTCGTTTCTACCATGCACGAGCGCAAGGCTCGCATTCACGAGCTCTCCGGCGCCATCCTCGCGCTGCCTGGCGGCTTCGGAACCCTCGACGAATTACTCGAGGCGATCACCTGGGCGCAAATCGGCCTGCACGCCAAGCCGTGCATTCTTATCAATACGCTCGATTACTGGAATGGACTGCTGACCTTTATTGACACGGCTGTCGCCTCCGGCTTCATCGAAGCCAAGAATCGCGCGCTCATCCGTGTAGCCGCCAACGCCCGCGAGGCGCTCGACATGGCCGTCGAGTTTGCTTAGCTGACGGATGTCGTATCTCCACCCACCGCGAACAGGGGGTGCCCCATTCTAAAACCCCACGCGCATCGTGGAGTTTTAGGGTGGGATAGCACGAACCCGGTCCGCGCGCTGTCATCCTGACCGGAGCGTCTGGAAAATCAAGACTCTCAACTTGTCATCCTGAGCGGAGCGTCTGGAAAATCACAACCCTCAACTTGTCATCCTGAGCGGAGCGAAGGATCTGCCCTGAAAATACCGGGCAATCCACGGCACCTACACCACCCACTGAAGTGTCATCCCGACGAAGGAGGGATCCGCGGTTGCTTTTTCATGGCCTTGGGTGACGCTATGCGCCATGTACGACTGCGGTTGTTTTTTCGTGATCGCAGCGTGCAACGGGTGCCGCTTGTCAAACGAGCCGGGTGCCCCATGTCCCGATTTTGGGACATGGGAAAGCACGGACTCGCCGGCTCCCGGAAAAACGCTTCGGAAGAGCACGAAGTGTCAGGGCACGACTTCACAGCTTACTGAAAACTTGCCGGGTGCCCCATGTCCCGATTTTGGGACATGGGAAAGCACGGACTCGCCAGCTCCCGGAAAAACGCTTCGGAAGAGCACGAAGTGTCAGGGCACGACTTCACAGCTCGCCGAAAAACTCAATCGGGCGGTAGGCCGGGGATTTATCCCCGGCACAAATGCCGCAATATCAATGTGGCCTTCAGGCCCTGAGGAATGCCTTCAGGGGAATCCGCCTGGAATCTGCATTTTTTCCGCAGCCTGTTCAGTCGTGCCGATTAGGCTCATCAAATTGATTGGGCTTTATCGGCTGCGGAAAAACTCTCTCGCGGCCACTGTTTTGAAAGGGCACGGATTTATCCGTGCCGGAAGTGCAGCAAATTGAGTTCGGCTTTAGCCGCGGGGGGACGGTTTTTTTCCCCAGCGATTTTTTCCGCAACCTGTTCAGTCGTGCCGATTAGGCTCATCAAATTGATGGGGCTTTAGCCCCGGAAGAATCGCTTCTCACCCACCACCCTCAACTTTCTTACTCTGCACCGAGCAGTATCATCACTCTTATGTCCACCAAGCTTCGATTCGGCGTACTCTCAGCCGCCAACATCGGCGTCAAAAAAGTAATTCCAGCCATGCAGCAGGGCGAACTCACCGCTGTTACCGCCATCGCTTCGCGCGATCTGGCGCGGGCTCGCGATGCTGCCGCGAAGCTCGGCATCCCAACTGCCTACGGGGCGTACGAGGAACTGCTCGCCGACCCCAACATCGACGCCATCTACAATCCGCTGCCCAATCAGCTCCATGTTTCCTGGACCGCCAAGGCCGCCGAAGCCGGCAAGCATGTGCTCTGCGAAAAGCCCCTGAGCATGACCGTGGCAGAAACCAAAACCCTGCTCGACGTCCGCGCCCGCACCGGCGTCAAAATCTGCGAAGCGTTCATGATCCGCAGTGCGCCGCAATGGCTGCGCGTCCGCGAGCTTCTCGACGAAGGCGCCATCGGAGAGCTGCGCGCCGTGAACGCCCATTTCAGCTACTTCAACGTCGACCCCGCCAACGTCCGCAACAAACTTGAGACTGGCGGCGGCGCCCTCTACGACATCGGCTGTTACTGTATTCAAGCCGCGCGCTACGGTTTTGGCCGCGAGCCCAGCCGCGTGGTTTCCCTCATCGATCGCGACCCGAAGTTGCAAACCGACCGGCTCACCTCGGCCATTCTCGACTTCGGTTCCGGCAATCCCGGTTCAGGCGATTCGGGACCCGGCGATTCAGGTCCTGCCCAAGCCGTCTTCACCTGCAGCACCCAGTTGATCCCCTATCAGCGCGTTCACCTCTTCGGAACGCGCGGCCGCATCGAGATCGAGATTCCCGTCAACACCCCGCCCGATCGGCCCACTCGGATCTTCATCGACCGAACCGGCGACCTCACCTTCAGCGGCATCGCTACGGAGACTTTTCCCGCCGCCGATCAGTACACGCTGCAGGGCGATGCCTTTGCCAGGGCGGTCCGCGACAACACCGAGGTTCCCGTCCCGCTTGAAGACTCGATCGGAAACATGGCCGTTATCGAAGCCATCTTCCGCTCCGGAAAATCCGGCCAGTGGGAAACCGTGCAACGGTGACCGGTGGGTGTGCGGTCGGCTGTCTGGGTCGAGCTAGGCAGGTGGCCCAGGTCCCTGAACTGCAAATTTAAACTCCGATGTCGGGTCCCCCAGGTCTCGATTTTGAGACCTGGGATAGCACAAACCCTTACCCACCCCTGTCATTCTGAGCGAGCCACGCGAAGCGTGACGAGTCGAAGAATCTGCGGTTGCTCTTCTCGCGCTCCCCCCACCACGAAAAGTCGGGCACTCCAGCTCGCTGTCAAGCCCTCGGCCCCAAAATAATCCTCCCGCCCTGAACTGCAAATTTAAACTCCGATGTCGGGTGCCCCAGGTCTCGATTTTGAGACCTGGGATAGCACAAACCCTTACCCACCCCTGTCATTCTGAGCGAGCCACGCGAAGCGTGACGAGTCGAAGAATCTGCGGTTGCTCTTCTCGCGTTCCCCCCACCACGAAAAGTCGGGCACCTCAGCTCGCTGTCAAGCCCTCGATCCCAAAATAATCCTGCCCACCTCCCGCAAGTCCTTCATTCTCTTATCATTCTCTTTTCTCTCTTTCCCCAAGTTTGCCGATTATTACCTCCTTCCGGCGCATACTGAATGCATATGATCTCGATTCAGACCATCTGCTGCCGAACGAAATCATCAGGCGCATTGACCCCGCAAAGCGGATGTTTACTCATCGGTAATTTTTTCGCCGAAGCAGAATGTTCGCGATTATTTTTTTCACGAGGGAGGTGAACAATGAGTAAATACGTAAGTCGTTTAGATCAACGTTGACGTGCATCAATTTCAGGGCAGTTTTACTAGAAAATTACTGTTATTTTCCTGGTAAACATTGAGCACGAAACGGCTCTCGGTTCACTCGGACAGTTCCCCAGCGCATTCCCGAAGCTGGGCGGCGAGTTCATTGACTCTGGCCGGATCGCTGTCCCACGCGAACATGAAGCGCGCCGCTCCCCCGATGAAGGTGTAGAAGCTCCATCCGCAGTTGCGGAGCTTGCCGAGAATCTCTTCCGAAGCCAGAAGAAAGACAGCGTTGGCTTCGACAGGCTGCGCCAACTTCACGCCGGGGATTCCGGCGATGCGTTCGGCGAACTGCTGCGCGCATCGGTTGGCGTGCTCGGCATTGCGCAGCCACGCTCCGCTCTCGAGCATTCCGACCCACGGCGCAGAAAGGAAACGCATCTTCGACGCGAGCTGGCCAGCCTGCTTGCATCGGTAGTCAAAGTCCGTAGCCAGCGAGCGATCGAAAAACAACACTGCTTCTCCCATAGCCATGCCGTTCTTGGCGCCGCCGAAGCAGAGCACATCGACGCCCGTCTTCCAGGTCATCTCTGCTGGCGAACAGCCGAGGCTGGCGCAGGCGTTGGCAAAGCGCGCTCCGTCCATGTGCAGCGAAAGTCCACGGGCACGGCATTCCGCTGAGATCGCGCCGAGTTCGGCGAGCGAGTAGACGCGCCCGGTCTCGGTGGATTGCGTGAGCGAGACAACGCGCGGCTTGGGATAGTGGATGTCGCTGCGCTTGGTTGCAAGTTCGCGAATGGCGCCGGGCGTGAGCTTGCCTGCGGAGCTTGCGGCGACCAGCAGCTTTGAGCCGTTCGAAAAGAATTCCGGCGCGCCGCACTCATCCGTCTCAACGTGCGACTGATCGGAGCAGATGACGCTGTGATAAGACTGGCAGAGCGACGCGAGCGCCAGCGAATTGGCCGCGGTGCCGTTGAAAACGAAATAGACTTCGCACTCTGTCCCAAAAAGTTTGCGGAACGCGTCAGCCGCCTTGGCAGTCCACGGATCGTCGCCGTAGGAAGTTGCGTGGCCACGATTGGCGGCCTCCATGGCTTGCCACGCTTCAGGGCAAATCCCCGCGTAGTTGTCGCTGCCGAACTGCTGCTCGAATTCTTTGGTTTCTGCCATGCAACAATTCTCGCTCACCGGGGAGAAAGTGCGTCGGCGTCGAGATCTCAGCTAGCCGAATGATCTTTTCGCAAGCTCCGCCAGACCTCCGCTACTTCAGGCGAGAACGACTTTCAGCGCCGCCGCAAAATCCACTTGGGGTTGATACTCTCTGGGCAACTCCACGCGCAATGCCTCCGCGGTCTGCTTCCAGCTCAGTTTTCTGTCTGTGCCAACAAGCCGGACATCCGCGATTTTTCCCGGCTGTGTAGAAGCGTTTGTGCCAAGTGACTGTACCAGGATTTCGCCGGCAGGCCAGCCGAGAACAATGGCATAAACCACTTTGCCCGCCTTGTCGCGGGTGAAGCGAATGTCTTTCTCGCCCAGCTTGCTTATGCTGTTTCCCTGGAACGATCCGGCCTTGACCATGTTGGGCCCTTCGCCATAAACCTTCCACGGCCGCGTAGAGTAGATGGCTTCGCCGTTGACCTGCATCCAGTCGGTGATGCGGTCGAGCACCGCGGTCTCCTTGCTGTCGATAGTGCCATCGGGTCTGCCGGGAACGTTGAGAATGAACGTGCCGTTCTTGCTGACCGTGTCGATAAGCCAATGAATCACGGCGCGCGGATCGAGATATCCGCCGTATTCTCCGGACTTCAAGTAAAGCTTGCGGTCGTAGTGCCATTCGCCAATGCAGGTTTCCGATTGCCAGGGATATGGCATGATGCCGCTCGTAAGACCGCGTTCGTAATCGGCGACCACGGCTTTGGCCCATTGATCGGGAACCTGCTTGACCGTGAGAATCCCCTGCGCTGCGCCGCCTTGCATGGTTTGGTTGTAGTAATAGGCGGCGATATTCATGCCTGCCCATCCCAGAGGAAAGAGTGAGTTGTCGAAGTAGACGAGATCCGGCTTGTGCTGGTCAATCAGATCGCGTGTTCGATCGTAGAAGTTCTTTACGTAGGAGATGTCGGGCAGCGCATCCTTTGGATGCTTCGCGCCGTAGAGCCGTTGCGGATCGCATCCCTGCCACCAGCGATCTTTGCCCTCACTCGCAGTCATCCGGCCATCGTACGGAACCCCGGAAAGCGCTCCGGTTTTGTCAGCCCCATGCGAAGTCTGGAACCACCACCAGTTGCGCGCCTGATGGATGGTGACGCCAAGACGCAATCCCTGCGCTCTCGCGGCCTTCGCCCACCCGCCGACAATATCCCGATGAGGGCCCAAGTTGGCCGCATTCCATGGTTGGTGCGCGGAGTTCCAAGTGTCGAAACCGTCGTGATGATTGGCAAGAGCGATGAAGAATTGTGCGCCGGCTTTCTTATAGCGCGTGATCAACTCGTCGGGATCCCAGTTCAACAGCGTCCACTGGGCGCAGAGATCTTTATATCCGAATACCGATGGAGGCCCATAATGGTCCAGCTGATATGCGTTCTGCCGCTGGCCCTGCAGGTACATGTTTCGCGCGTACCAGTCGCCATCTTCCGGCACGCACTGTGGGCTCCAGTGTGCCCAGATGCCAAACTTTGCATCGCGATACCACTCCGGCGTGTCGTACTCAAGCAGCGAATCCCACGTGGGCTGGTACTTTCCGTTTCCCGCGAGATTGGGAATTGGAGACGCCATCGGCACGCCATCCCATGAACCGCCGGGAACAGGCAATTCCGGTGGTTGCCCCCATTCGGTCGGCTGCCACGCGGTCTCGTCCAGCTTCCCGCTGACGATCTTGCCGTCGATCAACGCGTAAAAGGTCCTCTGGTCAGCCGGAGTCGCGCAGAACTGCGCGTAGTCCTGGGTAAGAGTATTAAAGCCGGTCGCGGCCGCGGGATCTGCCGGTTGATCTCCAGCTTGTGCAGCGAGCTTAGCCGCGTTCGGAACCGCCGTAACCGCAGCCGTAGCCGCCGCCAGTTTGCAGAATTCGCGCCGTTGCATGAATCCACCTCTCTTGAAGCTTCGCTATTGAACGATCGGAATGGTCAACGAACCGTTCCTGTATACCTCACCGGATCTCGAAGTACTTCTACCGCCTTTTGCATTGCAACCCAGCAGTTCTACAGAGCCTCGCTCGGCTTGGCTTCCGCAGCCAGCCATGCGTAAAGCGCAACGCCAACGTAACACGCCACAGGCACAAGATAAGCTGCACGTAGTGGCAGCATCCCCATCAATTTGGTAAGTGCCGCACCGCCCAGAATTGCCATCACCAGGAACGATCCCGCAGTCTTGGTCCTCTCGCCCATCCCTTTCAGGCCCAACGCGAAGATGGTGGGAAACATGATCGACATAAAAAGGCTGGTTAACAGAAGGCAGCCTACGCCAATCCAACTCGGATGCACGACGGCTGCCAGGCAAAGGGCCACGTTGATGACCGAATACGTTACCAACATCATCCGTGCGTGGAAGTGCTTCATGAGCCACGCCGAGCTGAACCGGCCAACGGCAAACGCCCCTAGCGTCCCCGTCAGCATATAGCCTGCGGCCTTGTCGCCGACCCCTGTCGCCGATTCCACATAGCTGATGAAGTAGCTCCACGTACCAACCTGTGCGCCCACGTACAGAAACTGCGCCAGCACGGCGAACAGGAAATGAGGTTGCCAGAGCCGCACTTGCATCCCACCGGAAGCAGAGCTTTCGGATACGTCTTCAGCCCCGAGGCCGGGAAACTTGGTGAACAGAATCACGAGCGCCCAGAAAAATGCAACGCATCCCAGCGCCACATACGGCACGACCACGCGAAGAGTTTCGGAATGCAGATAAGCCTGATAGGTACCCGCCGCCTGCATGGCCGCCACTTGCGCGTCGCTCAGTTTCACACCGGAGAAGATAAATACTGTTCCAATCAGGCCGGCGGAGATCGACCCCAGCGGATTGAACGCCTGCGAAAGATTTAGACGGCGCTCGCTCGACGCCGCTGGTCCTATTTGTGCGATAAACGAATTCGATCCGGTCTCGAGAAACGACAATCCGCTTGCAATCACAAACTGCGCGACCAGGAAGAACGCATAGAGCCCAGCCTGTGCAGCCGGGTAGAACAAAAGGCATCCCGTGCCCAGCAGGCACAGTCCGGTCACAATGCCCGCTTTATAACCGAAGCGCCGCATCAATTGGCCTGCCGGAATGGCCACCAGAAAATATCCCAGGTAAAACCAGATCTGAATGCTCGCGGCGCCCGAGCGGTCGATGTTGAACGACTTCATGAACTGCCGGATCAGAATGTCGTTCAGATTGTTGGGAATCGCCCACAGAAAGAAAAGTACCGTTACGACGAGGAACGGCAGCAGCCGGCCCGCGGGAATCAACGGAGCTTCGATGTCTTCATGGTTCAGCGGGGCCGAATTCTTTTGGCCGAGCGGCCCGGTGGAAACGCTCAAAACAGATTCCTCCTCGTCGCCGGCGAACTGCAACTCGGCGCCGTATGCCTATGGGAAAGCGAATAGAGTCGTTCCCCTGCCAATTTGTCCTTACGCTCTCGAAGCAGTGAGACTCGGAACGAAATCACGGATGGAAGAGTAGCCATCAGTTTGTGCCCTGAGCGGACATCGCTTGGCGGAGCCGCTTCTCCGCACCTAGGTTCCAATATCCGCAATCGAGCTCGAAGAAGATTGAAGTGTAGGGGATGGCAAGGTTCGTCTTGATCACGAGAACGCGAAAGACCTGTGCAGTCTGGTCGAGCTTAGCGATGAGCCGCTCATGTGGGAGAGTCGTTTTCCTTGCAGTTTTAAGTAGGCCGGCTAACTGGGTTCGATATTGCGACACGCCCGGTGTATCTTTCTCTGAAAGGAACTCAAGCTCCCGATCAAGATACACAATGGCGCAAACGTGTTTGCTGGCTGCGATCGCCTTAAAGACTTTGCGCGCGGTGTCGAGTTGGCTCGCACCCGAAACGATGGTTTCGATGCCGGGACTGGATTGTGCCGGGTAAGCCGAGTCTGCCACCACAATCCAATTGCGGTGACCGAACAGCGCCAAACAAGTCATTAGTCGGCGCTCCCAATCGGGCTTTTTCGCTCCAGGCATATCGGGCACCGTATCCTCACGAGCTCTGGATCCTATTTCAGCGCTTCATCCGCGCACACAGCCACTTTGCCACATTTTCCTGACGCCATGAGCGCGTATGCTTCGCCTGCACGCTCCAAAGGAAAGCGGTGCGTAATGATCTCCTCGGGATGCAGATTCCAACGCACCAATCGATCGACAAGCTCTTCCATGAGCCAGGTGGATGTGACCCACGAACCATAGAGCGTCTTTTGGTCATGAATGAGATCGGGCGACGGACTGAACTCAACGCGGCCTCCTTCACCCAGAAAAACGATCTTGCCCAACTTGCGCGTGGCGCGAATTGCCGTGGCTCGCGCGGAATCGTTTGCCGAGCAATCGACTGCGCGCTCGACACCCACGCCGCCAGTGAGCTGCTTCACCTCAGCCACGTTGCCGGATCCCGATTCCAGAACTGCATCGCAGAGGCCGAGCCCGAGTGCGATCTTCATGCGCTCCGGAACGACGTCGATGCCGATGATTTTTTGTGCGCCAAGTTTGCGACACAGCGCGCCGGCGGCTAGGCCAACAGGCCCCAGGCCGGTGATGAGGACGGCGTGATTGCCGTTGATGCCGATTTTTTCCAAGCCCTCGTAGACCGTGCCGAATCCGCAGGCGACCTGTGCACCATCGGCGTAAGACAACTCATCGGGCAGGGCGATGAGATCTTTCTCCTCGGCCAACATAAATTCTGCCATGCCGCCGTCGCGTTGCCAGCCATAAGCGCGGCGGTACTTCTCGCTGGTGCAGGAAATCATGTAGCCGCGTCTGCAATCGTTGCATACGCCGCAGCCAGAGATGTGATAGACAATCACGCGGTCGCCGGTCTTGAAGCGACGGCAGCCGGGGCCCTCGGCAACGATCTCGCCAGACGGCTCATGCCCGGCGACGACTCCCTGATAGCCTTCTGGACCTTTGCCGAGGTGCTCGTGATAAATGGCACGAATGTCTGAACCACAAATGGTCGAGGCCTTCACGCGGAGCAGCACCTCTCCATGACCGGGCTCCGGCACTGGAACAGTGCGGAACTCAACGGTGGAATTGCCGGGAAGAAAAGCGGCCCTCATCGTGGTCTTCAATTTGTTCACTCCCCATCTGTCGATCAACGCCTTGAGCACTGCATCGAGTCTATGGTGGCGTGATTTCGCCATTCAGGTCCCACAGATCCTCCCAGGTTTGGCCTTCCTTCCAAAGGAAGACCTGGCCTTTGATCAAACGGCAGTTGCGATCGATGGCAGCAATCGCGCGCATTTCATCGTCGCTGAGCGGATCGCTCACAATTCCCATGAGATTGTCTCGGAAATGATTTACAGAGAAAGGGATGGGCGTTTGCCCTCGCTGGACTGCCCACTTGACGCAAACAACCGCCGGGTGAATCCGGTGACGTTGGGCAATCTTGACGATGACGGGGTCTAGAGTTGGCGAAGTGTCCTTGGGTGTCCGATCCCGTTCCGGCCGGCTTGGCGAACCAATCGGACAGTAGCCAATCGGCTGCATTTGGCTTTCGACGACAAACTTGAATAGTTCGGGCTGCTGGAAGTGCGGATGAAGCTCCATTTCATTGGCGACTGGTTTGATACGGGCGTCGCCGAGGACCAGGCTCAGTTTTGGAATGGTCATGTTTGAAGTGCCGATGTGCCGGACGAGCCCGGAATCTATTAGCTCTTCCATCTTGCGCCATGTCTTCATGTAGTTCTGGTGGATATAGGGCTTGGCATCGGGGCTGCGCGATTCAACATCGCAACCCGGAGGATGAAAGTTGGGAAAAGGCCAATGAACCAGGTAGAGATCCAGGTAGTCGAGGTGCAGGTCCGCGAGTGACTTGCGGCAGGAGGCGATTACATTCTCTTCGTCGTGTTTATCATTCCAGAGCTTCGAAGTGATCCAAAGCTCCTCGCGCTTGATGCCGCCCAAAAGAATCTGCTCGAATGCGCCACCGATTGCGGCCTCGTTACCGTAGACAGATGCACAATCGAAGTGCCGGTAACCGATTGCGGCCGCGTGTTTCACCGCCTGAGCAATCTCGATGGCGGAAACGTGATCAGATCCGAAGGTCCCGAGTCCGATGCAGGGCATTTTGGCCCCCGAAGTCAATGTCCGAGAGGGCACTTGTGTTGGGTCGATTTTGCGGGCAGCCAAAAAGTGAGATTGTGGCGGAGATTGCATTGCATCAGGCATTGTTCATCGATACAGTTAACGTTGACGGGTACTGCATCACCCTATCCACATGCACCCACGCTGTCAAGGGACCCTCGCGGCGCCGCGGGCATTTTGGGGAACGAGGAACAAATAAACCCCGGAGTATATTCGACCTATGGCAACACGTCTGAAGGACATTGCGAACGAGCTAGGTCTTTCCGTTGTCACAGTTTCGAAGGTATTACGAGAACATCCCGACATCGGGGCCGAGACGCGCAAGCGCGTCCTGAAACGGATGCGCGAGTTGAATTATCAGCCCAATCTCGCGGCCCGGTCGCTTGTCACGGGGCGAACGTGGAATCTGGGGCTCGTTGTTCCGGACTTGCTCCATCCGTTTTTTGCTGAGATTGCGAAAGCCATTTCAGTTGAAACGCGGAAGCAAGGATATAGCCTCTTGATTTCTTCTTCAGATGAAGATCCAGAAATGGAGGCACAGGAGATTAAGCAACTTCTGGCCAGGCAAGTGGATGTAATTCTGGTGGCATCGGCTCAGCAGTCGGTGGAAAGTTTCCGGTTGATTGAACAGCATAAAACGCCATACATCCTTATCGACCGGCAGATCGAGAGGGTCAACGCTAGTTTTGTTGGCGTCGATGATGAAGCAGTCGGCGAGCTCGCAACCCGCCACCTTATTGAGCAAGGGTGCCGACGTATTGCTCACATTTGCGGCCCCAAGGTGAGTACCGCAATCAGCCGTTCAGAGGGCTATCGGCGGGCGCTCGCGACGAACAACCTCGCGCCGGGTAAGGGACATGTCGTCTCACTTGGCGCATCTGGAGATCATCGAGGCGAAAAGGGCGGCTATGAAGCGGCAAAGAAACTGCTTTCGACCGATCCGCGTCCGGATGGCATCTTCTGTTTTAACGATCCGTCTGCATTAGGCGCAATGCGGGCGATTCTGGATGTGGGTTTGCGCATACCCGAAGACATCGCGGTGGTGGGATGCGGAAACCTCTCCTACTCCGATTTCCTTCGCGTTCCGCTGTCTTCCATCGATCAAGGCAGCGAGAATATCGGCAAACTGGCTGCGAATCTTGCTCTCAAGTTCGCGGGCAAAAAGGGCCCGGTGAGGCCAAAGACCGAACTCATTTCTCCACATGTGGTGGTACGCGCCTCAAGCCGGCGGCTTCTAAATTCCTCTCAACAGAATCGCTCTGCCGATGGACGAAAAAATTATTACGCCACAACCAGCCAGCTTTGAACATTCGTCATGCGAAGCCACGTTCCCGCTTGGACGTCATGTCGTCGGTCAGCACCGACGATGCTTTACAGAGTCCCATCGAGTCCATTAGAGTTAACGCTGACTCTTATGCCAAGAAATCCCTGAATTCAATTGGGGCGAACAGAAATTCAGCGACAGCCACTACGAACCACTTTCCGAACATCCCACACTTGAAACCCATCGGCCACCAACGAAGCCTCAGGAAGGGCCGCTCTTAAGGAGAACTTGATGAACGGGTCAGGAATTTCGAAGTGGATGCTCGCGGTTGCGTGCGCATCCGGGCTGGCTGCCCTCGCCTCAGCGCAAGACACCGCAAATCTGCCCTATATGAATCCGCAGCTTCCCGCGCAGCAGCGTGCCGAAGACCTGGTTCACCGCATGACTCTCGAAGAGAAAGGCTCGCAGATGGTGAATCAGGCGCGTGCCATTCCGCGTCTCGGCGTTCCTTCCTACGATTGGTGGAGCGAAGCGCTGCACGGAGTGATCACTGACGGTATCACCGAATTTCCTGAGCCCATCGGCCTCGCTGCCACTTTCGACGCCCCTGCCATTCATCAGATGGCCACCGACATCGGTGTAGAGGGACGTATTAAACACGAGCAGTTTGTAAAAGCAAACGGCGGCTACAGCGGTTTTTTTCAGGGTCTCGATTTCTGGGCTCCGAACATCAATATCTTTCGCGATCCGCGCTGGGGCCGCGGCCAGGAAACCTATGGCGAGGACCCATTCCTCACCGGCCGATTGGCGGTGGCTTTCGTCACCGGGATGCAAGGCGATGATCCGCATTATTACCGCGCCATCGCCACGCCCAAGCATTTCGTAGTGCACAGCGGGCCGGAGCCTTCACGCCACTTCGCAGACATCGATGTGAGCAAACACGATGAGATGGATACATATCTGCCCGCATTCAGGGCGGCAATCACCGAGGGCCACGCAGGGTCAATTATGTGCGCCTACAACGCCATCAATGGCGAACCGGCTTGCGCCAACGAGTTCACCCTCGTCGATCAGCTTCGCCAGAAATGGGGCTTCCAGGGTTACGTTGTGTCTGACTGCGATGCGGTCGTGAATATTTTCAGAGACCACCGCTATCGGCCCACGCAGGCGCAGGCCAGCGCCATTGCAGTTGAGCGCGGTATGGATAATGAGTGCATCGACGGCCCTCAGAAGGTAACCGACGACCACGATTACAAGGCATATATTGACGCCGTTCAGCAGGGCTATTTGCCGGAAAGCGTCCTTGACCAGGCCCTCGTGCGTGACTTTACAGCACGGTTCAAGCTTGGCATGTTCGATCCCCCAGGTGTGGATCCATACAGCAAGATCGATGAAAACGAATTGAATAGTCCCGAGCATCGTGCCTTGGCTGGCAAAATCGCCGAAGAATCGATGGTCCTTCTCAAAAACGACGGAACTCTCCCGATCAAGTCCGACGTCAAGAACATCGCCGTCGTCGGCCCGCTGGCCGACCAAACCAAGGTGTTGCTGGGTAACTACAGCGGCAGGCCGACCCATACTGTCAGCGTGATGGAGGGTCTCAAGAACGAATTTCCGGGCGCGAAGATCACCTATGTTTCGGGCACCCAGTTCCTGCATCCCGAAGGCACGGCAATCCCGGCAAACCTGCTCACCACACCGGATGCCAAGCCGGGTCTGCAGGCCAAATATGGGCAGGGCCAGGGAATGCGCGGAACGGTGCAGCCCACGCCCATCATGGAGCGTGTGGAACCAAACATCGATCTCACTGAGGACAGTCTGCCCGCCGAGGTTAAAGGCAAGGACTCGATCGTGGTGCATTGGTCAGGCTTTCTTACACCATCCGAGACTGGCGACTATCTCATCGGCATCGAATGCGACGGCTTCGCGCGCGTTACCGTCGCCGATCACCAGGTGGCCCAGCAATTCGGTGCGGGAACTCGCATGGGCCGCGTGCACCTGGACAAAGGCGTAAAGGTAGCCATCGATGTTTCGTATGGCCACAGGCCGGGCAGCAGAACGATGGCGCGCCTGGTGTGGGCCAAAGACGAGGCTGGCCCGTCTCCTGCCGCTCTTGAAGACGCGCGGAAGGCTGACGTTGTTATCGCAGTGGTCGGGATCACCAGCGAGCTCGAGGGCGAGGAGATGCCCGTTGTCGAACCCGGCTTTCTTGGCGGAGATCGAACGAGTATCGATTTGCCAGCGCCGGAGGAAGCCCTTGTCGAATCCGTAGCTGCCACCGGCAAACCACTCGTGGTGGTTCTCATGAATGGAAGCGCTTTGGCAGTGAACTGGGTCAACGATCATGCCAACGCGATTCTTGAATCGTGGTATTCCGGTGAAGAGGGCGGTGAGGCAATCGCCGAGACGTTGAACGGCAAGAACAATCCCGCCGGTCGCCTACCCGTTACCTTTTACAAAGACCTCAGCCAGCTTCCCAACTTCGAAGACTACGGCATGGCGAACCGCACTTATCGCTACTTCCGCGGCCAGCCCCTCTACCCGTTCGGCTACGGCTTGAGCTATACCCACTTCACCTACAGTGGCTTGGTGTTACCCTCGCAGCCCGTCAACGCAGGCGATCCGGTCGATGCGTCCGTCACGGTCACAAACTCCGGCAAGGTGGCCGGCGACGAGGTCGTCCAGCTCTATCTCCAATTCCCCGACGTTCCGGGAGCGCCGCTTAGGGCGCTTCGAGGTTTCCAGCGGATTCACCTGGAACCTGGCGCGAGCCAGAGTGTGCGTTTCGAACTGAAGGATCGCGACCTCGGAATGGTGACTGACACCGGCACGCCTATCATCATCGGTGGCAAATACACACTCACTATCGGCGGCGGCCAGCCTGACACCGGAGCTTCAGGTGCCAACGGTAATTTCGAAATCAAGGGTCGAATCGATCTCCCAGAATAAATACACGGAGCAACACGCAGCCGTTCGGACCGGGGCGCCAGGTTTTGTCCTCGATTCGGGCTGGACTCATCCCGATTTCGCCGAGTGGCCTTGATTGGGCGCAAAGCACACCTGGATGTACAAGCGATGGACTTAGAGCGAGCAAGTTGTTTTACTGTAAGTTGGGAGAGTGTGGAGGCGCGGGCCGGGATCGAACCGGCGCATAAAGGTTTTGCAGACCTCTCCCTTACCACTTGGGTACCGCGCCTTGGGCTGCCTGCCTCACGGTTGCGGATCGTTCCATTCGATTCTTTGTCCAGCTAAAGAACGCCGGTGAGATTCGGAATGGAGCGGGAGACGAGACTTGAACTCGCGACCCTCGCCTTGGCAAGGCGATGCTCTACCACTGAGCTACTCCCGCTTAGACCAAGTTCGAGTATACCGGGCTGCGGAAAACGGGTCAAACGACTTGTATGCGTTCAAAAGTGGTGGTATGCAGGCAGTTATCGCAAGGGCTGAGGCAATTTTTCCGAGTTCGATCATGCCCCCGCGGACGTTTGACCCACCCCGGAAATTCCCGTAGACTCAGAAATAGCGAGGGAAGCGGCTGAAGCCGCCCCGCATCATTTTCCTGACTTCAGGACCCCCTGCAACTCAGGCTTTGGAGATAGAAGCACAACCATGGCAAACCACGTATCCGCGCTGAAGCGCGCTCGCCAGACCGAAACCCGCACTGAAGTGAATCGCGCCAACCGCAGTCGCGTGCGTTCGAGCCTGCGCTCGTTGCGTGAGGCGATTGCCAAAGGCAACGCGAAGGATGCACAGGCGCAGTACCGGGCCACGGTTTCGGCTCTCGACAAGAGCGTGCAAAAAGGCGTTTTGCATTCGAATACCGTTTCTCGCTACAAGAGCCGCCTGAACGCGCGCGTGAAAGCGCTGGCGACAGCCAAGGTGAAGTAAGCTCGGGCGAACGAGATTGAGAATCAGAAGAGTTGGGAGCGATCCCAACTCTTTTCTTTTTTGGGGGCGAATCAGGTTGGCGTGGCAACCGGGTTATGGACCCTTACGAAGCAGCGGCCTGAGCATGGGGAAAAGCGTTTGGGTGATGATCGCCGAGCCTTTCGCGGTGGGATGAATACCATCAGCCTGGATGGTTCCGGGAACGTTGGCGAGATCCTTATAGAGCATAGGCACCAGAGCGACGTGGTGCTTGGCTGCGAGATCGCGAAACATCGCATCGAATGACCGGATGTAGTCGGGCCCGTAATCGGGCGGCAGCGTGATGCCGGCGAGCAGGATTTTTACGTGCACATTTTGGAGTGCGGTAAGCACCTGATCGAGGTTGCTGCGCGTCTGAGCGATAGGCAGACCGCGCAACCCGTCGTTACCGCCGAACTCAACGATTACGACCGCGGGATGGAGGCGAATGATGTAGGGCAGAGTGGCGAGCGCATCCTTCGTGGTGGCGCCGCTGGTGCCCTGGTTGACCACTTTGTAGGCATAGCCCTGCGCGTCGAGCATTTTCTGCAGAGAGAAGGAATAAGCCTGGCCTTGCCGCAGGCCATAGCCGGCGGTGATGCTGTCGCCGAAGCAGACCAGGATTGGGCGATTAGAGATTGCAGAGTCAGAGGCTGAGAGCGGGCAGGCTATCGGCCATAGCAAACAAAATGCGACGAGAACGAGTTTTCGGGCGTCCACGTATCAAGTTTAAGCGGCGAGCACGGATCCGGTGTTCCGGGCCGCGGGAGTGGACGATTGGCAAGGGCACGATGAGTGGACCTGTACACTGTCGAGTGGTAGGAGGACGAGTTGATCCAGGTTAAAGGCGCGAAGAAGTGGATCCAGAACGGCGCGCGGCGCGTGGAGATTCTGCAGGGCATTGACATTGAGATTCCCACGGGGCAGTTTGTGGCGATCGTGGGCGCGAGCGGCAGCGGCAAGAGCACGCTGCTCGGACTGCTTGCGGGGCTGGATTCGCCGAGCGAAGGGGAAATCTGGCTGGATGGGGTTCCGATTCATAATCTCGCGGAGACGGAGCTGGCCTCGGTGCGCGGGCGCAAAATCGGATTTGTTTTTCAGTCGTACCAACTGATTCAGACGTTGACGGCTCTTGAAAATGTTCTGCTGCCTTACGA
Source organism: Occallatibacter sp. (assembly GCA_036489735.1). Classification (GTDB taxonomy): domain Bacteria; phylum Acidobacteriota; class Terriglobia; order Terriglobales; family Acidobacteriaceae; genus Telmatobacter. The sequence continues at coordinate 50,241 of DASXFF010000044.1, read as the reverse complement.
GTTGAATCTTGAAGGAAGCGGAGTGGCGCGGGCGAGGCAACTGCTGGAGGAAGTGGGACTGAAAGAACGCGTGGATCACTATCCGGTGCAACTATCGGGCGGCGAACAGCAGCGCGTGGCGCTGGCGCGGGCCTTTGTGGCCGAGCCGCCGATTGTGATGGCGGATGAGCCGACAGGGAACCTGGACTCCACGAATGGGCGGCTGGTTCTGGATCTTTTGCTGGACCGAAATCGCAAGGCGGGAACCACGCTGGTGTTGGTGACGCACGACCCCGAGGTTGCCAGCCGAGCGGACCGAAAAATCGTGCTGAAGGACGGACGGATTGTCGAAGATTCGCGGCCGGGACCGGCGACCTGGAGCGGCCAGCCCGCGCAAGGAGAGCCATGGCCAAGCGCGCATTGAGCTGGAAGCGCGCCGCGGCCATCGGCTGGCGCGATTTGAAGTCTGCTCCGGGCAAATTCGGGTTTGTCGTGTTGTCGGTGGCGATTGGCGTAGCGGCGCTGGTGGGGGTACGCGGGCTGAGCGACAGTTTTCGCGGAACGCTCAACTCCGAGGCGCGCTCACTGTTGGCAGGCGATTTGAGCGCGCGATTATTACGCGCACCAACTCCAGAGGAGATGGGCAAGATCGCGGCGATTGAGGCGCAAAGCGGCGGAAGAGTCCGATCGACCTGGGTGACGGAAACGGTTTCGATGGTGTCGGTGCCGACGGCACAGACGCCGTTGCTGGTTTCGCTGAAAGCCGTCGATCCGGCCGAGTATCCGTTTTACGGAACTGCGGAGTTGGATCCGGCGATGCCGCTCGAAAGAGCATTGCAGGGTAATTCGGCTGTGGTGGCGGATGAATTTCTGGTGCGCTTGAACGCCCACGTCGGCGACACGCTCCGGCTGGGCGGCAAAGACTTCCGCATTACTGCGGTGCTGAAGCAGGAGCCGGATCGCATCACCGCAGGCATGGGATTGGGACCGCGCGTGATGATTTCGAATGCAGCTTTGGCTGAGACTGGATTGATGGCGCCGGGCAGTCGCGCAAGCCAGCGGCTACTGGTGAAGCTGTCAGAGCAGCCGCCAAAAGGGGTTTCGGCGAGCGGCGAGACGGCGGCGATTCGCACGCAACTGGAAACGGCGCTGCCCGATGCGCAAGTGATGGACTACAGGGAGGGAAACCCGGCGCTGACCCGCGGGCTGGATAATGCGACGTCGATTTTGAGCCTGATTTGCCTGGTGGCGATGGTACTGGGCGCGATCGGAGTGGCGATGGCGATGCATGCGCATCTAGAGCAGCGCATGGATATGCTCGCGATCTTGAAGGCGATTGGCGCGGATTCCGCGGACCTGCTGCGCATTTTTCTTTTGCAGACGCTGGGGCTCGGTCTAGCGGGCGGTTTGCTGGGCGTGGTGGCGGGAATTGCCGTGATGGCTGGGTTGCCGGCGGCGTTCGGCAAACTGCTGCCGGTGCATGTATTGCTCGAGTTTCCATGGCGTTCGGCACTGGCGGGGCTGGGGACGGGGTTGCTCACGACCCTTTTGTTTTGTCTTCCTCCGCTGCTCGATGTGCGCGCGGTGCGGCCGGTGCTGGTGCTGCGCAGGCTGGTGGAGCAGGGCGCGCCGGGAATCGCGGGGTGGATTATGCGATGGTGGGCGCGCCGTTTGCAGGTTGCAATTGCGATCGCAGTGATTGGCGGATTGGCGGGAATCGCGTGGGCGCTTTCCGATTCACCCAAAGTTGGCGCATGGTTTGCGATCCTGTTTACGGTCACGCTGGTGGTCCTGCTGATTCTAGCGGGGGTCACTCTTGTGAGCCTGCGCTTTCTGCTTAACCGCACGCGCTTGCACCTGCCGTCGTCCCTGCGGCAGGGCTTGGCGAATCTTTATCGCCCAGGTAATCAATCGACGGCGGTTCTGGCGGCATTGGGAACTGGAGTGATGCTGATTCTCGCGGTCTATCTGATGCAGAAAGATCTACTGCTCGATTTGCGCCTGACCGCTTCGCCGAAACTCCCGAATGTATTTCTCGTGGACATGCGAAGCGATGAGGTCGACGGCGTGAAAGCGTTTTTTTCGCATCAGCCGGGCGTGAGCCAGCAGCTTAGCCTGATTCCCGTGGTGATCGGCCGGTTCGTCTCCATCAACGGACAACCGGTGGAGCAGATGAAGGGCCAGCACTATCCGATCCGCATGTTGGAGAGCGCCGAGCTCACCTGGGCGGATACACCTCCCGACGGCGACAAGGTGACGGCGGGCGCGTGGTGGAAAAGCGGCAGTGCGGTACAGATTGCGGTCGCCGATACCGTTGCTCAGCGCCTGCATGTTAATGTCGGTTCGACGGTGGAACTTGATTCTGGCGGAACGACGCGCACTCTAGCCGTCTCAGCGATCTTTCGTGCGGATGGCCAAAACCTGGGCGCGCGGGTGCCGTTTGTTCTGCCTTCGGGATTAATTAGCGATCAGCCGTCGACGTGGTATGGCGGCGTGCACATCGATCCCAGGCAAGTACCTGCGATGGAGCGGGTCTTCTTTGCCGCTTACCCGACGATTACGGTCATTAATATTGCAGACGTCCTTGAGCGCGTCGAAGATGTCGTCGACCAGATCACTTTTGTGATTCGGCTGCTTGCAGGATTTTCGATTCTCGCTGGCCTGACGATTCTTGCCTCGAGCATCGCGAGTACGCGCTTTCGCCGCGTACAGGAAGCCGTAATCCTGAAGACCCTTGGCGCGACGCGAATGCGGATTGTGCGCACCTTTAGCGTTGAGTTTAGCGTTCTGGGTTTGCTTGCCGGCGCGGTCGGCGTCGTATTTGCCAACCTGCTGACGCGGATACTTTTGCACCGGCTCGACATCAGCTTTCAATTCGCATGGGGCGCCACGGCGACTGCGCTCGTTGGAACTGCTGTACTGGCTGCGACAACCGGCTGGCTGGCGAGCTACCGCATTCTCGGGCTGCGGCCGCTGGAAGTGCTGCGCGAGGAGTAGGCAGGCTACGCCGAAATTGACCGCGTGGGGGGGTGCCCGTAGAATGAGAAAGTTGGCTTTGCGCGCCCTGCTCGGGGAGCCAGGTCAACCGGCTGCAAGATGCGCCGCCACCGCGCTTGTTGCCCCCTCGTTCAATGGTAGGACACCTGCCTCTGGAGCAGGTTATCGGGGTTCGAATCCCTGGGGGGCAGCCAATTTATCATCAGGCACTTACCTCGACATAAGCTCGCACGGAAGCACTCATATATAAACGATTGCTCGGGTGTGCAGAGTGCGCGCCTTTGTCTTTTCGGCACATTTCCTGCGCACTCGTCGACAAACGAGATCGCGAATAATCCCCTGATCTCTTTGTTGAGGGGACAATCACTCGCTTCGGAGCGTTTCTAGCGGATCGGCAAACGCCGCGCGTCGTGCGGGAATGAGCGTGGCGGCAGTGCCGGCCATTGCGAGCACCAGGCTTGCCGCAACGATGGCGAGCGAATTCGTGCTGACAGAGCCGTACAGGAAGTGATTTGCCGCGTGCACCGCAACGACCGAGAGGATTGCGCCCGGAAGAATCCCGGCAATCAGAATGCCAGCGGTCTCGCCAACGATGCGCATTTGAATGTGGCCCCGAGTCGCTCCAAGCGCGAGGCGTATGCCGAACTCATTCTTGCGGCGCGCTGTCCGGGACGACATGACTCCGTAAAAGCCGATGGCCACAAGCAACAGCGTGAGGCTCGCATAGATTCCGGCGAGGCGGGCAAGAAGCTTTTGGGTGCCAAGGTCACCATTGAGTTCTATAGAGAAGGGCACGATCTCGTCGATCGCTAGCGTGGGATCGACTTCGTGGAGTGCCCGGCGAACGCTCTGGGCAAGTTGTCGCGGATCGCCATCGCCCAGGACCCGCACGATGTGCACAGGAGCAGGGTTCTGTTCAATATTCATGTAGATCATAGGCGGCGCATCGCGCTCCGGGCCGTTCAAGTGAGCATCGGCAACCTCACCGACGATGAGGAACTGGTGGTCATTGGGAGCTGGCTGGTAACCGACCCATCGGCCAATCGGATCGGCATCTCTAAAAAGCTGGTGCGCATAGGAGCGGCTGATGATTGCGACGAGCTGCGTTTTGTCCGTGTCGGCATTGGAAAAGTCGCGTCCGCGCAGGATTGGAATGCCTACGGTCGAAAAGAACTCAGGACTAACATGATCTTCTTGTCCATGGACCTGCCCGTTGGTCAGGTCGCTTCGGCCTTGGACGTAAATCGCGGTGATCCAACCGCAATGAATACTGCTGCACATTCCAACTGCCGCGCTGCGAACGCCGGGCAGCGCCTCAAGCCGCTGCTGCATCCGGCGATAAAGTGACGGAAGGGTACTGCGATGATCACCAAGATACCTATACTGCTCCATGTCCGCGTGGACCGAGAGCACATGCTCGCGATCCATGCCGACGTCGACGGTCTCCCAGTGCACCAGGGTGGCGGCAAAGCAACCCGACATCGTGGAGAGCAGCAGTGAAAGGCTGACTTGCGCGCCAAGCAATAAATTCGAACGCCAGCGCTGGCGGGAATTCTGTGAGATTCCTGCAACCTTGGCACGCGATCCTGCCGCGTGCGCTACGCCGGTCCGCATGAAGATGACGGCAGGCAGGATGCTGAAGGACAAAAGCGACAGCAACATAAGCGCTACACCGAAGGCCACGATGGGCGGGCTCGGATTCAGATCAAGAGTGATGTGAGCATTGTGATTTGAAGCCCAGCGAACGAGAATGCCTGTGGCCGCGCGGCAAATCATGAAAGCCGATGCGCAACCGGCGAGCACAATCAAAGCATCGTCAAGAACGATTTGGCTGAGGAGTCTTCCGCGGCTTGCCCCCAAGGCCATGCGGATGCCGAGTTCGTGTGCGCGCCCAGCGAGCCGGGCAAGTTGGAGATTGGCAAGGTTCAAGCAGCCGACAAGGAAGATCGAAGCCGACAGCGCCATGAGCAACATGAGAGGAACCGAAAAGCTCTTCCGGAACCCGCCCCACCCACGGTTCGCCGGCACCAGTTCAGTGTTTGCGCGCAGAAGCTCGGATTTGACAGCTGGGTCTGCGGTGGCTTCGGTCATTAGCTCGCGATCCGGGCGGAACACCTGATCCCACTTAGCAACGACCTGGGCGCGATGCTCAGGCGGAATTCGCGCGATCAGTGAGAGCCAGAAGATCGTGGGCTGGTTATACCAGGGCTTGCTTAGCATCACACCATGACCGGGCCCTAGGGAATCAAAACCGGTGTCAAAGCCGCCCGTGCTTTGAACCTCGAGCGGCAGCCAGATGTCGGGCGCATATCCCGTAACCACTCCGAGGAATCGCCTGTTTGCCACTCCGATTACAACAAACGACCGGCCGTTGAGAAGCATGTGCTGGCCCACGGCCTGCTGCGCCGAGGCAAATGCGTTGCGCGCGAAGTCGTAGCGGAGCACGGCGGGCCACTCGCCCTGCACCTGGCGGGCATCGGCCTCGATAAAGAAGCGGCCCGCGGCAGGCACAACGCCAAGCACACTGAAGTAGTTGTCTGACACCAGTTCGCAATCGGGCTTCGACATCGCGCGATCGGGAAGCTCAAGATCGGCGGCGCCTGAAACGGCACGAGCCAGCAGGGGCGCCTCGGAGGTTGACGCGCGAAGACGCTGGTAGGCGGAGTAGGACACCTGATATCCCTGATCGAAGGGCGTGCGTGCGGCGCGCACTGCTACGAGTTCATCAGGATGGTCGACGGGCAAGTCGGCCAGGATGACGCTATAGAGGAGTTGAAACACGCCGAGGTTGGCGCCGATGCCGAAGGCCAGCGTGAGCAGGGCGGTTGCCGTGAATGCGGGAGCGCGGCGCAGCCGGCGAAAGGCGTGGTGAGTATCGCGGAGCAGATTCTCCAGCCACAGCCACCCCCAACGCTCACGTGTCACATCCTCGATAAGTGGCAAGTTGCCGAGCTCGCGCAGTGCGGCCGCACGGGCCTCTGCCGGCGCTTCTCCGCGGGCAACGCGCTCCGCGATTGCCATTCTCAGATGCGCCTCAAGCTCTTCTGAAAGGCTCTCCTTGGCTCGTTCCCATCGACCAGACATCACGGCTGCGCCTCCGGTGCCATCACAGCGCCGATAGCACGAACTAACTGAAGCCAGCGCCGATGGTCAGCACTGAGTTGCTTCCTGCCGAGAGCGGTGAGTTGGTAGTACTTTGCGCGCTGCTTGCTCTCGGTCATCTTCCATTCTGACTTGACCCATTTCTGGCGTTCGAGTCGATGCAAGGCCGGGTACAGAGAACCGGTCTCCACCGAGAGCACCTCGCCCGAACGGCTGCGGATCACTTGCGCGATGGCGTAACCGTGCATGGGCTCGCGCCGCAGTGCCTGCAAGACGAGCATGTCCAGTGTTCCCTGCAATAATTCGATTCGATTCTGGTATTTCGCAGTCTCGGTCATCTGGATGTAGAGATCCTACAGCCTTCGATGGAGACAGTCTACCCCCACATGGGCAAAACTGCCCAAAACAGATTGTTTGCCATACCGAAACGCAACCTCGCTGCGGCAGTCGCTCAAGCCGTGAGTTTCATCAGCCGCAAAAATCAAAGATGCTCTATTTGTGCCACAGGCAGGCGGATCGTGGCACGCGCTCCTGCTCCGTCCTCGCGATTGGCGAGCTGAATCTCGCCACCGTGGGCGCGAGCGATCTGCTGGGCCAGCGCGAGCCCCACACCGCTGCCAGCGACTTTGGTGGTATAGAAGGGCACAAACAGATTGTCTGGGTTGGCAATGCCCAGACCGCGATCTTCAATCGAAACGAGTAGCGACGGGCCGTCGGTCGTCCAAGTTACTCGTACCGACTGGGCATTTTTGGCTAGCGAAGCGTCGGCGGCGTTTGCCAGCAGATTGATGAACATCTGTTCCAACTGATCGGGATCGGCGTTGATAGTTACGATCGGCCCTGCGTCCAGCTGGACGTCAAGGCGCTGCTCCAACTGCACCACACGCTCCAGCAAAGGCGCGAGCAGAACAGGCCGAAGTAGCGGTATGGGCAATTGAGCAAGTTGCCGATACGACTCGATAAAGCGATGCAGTGCGTCGGCCCGGCTTTCAACAACGCTCAAGCCTCGACGAAAATCCGCCCGTGTTCCTTCTTCGCCATGCAAACCGTCAACCCGATCCAGCAGGCTGCCTGCAATGGACTTGATTGGCGCCAGCGAGTTGGACAACTCGTGTCCCAGCACGCGGATCAGGCGCTTCCAAGCAGCTTGCTCCTCTTCCTGGAGCGGCAAACTGACATCCGCCAGCAGGAGCAAAGTGTGCGGCACGCCGTCCTGGCGGAACGCCGCCTTGCGAAGCAGCCAGCGCGTTGGTCGCGGAGCAAAGGAGTGAATAGATTGGTCCGGCGCATGGAGCAGATCCTCCAGCTCTAGTTCGCTCGCGCTGCGCCCAAAGCATCTGGCATGCGGCAACGCCAGCATTTTCAAGCCCGCCTCGTTGACCAGTTGAAGCAAGTTTTCACGATCGAAGGCGAACAGTGGTGCATTCATTACTTCAAGGATGCGGGCCAGCAAGGCAGTGGCCTCGAGAGACCGGACTCGTTGCTTCTGCAACAGATCGGCGAGAGCGTTAACCTCGATCGCCAGTTCCCCGAGTGCATCCTGTGTGCCGGCACCACGCGCCCTGAAAGAATAATCGCCTTCACGCAACGACGCGACGACGTTGGAGAGTGTCTGCAACGGACGAGTCATGCCCTCGATAAGGGCGGAAGCCACCAGTGCCGCATAAATCAGCATGCAGCCGGCGAGCAAAAGTGCAGGCACAAGAGCAAGTTGACCCAGGAAGAAATAAACGGCGACGCAGACGAGCGCAGGCAACGCCATAAGCAGACAGTAGAGCCACGCTCGGCGTATCACCGAACGTTTACGCCCGCGCGTACCGCCTTCATAGGCCATATTTTTCTATTCGACGATAGAGTGCTGCGCGGCTAAGTCCGAGAGCCTCGGCAGCCTGTGAAATATTGCCATCGCAACGGCGAAGAACTTTGCGAATCAGCAGGGATTCGACCTCGTCGATACTCATATTGTCGCTCATGGTCTCGAGCGATAGGGTGCCCGCCCGCGCGCCGTTAATTCCTAGGTCAGACGGTTCGACCTCTTCGCCGCGACATAACAAAACCGCGCGCTCCACGGCGTGCTCTAACTCTCGCACGTTGCCTGGCCAGGGATATTGCATCAATTGCTGCATGGCGGTAGGCGAGAATTCTTTTACCTGCTTGCGATAGCGGGTGCGGTTGCGATCCAGGAAATGCTGCGCCAGAAGAGGTATATCCTCGCGCCGGTCACGCAGCATGGGCAAATGAATTTCCACTGTATTAATCCGGAAGAGAAGATCTTCGCGGAAGTTTCCCGCAGCTGCCTCCTCGTGGAGCCGTGCATTGGTCGCGCAAAGCAAGCGAACGTCCACGCGCCGCGTGTTCGAGGATCCCACACGCTCCAGCTCACCCGTTTCCAGCACGCGGAGTAGTTTGGCCTGCTGCCGAAGTGGGACGTTCGCAATCTCGTCGAGAAAGAGCGTGCCTCCGCTGGCCAACTCGAAACGGCCAATTCGATCGGCGCGGGCATCAGTGAATGCACCCTTCACGTGCCCGAAGATTTCACTTTCGAAGGTTCCTTCAGGCAGTCCACCCGCGTTCACTGCAACTAACGGCCTGTTCGCGCGCGGCGATGCGGCGTGGAGCAACCGCGCCACAATTTCTTTCCCGGTGCCGTGCTCGCCCGTGATCAGCACATTGGCATCGGAGGGCCCAACCTGTGAGATCAGCCCGAGCACTGGCTGCATGGAGGGAGCGCTGGCAATGAACTCCGACAAGCCTTCGGCGCGGAGCAGGCTATTCTCCAGCTCGAGTTGACGGGCTCGGCGAAGCGCCTGGTGCAACTCTGCATGGACCCGGATAAGCGAAAGGAGCCGCTCGTTTTCCCAGGGCTTCTGTATGAAGTCGCGGGCTCCGCGCTTGATGCACTCGACGGCAAGGTCGATGTTGCCCCACGCCGTCATCATGATCACCGGCAGCCGCGGGTACAAGTCCCGAATGCGGCCGAGAAGATCGAGGCCTTCCTGGCCTGAAGTCGTATCGCGCGTGTAATTCAGGTCGATGAGGAGTACATCATAATCGCACTGTCCGAGGGCTTCCATCAGCAGCTGCGGCGAGCGCACGCAGTCGACCGCCATTCCCTGAGGCGAGAGCAGAAGTTCCACAGCCTCCAGGATGTGGGGTTGGTCGTCGGCAACGAGGACCCGGATTCGCTCTTGCGTGTTGGCCATGATCCGCCTCCTGGGTGCTGGCGTTCGCGTGAGCGACGACCATCCAACGATTCTACGGCGTGCGCGTCACGACACCTGTTTTTGCATCGTCGATGGAGACGCTCATCCGCTGGAGTGTTTCACCGGTGGCGCGATCAATATCAACCTTGGATTTTTCATATGCGGTTTGGGCGGTATCCAGCGCCGATTCGGCGACGGCCAGCTGGTTTTCGGCCGCGAGGGTATCGTAGCTGGATTTTGCGCCAAGTTTCTGTTCTTGTGCGGTGATGTCGAATGTCCGCTGTGCCAAGTCGCGAGCCTTCTGCGCGGCATCCACGCGGGCCTGAGCCTGCTGCAACGCGAACTGCGAGTTGCGTACGTCGAAACGAATGCCTTTCTGTTGTTGCTCGGAGGTGATCTGGCTCTGGCGGTATTGCAGCACCGCGCGGAACTGGTCAGCCTTTGCCTGGCGGTTGCGCAGATTGATGGCAAGCGTCACGCCCACGCGATATTCGGGTGAGGAATAGTTGAAGATATTTTGAAACATACCTGGGAAACCCGTGGGCAGATCAGTGGCGCACTCAGAATTTAGAGTGCAATAGGGGTTAGCGGGGCCAGCGGTCCCGGCTCCGGCGTAGTAACCATACATATTGAGGGAGGGCAGTAGCTCGCTGTTGATGTCTTTCAGAGCCTGCTTCAGCACGTCAGCCTGCATCTGGTAAAGGGCGACTTCCGGCCGGTTTTTTTCAGCTTCGGCAATGAGGACATCGATGGATTTTGAAGCATTGGGATCGGCTTCGCCTTTGAGATCAAGAGGAATGACGGGCATTTCGTCGATCGCCGGATCGTCTGTCTTGGTCAGGGCGTTCTTAAGGAGTAGCTCATTCAGGCGCAGATTGGCGCGCGAAACAGTGAGATCGCCTTCGCTGGTGGCGACAGAAGACTCGTCCGTCATGACCTGCATGGACGGAATGGAATTGAGCCTGAGCTGCTTCTGGTCTACGTCGAGCGTCTGCTGCGCGAAGGAGAGCGCGCTCTCTTTGACTTGCTCATCCTCATAGGCATTTACGAGATCCCAGTAAATATTTTCGACCTGCGTAATGGTGGCGATGACCTGCATTCTGAAAGCGACATCGTTGATCTGGGCATTGCGTTTCGCGATGCGGATGTACCGCTCGTTGGTAGAGAGGCCAAAACCCGCCAGAAGAGGCTGGGTTATCTCCACTGCGAAATTGGAATAGAGTTCGGGATTGATGCCGTTGTACGGGGAATTGCTGGTAATGCGCTGCCCGAGATACTGAGCAAAAATGTTTGTGCCCAGCGGGAAATACTGGCTGTAATTGCCCAGTGCCTGAATGGTGTTGGTTCTAAGAGTCGGCGTGCCGACCAGGAATTGGTTGGCTTCCTGTGCGACGTTGTGATCGACGAAGCCGGTGAAGGTGAGAAATGGATCGAACGAGGGAACCGAGGTTCCCTGGCCGAGTGTGGAAGTGACGATACCGCCCGCGCCGGCAGAGAATCCTGCGCCGCTGGCGCCGCCACCCCCGCTGGTTGAGGCGCCAAAGCCGCCCTGGGTGGACTGAGCAATGGCAGTGTTCACGCCATTGGCAAGTGCGCCAGATTTGGTGCGCTGGATATCAGTCTGGGCAATGGGGAAGTTATAGCGGAAATACGCGATATCGAGGTTATTCTCGATAGCCAGGGCGATCGCATCCTGCAGCGAGATGTACAGCTTTCCTTCGCGGACGAGATTCAGGAGACGGGGTGAGTTGCTGAGGTTCAGTTCCGGCGCCTTGCTCGGCAAGTAGGGAAACAATGGATTATGAGAGTGCGGCATCGCCACCTGGAACGGCTCCGGTGGGGGGATCTGCTGCTGTTGCTGCTGCATCATTTGGACAAGCGAATGGGGCGCGACTGTTGGTGGGTCGGTTGCGGGCGCTGGCGCATCCAGCGGAACTGCTTGCGAATGGGTCGGCGCGGCTTGTGGAGGAGGCGTTGTTTGTGGCTGGTTCTGGGCTGAGCTGCCGGGAATGAGCGGCGCGCAGAACGCCGCAGCCAAAAACCACTTGTGCCATGAGGTGGAGGTCATGATGAGGCGACCTCCGTCACCTGAGCCTTCAGATTTTCATCACGTGTAATCCATCCATCGCGAAGTTCCACGATGCGCTTGCTGAATTTCGCGTTTTCTTCAGAGTGCGTTACCTGCACAATGGTGGTGCCTCGTCGATTCAGCTCGCAGAAGAGCTCCATAATTTCGCGGGCCTGCGTGGAGTGCAGATTGCCAGTGGGCTCGTCAGCCAGCAGCAGAGCCGGCGCGTGCACCACTGCGCGCGCAATGCCCACCAATTGTTGCTGCCCGCCGGAGAGTTGGTTGGGATATAGGTCTTTCTTGGCGACGATTTGAAACCGATCGAGAATGTCGGCGACCATGCCCTTGCGCTCGTTGCTGGGCAGATTCTTGTACGAAAGCGGAAGGTCAATATTCTCGGCCACGGTGAGATCGTCGAGCAGGTGATAACTCTGGAAAACCATGCCGATGCGCTGGCGGGCGAGGTCGGCTCTCTGCTTGCGGTTGAGCGTATGCACCGCGGTCTCACCAAACCAATATTCACCGAGCCAGCCGTCGTCGAGCAGAGCGAGCACATTCAACAGGGAGGATTTCCCGGCGCCCGAGGGACCCATTACGGTGACAAACTCACCTTCTCGAATGGTCAGTTCAATGCGACGCAGCACCCAGGTTTGGGTGTAGCCGGCTTTGTAACTTCGTTCTACATTTTTCAGTTCAATCATGTTTTTCTCTGATTCCGATTTGAATGCTCATTTCGATTCGAATTACTCTGTCCGCAGCGCTTTAATCGGGTCAAGACGCGAGGCGCGCCATGCCGGAACCACACAGGCCACAGCAGCAACGGCAAGAAGCGATCCGGCAACCGCGGCAAACACCGACGGGTCCAGGGGTTGAGTGTTATAAAGCATGGCTCTGATGAGCCTGGTCGCCGCAGCGCTGCCTGCCAATCCCAATAGCAGCCCAATCAGCGCCGGGCGTATTCCCTCGGCGAGCATCAAGCCGAGCACCTGCTCGCGTCGCGCCCCGAGTGCGATGCGAATGCCGATTTCGCCGGTGCGTTGGGCAGTGATATACGTGAGCACACCGAAAAGCCCCGCCGCGGCAAGCAGAAGTGACAAGACGGCGAATCCGGAAAGCAACGTGGTATCGAAGCTTTTATCCAGCGTGGACTTGTTCAGCAGTTGATCCATGGTGAGCACATCGGAGACTGGCACGCTCGGGTCCATGCCCTGGATAATGCGCTGGACGGGGAGCGCCAGCTCGATCACGTCGTGGTCAGCACGGATAACCAGTGTGCCGAAGTCCGGATCGCCGGCCATGGGTGGCGCCGGAAGCGGATAATACTGCATTGGATCGGGCTGTTCCCCGATGGCGTACCGCGTGTCACCAACGACGCCCGTGACGGTGTACCGCTTGTCCCCGCCCATAACGCGGAGGTGCTTGCCGATGGGGTCTTCGCCGGGGAAGAATTTGTTGGCAAACGATTCGTTGATGACTACCTCATCGACGTGGTCGAACGCCTGTCCGTCGTCGAAGGTATGACCCTTCAGGAAAGGAACGCCTAGGGCCGCGAAGTAGCCGGGATCGGCCGCGACGTTGATTGCGAACGTGCCTTTACCGCGCGGCAGCGGAGGGTGCTCCGCGATGTCGAAGCTGAAGTCGCCCGAATATCCCTGTCCCGGGACCGATGTGGCGAATCCGGCACTTTGAACGCCAGGTAGCGCACGCACACGAGTGAGCAGCGAGCCGAAGAAGTCGACGGGGGCGGGCCCGGGCGTCTTGTAACGCGCGTCGGGGAGCGCGATCCGCATCGTCAGCACGTTATCTGTAATGCAGCCGATATCCGTGGATCGAAGACGTTGGTAGCTCTTGATAAGAAGTCCCGCGGCTACGAGGAGCACCACGGTGAGACCGACCTCGGCTGTGAGCAGTGCCTTGCGCAGGCGCGCTCGCGTGCTGCCCGCGCTGTGAGTCTGCGAGGATTCATGCAGCGACGTCAGGATGCGTTTGTCGTTGGCGTTGAATGCTGAGATGAGTCCGGAAAAAAGCGCGCAGAGCGCGATAATGCCCACCGTGAACGCAACCACTGCTGCGTCGAAGCCGATGGACTCGACGCGCACCATATCCTGGCGTGTTCGCACAAGCCAGGTAACCAGGCCGTAGGCCAGAGCCAATCCAGCCGCGCCTCCCATGGCCGAAAGTAGAAAGCTCTCCATCAGATGCTCGCGCAGCAGGCGCATCCGGCTGCCGCCAAGCGCGGTGCGAATAGCAAGCTCTTTGCTGCGGGCCACCGCCCTCGCCACCAGGAGATTGGCGACGTTGAGGCAGGCGATCAGCAACAAACATGACGTCGCGGCAAGCAATACATAGAGCGGACGTTCGATGTCGCCCACCATATGCTCGAGAAGTGGGCGACTGTTGGCCGATGCGGAAACGAACGGATTGTCGAGATGCGCGTTGTGAATCCGCTCTGTGATCATCGATAGATCCGCCGTAGCCTGTGCCCCGGTGACGCCGGGCTTGAGCCTGCCCACTGCTCGAAACATGTGGAAGTCGAGGGCCGACATCATCGCTGGTTCCACTTCGTGATCAATGGGCGCCCAGAGCTGCGTATTGGAATAGGGAAACTCGAACCACGCAGGCATGACGCCGATCACTGTATAAGGCTTGGCATCGAGATAGATGGTACGGTTCAGGATGGCTGGGTCACCGCTAAAACGCCGCTTCCACAAACTCCAACTCAGCACCGCCGTGCCGTTAGCAGCCGGAGTGTCGTCAGACGCTGCAAAGCCGCGGCCCATGGCCGGCTGCACGCCGAGCGTCGCGAAAAGATTCCATGAGACGTTGGCGGTATTGAGCCGCTCGGGAAGTTGGTCGCCCGACGCCGACAGGTCCGCCTGGTTTTCCTGGACAAGGGCCATGCTGCTGAAGGAGCGATTCAGCTTGCTCCATTCGGCGAAAACGCCGCCGGCCACATTATTGCGTGGGAATTCAGCTCCGCCGGCATTGGTGTCCTCATAGAGCATCAGCAGACGATTGGGATCTTTGAAGGGCAAAGGCTTGAGGAGCACGCTGCGCACTACTGTGAACATGGCGACGTTGGCGCCAATGCCGAGGGCCATTACGAGCACGGCGAGCAGAGTGAATCCCGGCGCGCGGCGCAGTTGTCGCATTGCGTATCGAACGTCGTGCCAAAAATTGTTCATCGCACAGTTCCTCCAGTGATCATCCAGTGCTCGCTTACTCCGTCCTCAGCGCCTGCATGGGTTCGACGGCGGCTGCGCGGCGCGCGGGAAGGTAACAGGCAACCAGCGCGGCGCATAAAAGCACAGCAGCGACGGCGCTAAAGGCGAGCAGATCGAGCGAGCCCACCCCGTACAAAGTGCTCTGCATGGCACGGCCGACTAAGTATGCGCCGCCGAAGCCGAATACGAGGCCCACTCCTGCGAGCGTGAGGCCCTCAAGCAGGATCAACTGCACGACGGACTGGCGGCTCGCGCCGAGCGCCATGCGGATGCCAATCTCATGCCCACGCTGGCCTACGACAAAGGCCATGACCCCGTAAATGCCCACAGCGGCGAGCGCCAGCGCAATCACTGCGAAGCATGCAAACAGGAGCATCGTGAAGCGATTGGGGGAGACATCGTCGTCGCGGATCTGGTCCATCGTTTCGAGATTGTCCAGCGCGGCGGTGGCATCCACGGAGTTGACTGCGGCGGCGATGGTGCGGGTCATGGCTGCTGGATCGCCCGCGGTGCGCACGCCGAATCCGGCGGTTGTCCAGGGAAGCTGAAAAAATGGGACGTCGATCTCCGCATGGGGGCGGTCAAACGATCCGCCGCGAACGTCGTGAAAGACGCCGACAATCTGCCACGGCTGCGCTGGTCCGAGCTTCTGCACGCCGGGAATCAACTGTTCCACCATGAGGCGCTGGCCGATGGGGTCCTGGCCGGGAAAGAATCTTCGAACAAACTCTTCATTAACCATCGCGACATTTGGGCTGCCGGCGCTATCCTCGTCAGTGATGGCGCGGCCTTTGACGACACGAATGCCGAATGTCCTAAAGTAGTCTTGCGTGATCATTTGGAAGCCGGCGACAGGCCGTTGCGATGGGTCGGTGAACCCGGGGCGGCCGGCGATAGTGAAGGGCATTCCAAAACCGGTGCCCTCAAGAGGCATACCCGTGACAGCTGCAGCGCTTTCGACGCCGGTTGTGGACTGGATGCTGCGCAAGATGTCGCGGTAATGGCCAATGATCTGATCGGAGTTCCAGTCCATGCCCTTGAGCATCGGGAGATCGAATGTGAGTACATGGTCTGTCTGAACGCCGAGGTCGACGTGAGTCAGATTCCAGAAGCTGTGCATAGCGAGACCGGCACCGGTCAGCAGGGCGAGCGCGAGAGTGAATTCGCCCACCACCAGCAGTTGGCGCAGGCGGTGGCGCAATCCGCCGGAACTGGTGCGGCCGCCCTCTTTGAGCGATTCAGCCGGGTCGACGTGGGCCGCGTACCAGGCAGGCGCGCAGCCGAAGAGCAGGCCGGCAAGTGTCGTTGCGGCTAAGGTGACCAGGAGGATAGGGAGGTTGAGACTCAAATCTGCCTCGCTGGGCAAAGTATTTTTGGGCATTATGGCGATAAAGCCACGCAGCATGGCATAGCCAAGCCCAACGCCAAGCGCGCCGCCGATGAATGCGAGCATCAGGCTCTCAGTGATGAATTGCGCAAAAATGTTGCGGCGGCTGGCGCCGATCGCGGAGCGAATGGCCACTTCACGCTGTCGTGTCGTGCTTTTGGCCAGCAACAGATTGGCGACGTTCACGCAGGCGATGATCAGCAGGAATCCGACGGCGCCGAGAAACAGCCAGAGCGTGACCTTCACGTCGTCGCCCAGATAATCGTTATGGAGCGGCTCGACCCGCGCGCTCCAGCCCTGGTCCGATTTAGGGTTGTCCCGAGCGACTTGCGCGGCAACAGCAGTCATATCGGCGTTGGCCTGCTTAAGGGAGACGCCATCTTTGAGCCGGCCCATCACATTGAGCCAATGAAAGTCGTGATTTAGCTGATCGGGGGTGAAAACCAACGGTACGACGAGCTCCCAGGGCAGCCGGTCCGGCTGTCCCGGCGCCCACACGCCGACGACCGTGTAGGGCTTCTGATCCAGCATGATCGTCTTGCCGATCATGTGCGGATCGGCTCCCAGCCTCTTCCAGAGGCGGTTGGCGATGGTCACGACACGATCTTTGCCGGCCACGCCCTCTTCGGGCAAAATGTCGCGGCCAAGCTGAAACGGAACGCCCCACATGCTGTACCAGCCCGGAGTGCCAAACTCACCACTCACCATTTCGGGCGCTTCTTTTCCGGCCAGGTTGAAGGAAGTGCCGGACATGGCCTTGAGACCCTGAAATGCCTTGCTCAGCCGAACCCAGTCCGTATAGTCGCCGGCAGCAACGCCATTGCGATCGTTCTTCACCCATGACCAGACAATGACCAATTGATCGGGCTTGGGATAAGGCATCGGCGCAATTAATGTGGCGTAAACGACGGTGTAGATCGCCGTCGTGGCGCCGACGCCGAGGGCGAGGGTGATCGCAATAGCGGCCGTAAGGCCCAAGCTCTTGCGCAACATGCGAAAGCTGAAACGAAGGTTGCGAAGCACGTTCTGCATGAGACCTCCTATTCAATGCGCAGCGCCTGCATGGGATCGACGGAAGCCGCGCGGCGGGCGGGGTTCCACGCCGCAAAGAACGCGATCAGAACCATTAGCAATGGCACAGCGCAAAATGTGATGGGATCGGTAGCGCTGACTTGAAACAGAAAGCTGTGCAGTACGCAGCTGAGCGCTGCCGCGCCAGCGAGTCCGGCCACGCACCCGGCGCCAGCCAGGATCAGGCTTTGCCGGATGACTGCGAGCGCGATCTGCCAGCGTTGCGCGCCTGGGACGTATCCGATCCGCATCAGCCGGCCTTGATCGGGGAAGGGCAGCGGGCGCAGCAGACTGGAATCAAGCAGCATGAAGATGGCCGCATTGGCGCCGATGCCCAGGGACAGCGTAACGATAGCCCTGAGCGCGAATCCAGGCGCTTTGCGAAGCTGGCGCAGCGCGTAGCGAATGTCCTGCAGTGTGTTCTGGAGCACCACGGCCTACGCCTCAGCTTCTTCTTCGAGCTTCTGCTGCTCCTGCTCTGAAACGACCTTTCCGTCGAACAAGTGAACCTCGCGATCCGCGTGGCGGGCGAAGCGCGGATCGTGCGTCACCATGCAGATCGTCGATCCTTCGCGGTGCAGGTCGGCCAACAAGTGCATCACCGCCTCACCATTTTTCGAGTCGAGATTGCCAGTGGGCTCATCGGCGAGCAGAATCGACGGTGAGCCGGCCAACGCGCGGGCCACAGCCACGCGCTGCTGCTTGCCGCCTGAGAGCTGCGCCGGATAATGCCTCATCCGGTGCGCCATGTTCACTCGCTCCAGTGCTTCCTTCACGCGCTTCTTGCGCTCAGCCGAGGGCATTCCCGCGCGATAGGTGAGCGGCAGCTCAACATTCTCTTCCACCGTGAGATCGCCGATGAGATTGAAGCTTTGAAAGATGAACCCAATCTCCTGGTTGCGTATGCGCGAGCGGTCAGCGAAACTCAGGTTCTCCACCGGCTTACCGTTGAGCAGATAACTGCCCCCCGTCGGCGTGTCGAGAAGGCCGAGGATCGAGAGCAGCGTGGATTTGCCGCAACCCGAGGGCCCCGACATGGCCAGGTATTCTCCGCGGTTGATGGTTAAGTGGACGCCGGAAAGTGCGTGCGTCTCCACTTCGTCGGTGTAGAAGATCTTGGTCAGATCCTCAATCTGAATTAACGTACCGCTCGATGCTCCATTCGTTCCCATCTCACCCCTCAATTCCAGTTGACAGAGATCGGTAGTTTCAAATCGACTCCGCAGCTCTAAGCTCGCAGTTCAGCGACCAGATCTGGATCCCCTTCATCCTTCGTCCACATGGTTTCTTCTGCCTAGTCCAGGCGAATTCGATCCACATTGTCCCAGCGCGACATATCCGACAGAATCACCGTGTCCCCGGCGTTCAATCCCTCCAGGATCTGGATGTCATTGACCGATGCACGGCCCACCTTCACCGAAACGCGTGACGCGCCCTTGCCGTCGGGGTCGATCTTGAACAGGCTCAGGGTCGAGTTTTCATTGCCCAGGGCCGGCCGACCCACATACAGAACATCCGCCATCCGCTCCAGGTCGATCGTTCCGTCCACGCTGAGCTGCGGCACAGCCCCTGCGGGCAGCGGTCCATCCAAAGCTACGTCAACGGTGCGCGTTCCGTTCACCACTGCAGGGTCGATGCGCGTGACATGTCCAGGAATCACGCCATTGTGGGTGTCAATCATGGCTGGCAGCCCGAGCTGAATGTCGCGCGCCTGGGTCTCGGCTATCTGCAGCGCGGCCTTGAGCTTTCCGCTTTGCACGACTTCGGCCACCGAGGTCCCCGCCGATACATGTTCGCCCACTTGCACGGGCGTGGCGAGCGGAGCCAGCGTACCCGAAATCGTCGAACGCACTTCCAGGGCCTGCTGTTGCTTCCTGTAGAGATCGAGGAGTGCCTTCGCCTGCTCGGTCTTCGTCTGTTGCGAAGCCAGTTGAACTTCGATCGCCTTCTGGTTCACGTCGAGCTGCTGCTGACTCAAGTCGTGCTGTGCCGATAGCTGGTCGGCGGTGCTCTTCGATTTTTGGTAAGCAAGCCCTGAGATCACGCCGAGATCGTAGAGCGCCTTGTCGGTCTGGGCCTGCAATTGGTCCTGGGTGTAGTCGGCATTCACTTGAGCGGCCGCAGTTTTCTTGTCCATCAGGGTGCTTTCAAGCTGAGCCTGCAAGCTTTTGTAGTCGGCCTGCGCCGCCTTCAGTCCTAACTCGGCGTTCAGTACTTCCTGCTCGAGTTGCGGATCGGAGAGATCCATGATGACGATGTTCGGTGTGACCTGCGCACCGGGCAGCACGCGTATGCGAACCACGGTCGCATCAGTCTCCGCCGGAATCAGCTCGATCGAATCCTCACGAGGCACGAGGCTTCCCGTCGAGGCGCGCACTTGCCGCACCAGCGGGCCCCTCTTGACAGTGTCCAACCAGATGGTCGAGCGATCCACGGTGGGCGCTGCCGGTTTGAGTCGCGATACGGCGAGTGCTGAAAGGGCCAACACCACAACCGCGACGCCGGCCCAGACCACCAACCGGCGCTTTCTCTTTCGCAAAAGATCTGGACGTGCGATATCCATCGCTCAAAGGAAAAGCACGCTGCTCGCCAAAATCGCGGTGGCCACGCGCACTGAAAACAAAGGGGTATTCCGCGAGTGCCCCGGCAAACAACTCCAAAAAATGACCGATCAGGGCGGACGACTGTTCGAATTCGAACAGCGCCAGGTTTTGGCGACCCGCGCTCCTAGGAGCAGGACTCTTGCATCAGCGGGATCGTCCAGCGCTACGGGCGAAGGAGCCCCATCTTTTTGCTAAAGTATTCATTTTAAACTGCTTAGATGGAATGCGTTTCTGTAAACCATTGGGAAAAAGCGATTTAAAGACTAAAATATTCAAGAATAAGTACTTACCGCTATTGGCAGCGGCTAGCGGCCGAACCGTAAACCGTATCGCGCTTTAAATGTTTACCAGAAAAATAACAGTAATTTTCTAGTAAATCTGCCCCGAAATTGGTGCATGTCAACGTCGATCTAAACGGTTTATGTATTTACTCATTGTTCACCTCCCTACATGAAAAAAATAATTGCGCATATTCGGTTTCGGCGAAGAAATTACTTATCAGTAAACATCCGCTTTGCTGGGTCAATGGGCTGGACGATTTTGTTCGGCAGCAGATAGCCTGGATCGAGATCATATGCATTCAGTATGCGCCGGAAGGGCATAATGATCGGCAAAGTTTGGGAAAGAGAGAAAAGAGAATAGAGATAAGAGAATGAGGGACTTGCGGGAGGTGAAAGGAATTATTTTTAGGGAAGGGTCTTGACAACTTTTGAGGGTACGGACCGGGGACATACCTGACAGTTTTGTTTTTGACAGAGTGCCGTTTGCTCAAAAAAGTATATTCATTTTGTTCGATCTCCGTCAGAGGGATGATCGGTTGGATTCTGTGACTCGCGGTTCGGGAGAAATCGAGTCGTCGAGCCGAGCCCAGCCGATGTAGATTTTCAAAGACATCTTTCTCCCCTATTGAAAAATAGTGCTCGATTCAGTTACAGTCGAGGGCTACGACGCGGTCGTCCCGATCCTGGAGTCAAAAAGTCCAAACGAGAATCGCAGGAAAGAGAGCAGAGAATTTTTCCATGGTTGGGCATGCCAGGACTTGATTGGCTCAAGGAGATCTGGGAATGCAGCGAGTGTGTTTTCTGTTGCGGGTCCGCCCGGAGAAAGTGGGAGAGTACAAGCTTCGTCACGCAGAGGTTTGGCCGGAGATGCTGGAGGCACTTCGCCAAGCGGGATGGCAGAATTATTCACTGTTTCTGCGGGAGGACGGGGTTCTTGTCGGCTATCTTGAAGCTTCAGATTTCGAGCAGGCAAGGGCCGCAATGAAGAGTTATGCTGTAAACGCGCGCTGGCAGGCGGAGATCGCACCACTGTTCGAATCGCTCGAACACGGAACTGCAGACGACACGATGGTACCAATCGAGGAAGTCTTCCATCTCGACTAAGCAACGCACATATTCTGCCCTGGCCAGATGGAGTCACACTTAATGCACTTCCGTTTTGTGCTCTCTACGGCTCCACTCCGCTTATGGCGCGACATCTTCTTCCGACATGAGCCGGAGGGTTCCCACGATGCCTGATGGTAACGGCTCCTGATGATCCGTATCCTGCGGAGTAAACTTCTCGCCATAGCGGAGGTTGAGTAGCCGATCATCCGGCGCGGCACGCCCAGACAGTTCATTGATGGCTGTATTGGCCACGACGATCTTCAGTTGGTTGGCGCCAGGATGCAGCAGTGCCGCCACATCGATTCTGTAGGGCGGATGCCACACTGCTCCCGCGAGCTTTCCATTCACATAGACCAGGGCGGCGTCGCGCAAAGGAGGGTCGTACCAGGCGCGCATTCCCGCCTGGTGAAGTTGCGTGCGCGCGACGGGCTGTCCTTCGCCAAAATCGAGATATGCGCTGCCTGCCTGAACAACCGCAAGGGGAATATCGAATGTGCGCTCGTAGGTTGCAGTGCCGGAGTAGTATTTTTCCGGCTCGTCGCTGGCCCACGAGTGGAGTGAATGCATGGTCTCGGTTGCGCCTGTCTTGTCGAAAGTCACCTTCCAATCGTGGGTCAGGTCGATGGGCATGAACGGCTTTGCGAGAGTCGGCTGGGGCGCGGGCCCCGGACGATTTGAAAGGAAAACGATCTTCGATTCGTAAGGAGCAAGAGTCATCTTCAGCGTATTGCCCACGCCGGCGCCCGTTATCCGTCCCGTGAAAGGATCCCAGATTTCTGCGCCGGCCATGGTGGTGCGGAACCTCGCCTCGAACGAATGTGGGCGGTTATCGGTGTTCGCTAAAAAATAGATGTTCGCCCAAAGCAGACTGCGATGGATAAAACCGACCTCGGGCGTCGGTGGGGTCAAAAGCACATCGGGCTTCAAAAGGAATGCCCGTATCGCCGAGCCAACTTCCGCAGCGCTTGCAACAATCTTCACGTTCTTTATTTCGGGAGCGGATAGCTCCTTTGAGATTTGCGCCACAACAAGCGAGTCGCGCGGTCCCTCCAGGAATCCAGGGGCGCGCGAGGGAAGATTTTTGACAGCGATTACCAGGCCGCCATGGCGCACGAACTCCTCGACATGCCGGTAGGTCGTGAGCGGCAGGCGCTCCACGCTCGGCATCACCAGAACCGGATACTGGATGCCCTGGCGATCGATGGCTGCGGAGTCAATGAAATCGAAGTTGTAGCCCGCATCGAGAATCGCAGGAACCAGATCGGCGCCGAGCAGTTGCGGCATCTCGTCGGTGACAGAGACGTGCCCCGGCCGGAACCTGGCCTGTGCGTCTTCTTCCGGCAAAAGCACGGCGACGTCGGTAACAGGTTTTCCCTGGCGCAACATGTAGCTCACGCGGGCCATGTAATTCATGACGTCGGGCATCACGATCCACCAGGGATTGTGCGCATTGAAGACGGCAGCCGCATAAAAGGACCAGCCGGGATCGCCGGCCGCGGGCGGCGAATAGGGCCATCCATGGCCGACAAGTTGATTGATCCCTTGCAGGAAAAATGTGTCTGCCTCTGCCTTCATGTCGAGAGGAGTAGCGCGGAACGGCGGGGAGTGCAGCCAAGTCCACGTTTCGGACGAGGTGATGTTTCGACCGTAGATGTGGCTTGCCGAAGTGGCCCAGCGCGTGTAGGAGAAGGGTCCGTGCCACTGCGATCCTTCGCCCTCAGGCAGATCGACAAGGGCATTGCTCGAAAGCGTGACGGCGGGGGTTCCATAGCTTTGCGAGCGGAACTTTGTATGGTGATCTCTCGCCCAGGCATTGAGCGGCGCGAGATAGTGAGCATCGATCAACTCGGCCAGCGTGCGCCCCCAGTCATAACGAAGGTTGGCCGCATCCGGAGTGGATCCGGCCACGAGTGCCGGCAAATGCGGAGTCAGATCGTATCCGCGCCGTGTGCGGAATTCCTTGAGAAAATCCGGTGTCCAATCGGATTCGTAGACTTCCAGGCTGTCGCTGAAGACCGAGTAGGGAACATTTTTTCCGCTGGCCTCGATGAGCGGATCGGCCACGGTTTTAAGGTGATTCTGAATCGCCTGCAAGCTGAAATGGTCGAGGACGAAACCTTCTGCGCCGACGGCGGCGCGCTTGACCTGTTGTCCGGTTCGGCTGGAGATGAAAAACAGCGCCACGTGCGGGCCGGAAGTACCGGCAGGCAGGCTCAGGCGATAGCGATTTGTCGAGTCCAACTGCTGGGTATGTTCAGCATCGAATTGGCCAGCGGTTCCGGAGGCGAGAAACGTTGCCAGCAGCGTTTCTCCGTTGCCGATGAAGGGAACCGGCATGGAATCGGCATTCGGCGGCACGGCGTCTATAACGATGCGCAGCCGTCCGGCCGCATCGGAAATGGGAACATACGATCCGCCATAGGGCCAGCCGCTGCTCAAAGTCAAACTAAGCCGCATTCCTAGGTCGTGCGCCGTCTGCGCGGTGAAGCTGACCATGCCCAGGAAGTCTTTGGAGAGGTATGGCAGATTGCGAAAGTTTCTGGCCGGGTCATCGAGTTCGAGCGCGTAGACGGGTTGAATCTCGGCGCCTCCGATGCCGCCAGCCTTCATGGTGCGCAATTCGCGGGCGAGCTCAGTCTTATCAACCGCCGGCCCAAACCACCACCAGCGCATCATGGGGCGAGCGTCAGCAGGTGGCGTGACGAACCCGGCGCGAAGGGCGATGGGGGAATCCAACTGGGCGGTAGCGGGCACCCCAAGTGAGAAAAAAAGAATGACTCCGCCAACCAGAGCGCGGAAGAAAGGGCGTCGAGGGAGCGTATGTCGAAACAATCGCATCAAAGTCCTCCGAGATGTCTGCCTATAGGCATCCTGCGCTTTTTGAGGGGGTTAACGGCAAAATTCCCTCGGCGGTCCATCGTAAACCGGGAAGATACCAAATGGGCAACAAAGTGCCCAAGGAAAGCTGGGGCGAGCCAGCGTGAGTGCGGGCTGTCGTTAAAATCGGTGACAAAACAATTTTCCTATTGACAATTTCTACACGGCGGGCTTTTAATTCCGGGCTAAGGTCGGGCCGCTACTGATCCGGTGGCGAAGTGTTTCCCCCTGCGCACGGCAGGTTCGAAGGCAGAGGCAGCATACACGCTCGTCTCGTGAACGCACACATTCATCTTCACGCGAAGGAGGCTTTCCAGGATTCTTCATGAAAACCTTTACGAGGCCAATTACCACGCTTACAGAACCGCGCGGAATCTGGGCATCTGCCACGCTGGCAATGTTCGTTCTGGCGCTTTGCCTGGTGTCGACGGCGATGCCTGCCGCCGCCCAGACCGCGGGTGAGGGTTCCATCGAGGGGACGATCGCGGATGCCACGGGCGCAGTCGTTCCCAATGCGACCATCACAGTCACGAACGATGCCACGCACGTAGCCACGATTCGCGAAACGACTTCGGCGGGCTTTTTCAGCATTGCTCCTGTCCTTCCCGGCACCTACACAGTGCAAGTGGAAGCCAAGGGGTTCCGGAAGCTGGTGCAGGACAACGTGGTTGTCGACGCCCTGCAAGTGAGGACGCTGAGTCTGGTGGTGACAGTGGGCGCAGAGTCGCAAACGGTCAGCGTTACCGGCGCTCCGCCGGTGCTGGATACGGCCGATGCCACCATCGGTCTCACCGTGGAGAATGCGACTTACGCGAATCTGCCTATCCAGATGACTACGGGCGGGCAGCGCGATCCAACGGCTTTTGGGAATCTTTCCCCAGGGGCTGAAACCGGGGCACGGCTACCGGTGATCGGTGGAACGGGCAACTACCTCGGCCAACTCTATCTCGACGGCATGCCTGCCGAGACCGTAAGCCAACAGGGCGATAACCGCCTCGTCTCCGAGACCATGAGCATCGAGGCGGTCGATCAGTTTCAAGTGCTTTCAAGCACGCCGCCCGCCGAGTACATGGGCGCGGGAGCCGAAAACTTCACCATGAAGTCGGGCGGCCTGAAATATCATGGGTCGGCCGCCGACTTTGTCCGAAATACAGCGTTTGACTCATGGTCTTTCACGACCAAAGAATCCACCATCAAAAATGCGCTGGGCCAGACGGTACCTGCGCCCAAGCCTCCGGAACATTTGAACGAGATTTCGCTGTCTGTGGGCGGCGTGATTCCGCACACCGCGCACAAGCTGTTCTTTTTTGTCGCCTACGACAAATTCCACGACAGATATGTCGCCAACCCATCTTTGTGGACCATCCCCACCACGCTGATGAATCAGGGGAACTTCACTGAGTTAAATGGCGCTGTTGGAACGGGGCTGACCGGAGAAGGAACCAACAATAATCCGATCATCTACGATCCAACGACCACGTCCACTACCGGTTGCCCAGGAGGCGCGACGATCTGCCGGCAACCGTTCGCATCCGGCGGAACCTACAACGTGATTCCATCGGCTGATATTTCGCCGATTGCGAAAGCCATGGCGGCATTCATGCCCGCGCCCACCAATCCAACCACCCTGACGAACAACTATCTTGCCGGGACGCCGAAGGGCTACGACAACCATCTGACCGACTGGCGAGTCGACTTCGACATGAGTCCCAACCACCGGATCTCTTCTGTGGGAACGATCGGCGTGGTGAATTATCTCAACAACTACTCGTCCGGAGGATCGGGCGCCACGTCGTACGGTTACCTGCCTCCGCCCTATATGGGCGGCGACCTCGCCAACATTTACCCCAAGAACTACATCGTCGAAGACGCGTATACGCTCAAGCCGAACCTGGTAAACCAGTTGAAGTTCAGCTTCACCCGCTTTTACCAGAATATTCACGACCTGACGCAGGGAGTAAGCAAGTGGGAAGCCGGGACGTTTGGGATTACGAATCTTCCCGGCGGCCAGGCAGGAGAGGAGTTCCCGGGAGCGCAGTTTGGAGCCTCTCCGGTTGCTTCAAGCATCCAGCTCACAGGTTGGACGCAGAACGGCAATTCGGCCGCGACGCAGCTGACAACGCCGAATAACTTCGCGCTGACGGACAACGTGGAGTGGGTGAAGGGCAAACACGCGCTGAGCATCGGCGCGACGTTTCAGTGGCAGGAGATCAACAACGCCAATCCGGCCACTTTCACGGGCGTTCTCTCTCTCGCTTATAACCCATACTCAACCGCCAACTTCTCCGGCACTTCGTTGAGCGACAGTGCAACCGGCTACTCCTATGCCAGCTACCTGCTGGGAGCCGTGGGAGGATCTGCCGCAAACGACACTTCGGCGCCATCGCTGGGGCTGGATTATGTGAGCGAGTTGGCGGGCCGGTATAAGGCCATCTCACCCTACGTTCAGGATAGCTACAAGCTGACCCGGAAGCTGACCCTCGATCTTGGGCTCCGCTGGGATTACCTGCCGCCGTTCCATGAATTAAAAGACCGGTGGACCTTCCTGAATCCAACCATGACCAACCCGCTGACAAATTCACCGGGACTGTTGCAGTTCGCGGGCAGCTATGGCGGTGCGGGTGTTAGCTGCCAGTGCACCACGCCAGTCAAGACCTATTGGAAGAACTGGGGACCGCGGATCGGCCTGGCTTATTCGATCAACTCCAAGACCGTCATCAGGGCGGGATTTGCCCAGGTGTTTTCGCAAGGCGGCGGCGTGGGCGGACGCGGCGGCGCTTTCAACGGAACTGGCCAGACCGGCTTCAACACCACCGCCATCGGGCCTACCGAAAGCGGAATTGGGATGGGGGCCGGACCCTCCTTTTGGCTGAACCCCACCAGCTCGTACCTCGGAGCGAGTGCCAACACATCACTGTTCGGCGCTACCACCTATCCGGCCCAGCCCACCCCTGGCGTAGCCGCACAGGAATTGAACACCGGCAATTATCTGAATGGCACGACGTTCGTAAGCGCGAGCGGCGTTTCTTATGCCGACCCGCACTACTCCGGACGCGCGCCTGAGTTGGAGCTCTATAACTTCGGCTTTGAGCGTGCCATCACCTCGAGTATGACTCTGGCTGTGAATTTTGTGGGCAATGAGAGCCATTTCATCATCAACTCAACCAACACGGGCACCGGAAATGCCCGCGGTTACTGGACCAATCAAGTCGATCCCAAATATCTTGCAGCATTGGGCCCGCTCACTGACAGCACAGGAAAGAATCCGTTGCTGACGTCGCAGGCTACTCCGGCCAATGTTGCGCTCGTTCAAGCAGCGGTGCCCGGCGCCCCTGCACCAGCGTTCTATACGGCTGCAGGCGCGGCAAGCAGCAAGGCCACCATCCAGCAAATGCTGACTCCCTTTCCGCAGTACAGCGGCGTGACGGATACCTGGGGCAATGTGGGTAACTTCAGCTACAACTCGCTACAGATTACTCTGAATCAGACCCTCAGCCATGGGCTCACCTTCAACGTGAACTACACCTACGCCAAAAACCTCGGAGATGACGGTCCCTATCGCGACGGCTACGATATTCCGGCCGCTGCCATCTCCCACGGAACGAAATCGTTCAAGCAGGACAGGATCGATCGCTCCTGGACGACCCTTTCGATTCCGAACACATTCCATGCTTACGGCGTCTACAAGTTGCCGTTCGGCAAGGACCAAATCGGCAGCGGTTCTACGCTGGTCCGCTGGCTGGCAGGTGGCTGGCAGCTATCGAGCGTTTATCAGTTTTCCTCGGGCATGCCTTTGCAGGACACGTGGTCGGGATGCAGCGGAACCACTTGCCCGGCACAGGGGCAAAACATGCCTGACTTGGCCGCTGGGTACTCCGGCAAAGGCCGCATCAATGGAAAATTTGGAAGCGGCCCGAACGGCACCAATGCCTGCAACCTGGGCATCGGCACCGGTTGCAAAGCCATTCAGTACTTCGACCCCGCGGGATTCGCCGCTCCGCAGGACGTTGGCACGAGCACTCCGCACGTTTCGCAATACCTGATTGGGAATGCGCCGCGCACAGCGCCCTACGGCCTGCGAAATCCTCACTTTTGGGAACTCGATGGCGGGGTCCGCCGCAGTTTCCCGTTGCACGGGGAGAGCACGGAGTTCGTCTTCGAAGCC
Organism: Occallatibacter sp.; assembly: GCA_036489735.1. Taxonomy (GTDB): domain Bacteria; phylum Acidobacteriota; class Terriglobia; order Terriglobales; family Acidobacteriaceae; genus Telmatobacter. The sequence goes on along the minus strand of DASXFF010000044.1, from coordinate 22,177 downwards.
GATTGCTTGAACGTATGGAACAACGTGGTGTTCGCGGGTCCCAGCGGAAGCTGGTCTGCGGGCTCGACGTCCTTCGGCACCATCACCGGCCTGGCCAGCAACAGCAATCCGCGCGATTGGCAGTTTGCCGGCCACATCAACTTCTAAGCGCATCTTGCCCGTGTGCATCCGTTGCAACTATCCCGGCGGATGCGCACGGCAATAGCGCTTCCGAAATGCATGTAACTCGCATCTGGAATTTGCCCGTATGAGCAGAATGGCGGCACTCAGTACTCTGCCGGGTTCTGCTTGGCGGGGACATTCACCGGAGTGGGGTTGACAGGATTGAATTGCGCCGCCAGTTCCGGCGTGGAGTGAACCTCTGCGGTATTCGCATCCGCGGCTTTGTTGACCTCGACGCCGAAAACATAGCTTGGGCCGAACATGTTGCTGGTGAAGATGACCAGCTTCTTGTCCGGTGAAAAACGAACGTTGGGCTCCAGACGGTAGTTGTGGTGCGCCATATTCACCAGGTGCTCGGACTGAAATATTCCTGGCTGCCAGAAATCCGGCGTGTTGAGCGCCCCATCCAGCGGAATCATCTGCGGATGGAAAAGGTCAATCCACTCGCCGTCGGGCGCGCGAGCCACCTGGCCCGGATCGCCGCCATCGCCGGTGAAGAGCGAAGCATCCTGCGTCAGGTTGAAATGAATGGACCACTCGTTCCGCTCCATGTGGAACGCGGTGCGCTTGCCGGTTTCAAGGTTGTAGCCTGCCAGGAAGAACACCTGGCCCTTGGGATATTGCCAGTCGTACCAGATGGTCGCGCCATCGGGGCTCCAGAACTCGTGGCCGGCAATTTCCATGGCCATGGTGCGGTGATGGACGAGTGTGTTGTGAGTGCCGTCTGTGTGAATGGTCCAGATCCGGTCCACCTTTTGCCACGGGCCTTCGTGACAGTACATGAGCAGTTGAGGATCGCCCGGCGAAAAAAGAAGATGGTTGATCCAGTCAGTGGAGTGAAGCAGGATCGTCATCTTCCCGGTGTGCAGGTCGATGGTGTAGAGAACGAGCGGAATGTGAGCCGCCAGGCGACGCTCCATCATCTGCCCCTTGTTTTCGGGCTGCACCAGATTGCCTGCGGGCCTGGGGATAGCCGAACCGCTGGCGGGAGCAGTCTGCGTAGTTTGAGGCATATTGCGGCCGTACTCCTGCGCTTGATCGGCTTCGTTCTCGTCGTAGACTCCCGCGCCCAGTGTTTCATCGGCATTGATTGTCGCCACGCTGGCCCGTGGCGGCAACGTAACCAGCGTTGTCACTCGTCCCGAGTCCATATCGGCTTTGTAGAGGGTGTTCAGCTTCGTAGACGAATCGTATTTGGAGAAAAAGACACTGTCGGTTTTTTTGCCGACAACGATGAGATGGATGCCACTGCGGAAGAAGGCTTGGGTTCCAGGAACGGCATCGGCGTGCGCTGGAGGATTGGGTACAAGCAGGCGCGTCTTCATGGTGGTCAAGTCGAGAACATGAATGCCATCTGGGCAGTTGTAGGCCATCAACCTGCCATCGGGCGAATACGCGTTGACGTTGAAGTACAAGCCAGAGGAGCCGGGCTCATCGGTAAGGCGAATGACACGATGCCCTGTATCCTTATCGACCCAGGATTTGGGCGGTGTCTGCGCACAGGCAAGCGGAACCAGCATGGCGGCCATTGCGGGGAGGCTCGTTAGACGGGGCAGGAAGGGAATCATTGAGCGTGCTCCTTGCAGGGATAGATGCGGAATCGATATGCTTCGCGCGCGATCAATTTGGCGCAGAGGCCGACGATCGAGAGGCCGGGGGGATGTCGCCAACTTGAAAGCGCGTTGGGTCCGTATCTCTTATACAGGAAGTACGGTCAGCGTAGCTCCTCACTCTATAGCCACGTCCGGAATTCAGCGTAAGCCCGGAAAGTTTTTCTTGAGAACAAGCGCTAACCGAGAGATGATTGTTTCTTCGGCGCGTCTCGCCGGCGAGCGTCGAGCAACAGGCCATGATGAAAAAATACGACAAACCGCCATTGCTGATTTTTTCCTTCACCGTCCTCCTGCTTGCCGGGCACGCGACTCGTGCTCAAGATCTGGTCCATTCTTTCCCAGCGCCGCTTGTGTCGCCTCGGGCTGCAGCTGTGTCAGTCACTTTGCCGGCCAGCGATTCCGGCATTACTCCTCAGGAGCAAACCGGTATCGATCGCGACATTGCACGTCACTTTGGCGACGCGCCACTCAATCCTGGACCGAAAGCGAAGCTTTCGATTTCCCTGCGACCCGAGGCAGTGCACGCAGCGGTGCGCAAGGTGGCCGAGTGGGAACTTAGTCGCTCCCAACCCTATTTCGATCGCATCTGGACCTGGAGCGTGCTCTACTCGGGATTTATGGCAGCGTCTTCCACGCTCGGGGATCCGCGCTATCGCGACGCCGTAGAGACGATGGCGAAAGAATCCCACTGGGAGCTGCGCTCAGCACTCCCCAACGCCGACGATCAGAGTATGGCACAAACTTATCTTGAGCTTTACCTCTCAAAGCCTGCTCCGGAAAAGATTGCACCGACCCAAACTGCGCTCGACAGCCTGCTCGCCGGCGCGGCTGTCCCTATCCCCAGCAACCAGGCGCAAATCCCCTGGTGGTGGTGCGACGCGCTTTTCATGGCGCCGCCTGTGTGGTCGCGCATGTTCGCGGCCACGCACCAACCCAAGTACATGGAGTACGCCGACAAACATTGGTGGCAGACTTCCGATCTTCTTTACGATAGCCAACACCATCTTTACTTTCGCGACGTCACCTATTTGCACAAGAGCGACGCGCGCGCCAATCCGATGTTCTGGTCGCGCGGCAACGGCTGGGTGATGAGCGGGATAGCGCGCACGCTGGATTACATGCCCAGGGATTTTCCAAATCGCAGCCGTTATGAGACGCAACTTCAGCAGATGGCTGCTGCCGTAGCGCCGCTTCAGGATCCCCAAAACGGCCTATGGCACTCGGACCTTTTGGACGCGCAAGATTATCCGCAGCCGGAAGTCTCCGGCTCGGCCCTCATTGTGTTCGCCCTCGCATGGGGAGTAAATCACGGTATTCTCGAGCGTGCAATTTACATGCCGGTGATTGCAAAGGCATGGCGCGGATTGGTCGGTGAAATCTATGCCGATGGCCGTCTGGGTAACATTCAGCAAACAGGAGCGGAGCCCGCGCACTATCTCCCCTCTTCGAGCTACAACTACGGCGTGGGCGCGTTTTTGCTCGCGGGCGCGCAGGTTGCGGGACTCAGTGCAAATGCCCGCAATCCGGATCGTGTGCGCAGCGATGCACCGTGAGGACGCGCGTGTCGCACGGACATCGATTGCCGTGAAACAGCCGTACCGATTTGGGGCGTGCGGCGCGCATTGCATTATTCTGGTTGACGATTTCAGGCAGCCCCTTGCAGAGCCGATTCGATCGCCTGATTCTTGATCCGGCTCCGGTATTCTGTGGATCGATGACCTCTTCTCGCCCCGAAGTTCGCGGAGTCGATGTCGATACGCAATCCCGTTGCGCTCACTATCATTCCGCTCTCGATGTACTCGCCATCAAGATGAAATGCTGCGGCGCCTATTACGCATGCAAGGACTGCCACGAGGCTCTGGCCGATCATCCGATCGAGGTCTGGCTGCAATCGGAGCGGGCCCAGCTCGCCGTGTTGTGTGGTGTCTGCGGACATGAGATGAGCATCGCGCAGTACCTCTCAAGCGGCTATGCGTGTCCTGCATGCGGCGCAGCTTTCAATCCGGGCTGCCGCAAACATTATCCGGCTTATTTTGCGGGTGCGGACTGAAGATTTCCATCGCGGACTTCGGCAACGCCATACACCCTCACTTTTCGAGGAAGCGCCCCCAGACCTCGGCGCACTGCTCCAGAAAGCGCCGGTCATCCGCTCCGAATGCATTCAGCTTATGGCTGTCGATATCGATTTCGCCGGCGATTTTTCCGTTGACCACGATAGGGACTACGATTTCCGACTTGGTCTCGATAGAACAGGCAAGATACCGTGGGTCCACAGCCACATCATCGACGATCACTGTTTCGCCCTGGGCCACGGCTGCCCCGCAAATTCCCTCAGTGACTGGAATGCGGACGTGCTCCGTTGGAGCTCCGTGAAACGGACCCAAAACCAGAACACTGTCGTCGCGCGGGTCCAGCATATAGAACCCGACCCAGTTGTAATCAAGAAGCCGCCCCGCGATCAAATCGACGCAAAATTGCTGGAGCGAAGTAAAGTCGTCGGCCGTTTCGGCGAACCGCCTGATTTCCGAAACGATTTCGTTAAAATCAGGTTTGGCCATTCCTTTATTTTCAATCACAGCTTTGGAACCCTGGCGGTCTCATGCGAATTTCACGAAACGGAGGGCCAGGGAATTCATGCAGTAGCGCAGGCCCGTTGGCCTCGGGCCGTCGTCAAATACATGGCCGAGATGCGCCTCGCACAACGCGCATTTCACCTCTGTGCGTTCCATTCCCAGCGAAAAATCGGAGTCCTCGCGCACGTTTTCCTTCGCAATCGGCTGCCAGAAACTGGGCCAGCCGGTGCCCGACTCGAATTTCGTGTCGGAGCTGAAGAGCGCCGTTCCGCAGCAGATGCAGCGGTAGAGACCCTTGTCGTGATTGTTCCAATACGCACCGGAAAAAGCGCGCTCCGTGGCCGCGTGGCGCGTCACTTCAAACGAATCCGGCGATAGTTGCTGCTTCCACTGCGCATCGGTCTTTACCACCAGCGGCATAGCCGCGATGTCTCCTCGTTGTCCAGTGTCGGAGAACTGCACGATCCTCACTTGCTTTGGAACGTCGCCCTTTGCTTCCACCATCCCCACTCCATTCCGAAGTTTCAGCAGCATTGCCGCGGCCGCAGCGCCACCCGCAACAACCAGACTCCGGCGAGTCATTCGCAGCCCATCGATTTCCGATTTTTCAGCCATCATTTTCTCCTGCTCTCTATCCGAAGGTGAACGAAAAAGCCTGCACTCCCGGGTCCTCAAACTCAATTGTGAAAACATGATCGGTGACGGAACCTTTCTGCCGCACCAGTTGATACAAACGATGGTCGGTCACGGCACCGTTGCCCCCGGCATCCGTATCCACTCCATGATTTTCGCCCGGCGCCTGGCCGTCAATGGTCACGCGATACCGCACCGGCTTGCCATCGGCCGTCGGTCCCAGTACGAGATGCAGATCGCGCGCATGAAAGTGAAAAACGATCTTCCCCCCGGCCGTTTTCAGCACCGCCACCTGCTCCTGATCAACCCACCGGCCCGAGAGCCCCCACTGGTTCAAGGCAGGTTGGGTTGGGGCAACATAGAGCTTCTCCGAGTCCTCCCTGATTCCTCCCGGCGACGCAAAGTGTGCCGCGCGCGCATACCCGATATACGTCTCGGGCGATCGGACATCGTCGGCATCGGCAGGCGCTTCCACTCCGCGACCTTGAACGTCAACCGCGCCGGTGGGCATGGCCTTTCCATTCCGCTCCTGTAATAGTTCCTGGATCCATTTCTCAGACTGGTCGTAATTGCCTTCGCCAAAGTGCTCGTGCCGCACCTTCCCTTTGGCATCAATAAAGTAGTGCGCAGGCCAGAATTCGTTGTGGAACGCGTCCCAGATCGCGTGGTTGCTGTCGAGTGCGATGGGATAAGTGACGCCAAATTTCTGCACCGCCTTCTGCACGTTAGGCAGCTGCTTCTCAAAGTCGAACTCCGGTGTGTGGACGCCGATGACAACCAAGCCGCTGTCCTTGTATTTCTGCGACCATGCTTCGATGTAAGGCAGGGAGCGCAGGCAGTTAATGCAGGAGTACGTCCAGAAGTCGACGAGAACGACTTTGCCCTTGAGATCCTTCGCGGTCAGCGGTTTGGAGTTGATCCACCCGGTTGCGCCCGACAAACCATAGAGCGGCGCGCTGCCAACGATACTGGGCACGTCCTGAGCTGCCGCCCTCGATTGGCTGGTGACCAGGCCCCCAATCACGATCGAGGCTATGGCGGCAACGTGCGCCAGAATGCGCAGCTTGCGCCAAGACTTCCTAAAATCTCCATGCATGATGGCTTTCATCCCCCCTGGGGCACTATAAAAAGGTGAGGTGCAGCCGCATTGCCAAACGTCACCCTCCCTTTAGACGCATTCGAACAGCAACGCGTTACAGAACTTCGACTTGCCCAGAGCAAGGCAGAGCAGCTTTTTCGCGAAGTCGACCAGCGCTCCCTCATTCGCGCGGGTATCAGCGAAAGCCAGTTAAACGCGGAGATCTACGATCTGGCAAGGGAGATGTACGGCATCACGACCTACTGGCACAAGCGCATCGTCCGCGCAGGAGCGAACACGCTGGCGCCTTACGCCGAAGATCCGCCCGACCTGACGATAGGCGACGATGACATTTTGTTTCTCGATCTAGGGCCCATTTTCGAGGAGTGGGAAGCCGATTTTGGACGGACTTTCGTGATCGGAACGGACCCGCTGAAAATCAAATTGCGCGATGACATCGGCAGAGCGTTTGCCGAAGGGAAACGCTACTTCCTCGAGACTCCCGACATCATCGCCAGCCAGCTCTATGCATATGTCGTCTCCCTGGCGCATAGGTTCGGCTGGGAATTCGGCGGCCGGATTGCCGGCCACCTGATCGGGCACTTTCCACACGAAAAGATCCCAGGCGATAAGATCACCCTTTACATTCACCCCGAAAGCCATCTTCCGATGCGCTCGCTCAACGAGGAAGGGCAGAAGCGCCATTGGATCCTGGAAATTCACTTTGTCGACCGTGAACATCGGATCGGCGGTTTCTTTGAAGAACTGCTGACAGTGAATTAAGCAGTGCCAGCTAAGGTATTCAAAACCCGATTTAACTGAAAACCAGGTCAAGGTGTTGGGCCTCGCTCGAGGAGTAGTCTGGTGCGAGCGAGGAATCATGAGCCAAACTTAAATTGCTCTCTCGATTTTTACGGAGCACGGTGCGGCCCAAATTCGCACTTGGGATTTTTATTTCTGGAGTTTCTCGATGACCCGTTTCAATTTCGCCGGATTTTCCGTTCTTGCAGCAGTCTCTATTTTTCTTTGGCCCACTTCGGCCTATGCGTTGGGAGAGCCGAAGTATGTAAGCATGTCGCCTTCGCCGGAGAGTTTTGTGTTGGCGGAAAACGGCCATCCGGCGCCTTTGGTGGTGAGCGATTCGGACTGGCCGGGAGTGGCGAGGGCTGTGGGCGACCTGGGCCAGGATGTAGGACGGGTGACGGGACACGATGCGACTGTGCTCAAGAGCGACGCGCCGAAAGGCGATGAGATTGTGCTGATCGGGACGATCGGCAAGAGCCCTCTGATTGACTCTCTCATCAAGCGCCACAAGCTGGACGTAAGTGGGATTGCGGGCCAGTGGGAAGCGGTCGTGACGGTGGTGGTGGATCACCCGATGATGGGCGTGCGGCGGGCGTTGGTGATCGCCGGTGCGGATAAACGCGGCACGATTTATGGGATCTACGATCTTTCGGAGCAAATTGGCGTGTCGCCGTGGTACTGGTGGGCCGATGTGCGGGTGCCGCACGCAGATGCGTTGTACGTACAGCCGGGACGTTATGTGCAGCCTACGCCGGCGGTGAAGTATCGCGGGATCTTCTTCAATGATGAAGCGCCGGCGCTCTCGGGATGGACGAAAGAGAAGTTCGGCGGGATGAATCACGAGTTTTATACAAAGGTTTTCGAACTGCTGCTGCGGCTGAAGGCGAATTTTCTGTGGCCTGCGATGTGGAACAATGCCTTTGCGGCAGACGATCCGCTAAACGCGAAGTTAGCTGACGAATATGGCATCGTGATGGGGACCTCGCACGAGGAGCCGATGATGCGCGCGGAGAAGGAGTGGACGGCAGGACATCACGGGCCGTGGGATTACACGACGAACCAAAAAGAGATCGACGAGTTCTGGCGCGCGGGGATGGAACGCGACAAGAACTACGAAGAAGTGGTGACGCTGGGAATGCGCGGCGAGGGCGACACGCCGATGTCGGCCAGCGCGAATACGGCGCTGCTGGAGAAGATTGTCGCGGACCAGAGAGAGATTTTAAAGGAGACAGTGAATCCGGATCTCGAGAAGATTCCGCAGGTGTGGGCGCTCTACAAAGAAGTGCAGGGCTACTACGAAGCGGGCATGCGCGTGCCGGACGACGTGACGCTGTTGTGGAGCGATGACAACTGGGGTGACTTGCGGAGGCTTCCGACGGCGGAAGAGCGAAAGCGATCGGGTGGCGCGGGGATTTACTACCACTTCGATTATGTGGGCGGTCCGAGATCGTACAAGTGGCTGAACACAAATTACCTGCCGAAGATCGAAGAGCAGATGAACCTGGCGCTAGCGTACGGGGCGGACCGGCTTTGGGTGGTGAATGTGGGCGATGGGAAGCCAATGGAATTTCCGATCGAGTTTTTTCTGGACTACGCGCGGACGCCTAAACGCTGGGACAAGGACCACCTGGACGAGTTTACGAAGCTGTGGGCGACTCGGGAATTTGGGCCAGCGCACGCCGACGAGATCGCCACGGCGATGGAGGAATACACCCGGTACAACGGGCGGCGGAAACCGGAACTCATCGATCCATCGACATTCAGTTTGACGAATTATGGCGAGGCGGATCGCGTGGAGGCCGAGTGGAGCGGGTTGGCTGATCGCGTGGACAAGCTGGCGGGCGATCTGCCGGAGGGCGAGCGGGCTTCGTATTTCGAGCTGGTTCAGTATCCGGTGGATGCCTGCGCGAATCTGACGGAGATGTATATCGCGGCGGCACGGAACACGGCGGATGCGAAGGTTGGAAACCCCCATGCGAACATCGAGGCGGATGCGGTGCGGGAGATGTTCGCGAAGGACGCAGCGCTGAGCGACGAGTATAACCACAAGCTGCTGGACGGCAAGTGGGACCACATGATGGACCAGACCCACATCGGCTACACAGCATGGAACGATCCGCCCGCGAATGTGATGCCGCCCGTGAGCTGGATTCAGGTTCCGGAGGCTGGATCGCTCGGCGTGAACGCTGAAGATGCGACGTTCACGAGGGCGGGAGGGCATTTTGGATTCTCTCTGGGGACGATTGATTCGGTTTCTGATGAGAAGCGGACGTTGACGCTTTTTGATCGCGGCAGGGCTCCTGTGGAGTACAAGGTTGAGACGAGTGCGCCGTGGATTGTGGTGAGCGAGACAAGTGGAACGGTGGGAGCGGCAGAACAGCACTTGGTCGTGCATGTTGATTGGAGTAAAGTGCCCACCGATGCGGACAGTGCCCAGGGAGCCGTCAGGGTGATCTCAGGCGAAGGGCGGCCGATGACATACGAACTGCACGCGCTGCGATTGCCGATTGCGCGGGCCGATGCTCAAGGATTTGTTGAGAGCGATGGATATGTGGCGATGGAAGCGGTTCACACTTCAGAGCGCACAGCCGATGGCGATACGCATTGGGAAGAACTGCCCGGCTACGGCGAGACACTTTCGGCGATGAGTGTTTTCCCGGTGACGGCGGAGAGCAACAAGGATTCGAAGGCGGCGCTTGCGTACACCATGTATTTATATGATGCGGGCGATTTCGAATTGCAGGCGACACTCGCGCCGACTTTGAATTTTGTTCCGGGGCGCGGGCTGCGATTTGCGGTCTCGGTGGACGATGGGCCGAGGACGGTAGTGGATGAACTGGAGCACAATTCGCAGCACGATTGGGAACAAGCGGTGAGCGATGGAGTGCGGCGAGTAACGGTCCCGCTCACCATTGCAAAACCGGGATATCACACACTGAAGATTTGGGCTGTCGATCCTGGCGTGGTGCTGGAGCGCACTGTGGTGAGTCACGGCGCGCTGCGGCCGAGCTACCTTGGACCGCCGGAAAGCGCTCACTTTCCAAATTAACGAGAGGTTTAGCTCACTTACCAGCGTTCGTGCTGCGGGGGCCGTGATCGCTGAGGGAAGTTTCGGCCGCAGGTTTGTTCCGCGTTGCGGCCCAAACATGATAGCTGTTGAAGAGAAACTGGCCGCCAAGGATCAGCAGCCAAACCCATAGCGCGAAACGCAACGGCCGGCGAGGCACACGAGTGCTCAGCAGCGTTCCGCAAACTGCGCCAGCTACGCCGCCGATGATTAGTTGAAGCAACAGGTCGGGTCTGGTGGCGTTTGTGAACCAGTGCGCTCCGCTGCCAATGAGTGATACCACGAAGCCGAAAACGATATCGGTTCCCACCACTTGCGCTGGCGCCAATGGGGTCATGCTCAGCAGTGCAGCGCTTCCCAGAGCCCCCGCTCCTGCAGACGAGAATCCCACTTCCGCGCCCACCGGGAACATGAGCCATGAAAGGAGCGGGCTGCGGTCGCGCGTGTTCCGGTTTTCTTCCATGCGGCGGAATGAAAAAACGATCTGCCAGATCGCTGTAGTGACCAGAATTGCCCCCAGGATTGCATTCAGCAGGTTTGCCGATCCGGCATTGACCAAATGCTTCAAGAAAAGCGACCCCACGAGAACGCCGGGCGCTCCGCCCAGCAACATATAGCCCAGGGTGCGCCACGCAACATTGCGGCGCGCTATCTGCGCCGGCACCAGGATCAACTTTACGGCCGCCGAAAACATCAGTCCGATGCCCACTGCAATCGGAGCCGGCACGCCTAGAAACAGCACCAGTACGGGCACAGTAACCGTGCCGGCGCCCACGCCGGTGAGCGCGATGAACAGTGCGATGAAGAATCCGATAACGTACTGCATCTCGTGGCCCTCAGTCCCTCACTTTGCCGGCGCAGCCTGAATGTGTATTCCGCACTCCACTTTGCGGCCGGCCCATCGTCCCGACCGCGGATCGTTTGGATCGAGGGGCAGGGAGGTGCACGGCTCGCAACCGATCGAGGTGTAGCCCTTGTCGTAGAGCGGCAACAGCGGAATTCCAAGCTGCTCACACGCGTACCATACGTCGCGTGTCGTCCACTCCGTCAGCGGCGCCAGCTTCAACACTTGTTTGCCGCTCGGCAGTGAAAACATCGCCGACTCTTCGAGCGCGGCGCGGCTTCTTGCCTGCTCGCGGCGAAGGCCGGTGAGCCACACGCGATACCCGGCCACAGCTTTGAAAAGCGGCTCGACTTTGCGGAGCCCGCAGCAGCGGTCAGGCGCGGTTTGATAGAGCAGTCCGAACTCCGCCTCCTGCTCGGCTACCGTTCGCTCAGGGAGCAGATTGATCAGGTTTAGATTCCACTCGCGCGCGATTCGGTCTCGATAGGTGTAAGTTTCGGCGAAGTGGTAGCCAGTATCGAGGAAAAGAATCGGAATTCGCGAATCAATCGCGATCGCCAGCTTCGTCAGCAGCACGTCCTCGGCCTGAAAGCTGCACGTCAGGCAGACGTCTCCTTTACCGGTCACTTCGCGAGCCAGCATCGTTTGCACTGCGTCCAGCTTTGTGTTCACTTCGGCGGAAATCTCGGCAACGCCCATTACAAATCTGCTCCTTCGGGAGAAATGAAGATTCCCGCGCGCTCGAGCAACTGATGGACAGAAGCGACGGCGTGCATCCTGTTTCCGGCATCGCAGGTGATCTCAAACCCGCCAGCAACAGCTGATAGGACGCCCTCCTCGCCTGCGCGCGCCAAAATCGTGAGCAATCCCGATCGGGTCCCGAGATCAGAGACAATGTCGAGCATTCCCATATGCTCGAGAGACGAAAGCTCGCCGGCATCGATGCGGCAGGTGACGGCACCGACGGCAAACAACGAGCGCTCAATGGCGTTGATCAGTTCGGTGGGACCGGCCAGTTCGAGCACACCGCCGCGGTGTCTCCACCGGGCTTCGCGCTCGCCGGCGGTCACTCGGCCCCACGCCGCGGCTTCGTCTTCTTCGATCGCCGCTGTGTGGCCTTGAGCATCCACGATCATGCCGGCGGCGACGGTGGCGTTGGTTTCAGGATCAATCAGAATCAGCGCGCCCGTTCCGCGATTTTCGCGATAGCGATCCACCGCCATTGGCCTGAGCAAATGAAGCGAAACCGCGCCGATATCGTTCATGCGCAGCGTTACGGCAGGCTCGTGCTCAAGCGTGCTCAGGTCTACGCGGTGATCGATCAAAGAAACGATTGCAGGAACCGTGTGGCTGGTGTGCTTGAGCAGGTAGCGGCGATTGACATCGAGAGGCCGCTGATCCATCCATACAAGCGATGCCTTCAGGCTGCTTGCCACCACAGGCGCCGCGTCGGCAGCGCCGATCAAATCGCCCCGGCTGATGTCAATCTCGCGATCGAGCACCAACGTCACAGAGAGAGGGGCAATCGCCTCTTCAAGATCTCCATCGAACGTTACGATTCGGTCGATCTTTGCGCTTCGCCCGGAAGGAAAAACCACAATTTCGTCGCCTCGGCGTACCGTTCCTGACGCGATTTGCCCAGCAAATCCGCGAAATGTGTGATCGGGCCGCAGCACGCGCTGCACCGGGAAACGGAATGGTTCGTTGCTCGTCTCCCGTGCGGAAGGCAGCGCCTCAAGAAGCTCAAGCAGGGAAGGACCCGCATACCATAGCATCGTGGCGGTTTTGTGAACCACGTTGTCGCCCTTCAACGCGCTGACCGGAACGAAATGTGCTTCAACCGGGGTGCCAGTGTCGGAAGCTATCTGCTCCAGGACGGCACGGAAGCCGGATTCAATCGCACTGAATGTCGGCGCATCGTAATCGATCAAGTCCATCTTGTTGACCGCGACAATTACATGCCGCACGCGGAGCAACGAAGCAATGTAAGCATGGCGGCGCGACTGGATCTGCACGCCCTTACTGGCATCGATGAGCACGATCGCGGCGTCGGCGGTCGACGCGCCAGTAGCCATGTTACGTGTGTACTGCTCATGCCCGGGAGTGTCTGCGATGATAAATTTTCTCCGCGGGGTAGAAAAATAGCGGTACGCGACATCGATGGTGATGCCTTGTTCACGCTCAGCGCGGAGCCCGTCGGTCAGCAAAGCAAAGTCAATTTGACCGGGCGCTGTGGTGCCCTTGCCTTCAATCGACTTCACCTGGTCTTCGTAGACCGACTGCGTGTCGTAGAGCAGACGCCCTATGAGCGTCGACTTGCCGTCGTCCACGCTGCCCGCCGTGGAAAAACGCAGCAGGTCTTTCTCGCGCTCGGCGAGCAAGAAATCCTCGATGGAAAATGGGGAAGCGGTGAGTGTCGCCACTTAGAAGTAGCCCTCCCGCTTCTTGATCTCCATCGACCCTTCCTGGTCGTGATCGATTACGCGATTCGCGCGTTCAGACGATTTGAACGAAATCAGTTCGGCAATGATGTCGGGAATCGTGGTGGCATCGGAACGTATGGCGCCGGTGCACGGGCTGCAGCCCAGCGAACGCAGCCGGCTCTTTACGAGTTGAGGCTTTTCGCCCGGCCGCGCCACAAAATCCTGCTCGATGGGAAGCAAAGCGTCGCCACGCACAAACATGGGACGTTCCTTGGCGAAGTACAGATCGACCACTGGAATCTTCTCCTCGTGGATGTACTGCCACACATCCATCTCCGTCCAGTTCGAAAGCGGAAACACGCGAATGCTTTCGCCGGGATGGATTCGGGCGTTGTACAGGTTCCAGAGCTCTGGCCGCTGGTTCTTCGGGTCCCATTGCCCGGCCGCATCGCGAAATGAGTAAATTCGTTCTTTGGCCCGCGATTTTTCCTCATCGCGACGCGCGCCGCCGAAGGCCGCATCGAAGTTGTAATGCCGCAGCGCATCAAGGAGCGCCTGGGTTTTGAGCAGCCCGCAACAGCGCTTGGTATCGAGCACGATGGGGTTTGTTCCGGCGGCAATGGCCGGTTCGTTTCGCCACACTAACAATTCCGCTCCCACATGCCGCGCCATTTCGTCGCGGAACGTAAGCATCTCGGCAAACTTAAATCCGGTATCGATATGCAGAAGGGGGAAGGGAATCGGCGCCGGATAAAATGCTTTCTGCGCCAGCCTCAGCATCACCGAAGAATCCTTGCCGATGGAATAAAGCATCACGGGCCGTTCGAACTCCGACGCCACTTCGCGCAGGATATGAATGCTCTCTGCCTCAAGCAGGCGGAGATGGTTCAACCGGGGCGATGTGACGGCTGGGGTTTGCGGCGATGCTTTGACTGGTTGACGTTCGGCGACCGGCATTATGACCTCTCGGATTCAGTGGGAATGCTGAAAACCGGTGCGCGCAAAAGACAAACCCGGCATTCAGCAACGGGTGCGTCGTCTGGATCGGTTGTGCAAGGGAGATCAGAGACTAGCGGGGACACCCGTCGAAGATGTTCGACAGGCGACAACAAGAGCGGCTTTTCAAGGCGCAAACCATATGCAAGTCAATGGTAACAAAACCCGCTGCTGGAGACAAGGGTGGTAGTTTCCAGCCCGAAATCGCGCTTAATCTGCGGATTGCGCTTAATCTGCGGATTGACCAAGGGCCGGGGTCTCCCTCCGCCCTGTTGCCTCTTGCCGGAGGATCCTCTCCGCGGCGGCAGCTTCGATTTGGCTATTAATCTCAGCACCGAATAGGAGCATCAGCCCCGTGATATAGAACCACATCAGCAGAATGATGACCGCCCCGAGCGACCCGTAGGTAACCGTGTAGTTATTGAAGTAGTGGAGGTAAATGCGGAAGCCGAGGGACGCCAGCAACCAGCCGGCGATTCCGATCGTCCCGCCGGGAGTGAGCCAGTGCCAACGCCTTGTTTTCCAATCGGGTGCCCAGTAGTAGAGCATGGCAAAGGTCAGAGCCAGCAAGACGCCGGCGACAATCCAACTGGTAAGCCGGATGGCGTCCGCTGTTGCATACCGCAACAAAAGCTCCGCAACGCGAAGCTCCGTCAGCCGCGCGAAATAGTCGCCGAGCAGCATAGACGCCAGACCGATCGTGACGACGGCGGTGAGCAGAATGGTTAAGCCAATGGCCTGAATTCGCGCCACAATATAGGAACGCGAGTCCTGAATCTTATACACCGCGTTCAATGTATCCTGAATCGCCGAAATCCCAACCGACGCCGACCAGACCGCGGCGATCAGTCCGTATGTCACTCTGCCTCGGGTTGCTGCGGATGTCGTCTCGTTGAACGTATTCATAACAGTTCCCAAAGCCGAGGTCGGAATTACGACAGCCAGATAGTCGAGCAGTTTGTCGTAAAACTGATAGGCGGACCTAGCCGCGAGACCCAGGATCGAACCGGCGCACAGCAGCGTGGGAAACAGCGCGAAAAGAAAATAGAATCCAAGCTCGGCTGCATGACCGAAGACTCGATCTTCAATCAGAGACTTCCAGGTTCCTCTCGCGACCTGAGTCAGGCGAACCCCCTGAAGATTCCAGAGCGATTCAAGCGGAAAATGGGACACGCGCTCCCAGATTCGGCGCTCCCGAGGCATCAATTGCGGGTCGACCAGGGGCTTCTGAGCTGCGATCGATTCGCCCGCGCGATTGAGGCGACCATTCACAGTGCCGTTAGATGCCCGGCCTGAGCGCTTCGATAGCTCTCATCGACAGCTCTCATCAACGGGCCGACACCCGGGAGCGGGAGGCTGCCCGGAATGCTCGATCCCAAAGTGAATCGACATCGAAGCGGGTCGCTCTTAGCGCCTTAGAGGGACGGTCGGGAGCATTAAAGTGCTGAGCAAACGCGCCCTATCGCCTCGCATCCAAGAGACACATGGTGTCACCAGCCGGTAGCTTCCATGAGCCCGTTCCGCGCAGTGCGCGAATCGCCAGACAGCTTCGGTTTTGGCCCGGCATCCTTATGCTTGCTTCTCCGTTGGTGGCCCTTGCTGCGCAGATCCCGCAGGACTCGAACCTGCCGCCCTCAGAGCAGATTCTCGCTTCCTATGAAGGTCAAAAGGTGACCGCAGTCGACATCGCCGGACGACCGGATCTAAAAGTTTCCCAGTTTTCGTCGGCGATGGAGCAAGAGGCCGGCCAGCCCTTCGACATTCAAAAAGTGAACGGCACCGCCGCCGCACTCAAAACCGCAGGCCATTTCCAGGACGTGCACGTTGATGTTGAACCCGATGCCGAAGGAGTTCGTGTCTCGTTCGTTCTCGAGCCGGCGGTCTACTACGGCGTTTTTGAATTTCCAGGAGCTGAGCGGTTTGCTTATTCGCGGCTCCTGCAGGTCGTCAACTATCAAAGCCAGTCTCCCTATAACGCAACGGAGATTGAGCACGACCGCCAATTCTTGGCGAAGTTCTTTCAGCAGGAGGGTTTTTTTCAGGTTCAGGTCTCGACGGATCTCCAAGTTGACCAGCAACACGGACTCGTGAATGTGGTGTTTCATACCAATCTAGGCCGGCAGGCGAAGTTTGGAGACATCGACGTCGAAGGTCTTCCTACCGCCGAATCCGCGGAGCTGGAGCATCGCCTGACGACACTGGCTGCTCGGTTTCGCGGAGCCGCAATTCGTAAAGGTAAGACGTATCACCGCTCAACCCTGAACAAGGCGACCCAGTATGTGCAATCCCGTTTGGAGAAGGAGGGATTCCTTGCCGCACAGGTCAAACTTGCGGGCGCGGAATTTCATGCCGATACCGGACGAGCCGACATCCACTTCAAAGTTCAGCCCGGCGCCAAAACGCAAGTTGTGATTGCCGGCGTGCATCTCTGGCCGTGGACGAAGAAGGCGCTGCTGCCCGAGTATCAGGGAGTCGGTGTGGATGACGAGATTGTGCAGGAAGGCGAGCAAGCGCTTATCTCCTACTACCAGAAGAAAGGCTTCTACGACGTAAAAGTCGCTTCGGACTTAACGAAGGGGCCGGATCACCAGACGGTCACCTATCACGTGACCACAGAGAAGAAACACAAAATCACCGGCGTAGGCATCAGCGGTGAATTGCAGTTAAAAGCTGCCGACCTTGAACCTCAAATTGTCGTTCATAAACAGCATTTCTTTTCGCGTGGACAATTCAGCGATCAGCTGGTGCGCACCAGCGTGAAGAATTTAACCGCCGTTTACAAGTCGCAGGGATTTAGCAGTGTCGAGGTGACATCTTCGGTGGTGCGCCACGACGGCGACATCCATATTCAATTTCACATCACCGAGGGACCGCGCGACGTCGTTAATGCACTCGCCATCGAAGGCGCCACGACACTTCCGGAGTCGCAGTTTGCACCCAATGGGCTCAAGGTGACAGCAGGCCAACCCTATTCACAGTTGAATGTTGAATCCGATCGCGCCTCCATCGTCGCCAACTACCTGAAGGCCGGATATCTCACTTCGAGCTTCCGCGAAACTGCGACCGAAGTCTCAAAGGACGATCCGCATCATATCAATGTTGTCTACCATATTTACGAGGGTCCCCGTGTTTTTACCGGCGAGACACTAACGCTGGGCCGCGTGCACACCCAGCAACGCCTTATCGACAAAGACATCTCTTCTATCAAGCCCGACAAGCCTCTCACCGAAACGAGCCTGCTGAAAGCCGACAGCAACCTCTATGACCACACCGGCGTCTTCGACTGGGCCGAGGTCGATCCCAAAACCGAGATCACAACGCAAACCACAGAAGACGTCCTTGTAAAGGTGCACGAGGCCAAGCGCAATGAGTTTACGTATAGTTTCGGCGTCGAGGTCATCAACCGCGGAGGCAGCATTCCATCGGGAACCGTCGCGCTGCCTAACCTTCCGCCTCTCGGTCTGCCCTCGAGCTTCAAAACCGACCAGGTCACTTTCTATGGCCCGCGCGGTTCGGTGCAGTACACACGCAACAACGTGCGCGGCAAGGACGAACAGCTTTCGCTCACGGCATTCGCCGGACGCCTTGACCAACGAGCCGCCGCGTACTACATCGATCCGATTTTTCACTGGACATCCTGGAAATCCACTGTCTCCGCATCGTTTGAGCGCGACGAAGAGAATCCGATCTTCTCCTCTCAGCTCGAGACCGCCAGCTATCAGATCCAGCGGTATATCGACAGCGCGAAGAAAAATCTCTTTTTCGTCAAATACAGCTACGGCAAAACCGATCTGACGCGCATCGAGATTCCCGAGTTGGTGCCCACCGACGATCAACACGTGCGCCTCTCCGGCTTTGGCGCGAACCTTACTCGCGACACGCGCGACAGCGTTGTGGATGAGCACCGAGGGATGCTCGACTCGCTGGAAGTCGATCTGAATTCGAGTAAACTGGGCGGCAGCGTCGATTTCTCGAAGTTGACCTCGCAGGTCGCGATCTACAAGGAAAAATTCCATCACATCGTATGGGCCGGCAGCATCCGAATCGGAATGGCGCAACCGATTGCCGGCAGCCGTGTGCCGCTGAGTGAATCGTTCTTCACCGGGGGCGGAGACTCGCTACGCGGTTTTCCGCTGGACGGCGCGGGACCGCAGCGCAACATTTATGTTTGCAGCTCCGGCCAGACCGCTCCAAACTGTCCGCAGATCAATGTGCCCAGCGGCGGCAATGAATTATTGGTCATCAATCTCGAACCGCGCATTCCGCTTCCAATCAAGAAAGGGCTCAGCATCGTACCCTTTTACGACGGCGGAAATGTGTTTCCCCGGATCGGCTTTCACGATTTCACTTCGCTCTATTCGAATAGTGTCGGAATCGGATTGCGTTATGCCACGCCCGTTGGGCCTATCCGCATTGACCTGGGGCATAACCTCAACCCGGTTCCCGGCGTCAGTTCAACGCAATACTTCATCACGGTCGGTCAGGCATTTTGAGGAGAGTGGCTATGGACCCAGAATCGTCATCTTCCGGTCCTTTCGAACATCGGTCTTGGCTGAGCCGGCGCAGATTGCTGGCGATCGCCAAGGCAGCCGCTGTGTTGATTGTCGCGCCTATCTTGCTCGGAGCGATGGCTCTCTCAGCCTTCGTCAACAGCTCGAGCGGGCACGCTTATCTCATTCGCCTCATGGAAAAAGAAGCCGGGGAAAGTCTCGGCGTCGCCGTTCGCCTCCAGAACTTCAATTTGCATCTCTCCACGCTGAGCGTCGATCTCTACGGACTTACTGTCGAAGGAGCGGGACTGCATCCCAATCCTCCGTTGCTTCAGGTTCAACATGCCGAGGCCGGGGTACGCATCGTTTCCATATTCGGGCGCAAATGGTACTTCGACAGCATCCGCATCGACAGCCCCGTCGTTCAGATTTTCGTGGACAAAAACGGTGTCTCTAACCTTCCGACCTTCAAGAGCAGCAGTAACTCGAGCAGTAACACGTCTATTTTCGATCTTGGCATTCGCCACGCAGTGCTGGCCAACGGCGCGGTTCTCTACAACGATCGGCCCAGCTCGCTCGCCGTCGACCTCAGCGATGTCCAGTTCGAAGCGACGTTCAACAGCTTACTTACAAAGTATTCCGGTACGCTTTCTTACACCGAAGGGCAATTGAATTATGCAGGCAATCAGGCGCCTGCTCATGCCCTGAGCATTCAATTCGATGCGACTCCAACCACTTTCCATCTTTCGCCATTGAAGGTTCAAAGCGGCAACACTCAGCTTGTCCTCACGGCCACGCTGCAGAACTACAGCGCGCCAGTGGTGCAGGCTCAGTACGTGTGTGTTGTCGACGGGCAGCAGTTGGCATCGATTCTGGGCGCCCCATCGATTCCCGCTGGTCTTGTCTCGCTTTCAGGCAACGCGCAATACCAATCTGCCGTTGGCCGCACGGTCCTTCAGAGGCTGGTTGTAAATGGTGACCTCAGCAGCCGCAGGCTCGTTGCGAAAACGGCTGCGATACGCACGGAAATCTCAAATATCGCCGCCCATTATTCGCTTGCGAACGGCGACGCAACCTTGCGCGATTTTCGCGCCGGCCTTCTCGGCGGCGAAGTTCTGGCCCAGGGAACGATGAAGAGCATTGGCGGAGACTCGCACTCGCAGTTCAATGCCGTGCTCCGCGGAATTTCGCTGGCAAACCTGAGTACGATGAGCGCGCCCGCATCCAGGCAGCGAGTAGCCGTCGCGGGAGTGTTGAATGCAACGGCCAACGCTACGTGGGGTAAAACATTTGCCGACCTCGTCGCGCACGCCGATGCAACCGTGAACGCCAATCTCAACGGACAGGGTGTTCAGCCCTCCTCGCCGAATGCACCGCCGCAGCAAGCATCCGCGCAACCGGTGCCGGTCGCGGGCGCTGTTAACGGCACGCCCAGTGTGGCCCCGGTTCCAATTGATGGTGCATTGCACGCGACTTATATGGGTAAGTCGCAGGAGTTGGCGCTCGCCGGCAGCTACTTCCGCACCCCGCAGACTACCGTGAATTTGAACGGGACCGTCAGCAAGAGTTCGAGCCTGGCGATTCAACTTCAGACCAATGATCTTCGTGAGCTCGAAACCATCGCCGATCTCTTCCGTGCACCGGAGCCAGGCCAAACC
This sequence comes from Occallatibacter sp., assembly GCA_036489735.1. Taxonomy (GTDB): domain Bacteria; phylum Acidobacteriota; class Terriglobia; order Terriglobales; family Acidobacteriaceae; genus Telmatobacter. The sequence continues at coordinate 1,836 of DASXFF010000044.1, read as the reverse complement.
TTGCAGCCGCTCGGTCTTGCGGGGACGGCCACATTCAACGTTGTTGTCAGTGGATCGACTGCGGCGCCACATCTGACCGGCCAGCTCAAGGCGCAGAATCTTCAAATTCATGGATCCTCGTGGAAGCTGATCCGCACGGGGGTCGAAGCCAGTCCCTCAAATGTGAGCCTGCAAAACGCGGAGCTTGATCCCGCTGCGCAGGGCCACCTCACGCTCAGTGCGAGCGTTCAACTCAATCACTGGTCCTTCTTGAAAACCAATCCTATTCACCTGCAGCTCAACGCGTCTCAGCTCGACATCGCGCAACTGACCAAGTTGGCTGGCGAGCAAATCCCTGTGACAGGCGATCTGGCTGCTAACATCACCTTGGATGGCAGCGTGATGGCACCCAGAGGGAACGGATCGATTACGCTCACTAAGGCTGTCGCTTATGACGAGCCCATCTCGTCCGCGCATGTTGAATTCGATGGCAGCGGCGCGGAGGCCCACACCAAGCTGTCCGTTTCTACTCCTGCCGGAGATATCGATGCCAAGGTGACCGTGAGCCCGAATAACCGGACTTACTCCGCAGAGCTAACTTCGTCGGGTATCCATCTCGACAAGTTGCAAAGTCTTGGCAAAGAGAGCGGCCAATTCAGCGGTGTCGTTAGCATCAATGCAAAGGGGCAGGGTACATTCGATAACCCGCAACTCGATGCAACCGTGCAAATCCCCAAACTGGTCGTCGATCAGCAGGCGACCATTTCCGACATTCGTCTGCAAGCCAAGGTTGCCGATCACCAGGCGACCGCACAGCTCACGTCCTCGGCAGTCGGATCTTCAATCAAGGCCAATGCCAAAGTGGCGCTTACGGGCGATTACGCCGCCGACGCATCTTTCGATACGCAGAGCATCGAGCTTGGTCCGTTGCTTGCCGCGTATGCACCCGGCGATTCATCGGGTATCAGCGGACAGACCGAGATTCACGCTACGCTCCATGGGCCACTCAAGAACAAACAGCAACTTGAGGCTCATCTCACCATTCCGACGCTCAAGCTTGCTTACAGCAACACTGTGCAGCTTGCCGCCGCGGCGCCTATTCATGTTGATTACAAGGACGGCATTATCAATGTGCAGCGCTCGTCCATCACTGGCACTAATACGAACCTGCAATTCCAGGGAAGCATCCCGACGGCGAGTGGAGCGTCCATGTCGCTCATGCTCCTCGGCACTGTCGATCTCCAGCTTGTGCATTTGTTCGATCCCGACCTCCGCACCTCCGGTCAGGTAAAGTTCAACGTGAACTCCTACGGCGCGGCTCATGGGCCTGACGTCGCAGGCACGATCAATCTGGTGGACGCTTCAGTGGCATCGCCTGACCTGCCAGTGGGCCTCGAACACTGCAACGGTACGTTCGCGCTGAGCAAAGATCGCATTAGCGTCACTCAATTCAAAGGCAGCGTTGGCGGTGGCACACTCACCGCACAGGGCGGCGTGGCGCTCCGCCCGTCCGTCCAATTCGATTTTGGTGTCACAGCTCACGACGTGCGCGTGCTTTATCCGCAGGGCATGCGCGAATCTGTCGACGGCAACATCCGCCTCACCGGCTCGACAACCAGCGCCATGCTCGGCGGGAACATCAATCTGACCGATCTTTCCTTTACCAACGCATTCGATCTCAATAACTTCATCGATCAGTTTTCGAGCGGCGTGCAGGCGCCGCCATCGCAGGGCTTCAGCAACAATATTGCGCTCAATCTCTCGGTTCGTTCTTCAAACAACGTGGCCCTGGTCAGCCGCACGCTCAGCATCGATGGATCGGCAAACCTGCAGGTGCGTGGCACGGCTTCGCAACCC